>CALJNR010000143.1 GCA_937981575.1 uncultured Clostridia bacterium | reverse complement strand
ACCTCAGCAATAATGGAGAACCGTCCCCCTATAGCTTTTTTGAAGCTTGTTTGGTGGAAGGCGTTTTTTTCTATTTGTTTCATGAAGTCTTGTAAACTTATTTGTGATTTTAGTTTTTCTATATCTTTTTTTCTGCTGGTTATAATTTGTTCGAGTATCATATTGCCTCCTTTTTTAATTTGCTTTTTGAGTAGCTACTACAAATTCTGAAAGTTTAGCTAGGGCTTTGCCGCTGTCTAGTATTTCTTCTGCTATTTCTACACATTCTCTTAGTGTCTTATCGCCGTATGCGATATAAAGCGCTGCTGCTGAATTAATGAGTACTATATCTCTCTTAGGTCCTTTTCGCCCTTCTAAAATATCTAACATGATGTCTTTATTTTCACTAGCTACACCACCAACAAGCTCTTCTGGTTTGCAAAATTTAAGACCTAACATTTCTGGATTTAAAATGAACCTTTCGATAGTACCATCTTTGATTTCATAGACTGTTGTTGGTGCACACATGGAAATCTCATCTACGCCGTCTTGCCCATGTACTACCATCGCACGTTTAACCCCAAGATTATAAAGCACGTTTGCCATGGGTTCTAGTAATTTCTCATCGTATACACCTAGAACTTGAAGGTTCGCATATGCTGGGTTAGCTAAGGGTCCTAATATATTAAAAATTGTTCTTATACCAAGCTCTCTTCTTGATTTTGCAACATGCTTCATAGCGGTATGATAAACTGGTGCAAACATAAAGCATAACCCAACTTCTTCTAGCACCTTTTCATTTTGCTTGGGCGTAATATCTAATTTAACACCAAGTGCTTCTAGAATATCAGCAGCCCCACATTTACTAGATACTGATCTATTGCCATGTTTAGCTACTTTAACACCCGCTGCAGCTACAACTACAGCAGAAACAGTAGATACGTTAAAGGTGTTGGTGCAGTCTCCTCCTGTTCCTACAATATCCATCACATCACCTTGTGTTTGCAGCTTCTCACATTTATTTCTCATAACTTTAGCACAAGCCGTAATTTCTTCTATCGTCTCACCCTTCATCCTCATAGCTGTTAGAAAACTTCCTATTTGCGCCTCTGTTGCACTTCCTTCCATAATACTATTCATTGCCGCTTCTGTTTCATCTATTGTAAGGTCTTTTCCTTCTACTAGTTTTTTAATATAGTCTTCCATTAGATTGCTACCTCCAGAAAGTTTTTAATTATTATTTCTCCATCCTTCGTTAAAATAGATTCAGGATGAAACTGAACGCCAAATACAGGATACTTTTTATGCCTAATGGCCATAATCTCACCATGTTCATCTTCTGCAATAACTTGTAGTATATCTGTAAAACTTTCTTTATCTACGATAAGCGAATGGTACCTACCCACGGTTATGATTGGTGGCAGTCCTTTAAATAATAGTGAAGTATGATCTATCTGAATATTACTTTGCTTACCATGTAAGATATGCCTCGCTTTTACAACTTTACCACCATAGGCCTCCCCGATGGACTGATGTCCTAAGCAAACTCCTAAAATAGGTATTTTACCACTAAAATACTTAATAACCTCTATAGAAATCCCTGCATCTTTTGGATACTTAGGTCCTGGCGAAATAATAATATGTGTTGGATCAAGATCTTCTATTTCTTTTAGTGTAATCTTATCATTTCTAAAAACTTGAATAGCTTGATTAAACTTCCCTATATATTGGTAGAGATTATAGGTAAAACTATCATAATTATCAATTATAAGAATCATTTCATATCTCCCACCTTCCTAATAGCCTCAAAGACTGCACTTGCTTTTGTAATTGTTTCTTGATACTCACTTTCTGGATCTGAGTCTAAAACAATGCCAGCTCCTGCTTGAACATAAGCTACACCATCCTTTTTAACTACAGTTCGAATAGCAATGCAGGTATCTAGGTTGCCATCATACCCTATATAACCTATTGCCCCACCATATACACCTCTTTTTTCAGTTTCCAATTCTTCTATAATTTCCATAGCTCTTACTTTAGGCGCTCCCGATAGTGTACCCGCTGGCAAAAGTTCTTTAACTGCATCTATACTTTCAAAATCTTTTCGCAGCTTACCTTTAACACTAGTTGTCAGGTGGATCACATGAGAAAGTCTCTTAAAACTCATATAATCTGATACTGCTACGCTATTAAACTCACTTATTTTACCTACATCATTTCGTGCTAAATCTACAAGCATATTGTGCTCAGCACGTTCCTTCTGATCACTTAAGAGATCCGCTTCAAGCCTTATATCTTCTTCATCTGTTTTACCTCGCCGCCTAGTTCCCGCTATAGGTTGTGTGATAATCGTACCATCTTGTACTTTAACAAGGGTTTCCGGAGATGCCCCAGCAACTTCTACATCTTCAAATTTCATAAAATACATATAAGGCGAAGGATTGATCGTTCTAAGTACTCTATAAACATCAAAAAGCTCACAGTTTAGCTTGGTTTTAAAAACTTGTGAAAGTACTACTTGAAAAATATCTCCATTTTCAATATAAGCTTTAGC
>CALJNR010000142.1 GCA_937981575.1 uncultured Clostridia bacterium | reverse complement strand
ATACATGATATTTACAAAGGCCTTTAGTCCATATTTTCGAATGACAGGAATGCCCTCTACAACTGTTCCTTCTTCATCCCATACTTCTACAAGCATACTATCTGATTTTTTGCAGTTGGCCAACAGCTCCGGAAAATTATGTAGATTGTGGGTTCCGAAAACCAAATCAACGTGCTTATACTTCTTTTTAATTTGATCGACTACTTGGGCCTGTTGCATCATACAGCCGCAAACAGCAATGATCATATCAGGTTTTTCTTTTTTGAGCGCTTTTAAGTGTCCAAGATTGCCGTATACTTTTAGTTCTGCATTTTCCCGTACGCAGCATGTATTGAAAATAATCAGGTCAGCCTCTTCTTGTTCGTTTGTTTCCGTATATCCCATATTATTAAGCATGCCTAACAGTTTTTCAGAATCATGCTCATTCATTTGACAACCATACGTGATAATCATAGCCTTTTTCTTATTACCCTTTGCATGATATAGTTCATCATTTAGCTGTCGTACTTCATTTATATAAATTTGCTGTCGCAGCAACTCATCCGTAGATACCTTAACAACTTCACGTTTGCTCAAAACATATTCCTCCTAAAACACATATTCCTATTATTATTTTTCCATAATCTAAACCATATTATATCAGATGTAAGAAAAAAAAAGAAGGTACAACAAAATAATCTAAGCTTACTAACGGAATTTCGCGAAATAAGTTGAATCCACACTATTGCCTCGGAAATAGCAATTAAAGAAGCCAGTAGGAATTAATACTGGCTTCCACGAAACTCTTTAATTGTGTCTAGATTTGTAATGAGTATGCTCCCAGAATGGGGTTTTCCTAAATACTTATTAAATTCTTTTTCTATATCCACATGTGAACTTACACCAACCAAGTATAAATATCTCTCATCTTTTACATAATGATAAAGAAAGTAATACTTCATATACATCACTCATTTTCTTTATATTTTTAGAACAAGAAATGCAACTTCATAAAAATATGGATTATGAATGATATTAATTTGTTATACAGTATTAGCATCTACTGAAAAGCCTGATTCAATGTGAAGCAATAAATAGAAAAAATAGTTTAAAATACAATTCTGCCACATATTTTATGGGCTATGTGGCACGATAGATGTATAAAACTTACATAAAATAGAAATACAGGGGGTAATTTAATGAAATTCTCAACTAGAATAGTAAACATGCAGGAATCACCAATTAGAAAACTGGTTCCATTTGCGGAGAAGGCAAAAAAAGATGGAAAAAAAGTTTATCACCTAAATATCGGACAACCTGATATTGAAACTCCTGAAAATTTTATGAATGCTGTTAGAAAATTTGATGACAAAGTACTAAAATACTCATTTTCACAAGGTATTCCTGAGCTGATTGAAGCAATGATCAGGTATTACAAAAAATACGATATCACATTTGAAAAAGATGAGGTTCTGATCATGAATGGTGGTAGCGAAGCATTACTTTTTGCACTGATCGCCATTGCAGACGATGGTGACGAAGTCATTGTACCAGAACCCTTCTATACTAACTATAATGGCTTTGGAAGCGCGGTTGGGGTAAACGTTGTGCCTATTACAACTGAAGCTTCAAATGGATTCCATTTACCTAACAAAGTAGAAATTGTGAAGGCAATCAATAGCAAGTCAAAAGCTATTCTTTTGTCAAACCCAGGAAATCCAACAGGTGTTGTTTACACAAAAAAAGAAGTACAAATGCTTGCTGATATAGCTAAGGAAAACAATCTTTATGTAATCGCCGATGAGGTATATAGAGAATTCGTCTATGATAACCTAGCGTATACAAGTTTCGGAAATATTTCTGAAATTCAAGATCGTGTAATTATAATAGATAGTGTTTCCAAAAGATTTAGTGCATGCGGCGCTCGCATTGGTGCCGTCCTAAGTAAGAATAAAGAATTAATGAAGCAAATATTAAAGCTTTGCCAAGGCAGACTATGCTGTCCAACGTTAGAACAAATTGGCGCAGTAGAATTATACAGCGTAACGGATGACTACTTCAATGACGTTTTAGCAGAATATCAAAAAAGAAGAAATATTGTATTTGAATCATTAAGCAGCATTCCAGGAGTTATTTGTGAGAAGCCAACAGGCGCATTTTATGTAATTGCTAAACTTCCTGTGGTTGATGCTGAGGAGTTTGTAATTTGGATGTTAAAAGACTTTAGTGTAGACAATGAAACGGTTATGCTAGCTCCTGCTGAAGGTTTCTATGCAACACCCGGATTGGGTAAGGATGAGGCAAGAATCGCATACATCCTTAATGAAGATGATTTAAGAAGATCAATGGATATCTTAAAGATTGCTTTAGAGCAATATCCTCATAAAAAATAAAAGTTAAAAAGCTTTCGCCACAAAGGCGAAAGCTTTTTTTTAATCCTCTTGTCTTAATGATTTTTCATCTAATTCGCAGGTACCAGTATTGCAGTAACCAGCTAAACAATGAATACATGTAATAAATCCACATTCTCTAGTTTCTCCAAAAGCCTTTACATCATAATCATTTTCATACATAATTTGGCACCTCCGTTGAATTGGTCCGACTTTATTATACAATTATATTATAATACAAAAATACAAAACAGTCAATTGTATACATTGTAATAAATTAAAAAAGATGTAGTTAAAGAACTACATCTTTTTTTGCACCTAACAACTTTTTCCATAGGGGCTGTTTGGTACTTAGTTTTTTTACTTGCTCCTTCAACTCAGCTAATTCATAGGA
>CALJNR010000141.1 GCA_937981575.1 uncultured Clostridia bacterium | reverse complement strand
TAATGTTTTCCTTCAACTAAATAACTGACATCACCACTGATGAAGTAATAGACTTCATAGGAGTTATGACAATGAATCATATAATCATTATGATGCGTAAAATCAAGAGCATGCCCAAAGTGAAGACCCTCTTTATTATATGAAATGTAATCCATCAAAACATCTCCTTTCTATAATATATTTAGTATAGCTAACAAGCGCTATATTTGCAATGTAATGAGTCCGCATTACAATGGTGTATGTATGCTGAAGTACTATAATCAAATCATATATCAAATCTGTTCAAATAAAAATATGAGGTGAGTAAGATGGTTTTAGGCGCACAGCTTTATACAGTAAGAGATTATATTCAAAATGAAAAAGATATTCCATTTACATTAAAAAAGATTGCAGAAATGGGCTATACAACAATCCAAGTATCAGGTATGGGGAAGATCAAACCAGAAGTACTTAGAGAAATTTGTGATGAATTATCTTTAAAAATTATTCTTACGCATACTGATCCGAATCGTATTTTGAATGAAACAGAAGAAGTTATTAAAGAACACACTATTTTTGGTTGTGACTATATTGGACTAGGTGGCATGCCAGAAAAGTATAGGAGACCTGAGTGGATTGAGCATTTTGCTATGGATTTTAAAGAACCAGCGCGTAAAATGGCAGATGCAGGCAAGCTTTTTATGTATCATAACCATAATTTCGAATTTGAAAAGTTAAATGGCAAACGTATGATGGAAACACTGATGGAAGACTTTTCACCAGAAGAAATGGGAGTTACATTAGATACTTATTGGGTACAGGCAGCAGGTGCAGATATTTGTGAATGGATTGATATTCTAAAAGATAGAATTCATTGTGTACATTTAAAAGACATGACAGTAAGAGGATACGCGCAGTTGATGGCTCCGGTCATGGAAGGGAACATTAACTTTAAGGCAGTGTTGAAAAAGATAGAGGAAGTAAATACAACGCAATATTTATTGGTAGAGCAAGATACTTGTGAGGGTAGTCCGTTTGATTGTTTACAAACAAGCTATAAAAATTTAGCGAAACTAGGCTATAAATAGGAGTGTGCTTATTATGAAAAAAGTTAAACTTGGTATTATAGGGGTAGGCAATATGGGAACTACTCACTCAAAACAGGTGGCAAGCGGAGAAATAGAGGGAATGGAATTAGTTGCTGTAGCAGATCGAAGTGAAGCGCGCAGAAGCTGGGTGAAAGAAAACTTGCCAGACACCACTACAATCTTTGATGAGGGAGATCAGTTGATTAAAAGTGGTCTGTGTGATGCAGTATTAATAGCAACGCCCCATTATCAGCATCCAGAGCTTGCGATCAAAGCATTTGAAAACGGGTTACACGTTTTGTGTGAAAAGCCAGCAGGAGTTTATACAAAGCAAGTAAGGCATATGAATGAAGTGGCAGCAAAATATGACTTAGTGTTTGCGATGATGTTTAATCAAAGAACAAATCCACTCTACCGCAAAATGTATGAGCTCATTCATAGTGGAGAGCTTGGAGCTATTAAACGTGTTAACTGGATTGTAACGGATTGGTATAGAACACAGGCATACTATGATTCTGGACTTTGGCGTGCAACGTGGGCGGGAGAAGGCGGAGGGGTTTTATTAAACCAATGCCCGCATAACCTTGATTTAATACAGTGGATTTGTGGTATGCCAAGTAAAGTACAGGCTTTTTGTCATAATGGTAAGTGGCATGATATTGAAGTTGAAGATGATGTTACGGCATACCTTGAGTATCCAAACGGCGCAACAGGCGTGTTTATAACTTCAACAGCAGATTGCCCAGGGACTAATAGATTTGAAGTTACTTTAGAAATGGGTAAGCTTGTATGTGAAGATGGGCAGCTCGTACTTTATAAGTTAGACCAAAATGAAAGAGCATATTGTAAGAGCGCCACAGGTGGCTTTACCATTCCGGGTGTGACGTGTATTAAGGTTGAAACGGAAGGAGAAAATATGCAGCATAAAGGTATATTAAAATCTTTTGCAGAGCGCATTTTATACGGAAAACCTCTTGTTGCAGAAGGCAAAGAAGGTATTAATGGTTTAACACTTTCTAATGCGATGCACCTTTCAAGCTGGCTAAGTAAGCCAATTGATCTGCCTTTTGATGAGACATTATTTTTAGAAGAATTAGGTAAGAGAAGTGCAATCTCTAGGCAGAAGACGACAGATGTTGTTTTTCTTGATACAGAAGGCAGCTATGGCGTAAAATAATTATATTAAGAGGTGAATGGGCAGTGAGAAGTGCAATTATAGGGTGTGGCAGTATTGCAAAAATACACGCAGGAGCTATTTGTAATTTACCGGGAAATAAGCTTGTAGCATTTGCAGATTGTAACCTAGAAAAAGCTAAGGATTTGAAAAAAAGTTTCGGAGATGATCAAAGTAAAGCTTATGCTAGCTTAGAAGAAATGATAGCAAAAGAAGAAATAGATGTTTTGCATATCTGTACCCCTCACTATTTACATGTTCCTATGGCAGTTTATACGCTATCACGTCATATCAATGTTTTTATGGAAAAACCTCCAGCTATCTCTTGGCAAGAATTTAAAGAGTTGCAATCTATTAAGACAACTGCAAAACTAGGCGTATGTTTTCAAAATAGATATAATAAAAGTGTAGAAGCCATAAAAGAGGTGCTACTCTCAGGTAAAGCCGGTCAAATACTTGGAGCTCGCGCCTTTGTAACATGGCAGCGTGATGAAAAGTATTATACAGAAAGTGATTGGAGGGGGAGCCAGGCGGCGGAAGGCGGCGGAGCACTTATTAATCAAGCTATCCATACTTTAGATTTGCTAACCTACTTTATAGGCACACCTACTTCTGTAGAAGCAACAACGATTAACCATCATCTAAGAGGAATCATAGAAGTAGAGGACACGGTGGAAGCTTATATTCAGTTTGAGAATATAGCAGCTAGCTTTTATGCAACAACAGCATTTTGCATGAATGCACCTGTTTTAATAGAGCTTGTTTGTGAGAATAGGATCATTCGCATGGAAGATACAGAAGTAACTTATATTTTCCAAGATCA
>CALJNR010000140.1 GCA_937981575.1 uncultured Clostridia bacterium | reverse complement strand
TATTCCTTCACTGATGAATAATGCTTATATTACTTATGGCAAATACCGTACCAATTGGGAAATGACAATCTTTGCACTAGATAGCGAAGATATGAAGGCTTTAGGGTATGAACCTGTCCAAGGGAGAGCCATGGATTCCGGGGAAAAAAATGTTATGGTGCTTGGAGGGGAGATCCCAAAACAGTTCACCAAGATTGGAAAACGTCCTAATTGGAATCAGCCGCCAGAGCCTATACCGATTAATTTGGAATCTGATAAAATGCAGCTTGAGATCTCTCAATTTGATTATATGACAGGTAAACCTGTTGTAGAAAATATGAATGGCGAAAAGATTAAAGCACCTAAGCCCATTGAGCTTCGGGTAGTAGGCGTTTTGTCAGAAACCAGCTATGATACGGCCTATAATGTGTATGTGCCGCGGGACGTATTTGATAAGCTTGTGCAAGAAAAGACCAAATACCAAGAAAAACTGTATGGTAAACAGAGCAAGCAGGGCGGTTATCGAGATCCTTATGGCATGCCTATGCAAAAGGGAGCCTATAATGAAGTTAAAATCAAAGTCAGCGACCGCAATAAAGTTGTGGAAGTTCAGGAAGCTGTTAAAGCTGAAGGGTATATGGCATATAGTTCGATGGACTGGCTGAATGAGATGAAAAAAGTATCCAATGGCATGCAGTTAGCCTTGGGAGGCATAGGGGCTATTTCGCTGTTAGTTGCAGCAATTGGGATCGCCAATACAATGATGATGAGCATATATGAACGTACAAGAGAAATCGGTATTATGAAGGTTATAGGGGCTAAACTATCTGATATCAAAAAGCTGTTTTTGGTAGAGGCGATTATGATTGGCGCCATTGGCGGAACGGTGGGGGTTGTGATTTCATCTATTATTTCTCTTCTGGTTAATACTGTAGGCGGAGGCATTGCTCAAATGATCGGCATGTATGGAGCAACTAGGGTTTCGGTTATTCCTCCATGGCTTGCAATGGGTGCTATTGTTTTTTCGACTATTATTGGATTGGTTTCCGGCTATTTTCCGGCTAAAAGAGCCATGAAACTTTCTGCACTTAGTGCAATTAAAACAGAATAATACATTTTATCGGGAAGAACAGGCTATATGTTAAAAGTATCTATTCTAAAGAAGGAGAGACTTCCTTATTTTATACAGTATTTAAGACCTTATGGGGTAATGATTTTTTGAATCCTTACCCCATAAGGTCTTTTTATGATGGTTTTAGTGCCTTTTTTATATTGCATAAGAGCAGAAGATTTCATTTAGAAGTAAAGTAGAATTATCAGTTAAGTTCAGCCATACGGGTGACAGCGACATAGATTCTCGAAATCTGATACCATGTGTTCCGCCCTACGATGCCGTCAGGGGTAAGATGGAATATTCTTTGGAAAGTGCGAACGGCATTCTCTGTGGCAGGGCCAAAAATGCCATCTGTTGCAACTCTTGGAATAAGCGGATAGTTCACACTGACACGGTTAAGCTGTTCTTGGATTTTACGGACATTAGGCCCTGTAGAGCCTGTTCTTAGGGGGGCTCCGGGATAAGACTCAGGAATGCCTTCAACGATAGGAGCTTCAGGAAGTTCGATATTGCCGTAGAAGTTTCGAAGGATAGCCTCAGCGTTTAGTCCTTGATCACCTAGGGCTTTGCTGCCCCACTGGGTCATCCATCCTGGGCACTGGGATTGCCTGCCATCACAATACTGAGTAAACAGCGGCTGCAAAACGCCGGGTCGTCTTACAAAGGTATCAAACATTTCAGCCACAACAGGGGTTATAGTATTGTAAATGTTGCGTCCAAAGGTGAAGGCTTGATCAAAAGCTGTAGAATTTGTAATGGTAAAGTTACGTCCTTGATTGCGGTACCATTCTGTAAAGACACGGTTAAGCGTAAAGGATACAATGGCTATAATGTTGGCACGGATTGTTTCTATAGGCCAAGTCGGATAGATTTCTGAAGAGGCCACATTAGCGATATAGTCCATATATGGAACAGTATAATTAGGGGCATTCATATCAGTTGGCAGACCTGCATGAACCACTACAAATTCAGGAACAACAACGTTATCAAGGGTAATAAATCCAGAGCCGGGGATAATGGGTTTGATTTCGGCTTCAGGAATTTTAGGGGGATAATTACCAAAGAGTGTTGGGGGGCCTATGATAATGATTTCAGGAGTCTGACGCATATTCTTACGTACAGGCTGCAAGGCTATAGGCTGAATAGCTTCGGTTGCAGGAAATACTTGAGTGCCTATAATGGTAGTATCTAAAAATGGCTGCGCGTTAGTTTCTACGCTGTAGGTAGAATAAGGCATTTGAAAAATAGCAGGATCAAGGCTGAATTCCAGAGGAGGGGTAGGAAGTTCAATGCTAGGGGTTTGACCTACTTCGTTTGTCAGAAGTTCAGCGTAGATTTGTTCTTCACCGCCGGGAAGAATTTCTTTAACCGTTACAAGGGCGTTGGGAATAGGGGTAACTGGACCAAGTACAGGATCTGTTGTAAGCTCAACGATCAATGAGCCCAGCTGCTGTCTTGACATAACAGGGGGATAAAATGAACGTGGCATTTTAAAGTCCCTCCTTAAATTAAATAATTTGCTATCTATAATATATGAAATGAAAGTATGAGATATTCCGTTAATGCATATCCTAACATCAAAAAGGAGGCTGAAATATGCTTAAACACGGAGCATTTATTCTTATTGTATTTTTTATCTATCATTCAATTTGCTATGGGGCAGACATGCCATTTCGTGAAACGCGCAAGGTGCGTTGGGGGAAGGATACGGTACATACGTATGAGCATACATCATCAGGGCTTAGTGTAGTGTGGGTAGAAAATGAGGATGAGAGAAAAAGTTTTACCCTCGGCGTAAAAACTCCTGCTGAAAATAGTACAGGTGTAAATCACATTATTGAGCATACTGTGTTCACCGGGTCCAAGAACTATCCGTCTGCCAGGTTGTTTTTCGATGCCAGCGGAGCCTATCCGCATCTTTTCATGAATGCCTTAACGAGCGGAGACATGACGATTTATCCTTTTGCAACGCCCTATAAAGCCTGCTATATGCATTTGCTTAATATTTATTTAGACAGCATTTTTAATCCAAATATGTTGAAAGATGCAGGGGGATTTTATGAGGAATCTTTTAATTATGATGCGAAAAAAGGATCTTTAGGCGGGGTAGTATACAATGAAATGAAGGGAACTTTTAATAGCGCAGACCGCATTATTTACCGTACAATAAGAGATGCGGTTTATCAAGGTACCCATTATGCTAATGACAGCGGAGGAGATCCTAACGAAATACCAAAACTAACTTATGATGATTTTATTAAGGTATATAAAAAATATTATTATCCAGCCAATATGAAGGTGATTTTATATGGAGACCTTCAGATAGAGGAGATTTTTTCTATTATGGATAGTTATTTAAAAGACTTCCCTAAAAAAGAATCAAATGTAAGCCTTTATGCAGCGTTTACCAAAGGTGAACCTTATCAGAAACATGCTGTGATGCCGGAGGGTGAAAAGACATGTATTATTAAAAGTTTTGTCATCCCTAAAAAGTTAGAAACTAAAGAGCTGACAGAACTTGATATATGGATTCAGGCTTATTTATTAAATCCACATTTTTCATTTCAAAAACAAATGAGAGAACATGGACTTACTAATGTGAAGTTTTTTAAAGATGATGACCTGCCATATCCGGTCTATTCAGTGATTGTTCAGGATATTCCAGATGCTAAGGCCAGAGAGGTCAGCGGTCTTCTAGATCATATTTTTAAAGAGGCAGAAAAAGAATGGATTAGGGATAAACAGGCAGAAGAAGATGCTATTAGTGAGGCAAAGCTTTCATTAATTGATGAAGAGCATCATACAAACAGAGGCATCGAAATGGCACAGTCTATTTTAGACGGCTGGGCCCATGAAAGAGATGAAATGCAATATTTTATTCAAAAAAATTATATCAAGAAGCTTAAGCAGCTTAAAATGAATTATGCATCCCTTCTGTTTCATGAAGCTTATTGCGTGACACTTCAGTTGACGGAGGGGAAAAAAAGCGTCACTGACCCGCTGACGCTAAGCCAGGTTGATCAAAAAGAGTGGTCTGATATTATTGATAATATGGAGAAATGGCAAAGCCGTAATAGCAATGCCAATCTTGAGCCTATAAGTCTTAAAGACCTTGTTTTAGAACCTCAGGTAAAAACAAGTATAAAATTAGATAAAGAGGTTATCTACCTGATGACTAAAGTTCCAAAAGGACTTGCAAGGTCACAGCTTTACTACAATACTTCTCATATTAAAAAGGATCAGCTGCCATTTATGTTTTTATATACCTATCTTTTAGAGGAGAGTGCTAAAGAGTTACTTCCTTTTAAAGGTGCTTTGGAAGCCAAATGCTTGGCTTATAACAATGAAGAGGGCTATTCACCTTTCCTAAAAGTATCAGTGATCTCAGGAGAAGATGAGAAAGACCATGGCAGCCTTTTTTTGCGGGCGAGAGAGAACTTGCTTTTAAAAGATGACAGATGGTATCAGCATAAGCTTATGCAGTTTAAGTCGCGGTTTAAGGAAGGATGGAGCAGCAATATTTTAAGTGCACTTTCGAGCCTTAATATGGGGTATGAAGAGGGAGCAAAACGTTATCTCTATGAACAGGGATATCCTTTATATAAGTTTTGTGAAGGATTAAGTCAAATGAAGGAGAACAGCTGGATAAGCAAAATAAAAGCAATAGATGCTGCAGTTTATAACCGAAATGGTCTTGTAATTGCTACAGCAGTCCCATCTCATCCTATCAATCTTTACGAAAGAAGCTGGAATAAAGTCATCAAAAGACATCCAAGGCTAGAAGTTTGTGAACCCGATTATGATTTTGAAAGACTGCCTCAAAACCGAGTGCTTATTAACGATACACAGGTAGATTATATTTATTTGCAGTATACTAAGCCAAAACAAAATCTGGATGGCATTGATTATTTAGCAGCCGCTTATTTATCAAAGTACTATTTAAACCCAGAGATCCGCATTAAGCTTGGAGCCTATGGAGCAGGTTGCCAGTTGGGGGGCTTAGATACGATTGCATTTTATACCTATAGAGATCCCAGCTATGAGGTTTTAGTAAATATTTTAAAAGATGCTTTTGGGCGCCTAAGTCGCGAAATAGATCCAAAAGATTTGGCAATGAGCAAAATAGAAGCCTTAGCCAGAGTCCACCAGCAATTTAGACTTCTTGCAAGTGAGATGGATCAAGCGGATATGAGTGAGCGCAATATTATGATGGGTGTAAAAAAAGATTATATCACAAACTTGCAGCATCAGATTATAGCAGGTACACCTAAGGAAATTGAAATAAAGGCGCTTTTATTCAAAAAGATTGGGCAAGAAGGAGCGCTGGGGATTGCTACAAATAAAAACAAGAAAGCGGCACACTACTATAAAATTTACCACTTTAAGTAGATTTAAAAAATGATAAATATTGACAGATTCCTTAACCGCCTATACAATAAGATTGTATTGTAATTTTTTGATTTAAAGAGATATCTTTAAATATATACAGTGGAAAGGAGTCATGATAATGATTTATTCACATGAAGTAGAATTAATGTGCCCGGTAGCAAAAGGGGTTAATCACGGCCCAGCACCAATTCCAGAAGAAGGAAAATGGGTACAAGCAAAAGAAATAAAAGATATTAGCGGCCTTACCCATGGTGTGGGCTGGTGTGCTCCTCAGCAAGGAACATGCAAACTTACATTAAATGTAAAAGATGGGATTATCGAAGAAGCACTGGTTGAAACTGTAGGATGTTCTGGTATGACTCACTCTGCAGCTATGGCAGCAGAAATCTTAACAGGCAAAACTATTTTAGAAGCAATGAATACGGACCTTGTATGTGATGCTATTAATACAGCGATGCGCGAACTTTTCCTTCAGATCGTATACGGAAGAACTCAAACAGCTTTCTCAGAAGGCGGACTTCCTATCGGTGCAGGACTTGAAGACTTAGGAAAAGGTCTTCGCAGCCAAGTTGGTACAATGTATTCAACAAAAGCAAAGGGTCCAAGATATTTAGAAATGGCAGAAGGTTATGTAACTGAACTTGCTCTTGATAGTGAAGATCAAATTATAGGTTACAAATTCATTCACTTTGGAAAAATGATGGACATGATCAAAAAGGGAATGGATGCAAACGAAGCAATACAAAAAGCTACAGGTCAATACGGCAGATTTGATGAAGCTGCACGTAAAATTGACCCAAGACATGAGTAATAGGGAGGTGCCGAAAAAATGCCATTATTTGAGTCTTATGATAGAAGAATTAAACAAATTAACGAAGCTTTAAATCAATATGGAATTAAAGATATAGAAGAAGCAAAGGCAATTTGCGAGGAATTAGGGGTAGATGCATACAACCTGACAAAATCTATTCAGCCTATCGCATTTGAAAATGCTTGCTGGGCTTATGTAGTAGGTGCAGCCATTGCCATCAAAAAAGGATGTAAGAAAGCTGCAGATGCAGCGGAAGCTATTGGAGAAGGTCTCCAGGCATTTTGTATACCAGGATCAGTTGCTGATGACAGAAGAGTTGGTATTGGTCATGGTAACTTAGGAGCAATGCTCCTTCGTGAAGAAACAAAATGTTTTGCATTCTTAGCAGGACATGAGAGCTTTGCAGCAGCAGAAGGTGCAATTGGTATTGCCCGTTCCGCTAATAAAGTAAGACAAGAAGACCTAAAAGTTATCTTAAATGGACTTGGAAAAGATGCAGCTCAAGTTATTTCCCGTATTAACGGTTTTACATATGTTCAAACTAAATTCGATTACTATACAGGAAAAGTAGAAATTGTTAAAGAAATTGCTTACTCAAACGGCGAACGTGCAAAAGTACGCTGCTATGGGGCTGACGATGTTAGAGAAGGTGTTGCGATTATGCATCTTGAAAACGTTGGCGTTTCTATCACAGGTAACTCTACAAATCCAACGCGTTTCCAACATCCAGTTGCCGGGACCTATAAGAAAGAATGTATTGAACAAGGTAAAAAATATTTCTCAGTAGCATCAGGCGGCGGTACAGGCCGTACGCTTCATCCAGATAATATGGCAGCAGGACCTGCTTCATATGGTATGACAGATACTATGGGAAGAATGCATTCAGATGCACAATTCGCTGGTTCATCATCAGTACCTGCTCACGTTGAAATGATGGGGCTTATCGGTATGGGTAATAACCCAATGGTAGGCGCTACAGTAGCAGTAGCCGTTGCAATTGAAGAAGCTATGAATAAATAATCATGTAATAAAAATATCAGCCCCTGCTATTTGAGTTTAAAATAGCAGGGGCTGATTTGTTTTGAATAGGGAAGAGATAAAAGCTGCCTTAAGTTCTCATCAAGGCAGCTTTTATAAATGTATTTGTTTGAAAAGTCATATGATTTAGAATTAAAAGCAATTTGTATGCATAAAATAAACTAGAGAATAAGTTCTTTTTATTTACTTAATGCGGAATTACTTATAGTGCACTATGCATGATCAGGAGCATCGACACGTTTGCCTGCAAATCTTACGATGAGATATGTTATAAGAATAGCAAAAGGCAGTACAAGGTAAATGGATACCCCAAGGCCAAGTGGAATGTACCCTGCTAGGATAGTGACAGCGCCAACAACTAATGAATAAGGCAGCTGGGTTTTAACGTGATCCAGATGATCACAGGCAGCTCCCATAGATGAAAGAATAGTTGTATCAGATATAGGAGAGCAGTGATCTCCTAGTATAGCCCCAGAGAGAACTGCGCTGATACTGAACATAATGACTTCATATGAGCCCCCGCCTACTTGGTGTGCAATAGGTATTGCAAGAGGCATCAGGATACCCATTGTTCCATAGCTTGTCCCTGTAGCAAACGAAATAACACAGGCGAAAAAGAAGATCAGTGAAGGCAGCAGGAATACTGGAATTGCATTACTTAGAAGATTAGCTAAGAAATAAGATGTACCGAGTTCCTTAATGACACTTGCCAGTGACCAAGCCAGAATAAGTATAATGCCTGTAATAAGCAGAGATTTCATACCTGTTACCCATATATCTAAAGATTCTTTGATCGTCCATGCTTTTTGTACAAGACCCATTACAATCGTAAGGATAGATGCAATAAGAGCAGCTTGAAAAAGTACGATGGCAGCATCAGAGGCCCCAAAGGCTTCGCGGATAGCTTCGAAAGAAGCAGGGCGGTTTGCAAAGAGACTAACTGTATCTGCATCAGCTCCGTCTAAAACGGCAGACCGTCCGTTGTAATAAAATAAAAGCAGTGAACTGACAATGAGCGAACCGATAGGAACGATAGCATTCCATATTGAAAGCTTAACATTAGCTTTTGGATCAAGCTCATTTATCTCTTCGCCAATAAGGGGGACAGCGCCATCTCTTAGGACTTTTCCAGTCAGTCTGGCACGTCTTTCAGCTTTATACATCGGACCAAAATCTCTGACGGTAATAACAATGAAAACGATAAAAATAAGCATTAGAATATTATAAAATCTAAAAGGAATAGTTTCCATAAACACGTTAAAAGGTGAAATGTTTTGACCAATCTGGCTGAAACCTTCTTTGATAACACTCAGCTCATAACCAATCCATGTGGATACAAACATAATGCCAGCAACTGGCGCTGCAGTTGCATCAATAATGAAACTGAGTTTTTCCCTTGAAATCTTCTGCTTATCCGTTACAGGACGCATAATAGGTCCAACAATGAGTGAATTCGCATAATCATCGAAGAAGATGAAAAGACCAAGAAGCCAAGTTACAAACTGAGAACTTTTCGCAGTCTTTGCATGCTTTACTAAAGCTTCAGCAACAGCCCTTGCCCCCCCGAGTTTTGAGATAAGTGCGATAAGGCCTCCGATTGCTAGAACTTGAAGGACAATACCGGCATTCCATGAATCGGCCAGCGAATTCAGTGCGGCATAGGTGAACTTTTCAAATGCCGCATAAATGGCTGCAATAGCGTTTGTATCATTTAAAGCCAGCATATAAGTTCCGGATAATACACCTATAAATAGTGAAAGAATGACGTTTTTAGTAACAAAAGCAAGCAAAATAGCAATGAGCGGAGGAACCAGCGTTAAAAAGGCATACTTTTCTGCGTTTGCCTTCTTGACGGCTGCTTCTTCAAGTCCTGCTACTGTATCAACAAAACTGCCGGCAGCAGAAACTGCAGACGAAACAGCCGCATCAGCCTCCTCTTGGTTTACAGTTTCTAATACTTTAGAAGTTTCTTCAATCGTTGTTTTTGCCTCGTCTAATACACTGCTGTCGATTTCAGCTGCAGATAAAGGTGCAGCAAAAAAAGAAGCAGATAAAAGAATGAGTGCAAGAAATGTAATAAAATAATTTCTTTTCATATCTTTAACCCCTTTGTTTTAGTTTCTAACTATAATCTAGCATGTTATCACAAAAAGGTCAATTTAAGCAGCGATATAAAATAGAAATCTCTAAAAAAGATTGCTCTTATTTTAAATAATAAGAAAAGTTGCACAAAAAAATTATTAAATTTAAGTTGGATTATATATATAATTTAAAAAATAAACAATTGATAACATAGTGAAACTAATAGTATAATATAACTAAATTGTGAAAAAAGTATTATTTTAGAATCTACGAAAACTAATAAATGGGGAAGATAATATATAATAATGAGTAAGGTGGTTAGCTAAGGAGAGCCTATGAGAAAAATAGAGAAGAAAAGATTAGGTGATTTGCTTTACGAAACTGGAATGATCTCTAAAGATCAATTAGAGTGGGGCGTGCAGGAACAAAAACGCAGCGGCAAAAGAATTGGTGAAGTATTAGTTGAAAAAGGGATTATCACAGAAAAAGATATCCTTGGCGCATTAGAATTTCAACTGGGCATTCCGCATATTGATTTGGACAGGTATACCATTGATTATAATATAGCCTCTAAGGTTCCGGAAAATATTGCAAAAAGATATAAAGTCGTAGCTGTTGGAATCGATGACAATAAGCTTAAAGTAGCCATGAAGGATCCACTGGATATGTTTGCACTTGATGACCTCAAGTTATCTACTAAAATGGATATTCTTCCAATGATTGCTTCAGGGGCTGAAATTGAAAAGCTTATCGGGCAGATTTACGCTTCAGCTAAAACCAAAAATATTGTTAACGAAGTAGAAAAACAAATTCAGGAAGAAGTTCAGAAAAAGGCGCAGCAGGAAGCAGAAGAAAATGCAGATGCGGCACCTATGATTCAGCTGGTTAATAATATTATGCAAAGGGCCATACTAAAGGGGGCTTCTGACTTACATATCGAACCTTTTGAATTTTATGTCCGCATCAGATACAGAGTAGATGGGCAGCTTCATGAAATGACAAGAGCCAAAAAGGAAACGCTGAATGCGATTACAACGAGAATAAAAATTTTATCAGGACTTAACATTGCTGAGCGCAGGCTTCCTCAGGATGGCAGGATGTCCAAAAATGTAAACGGCCAGCAGGTTGACCTGCGTGTCAGTATTTTGCCGACCATTTATGGTGAAAAAACAGTTGTACGTTTTATATATCGCACCGGTAACAACTTTGAACTGCAGGATTTAGGGTTTCATCCAGAAGATTATGATAAAATTATTAATCTCTTAAAGAACCCACACGGAATCATTCTTGTAACAGGACCGACAGGAAGCGGTAAATCAACAACACTTGCGGCTGCGCTGAAAGTACTTAATCAAGATCATGTTAATATTATTACCGTAGAAGACCCAGTCGAAAATATGATTGAGGGGATCAATCAAGTCTCTATTAATACAAAAATTGGTTTAACCTTTGCAGCTACTTTGCGCTCCATTTTGAGGCAGGACCCGGATATTATCATGGTAGGGGAAATGCGTGATGCTGAAACTAGCAGCATTGCGATTAGAGCCGCAATCACAGGGCATCTTGTACTGAGTACGCTGCATACTAATGATGCAGCCAGCTCGATTGCCCGTCTTGTTGATATGGGAACAGAGACCTTCATGGTAGGAGCAGCAGTTAAAGGGGTTATTTCACAAAGACTTGTGCGTAAAATCTGCCCAAGCTGCAGACAAAGGCATAGTGTGACATCTACAGAAGAGATGATTTACAAAATAAAAGCAGGAACAGAAGTCTATAAGGCTAAAGGCTGCAGCGCATGCAATCAAACTGGATATAAAGGGAGACTTGCAGTGCATGAGGTACTTGTAGTAGACAGTTATCTGCAGGATGTAATATCAGGGGGCAAATTAACTTCGGAAGAAATGAAAGAAGAAGCGGTTGGCAGAGGAATGCGGACGCTGTGGGATAATGCGTATTACAACGTCTTACAAGGGAAGACGACCATGGAAGAAATGCTCAGAATAGCTTATGAGCAGTAGGGAGTTAGGAGATAAATATGCATATTGATGAGTTACTATATATTGGGGATGAAAAGAAAGCCTCTGACCTTCATATTACAGTAGGGATACCACCACGATTAAGAGTATATGGCAATCTTGTATCACTAGATATGCCCCCCCTTAGTTATGATGATACCAAAATACTAGCTGAGCAGCTTCTAATGGAAAATGCTTCGCTTTATGAAGTGCTTTTAGAGCGGGGAGAAGTGGACTTTTCTTATGCTGTTCCAAACCTTGGAAGATACAGGGTAAATATTTTTAAACAAAGAGGAAGTTATGCAATGGCACTTAGGACCATCAGTATTAATATTCCTACGATGGATCAGCTGGGACTGCCGAAACAAGTACTTGAGGGACTTTCAAGCCATGCAAGGGGATTGGTTTTGGTTACAGGGCCCACAGGAAGCGGTAAATCCACTACACTTGCGACCATGATCAATTATATCAATGAAAAAAGAAAAGCACATGTTTTGACTTTGGAAGATCCTATTGAATATTTGCACAAACATAAAAATTGTATTGTTAACCAAAGAGAAATAGGAACAGACAGCAAAAATTATGCCAGTGCGCTAAGAGCAGCACTCCGTGAAGACCCTGATGTTATTTTTGTTGGAGAGATGAGGGACCTAGAGACAATCTCTACAGCCATAACAGCTGCTGAAACGGGTCACTTGGTACTTAGTACGCTCCATACTATCGGAGCGGCGCAGACCATCGACAGAATTCTGGATGTTTTTCCGCCGCATCAGCAGCAGCAGGTAAAAACGCAGCTGGCTAACATTATTAAGGGAGTTGTATCTCAGCAGCTTATTCCAAGAATTGATGTTAAAGGCAGATGCGTCGCACTGGAGATTATGATAGGAAATGCAGCCATAGCAAACCTCGTTCGTGAAGGGAAAACCCATCAGATTTATTCTCAAATGCAGACGGGGGCCCAATTTGGGATGGTTACAATGGACACCTCTTTGGTAAAGCTTTATAAACAAGGAAGAATATCATTACAAGATGCTATGAGTTATTCACAGGTTCGAGACGAATTCAAACGACTTATGGAACTATATTAGTCTAGGGGGGGACGGTTTTGGAACTTTATATTTATAAAGCCAAAGATATACTAAACAATAAGATTGTTAGGGGTGAAATGGAGTCTGAAAATGAAGAGCATGTTAAAAGATTCCTTTCAGACAAGTATCTATTTCCTATTTCTATCAAAAGGAAAAGTGCACTGAACAGTGATTTAGGTGAAGTGGGTATTTTTAAAAAGGCAATCAGACTGAAAGATGTTACTTTTTTCTGCAAACAGTTTGCGGCAATGATACAAGCTGGTATTAGTGTAGCAAGAGCTCTTGAGATTTCATCTGAGCAAACGTCACATAAGGGGCTTAAAAAGCATCTTAAAAATATTCATGAAGAAGTAAACAGAGGGAGGACTTTATCAGAAGCTGCAAGAGATGAAAATGTTTTTCCAGATATATTAGTAAGTATGATGGAATGCGGGGAGGCATCGGGTACGCTGGATAAGGTGCTTAACCAAATGGTTGAACACTTTGATCATCAATTAGCAACCGTTCGAAAACTTAAAAAGGCATTAACCTATCCAGCTATTGTTATTACAGTAGTTATAGCAGTTGTTTTTGCGATGATGATATTTGTTATACCAAAGTTTGTAACGATGTTTGAAGATATGGAAATTGCCTTGCCGCTTCCAACAATTATTGTTATGAAGGCAAGCAGCTTCTTTGTAAGCCACTGGCTGATTTTATTAGTATTGACAGGAGGGTTAGTGTTTGCAGGATTAAATATCAAAAAGTTTAGTTCAGGGAAAATTGCTATGGATAAACTGTCTATCAGAGCGCCATTATTTGGAGATCTTAATAGAAAATACATTTCTTCAACTTTTGCAGGAACAATGGCAATGCTCATATCATCGGGACTGCCTATGCTGCAGGCTATAGAAATAGTGAAAAAAGTAATCAATAATGCAGTTGCTGAAATAGAACTTGACCAAGCGATAGAAGCACTTAAACATGGAAATACCCTGCATGATGCACTGAAGGGAAGTAAAATTTATCCGATTATTATGTTCAGCATGATTAATATAGGAGAAGAAACAGGGGCACTTGATGATATGCTGGCCAAGGTAGGAAAGTATTTTAATGATGAAGTTCAAGCAGCTATTGACAGTTTAATGATGCTTATTGAACCTATGCTTACCATATTTATTGCAGTCGTTGTTGGGGGGATTATGATGGCTGTTATGCTGCCGACCTTCTCTGCTGCAATTGAAATTCTGTAGTAAATGCCCAATGGGCTTTTACATAAATAAATAAAAATAAAGGGAGTGGATAAAATGAACAAAAAAATCCAAAACAATGAAAAAGGTTTCACCATGATAGAGCTTATCGTCGTTGTAGCTCTTATGGCAATCATTGGTGCAGTGCTTGTACCTATGTTTAGCCAAATGTCAGTAAAAGCTAGGCTGACAAGTGATATTTCCAGCATTAAGACTTTCCAAAGACAAATTGATATGTACAGAACAGAAAGAAATGATTTTCCAGGAAATATGACATCAGGACCATCTGCAATTGTAGATGAATCTGTAGGTCAAGATTTAGTAACTCATAAATACATTGATCCAAAAGACCTCGTTGCAACTACTGGGGGCTATACGCTTAAACTTCAAACAGGCGGTGTACTTATGGCTTCTGGAGGTACTTGTTACTTGGAAGTTGGAGCAAGTACGCCTTATGTCGATATCATTAACGGCTGGGATGGCAAAGAAGGCAATAAAGGCTGGGCTGAAGTTAAATAACGAATTTAAATGTATATGAGGAGTTGAAAAGATAAGCAGATATTCTGTAGAATATCTGCTTGTTTTAAAAGATAATTTATGACAAGTATGATGATCTTAAATAGTATAATTGTATTTTTAGTTGGAATAGTTATTGGAAGTTTTCTAAATGTATCTATTTACAGAATTCCCAAAGGGGAAAGTATCAGTTATCCCGGTTCACATTGCATGGCCTGTCAGCATCCGCTAGGGCGTTTTGATCTTATTCCCATTGTGAGTTATTTGTGTCTAAAAGGGAAATGCAGATACTGTGGGGAGAAGATCTCTGGGCGTTATTTGTTTATTGAGCTGATAACAGGATTATCTTTTGTTGCGGTTTTCCTTAGATTTGGTATTTCCATAGAAGGAATCATATATGCGCTTTTTATAGCAGTACTTATTGTTCTGACAATGATTGACTACGACTATATGCTGCTTCCGACATCGGTCATCTGGTCAGGCGTTATACTAGGTGTATTTTTGAGAATATTCCAAACGGTATTGCATAAAAATCCTGAATATTTAATCTCATCACTTCTGGCGGCTGCATTAGGATATAGTTTTTTTTATGCTGTTTTTTACATGGCTAAGCTATTATTTAAGAAAGAAGGACTTGGATTTGGAGATGTCAGGCTTATTGGCATGCTGGGGATTTATTTATCAATCCCTCTTATTCTTTTAACCATATTTATATCTTCTATTCTTGCTTCGATTTATGGAATAATTATTCTTTATATCAAAAAGAAAAATGAACCGTTTCCTTTTGGGCCGTTTATTAATCTCGGGGCAGTGATTGCACTATTTTATGGTTATTCGATTATCACATGGTATTTAGAGATAGTAGGCATTTAGGAGTAAGGAGGCCGATATGTTTAATAAAAGCAGTAAAGGCTTTAGTGTTACGGAAGTTGTAGTTGCCATTGTTATTATCGGTATCCTGGGTGTGGCAGCAGTACCGAGCATTCAGTTAGTTGGCAGACATGAAGTGAAGAAGTTTGCAAAGGAAATGTGTTTGGATATCACGACGCAGAGACTCAGAGCTATGACATCAAGCGGAGCGAATTACTCTGTCGATTTAGTCTCTAGTGTACCGCCAGGGGCTTATTATACCTATACACTATCACCTGCACATATCAGTGTAAGTGGCGTGCGTCAAGTAAATAAAGGGAATTCAAACGGCATTCGGATTATCATGCAGACATCAGATTCTGCACTGGGTATAACCACAACATCATGCGTTCAATTTGACAAACGAGGGTTCATGATGAATGATACCGGAGCTTATATAGAAGCTCTTAAAATTTCGATCAATTATAAAGAGACAAATACACAAATAGATTTTGACGGGGTTACAGGAAATTATAAGATTAAATAATCGGCAATAAGGGAGGGGGGAATATGATACAAAGGTCAAGACAAAAAGGATTTACGCTGATAGAAGTAGCAGTTACACTTTTATTATTTTCACTGACGATGGGGGTTTTGTGGGAGTTTTTTAGTAATACGTACTCTACCTATGTAATGTTTGATAAAAAGTCGATGTTAAGTGATCAGTCAAGAATCACTACAAGTTTTATAAGAGAAGAAATAAGGTCAGCTGAGGGTATTACGATCGAAGTATTAACCGGTGCCGCACTAAGCCTAGAGGAGGTAAATCCTCCAAGTGCAACTGGACCGACCCATGAGATAAAAGGAATTCTAAGTCAAATTAAATTTGCAAATCAGACAACAGGCCCAGGAATTCTAAAAAAGAAAAGAAGTATAAAGATGGAAACTAATACGACGACTCAGGGAGGACTGGGTAAATATCGGCTTATCTATACAGCTGGAGGAACATCATCTTTAATATCTGACAAAGTAGAAAATATAAAAGTAATAAGAGACGCAGATTCTTCTGTTGTGCAGTTTGAATGTATATTTAATGAAGACGGAGAAACCCAGAGCACCCAAATTATAAGAAATATTTTCAGCGAATCTTTAGAGTATAAGGAAAAATATAGTTCGATTCCGTAGGCTCTAGATGAAAGAGGGGATAAAATGGCAGGCAGTATTATTGGAATAGAAATAGGTAGTAAAAGAATTAAGCTTATTGAAGTGACAAAGCAGGCAGCAACACTTAAGATAGAGAGGTTTTCACTTATCAAGACACCACGAGATGGAATCATTAACGGTGTGATTGAAAATATGGATTCTATTTATCAGGCTATTGCAAAAGAAATGGTAGTTAAAAGGTATAAAGCAAAAAAGGCAGTTGTTCTAGTGCAAAGCAGCAGCATTATTATTAGAAATGCTGTTGTAGATAAGCGGCCTGAAAAGGTTATGAGACAGCTTCTTGCCATAAGGCCGGAAGAATATCTTCCTGTTGAGACATCACAGTATCAAATTGACTTTAAGGTACTAAGGGAGTTTCAGGAAGAAGGACTTGATAAACAAGAGATGCTGCTTGTTGCAGCGCCTAACAATAATATTCTCCCGGTAGTGAGCCTGGTTGAAAAG
>CALJNR010000139.1 GCA_937981575.1 uncultured Clostridia bacterium | reverse complement strand
TATCTGCATACCATCTGGAATCCCAGCCTTTAATAACACCTACTCTTAATCCATGAGGATTGACTTTCTGGCCCATACCTAACCTCCTTATCTTTCATTTAGTACCACTGTAATGTGGCTTGTTTGTTTCTCAATTTTATACGCACGACCTTGAGCACGTGGACGAATTCTTTTAAGTGTTGGTCCCTTAGTTGAAAAAGCTTCTTCAATAAATAAGTTCGCTGTTTCCATACTATTATTGTGCTCAGCATTTGCTATAGCTGATTTTAATACTTTTTCTATAATACGTGCACCGTATCTTGGGGTGTATGTTAAAATTGCCATTGCAGTATTAACATCTTTTCCTTTGATTTGATCAAGCACGATATTTGCCTTAGTACTAGATAAACGTACAAATGTCACTTTTGCTTTTGGTCTTGAGTCTTTTTGAGCATTTCTCTCTTTTTTGATCTGGCTTCTATGTCCTTTTGCCATTTTGAAAGACCTCCTTCCGTAAATAATTAATTAACGAACTCTTGATTTCTTTTCTGCATCTTTACCATGACCGCGGTAAGTTCTTGTTAATGCAAATTCACCTAATTTATGTCCTACCATATCTTCTGTTACGTAGACTGGAACATGCTTTCTTCCGTCATGTACAGCGATTGTGTGTCCTACCATAGTAGGGAATATTGTTGAACGACGAGACCATGATTTAATTACTTTTTTCTCATCTACTGCATTCATTGCATCTATTTTCTTTAATAAATGCTTATCCGCAAATGGTCCTTTTTTGATGGAACGAGCCATTAATGATGCCTCCCTTCACTACTTTACTTTATTTTTTGTTACGAGCACGTACAATATATTTATTAGATTGCTTGTTTTTCTTTCTTGTTTTGTATCCAAGAGCTGGTTTACCCCAAGGAGTACATGGATTTGGACGTCCGATTGGTGATCTACCTTCTCCACCACCGTGAGGGTGATCGTTAGGGTTCATAACAGATCCACGTACTGTAGGACGAATCCCCATGTGACGTTTACGACCTGCTTTACCAATATTGATAAGCTCATGATCAATATTACCAACTTGACCTATTGTCGCTCTACATTCTACTGGTAAAAGTCTCATTTCACCTGATGGCAATTTAACAGTAGCATATTTACCTTCTTTAGCCATAAGCTGTGCTGACATACCTGCTGCACGAACAAGCTGTCCACCTTTGCCTGGTTTCATTTCAAGGTTGTGAATAGTAGCACCTATTGGCATATCCTTCATTCTAAGTGCATTACCAATACGGATCTCTGCTGTTTCACCACTCATTAATTTGTCGCCTACTTTAAGTCCAACTGGCGCTAAAATATAGGTTTTTTCACCATCTGCGTAAGAAAGTAATGCAATATTTGCTGTTCTGTTTGGATCATATTCAATCGCTGCAACAGTTGCTGGTACCCCATCTTTATTACGTTTGAAGTCGATGATTCTATATTTAACTTTATATCCACCACCACGGTGACGAACTGTAATTTTCCCTTGGTTGTTTCTTCCTGAGTGTTTCTTTAAAGTAACTATTAAAGATTTTTCAGGAGTTGTTTTTGTGATTTCTTCAAATGATGAAGAAGTCATATGTCTTCTTGAAGGGGTATATGGTCTATATTTTTTGATACCCATCGTACTTTCACTCCTTTCAATCAATGCATCTACACTTAGCCGTGTGTTTCATCTTTTTCTATTAAACTACATTCCTTGGAAAAAGTCAATGTCTTTACTGTCTTGTTTAAGTTTAACAATTGCTTTTTTGTAATCACTTGTTTTACCAACTGACTTACCACGGCGTTTTGTTTTACCGTCGTAATTAGCTGTATTAACTTTTTCTACTTTTGTTCCTTCGAACATTTTTTCTACTGCATCTTTAATTTGACCTTTAGTTGCAGTCTTTTGTACTTGGAATGTGTATTTTTTTTCTGCCATAGAATTCATACTTTTTTCAGTAACTATTGGCTTTAAAATGACGTCATAAAATTTTAAATCTGCCATTATACGTACACCTCCTCAATTTTGTTAAGAGCTTCTTTTGTTACTACAAATGTATCGTATTTTAGGATGTCATACACGTTAATGTTGTTAACTGCGGATGTTTTAATAGATTGTATATTACGCGCTGATAACATTACATTTTTACTTGCATCTCCATCTGTAACGATAAGTGCTTTTTTTAATTTAAGTGCATCTAATACAGTCTTCATTGCTTGAGTTTTGATCTGTGCAAGTTCTAATGTATCTAATACAATAAATTTGCTTTCATTTACTCTGCTTGTTAAAGCTGATTTTAGTGCAAATCTTTTCTCTTTTTTATTAAGTTTAATAGAATAGTCACGAGGTTTTGGTGCGAATGCAACCCCACCACCTGTCCATTGTACTGAACGAATTGAGCCTTGTCTTGCTCTACCTGTTCCTTTTTGTTTCCATGGTTTTCTACCACCACCACGTACTTCTGCACGCGTTTTAGCACTTTGTGTTCCTTGACGTTTATTTGCAAGGTGTGCAACAACTGCTGCATGCACTAAGTGTTCTTTTACATCTACAGCAAAAATTGAATCATTTAATTCAACTTCACCTACTTGTTGTCCGTCTATATTATAAACAGCTACTTTTGCCATCATTGTTTCCTCCTTTCTGACCTGTCTTAAGCTTTAACACTATCTTTTATAGCAATAATTGTACCTTTAGGTCCTGGTACTGCACCTTTAAGTAAAATTAAGTTTTTATCTGAATCTACTCTAGCAACTTCAAGATTTTGTACTGTAATTTGAATACATCCCATATGTGATGGAAGGCCTTTGCCTTTCATAACACGTCCTGGACTTGTTGCAGCACCCATTGAACCTGCTACTCTATGTGACTTAGATCCATGAGCCATTGGTCCACGGCTTTGTCCATATTTTTTGATTGCTCCTTGATATCCTTTACCTTTTGAAGTCCCAGTAACATCTACTCTTTCTCCAGCAGCAAAAACATCTGCCTTAATTTCTGCACCTACTTCATAGGCACTTATATCTTCCAAACGGAATTCTTTTAAGTGTTTTTTAAGAGCAACTCCTGCTTTTTTAAAATGACCAGCTGCTGGTTTGATGACGCGTTTTTCTTTAACATATCCAAAACCAACTTGAATAGCTTCATATCCGTCATTATCTTTTGTTTTCTTTTGAACAACAACACATGGACCTGCCTCTAATACAGTAACAGGAATTAAGTTTGCGTTTTCATCAAAAATTTGTGTCATACCTATTTTTTTAGCTATGATTGCTTTTTTCATTTCCTTTACACCTCCTAATATCTACAGCGGATTGCACTTTGGCAATCATTCTAGACGATTGTTAATATCGCCCAATCTAGAGATCTCTCAGACTATTTTGCATCTACTTTGATATCTACACCTGCTGGTAAATCAATACGCATTAACGCATCTCCAGTTTTTGGCGTAGCTTCTACATCGATTAATCTTTTATGAGTTCTCATTTCGAATTGTTCACGAGAATCTTTGTACTTGTGAACAGCACGTAAAATTGTAACCACTTCTTTTTTAGTTGGTAGTGGTATTGGTCCACTAACTTGTGCACCTGTTTTTTTAGCAATAGCAACTATTTCAGCTGCTGTTTGATCAATTAACTTATGATCATAAGCCTTTAAAGTAATACGGATTTTTTGACTTGCCATAAAAAAAGTCCCCTCCTTTTCGTACTTTTATTGAAAGCAGTACGACTAGTGGTGACTGTACACTCAACCTAGTGTGTCATAAGCGCAAACTTACCTTAAGCTTTGTATTAATACAAAAGCGCTTGACATCAGTTTATATAGTACAGTGACCTGCCGCCTGGTTTCTTGAACCGGACATTCGCTCCCTAGAAATTCACCTCTACTAGGTGGTAACCTTCTAGATCATCGTTCTCAATGTCACAACAAATTGAGTATACACTAAAACCTACATGTTGACAAGGTTTTTTTTTATATTTTTACTATTTTTTTATATACATTTAATCATTACTCTTACTTTTATACCCATTGCATATCACAAGCAAAGTTTGTGATATGCAATGGGTATAAAAGTTGAAAAGGTTTTTCTTTTAATAATACAAATGCAAAACGATATTCATAAAAAAAGCACACCCGAAGGCATGCTTTTTTATGAAGTCTTAATTATTCAATAATTGATGCTACTGCACCAGATCCTACTGTACGTCCACCTTCACGGATAGCGAAACGAAGACCTTGAGACATCGCAATTGGGTGAATAAGTTCGATTGTCATTTCAAGGTTGTCTCCAGGCATACACATTTCTGTGCCTTCTGGTAACTCGATAACGCCTGTAACGTCTGTTGTTCTGAAGTAGAATTGTGGTCTGTAGTGTGAGAAGAATGGTTTATGACGACCACCTTCTTCTTTTTTAAGAACGTATACTTGAGCTGTAAATTTTGTATGTGGAGTAATTGAGCCTGGCTTACATAATACTTGTCCACGTTCAATTTCAGTTCTTTGAATACCACGAAGAAGTGCTCCAATGTTATCTCCAGCTTGTGCTTGATCAAGAAGTTTACGGAACATTTCTACTCCTGTACAAACTACTTTACGAATATCTTCATGAATACCAACAAGTTCAACTTCATCTTGAACTTTAAGGATACCAGCTTCTACTCTACCAGTTGCAACTGTACCACGGCCTGTAATTGAGAATACATCTTCTACTGGCATAAGGAATGGTTTATCAACAGCACGGTCTGGAGTTGGGATATATTCGTCAACTATTTCAAATAGTTCAACGATTTTATCTCCCCATGAACCCATTGGATCATTCAATGCTTGAAGTGCAGAACCACGGATAATTGGAGTATCATCTCCAGGGAATTCATACATACTTAGTAAGTCACGAATTTCCATTTCAACGAGTTCTAATAATTCTTCATCATCTACCATATCACATTTGTTTAAGAAAACAACGATGTATGGTACACCAACTTGACGTGAAAGAAGAATGTGTTCACGAGTTTGTGCCATAGGACCATCTGTAGCTGCACAAACAAGGATAGTACCATCCATTTGAGCTGCTCCTGTGATCATGTTTTTAACGTAGTCAGCATGTCCTGGGCAGTCAACGTGAGCGTAGTGACGAGCTGGAGTTTCATATTCAACGTGAGCTGTAGAAATTGTGATACCACGTTCTCTTTCTTCTGGCGCCTTGTCAATATTATCGAAATCAACTGCTGCACCTAAACCATATCTTTGGTGAAGAGTTTTTGTGATAGCTGCTGTAAGTGTTGTTTTACCATGGTCAACGTGTCCGATTGTACCAATATTAACGTGTGGCTTATTTCTTTCATATTTAGCTTTAGCCATTTTGTTTATTCCTCCTTTTATTTGCTGAGTTTGTTTTTTCTCAGATAATTTGATTATATTCAATTTACAGCGACTTTGCAAGTAGCTGTAAATTATTATTTAAAGAATATCTTAATAGATTTAATAATTAACCTTTTTGGTCAGCTATAACTTTATCTTGAATGTTCTTTGGACACGGTTCGTAGTGGTCAAACTCCATAGAGTAGTTTCCACGCCCTTGTGTTCTTGAACGAAGTTCTGTTGCATAACCAAACATTTCTGCAAGTGGTACATAAGCTCTAACTTCTTGTCCGCCACCAATTGCTTCCATGCCTTCCATACGTCCACGTCTGGAGTTAAGGCTTCCAATAACGTCTCCCGCATAATCTTCTGGTGCTGTTGCAATAACTTTCATAATAGGTTCTAGAAGAACGCCGCCTGCTTTTTTCATAGCATCTTTAAATGCCATAGATCCAGCAATTCTAAAGGCCATTTCTGATGAATCGACATCATGGTATGAACCATCGTAACATTCAGCTTTAATACCTAATACTTTGTATCCTGCAAGAGGACCTGTAGCCATAGCATCTTGAATACCTTTATCTACTGCTGGGATATATTCTCTTGGAATTGA
>CALJNR010000138.1 GCA_937981575.1 uncultured Clostridia bacterium | reverse complement strand
TACTATTTATTTTACTCCACTAGCAGTATAGTCCTTCCCCGTTTTTTTCTTACAATTATACCCTATTTTCTTAATATTTTCTATGTTTTTACAACATTTCTGATAATATTGTATATTTTTTACCACTGTCCTCTATTTTCTAACATAAAAAAAGACCATCCCCTTCTTTCAAAGGAAACAGCCTTGTAAACCCCACCTATTTCTGCTTTATTAAATTCATACCCAAAATGAAACACCCAACGGAAAAAAGTCCTATGCCCAAGAGACCAATAAAGATTGGCCCTACTGCATAAAGGACTGCTCCTAACAAAAACAGTCCCGCCCCAGCCTTATGAAATACCTTAGAACGGAAAAGCGCTATACTAAAGATGAATACCCCTAGTACAATCGTTACCATAAAAAGCATACTAAATAGTGAGAATAACGGATCTGCCAGCATAATATTATCCCGAAGCAATACAACAGATGATTCATGGGAAGCAATAATAGGATAGATGAATATTTCCCATGTCAGCATAGCCGTCTGAAAAATATAGGCAAGCGTAATAAAAATATAGCCAATAAATCCTATCCAACCTGCTCGATCATACATGCGGCTGTATATGGCTGTAAAACCAAATATCATGAGTATAATGCCTGGAAAAGCGATAGAACAAATCCATATCCAATGAGGACTGTTAATCAAGAGCGAAAAATCCTTGAGCCCCTCCTCTACTGGTAGAAAAAGATTAAAACATACCGCATACACCATAAAAAGAAGTGCGCCTAAAATAATAGAAACCCCGCCAAACTTTTGCAATGCTTTTAAATTCATAGTGATCCCCCTCTAATCTCGTAACTACTTTTTTACATTCTATGTCATCCCAATAGTATATATTAATTCAAGTATGTTTGTTAGATCATAACTCCATCGCAATATGTAATGTATAGTCTAACTTTGCTTACAAGCCTCTTTTTGTTTTGGCGCTTTTGAAGCATTTCTAGTTAAAAGCGTTATAAAAACTAATCCTGTTCCCAATCCAAGAACACTTATTTTAATGCCTTCAGCGTAGCCAATCAAACCCTGAGGCAGAAACAAAATACTCATCATAAGTAATAGGTTTGTTACTTGTATAATGATTGACGACATCACTGACTGTGTACGATATGTCAAGTAGCCCAACACACCTCCTAAAAGTATATTCTGTAGCAATGCATTGGGGGTTCTAATAAAGATTAGCCCCCACAAAAAAGCTTGAACAGCAATAGAAATGAAAACATTAAATTTTTTTCTTAGTGTTTGATAGATGACTCCCCTAAATAAGATTTCATGAGCAATAAGTGTAACAAATCCTGCTAGGATAATAAAAATACTATAAATCACTATAGTTGAACTTCCAAATTTGAGCATCAATTGACTAGCAGCTTCTGTGATTTTATTCGTTTTCCCTGTAATGATTGAGCTGCCAAACATCATACATCTTAATGAAGTTCCTATTCCTATTGATAAGATAATCTGGTCTCTTGATATAGGTTTTAAAAAGACTTCTTCAAAAAGATCTCTTTTCTTAACTTTAAAAACAGCCCATACTGCACATAGAGAAAAAGTTGCTGCTAATAAGGTAAAAATAAGAATAGGTACTAGTATTATCTCCATCATAAACCTAAAGTTATTTAGCCTATCCATTACTTCAAAAGAAATATGTATAGTCAATAATAAACTACCTATTGTAATAACATAGAAATATATAATGATAAAAAAATAGCCTATAGTACCACATAAACATTTTAATTGCTCTTTTATACTTTCCCTATTTTTTATAGAAAACTTATCCCAATTTTTTAATATTTTTAAATTCATATATCCCCCTTGTTATATACCCTGCTAAGTAGAACTTACACTCATTAATTCATTATACTTTGCAATATTCTGATGTATCAATACATTTTATAATATTTACACAAATTTTTCATTCTCTAATTAAAAATATTTTAGTGATTATCTTTTAACGGCTTCATAAAAACTTCTTTTCCCGAACATAGACTCAATAATACATTATCTCCACATAAGTATTTAAATTTTATTACTATTGCGCAAAGACTTTATTATATATACAATTATAATAGTTAAGTTAGATAATGACTATTTCTGGTAAATTAAAAGGAGGATGGGGTATGCAGTTACTTAGCGGAGTAGGTTTAGGGTGCGCAGCTTGGCTTTTTTACAGATTTGTTTTAACAGGATTCTATACAGTTAATCAGAACGAAAGAGCTGTTAAAACTGTGTTTGGAAGGGCAGAGCGGCTGGAGGATAAAAGCACTTTAGATGATCCCATAGCGGAGCAGCTTGAAACTGATGAACAAAAGCGGTATTGTTATCCTCAGCTTAAGGTGATACAGCCCGGAGGCCCTTATTTTAAATGGCCCTGGGAGAAAGTACATAAGGTATCTGTTGCAACTAAGACCATCAATATGGCTTATGACCCAGAAGATTCAACAGCAAACCAAAGAAATACCATCTTGGATGCTGTTACAAAGGATCAGCTGAACATTGGTCTTACGGGACAGATTCGATACCGCATTTCGGACCGAAATCTTTATGCATATATCTTTGGGGTAAAAAATCCAATCGCCCATGTAATGGGATACTTTGTTTCCGTACTAAGAGAACGAATTGCAAACTTTGAAGCTCCAAAGTCTTCCGAAAGCGGAAGCTTAGAAACTGCAAATGCAGCGGTTCAAGGCATTTCTATTAATGACCTTAGGAAAAACCTCAGAGACTTAAACGATCATATGGATAAAGAATGCCAAGTATCCGCAGCCCGCTACGGAGTCATTTTGGAAGCATCTCTTATTACCGGCATTGATCCTCCTTCAGAAGTAGAATCTGCCCTTGCTGCCATTAATACCGCACACAACCAAGTGTCTTCTGATATCAGTCTTGCCCAGGCATCAGCTGATCAAAAGATTGTGCAGTCTAAACGAGCAGTTGAGATTGAAACCTTAAACGCTGAAGCCGAAGTTGAGAAACTTGAGCGCTTGGCGAAGCAGCTCTCTGAGCTTAAAAGCGAGGGAGGCAAAGAGGCCTTGGATATATATGTTAGAAATGTCCGCTTAAGTCTTCTTGATCAAACAGACCGTATTATTCAGGAGGTAGAGCTATGAATCCTATGCTGATTATTGCAGCAGTAACCTTTATTATTTTTTCTATTGCTATCTCATTTCTCTTTGCACTACTTCGCCTTTTGGGCATTTATGTTATTGTTAAGGAGAAAGAAGCACTGGTTTATGTGCTGTTTGGCAATGTTGTAGGACAAATTCATGAACCTGGGCTTCATTTTCTATGGCCGCTGCTTGGATGGAAATCCCTCATTATAAACTGGCTTGGAAAAAGATATAAGATAGATTTAAGGCTTGATCAGGAATATCTAAGAAGCCAGCCTGTTAACTCCGAAGAAGGCGCCCCTATGGGTATTGGAATCTGGTATGAAATGTATATCAGTGATCCACTTGCTTATATCTTTAGAAATACTGACCCTAGAGGATCGTTAGCTGCCAATGTAGGTAACTCCACAGTAAGATGTCTTAGCAACCTGCCCTTAGAAAACATGATGACCAATCGCCATACTATGAGCCGTACTGTCCGCGATGAAGTTTCTTCTAAGTCTAATGAATGGGGTTATATGCTGGGGTCTTGTTATGTTCGAAAGGTACATTTTAGAGATTCTGGAATGATTCGCCAGATCGAAAGTAAGGTTGTTAACCGTTTAAGACAGGTAACTTCTGCCATTAAGCAGGATGGAGCTAACCAAGTAAGCATTATCAGAAGTACTGCGGAGCGGACTGCATCTGTAGATTTTGGCAAATCTGCTGCCATACGACCTAAAATAGTCGGAGAAACCTTACGTCAAATAGCAAAAGACCCAGATGTTGCAAAAGTACTTTTTGAAATTCTAGAAACTGAGCGCATCTTAGAAGAAGAAATTCCTGTTACCATCATACCAAAAGGCAGTCCGCTTTTATCCCAGCTGCTTACCTGCAAAAAAGAAAATCCATCCCCTTCTAAAGCCTAATAAACATTTCTTTTTGCAAAATCTACTTAGGAGAAATGACTGCCATAAGACTTATAAATTTTACAAAGGCTATCTCACTTTCCTCGTGAAATAGCCTTTGTCCCCAATCGTATTACTCTCTCACTGCCAATGCGCCATCATTTTTCTGCATCCACTGCCATCTTTCCTTATAGTCCTCTACCATAGAACTGTATGCTAGAATAAATATTACATCCTCAAAGTTTTCCGTATCCTCTAAATGCGGCGCAATCATCTTTTCATATTCCAACAAAAGCTTATCTGCTCTCTTTACATCACTATTATAAGCGCAGCGTCCTACTAAAGTGTTAAGGTTTTGGAGCGTTGGCTCCTTCTCAAACTGCTTCTCAGCTTCAGTCTGCTGAATATTCGCTAGCTTCTTTGTGCCTTCCAGATAGCAGTAATACTGATTATCTTTTAGCTTAAATACCTCCTCAAAGCCTATATCATAAGAAACCTGCCCTCCGGCAATCGTTGCCCCAAACAGCTCCTTGATGCCATCCCCATCGAAATCCTGATACTTCACTTCATACATAGGACAATAAAACATGATGTTAAAGGTTTTATTAAAATACCCTATGATAAGCCTTCTTTGAAAATCACTCAGCATACCTGATTCTGTGAGATAGAGCTCCTTGATGCCATCCTCATTACGGTCTTCATAAGCATAAAATGCTGGCATCTCATCTAATTCTGTACCTAAAATACTGTGGCCCTGTGCCTGAAGATCAAACACGCACTCCTTTTTGCCGCTATAGTCTTTGTAAATACATATATTATTATAATAGTGGTCTTCCATATCTTCGGTCTTTGCAAAAACCAAAGTATAAGTAAGTCCATCTTCTGCTGTAATATCCTCTTTTAGTACTACCCCGCTTTCAGTTTCTTCCTCAAAAACCTCAGCCGATTCCTTTTCATCTTCCAAAGCTGCACCGTCAGCATCTTGCAGCCGGCTGTCTTTCACCGTATTATCTTTTTCATAGCTGCTCTCTTCGCCCTTTAAAGACTCTGCCTCTCCCTTCTTACACCCAACCAGGCTCAAACTCAAACACAAACACAAACAACCTATAAGTATGCTATACTTCATTAACTTCAAACGATCTCCCCCTACATAATCATCTTATAATGATTACTTTTTTAGTGTCCCCTTAGATCAAACCAAGCCTCATAGCCTCCATCATAAATCATAATGACATAATACCCTGAGTAGTTATTGATTGTTTTTAGATGCTCAAAATAAATGTCGGCATGCTCCACATATTCTGTATTAAGCTTCTCCCCTTCTGGCAGTAAAACTTGCGGACTGACAGCTCTATTTTCAGTCTTTTTTGCTGATTTAACAGATGTGTTTTGATAGTAAGCTTCCAGTTCATCTAATGAAAGGTCTGATCGAATAAGTACACTGGCAAAAAAGTCCATCCCATTGCCATTGCCATTTAACTTGCCGCAAACCGCTTCTTTTTCAAGCAATTGGGTACGTGGCGGCAAAGGCTGTTTATACAGCTGTTTTGCAAAACTATTTAGTGTCAGATTATTGATGAGTGGGGAAATAAAAAATGATGCTACGATTAATACAATAATCATTAATGGCATGCATACCGCAGCAACTAAAAAACGTTTTACAGCCTTTTTCATAAATTTTAATATCCCCTTTCCTCTAACTGGTCTCTAAATCCTTTTAGAATGCGTTTATTTTCTTCATTTACACATTGTTCATAAGCCTTTATAACCTTTTCTTTATAGATGGCTGCTTTTATGCTATAGGCCTTGTTTTCCTGATCAAGCTCCGCTGCTGCCTGACTCCATACTCTATAAAGCCTAAGGTCTTCATAAGCCTTAGCGATTTCCCAGTACTTATCAAACCGCTCATCATAGCCCTTATAAAGATGCAGCCGATCTAAAAGCTTGGTATAGTCCCCTTGATAATAACTGTATTCACATTGCCTAAGGTCATCGGTCTTGCTGAAGTGATCTATCTTTTCTTCTATCAAATCAAAGCCAAATATCAGTAATGATACGATCATAAATACTAAATAAGCCAATACTGCAATTCTCCAGGCAATCTTTTTACCATATCCTTTAAAGCTGCCTGCAACTTCTTTTATAACATAACTTTTATTATCTGCCGGCTGCATCGCTTATCACCCTTTCCAGCGCCGTAGAACATAAGGCCTCGTAATACGCATCACTTATCTCAGTTTCGGTAAGCAGCGTATCAATTTCATTTTCAGTTAATTTAAGATTCAGCATAAGCGATACCCTTACTTCTTCCATAAACGCCTCATAAATCTCTTTATTATGGGAAAAGTCATCTTTATATAAATAATGATCATGCCCATAACTTGCAATCCGCTGCGTCGCCTTCATCATGGCTTTAGCACTATAGGGGTTGTCCTTAAGTTCCTCTACTTTCATGCTTCTTAGTTCTTCCTGATTTGACCTGAACTTTAATAAGTCACTATGCATCTCCCTAATCATTGCATACTCTTCCAGTCCGTCACCATAAAGAGGCAGGCCCTCCAGCTCCATATAGCGGCTGATCATGTGATAATCTTCTTGATTTTTGAGCTCCCTAAGCTGCGCCTTATGTACTTCTAGATCTTCTTTAGCGATTTCCTTAATGTTTTCTTCACTTATATAAACCAAAAATAGTATAAGCGTCCCTGCTGCCAAAATCCCAACACCTACCCAGATCATCCTTGTAAGGACTTTGATCGTTACAATGGGCCCTGCCTTTAAAAGCGTCTCCAATCTTAGCAGCCGGAAAAAGTCTAATCTTCTTCTCTTTTCCTCTAAACGTCTCGCGCCTTCAGGATTTGGTGTGCCGCAAAAAGAACATTTAGCTTCATTAACTGAATAATCTCCCCCACAATTTTTACATTTCATCGTTTTTACTCCATCTCATCATTTTGTTCGAGCCCCAATTGCGCTATGAGCACCCTAACTTCTTTGTCAAAGAACGGGTCTACAAAGTCATACTGACTAAGTTCTTCAAGTTTTTCATCTTCTAGTTTCAAGTCTTCATAAAAATACGCATAAGTTTCATCTATAAAGCTCTTTAAAACCGCTTCGTTTCCTCTTACAGTTTGGTCCCCTATAGCTTCTCCTGCTTCTTGTAATAGCTCATTGCCATAGTAGAGCGCAGATTTAACCCCATACAGGTAGTCCTCGTTCTCCCCATTAAGTGCTGCCTTGCTTCTTCTGATTTCAAGAAGGTTACTAAACGCATCTGCAACCTCTCGATATTTGAGATAAGCTGCATCATAAGATGTTCTCTCCAGCAAGTAATCTGCCATCTTCTCATATTTTCCTTCTATAAGATAGGTTTCTAAAACCTGTTTATTTTTATCTATATCATGAAGCTGCTTTTTTTCTACTAAAATGCCAAAAACCTGCATAGCTATAAAGCCAAACGTAAAAATTACTAACCCTGCTAAAAGAATCCTTGTCATGTATTTTGATACAAACTGCGCTATTTTCTGTGGTAAGTATTTTAGATTTAAGGTTGCTGTATCAATAGCCTTTAGTTCTGCTTGATATCTTCTTTCTGCCTCTAAAGTATTTTCCCCTTTGCAAAACGGACAGTTTAAAAGCTTTTTGTCATATTGGGCCCCGCAACTTGGACACTTCATACATTCATCCCCGCCATCCATAGATTATTTTCTATTTTATCAGTCCTGCTGGACTTTTGTTTTCTACTTATTTATTATACTTCTTAATATTCTGATGTATCAATATATTTTGTGACTTGTTGCTCTGATGTCAGCGCTTAGCCCTTTTTACACGCCATTAAAAAAGCTATTCTCTTCATTTGAAGAAAATAGCTTTTTTCACCTTATAAACGTC
>CALJNR010000137.1 GCA_937981575.1 uncultured Clostridia bacterium | reverse complement strand
AAGGGGCTATCCCAAAGCTGACTCTTGAGCAAGAAGAGATTCTTATAGAAACTGTAAGTCAAAAGACTCCTGATCAGGTAGGATTAGAACCCAATAAAAACTGGAATTGTAAACTTCTTTGTTTATGGGTTTACAATACATCTAAGGTCAGCTACTCTATTACGGGCATGAAAGATATGCTGCACCGCTTAGGTTTTACCTATACAAGACCAACTTATGTTCTTGCAAAAGCTAACCCTCAGCAACATGAACTGTTCAAGCAAGATTTTGAGATTGTAAAAAAAGATTAACGAGGGGAAAATAAACCATATCCTCTTTCAAGATGAGAGCATGATTAGAGATTATCAAGCTCTTGCAAATACTTGGTTCTTAAGAGGAAAGCAGCGTATTATTCCGACGTATGGAAAACATCATGGGGTTAAGCTCTTAGGCATTTTAAATTATGAAACAGGCCATATTTATGTTGAAGAACATGAAAACTATGATGCACAGGTATTTTTAAGTTTTTTGAAGTCAGTTCTTAAACAATATCCTACTGTTAAAATAGTTATGATTGTAGATGATGCACGTATTCATCGTGCAAAGCTGATACAACCATTTCTTGAAGAACAAAAAGAACGCTTAGAGCTTATGTTTTTACCTGCATATAGTCCAAATCTAAATCTAATAGAACCATTTTGGAAATGGCTTAAGAATACGGTTATTTATAAGGTATTCTATAAGCATACATATCAGATACGCAAGGCAGTACAAGAGTTTGTTCAGTATACTAATTTAAATCCAAGTATTGTAATTGATAGGCTTTGCGTAAGGATGTAGGTTATTAAACGTTATTTATATAGAAACTTAATTTAGTCTTTAGCCCCTAAGACAATAAGATGTCCTATTCAGTTTGGTACTAAATATTTTATCAATCCTAGCATTCGTCTTAACTAATAAAATCTCTTTCTAAAATCATAATAGAGAAAACACTATAAGCTAAAAATACTTTCATTATAATTTAGTATTTATAGCAAGAAATACTATAATACATTTGGGATATCAGTTCGAATTTATGTAGGGATAGTTTATGTCCTGAACAAAGATAGTTTTTATAATAGGTTAAATTTATATTTAACTTTTAGGTATGAAAGGAACTATGTGATGAGAATATTACTTTTATTAATTGAATTTGCATTCCTAATAGTTAGTATTTGTTGTATTTTGAGAAAGAGAAATATAATAAGAGCTTCTATAAAAAAAACTTCAATAATTATTGAGGTTAAAGATTCTTATTTAGGAACCTTTTTTTCAGAAAGTTTTCTAGGAAGGTTTACCGTGGATTGTCCTATAGTAGAATATCTAGATGAGAACGGTAAGGTACAACAACATGCCTTTAAAAAAGGATATGACATCCTTGAATATTATATTGGAAGAGATTTGGAAATATTAATATATAATAATAAAAGTGACACTAAAATATATATTAATAGCTGGTTATATTTATGGTATAATGAAATTGTTTTTTTTCTGTTAAGTGCAGTATTTTTTGGCAATAGTATGTATCAAATTATATTTTGAAAGCGTAGTTATTTAAACAACTATTTAAAAACTCGTTAACTGATGAGGATTTTCAGGTTACTCGTAACTCCTTTTAGTAAAATCAAAGATTTCACACCTATTTTAATATGATATAATTTCCGCATTTTAATCTTTTGTATATTACTTTATGTTAATAAGTTGCTTATAATCATTTCTTGTATAAAAAACACTATAAGAGGTAAAAACAAATATATTGAAACGAATAACCGAACGTATGTTGGGGGCGCAAGAGGTGCATTTTCTAAATATCACCTCTATTAACGCGCATTTATATCCTTTTATTGTCACAACGCATGGTGTTCGTGGGAACATATGAGATACTTTTACGACTAGTTATACCTTTGCAATTAGTTTTTTGGTTATCGGAAACTAGGTAGAAGTTTCTTGATTTATCTTAAAGATTTATCTTTTGCAAATGATTAAGAACTAGATATAGCTTACTGTCACATTAAAACAGCCTTCTATGGTATCAATTATTATCATAGAAGGCTGTTTTAATAGAGTAAGCTTTTAGATCATAGCTATATGTACAAATCAAATTTCACAGGTTATTTTTCATCTTATAGTGGTATTTATTGCACAAAGACATTTACGATAAGCCCTGTAACAAGTGCAAAGAATATAACAAATAAAAGGTACAGTATAAAGCGTTTAACCCCAAGGACAATTTTGACTGCTCCCAGATTTGTCAGTTTAGTTGCTGGTCCTGTTATCATGAATGCTGCAGCTGCTCCCATGCTCATGCCGCTTCTAAGCCATTCAAGGAGTAAAGGAATCGTTCCGCCGCCGCATACATATAAAGGGACCCCAAGTGTTGCAGCCATCAGTACCCCGAAACCCCTCTGACTGCCAAAAAGACTTGCGAATGCGTTAGCGGGAACATAACGTTGGAACAGAGCTGTGAGGGCAATGCCTATTAAAAAATAAGTGCCTGTTGCCTTGATATTTCGCCAAATGTTCTTAAGCAGACGCAGTATGATATTCGGATCGGTGTCACGGTTTTTAGGCTCAGCAAATCCTGAAAAGTCAAAGAACACTTTATCACGGTAAAAGAACCGGACGCAAAGGCCAGCTGTGATGCCGCAAAGAAGGCTTGATACAAAACGTATGATAAGTGCAGTTGTGCCAAGGGCAGAGCTATAGATGATAAGCTGCGGGTTAAGCATAATGGAGCTCATCATAAAGGCGGCCATCCAATCATCTCGCATGCCTTTTTGAGAGAAAGAAGCAGCGATGGGTATGGTTCCATACATACATAGAGGCGAGGCGATACCAAGCAAGCTGGCAGGAATGACGCCGAAGACTCCGAGTTTATTATTTTGCATCACAATAAATAGTTTATGAATCTTTTCCTTGCCAAATACAGAGATAATAGAGCCAAGAACTATACCGAGGGCCCAATAGGGGGCTATCTGCTCAATGAGTACAGTGAAATAAAACCATAGGTAGATAAGTTCACGTCTAAACCCATTAATCATCAATACTCACCAATTTATAGGACTGGCTGCCAAGACCTATATTTTCGGCATGGGTCAAAGTAAGCACACCATTTTTGGCTTCCATACGATTGATCAAATCTTTGCCATCGGGAGCTGCATAAACGAGATCGACGCATGCCCGGTCTAGTGCTACAGGATCAAGGGAGGCTAAAATGCCGAGGTCTTCCATGGTTGGAGCAGCTGGCCGGCCATTGCAGTCACAATCTATGGATAAATTATTCATTACGTTGATGTATAGAATGTTTTCTCCCTTATAGTCAGCCACAGCTTTTGCTGCTTCAGCCATAGATTCTAAGAAATCATCCTGAACGCCTCCCCACATTGAGGTGCTGCTTTTGCCGGCAGTGTGAATCAGGTTCTTGCCGGTTACAGAGGCAATTCCAATAGACATATTTTTAATGGCACCCCCAAAACCACCCATCTCATGACCTTTAAAGTGTGAGAGCATAACTACAAAATCATAGTTTTCAAAATGGGACCCTACCAGGTCTTCCGTTAAATGTTTTCCATTTGCAATTGGCAGACTGATACTGCCATCAGCATCTAAAATATCTACTGGGGCAACAGCTGTAAAACCATGATCTTCAGCTGCCTGAAGGTGCATTGCAGTACTGGCACGACGGCCGCCATAAGCTGTATTGCTATCTACAAATGTACCATCTACAGAGTGGACAAAATCTTTTACGAGATCGGGAGAAAGGAAGTGATGTCCCCCAGGCTCGCCCATGTGAAGTTTAATAGCTACTTTACCGGTTGCTTCGCGTCCTAAAGCTTTGTATACTGCCATCAGACCTTCAGAGCTGATATCTGTAGTCACATAAACTATTGGTGACCCATCAGCAGACGTTTTATCCTCTGGAGTTCCTAGGGCGGCATCAGACGTTTGAGTACCAGATGCCGAAACACCAGAACTTGCGGTGCTGCAGCCTGAGACTAGGGTAAGCAGAACTGCAGCTGCTAAAAAGATGACACTTATTCGCATATTGATGTTGAAATTCATTTCAAACACTCCTTTTTACTTTTGAATTTTCATGATGTGGAGGGGCTTAAGACTAATAGATGAAGATTCGCTTAGATGCCGTTCCACATGACCTATAGTACCTTGCTGATAGAAAGGCAATTTGCTTTACCGATAACTTTAATCAGCTGAAAAAACGCATCATGCTAATAAGGAAAAGGATGAGGCATAACATACGGCTAAGCAGGGTAATAGGACAGTTATCTTCATACTACTTAGTATAGCAATTATAGTAAAAGGACGCTTTCGAAATGCTGATTAATTCTTTTGATTTTCTGACTTTTGTAAGAAGTAGCAAGCAAAGGGTTGAGAAGATGTGATTTAATTAAGTCAGGTTAATCGCAGTTTGCCCTTCTGTATTCCATCGGAGACATTCCGGTATATTTTTTAAATACAGTCGAAAAATAGGAAAAGCTATCAATTCCAACACGAACCGCAATATCACTAATTGCCGCATCAGTACTTAATAGGCGTTTGGCTTCTTCCATACGAACCTGCTGTATGTAATCAGGAATCGGCATTCCGGTTTCCTTATTAAAGACGCGGGAGAGATAATCGGAGTTGACAAACAAGAGGTCAGCTAAATCCTGACGGCTGATATTCTCGCTGAAATGCTCATCAATATAAGCTTTCACTTTATCAACCAAAGTTTCACCACGGCGGCTTTTTTGGATAAGGCGGATGGTCTGAGTGCTCATTTGATTGATCCATTTAAGAAGATCGAATGCAGAGTGAGAGGCACTATGGTAGAGCTTTCGGGCAGTTTCATTGGTATAGAGATCACTAGTCTGAATTTGCCAGCGCCTAAGCACCTTATAGGTCATCTGCATGAGATCATGATGTAGGGTAAACAAAAGTTCCGTATTCAATTGACCTGCTGACTTGGCGTGGTCAAGGTAATCTTTAATTTTATTAACCAATCTGATTTGTTCACCATTTTGCAGGAGCTGTTCCCATTCTTCAAGGGGTAATGAAAGTGAAGCTGATAAATTCTCTGAAGAGCAAGAACCGTCAATAATCGGCAACTTCGACTCATCAATAGGAGGCGGCGTAATATGCCCAAGAGAACGGCGGATAGCTGCCACTAAGACTTCTGGCGCCTCGGTTTTAAGTATGTAGTCAACAGCACCTAAACGCACAACTTCTTTAGCATATTCAAAATTTGAATAGTTAGTGAGGAAAATACACTCAGCAGTATAGCCATGATGCCGTGCCCAGCGGAGAAGGTCAAGGCCAGTTCCTTTGATAACTTCAATATCGCAGAGCATTAAATCTACCTTGTTTTCTTCAAGCAGCCGGCGGCCTTCAGGCACGCTTCGGGCAGTTAATAGCTTGTCAATACCGAGGCTGCTCCAAGGAATGTCCTCTAGTAAAGATTGCAGCATGGTCGGGTCATCCTCAAGAATAAAAACTATCAAAAAATCACCACCTTTATTTTATATTTTACAATAATTTTACAAAGTCAGAATAAAATTGTATAATTTCATTAATCAAATAGTTATCTATTGTCGATCGGAGGTCTGCCTATGAAAAAAACAACCCTTCGTGCAAGGTTTATACCTAAGCTGCTTCTTTTGTTGCTGCCACTGGTGGTTTTCATAAATCTATATCATTTCAAAATTTCACACTTGCTGCGAGAGCAGGCTGCAAGCTTGGGAAGGGAGTTTTCTTCTATTTATATACGAGAGATTGATACGGCTCTCACTGATATACGCAGCTGGCTTATTGGTCTTTCAGAAGATACCATACATCTTAAAGAACTTTCTAGCAGCGATCCAGAGATACAATGTCAGCAGCAACGTTATTATTCCCGGGTTTTACAAGAGGCGGTGGACCGCTATCCTATTTTAGATACGGCATTTATTGTTTCAACGGAGTATCCCTCACCTATCATAAAGTCTAGCAGAAATGTAACCTTTGAAGAGCATCAGGCATTTGCCGAGGCAGCAAAAAACATTGCCCTGTACCGCAGACCTTTTAATACTAAATGGATAGCTATGGCCATTCCGAATGAAAAGGAATACTACTTTTGCACTGTTATCGTGCTGGAGGATACTGTACTAGGGGCTGTAGTTAAACCACAAACACTTCTTACATCATTAGCCTTCCCTAAGGATAGCGAAAAAAAGTTTGCCTTGGCAAAACACAGCGGCGGCGTCATTATGACCAATTTCAAAGAGCTATACGATCATAAAATCGACTTGGCCGGAGATCTTTCTAATTACTACATAACTGGAAGACATCAAAGCTTTATTGTCAGCGGCTCCAAGTCTTCGGTTGGCCCGTTTCGTCTGATGATGATCGCAAGCAGTGAGGAAGTTCAAAGCAGTATAAGCTGGATGAAGGGAGTCTCTTTAGTTTTTCTTGCATTATCTATTATTATGCTAGGTGGTGTCATCATCAGTTTTCGAAAAGATGTGCTTAAGCCTCTTGCAAACATGGACAAGGTCATCGAAGAGATTGGACAGTCAAAGTTCGATAAGCATTTTGTCACGCAGAATGAAGCGCAGGAGTTTAGCAGCATCTATAATATATTTAATCGAATGATTGACCAGATCCAAACGCTTAGAATTGAAAACTATAAGCAGCTAATACACAAACAACAGACAGAACTTCGCTTTTATCAAACTCAGATAAAACCACATTTCATGTTAAACTGCCTGACGACTATCCAGAATCTTGCGAAGCAAGGGAAAACGGATGAGCTAAGTAAATTTATTTCCAATTTTTCCAGTTTTGCCAGATATATGTTTCGCACGGACTTTACGTTAGTTAGCCTTCGTGATGAACTTGAACAGGTGAAGCACTTTATTTCTATGCAGGAACTTCGTTACCTGGATCAGATTTTTTTCGTATCAGATATTGATAATGCGCTGATTGATTATCAGATCCCTGCTATGCTTGTTCAAACGCTGGTGGAAAATAGTATTAAACATGGGATGGATGAAAAAACAGGCATCAGTATTTTTGTGCAGTGTAAAAAAGTCATTAAGGAAGGCAAGGCAGCTGTACAAATTAGTGTAGAGGATAACGGATGTGGTTTTTCTCCCGAGGTTCTTGCGGCCATAAATGATTTTAAAGGCGATCAATCGGTACTTGGATTCGGTCTTCAAAATGTCAGCACCGTACTTAAGCTAATTTATGGAGATGCAGCAGCAATACATTTAGAAAACGTTAACGGGAGCGGGGCTGGCGTTATCATAACACTGTTTTCATAGATCAAGACATGAGGTATCCTTATTATCTTTTTGGCGTGGCACCCATGAATTGTCAGTGTTCGGTCTTCAAGTATAAGACTAACTACTTTAGAGAGGCGTTTTTCACTTCTTAATACTTATGCTGCATTCAGTTTACATAGAGATAATTTGCAGACGTTTATAGAGAGCGTTGCATGTTTATGCTATTTATTGATTATAAGAAATTACTGCAAATTTTTCAATTGATTCAGTATTTTTTGTTTTATATTGTAAAAGGGTGATGCTTAGTTCCTGTATTTAGTTTACACAGGCAACTCGCAGAATAAGCTTGAAGTATTTAAGTCTAAAACAATCAGAGGCAATTGTGCTGACGGCTGAAGGGTTACACTTATCTGCAGAAAAGGTATAGCCTTAAATCACTATATGATTAGACTTAGGGGAGAGAGACATATGTTTATACAAAAAGGCAGTTCAGATACGCTTGTAGTTGTGCTGCATGAAATATATGGTATTAATCATCATATGCAGGAAGTATGCAGAAGCTTTTACGAAAAGGGATATGACAGTGTCTGCCCAAATCTACTGGATAGAAGTATGCCTTTTGATTATAGTGAGGAATCACTCGCCTATAACCATTTTATGAGTTATGTAGGATTTGATTTGGCAGTGCAAAAGGTTAAAAAACTAATAACAGAGAGTAGAGAGCGGTATACATATATCTTTTTGGTAGGATATAGTGTAGGGGCTACTATTGTATGGCTATGCAGCCACGAAGAAAACTTATGTGATGGAGTCATTGGATATTATGGTTCACGCATTCGAGATTATAAAGATAGAATGCCTAAGTGCCCGGCACTTCTTTTGTTTGCAAAAGAAGAAAGAGCTTTTAATGTAGAAACAGTAATGGGAAAAATAAAAATAGCTGATGCAGCTATTCATCTGTTGGATGGAACGCATGGGTTTGCAGATCCTTATAGTAAGCATTATAATGAAGCGTCTTATAGGGAAGCAGAGCAAATAATTAGTTTGTTTTTGGCCAAAGTAAAAAAATAGGCAGCTTATTTCGTGGAATAAGCTGCCTATTTTTTTACTTTATAATATTTTTGTTTTTGTGCCAAAAGAGAAAGGCAAATAGGATAACTATGCCGCAGAGTAAAGCGTAAAGCCAAAATAAAGGACTTCTCATTCCGATAATTAGAATAATAAGAGACCCTATTGTGGCAAGAACAGGATTAACCTTGCTGCGCCAAAAGCCTTTAACTTCCCCGATTATGCCATATCTAAATACTTGAATATATAGAATGATATACCCTAAGTAGTTAATTGTGATTGATATTTCAGATATATCAGAGTTAGGCAGAAGGTTATTTTTTTGAGTTACATAATGCATCATAAACCAAAATAAAACAATCACTGCCGTAACGAGTGCAGATGTTACGGGAACACCAAGTTTTTCATTCACTTCGGAAACCTTTTTAGAGTATGGAAACATATTTCTAATAGCAAGAGCATAAGGCATACGGGTAAGTCCTATAATAAGACCATTTACTGTGCCCATAACAGATATAATGACAAAGACTAAAATCAGCTTAGCGCCAAAGGGACCAAAAAGTCGGTTCGCAGCAAGATCAACATGGGCATCTCCCATTTCTATAAGTGTATCTGGGCCGATCAGCTGACTTATTCCTATAAAGTAAAGCAAATAAATAGTTAAAATAAGAAGTGGAGAAAGGACAAGTGCAAGCGGCATATTTCTTTTTGAGTTTTTTACTTCATGAGAGATAGAAGTTGCAACGATCCAGCCATCAAATGCAAAAATAATAGGAATGATAGCAGCGATCCATCCAGTTGAAGTTAAGTCACCGGCAGGAGCAGCAGGCAAGGCATCAGGATTTCCGAATACTAAACCTAAAACGCCAATCGCAATAAGAGGAATAAGTTTAATAACCGTAGAAGCATTTTGAAAATATCCAGCGAGTCTTGATGAAAGAAGATTAGTTGCAAATAAGACTCCCGCTACTGCGAGACCTATTAAAACTTGATTTTCTAAGGTGCTTTCGATATTGAAGAGAATAGTAATATATATACCAGCCACCCAAGCAACGACGGCTGTAAGTGTAGGGAAATACAGAAAGGTGTGGAACCAGCCATATGCACAAGCAACCCCAGAATTATAGCAATCTTCTGCATAAGTAATAATCCCGCCAGCTTTATCATTTCTTGCAGCAAGCTCTGCGATCGTTAAACTTCCAAAAATAATACTGATGGCAGCAATACAAAAAACTAAAACCCCTAGAGAAATGCTGCCTCCCGTAGCTACGAGAATATTATCACTTTTAAAAAATATTCCAGAACCAATAACTACTCCTACAATCATAGCAATACAAGTGAAAAGTCCATACTTATTTTTTGTCATAGATGTGTCTCCTTAAATTGTAAATAATATAGTATAAATATGTGCAGATTACCCCAAATCATGCATGAGGCAAATTATAGCTTATCATATATGGAAAAATTTGAATAGTATTTATTAATTTATTCTACTCAATAAGAAAATTGCATGTTAAACTATCCATATTGAGTATTTGAATAGTTATAGAAAAGTTTGCAAAAAATGCACCCTTTATTTGGAATACAGCAGTTTAGTTCTTTGATGGCAAAGAGAATTTTCCTATCTTTATAAGAAAGTAAGAATGGGTGAATGAATTAATACTTAAGAAAATAAGAATTGAAACAGAGGAAAAGGATATATGGAAAAGATAACAGCAATTATTGTAGCCGGCGGAAGCGGAAAGAGAATGGGAGCTTCTATTAAGAAGCAGTACATTCTATTAAATGAAAAAGAGATATTAGCTTATACGGTTGAAGTATTTGAGAAGTGCAGAATGGTTGATGATATTATAGTGGTTGTTTCAGAAGAGGAGATAAGTTATGTAAAAGAAAATATCATTGACCGTTATCAGTTAAGCAAAGTTAAAAAAGTAACTGCAGGAGGCAGAGAAAGGCAGGATTCTGTTTATAGTGGCCTTTTAGCTGCAGATCCTGCTACAAACTATGTGATGATTCATGATGGAGCTAGACCATTTATAACAGAAGAGACAATTGTAAAATGTCTTCAAAAAGCTAAGGATACAGGGGCAAGTATTGCAGCAGTGCCTGTTAAGGATACTATTAAAGTATGCAGTTTAAATTCGCATAAAGTAGAGAAGACCCCAGACCGCAGCACCTTGTGGTCTGTACAAACACCACAGGTATTTGATTTTAAAATGTTAGTAGAAGCTTATGAATACGTAAACGAGAAGGGGCTTCAGGTGACGGATGATAGTATGGCCGCGGAGGCATTTGGGAAAGAAGTTTACATTATAGAAGGAGACTATACAAATATAAAAGTTACAACACCAGAAGATCTTATTATTGCCCGAGCTATCATAGATCAAAGGATGGGCAAAGCATAAGATAGGAATGAAAATGGAAGAAAAAAGAAGTCGAAAAAATATTAAAAAAGGTGTTGACCTATGACAAATGCTATGGTATATTAAATAAGCACTCAAGCGAGTCAAATAAACTTACTAAGTAATAGTAAAAAAGTTGTTGACAACTGCTTGTTAGTAGTGTATTATGGATTAGGTCGGCTGACGCTGGCTAACAAAATAGTGTGGAGAGATGGTCGAGTTGGTTTAAGGCACCGGTCTTGAAAACCGGCGAACGTGAGAGCGTTCCGTGGGTTCGAATCCCACTCTCTCCGTTTTTTAATCTGAAAAGCTTAAAAAAGTGGAGAAGCACTAAGGAGAAGTACCCAAGTGGTCGAAGGGGCTCCCCTGGAAAGGGAGTAGGTCGTGAATAACGGCGCGAGGGTTCGAATCCCTCCTTCTCCGCCATTTAGCTGAAAGATTAAAAATAGTATTGAACATTGAAAATAAAATAGTAACCATAAAACCAGTCGATTCATTAGCTTCTATAATAAGAAGCAAATGAGTACAGTTTAAACTAAATGTAACAGTTTAGCTTTAAGCATTGTACAAGTAATTATAGTCACAAACATTCTAATCGAATGTGGACAAACTTTTATATGAGAGTTTGATCCTGGCTCAGGATGAACGCT
>CALJNR010000136.1 GCA_937981575.1 uncultured Clostridia bacterium | reverse complement strand
TCTATCGCGCATAAGAAAGCATGCAAAAACGCACGCACATGTGAGATAGTAAAATTTGGTCCCTTACCAGCCCGGGCGAACTTTCCTATCTCAAAATAAAAAACCCCGCACTATAACTCTAAGTTATAGAGACGAGGTATTATATCCCGTGGTACCACTCTAATTCGCCTACATCTTGCGATATAAGCCTTACTAAGTACGCCATATAAATCTATGGTTATACTCTTTCGCTATAACAGGCGAACCCGTTGCAGCCTAAACTTTAATCAAAGCTTCGGTGCACCACTCCAAGGCCATCTTCGGCTTAACCCATCTTACTTCCTTTCACCAGCAAACACACTTACGCCAAAAACATAAGGATGTCTAAGAAGCTCTCTTTGAAGATGCTTTAAACTTACTCTCCTTTTCACTGCGTTTTTTATTCAATTGGGTTTATTTTATCATAGCTTTCCCATAATTTCAATATTCTACTCACAGAATTTATCTTAACTCACAGAATTTATCTTAACTCACAGTATTATCCCCAGCATCTCACCGAAAGCTCATACATTAGCCATTGATATCCTAAGAGTTATATGATAATTTTAAATTATCTTTACACCAATAAAGTAATGTACCTGGCAAGAAAGGAGCGCTGCTATGTTTATAAATGCACCTGTTCAAATCTTAAATGTCATAAAACGTACCAAAAGCCAAATCTATATTGCGCCTCATCCCTTGCTGAGTCCATATATTGCCCACTATACCCTGAGCTTTCCCAAACAGCCAAAATCCTTTGCGCATGCAGCCGAAGTCAGAAAGCTGACTCTTATTCCTGATGCCAGCGGCTGCATGGTCTATGCTTGGAATGGTACCCAGTTTTCCGAAAGTCTATGGGGTCCTACTACGAAAATAGTTGAAGTTACAGATGACCCTTATCATCCTGTGCATCGCTTTTTCATTGAGTTTCATCCCGGCGGGCTTCATGCTCTAACAAAATTTAGTCAGCATGACTTTTCAGACAAGCAGTTTAAGATTGATGAGATAGATAAACCCTTGTCATCTCTTCTATCGCGGGCTCTCTTCATATATCAGAACCGCATATCCTCCTTACCTCTAAATTCCGCACATATACCTTCAAATACATTCTACGCACTAATCATTAATCAACTTATTGAAGAAGTGAACAATATTCTGCTAAAAAAAGTTTTAGACCAAGAATATGATCAGCATGTGTTGATTCACAACATAACTAACACTATTAGACAGACAAAAGGAAATCTCTCAATTAAGGCTCTTGCCGAAAATGCTTATATCAGCCAAAGACATTTAAATCGAATTTTCGAACGTCATATTGGCATGACTCCTAAGCAGTTTGCAAGGCTGGTCCGTATTAATCATGTCATTAACTTTTATCAAAGAGCTGCCTCCGCTCCTGCATCTATAGTTGCCCAGCACCTGGGCTTTTTTGATGAGTCGCATCTTATACGTGATTTCAAAACATTTTGCGCTGTAACCCCTAATCAATTTCTCAAAAATATGTCCAATTTTTACAATGAACCTTTTAAGTATTAAGATATACTTAACTTATATCATTACATTTAAACCAAATCATTTCAAAATGATAAAAATGTCTAGTTAGTAAAGATTAAAACTTTATGGAGGGATTAAAATGATTGAATCAAGATGTGGCATTGTTTGTTCAGAATGCGAGTATAAAGAATCTATGGGGTGTGGGGGCTGCGTCAATATCAGCAAGCCTTTTTGGGCAGACGCCTGTCCAGTTAAATCCTGCTGTGAAGGAAAAAGTTCAGCGCACTGCGGTGAATGCGGAGATTTTGCCTGTGACCTTTTAAATCAGTTTGCCTATGATGAAAAGCAAGGAGATAACGGCAAGCGCATCGAGCAATGCAAAAAGTGGAAAGCCTAGATATTAAATCTTGCTTTGAGTCCAGTTATCTAAAAAAATATACCTGCATAGGAGGATGTCATGGATTTAAACTTTATTTCTTCAGTACTATTTGTTAAAGATATAAATAGCTCTAGGCAGTTTTATGAAGGCTTTCTGCAACTTAAAGTCGAATCAGATCACGGTCCCAATATAGCTTATTTTGGCGGTTTATCAATTTGGCAGATTGATCATGCCTATGAGAATATATTTAGAGATTTATCTAACGATCAAATTAAAGAAAAAATTGGATACCAATATGAACTTTATTTCGAAACCGAAAATATTCATAAAGTGTTTAATAGTGCTGTAGAAAATAAAATAGAGATTATGCACGGCATAACCAAGCACCCTTGGGAGCAAGAAGGATTTAGAGTGTATGACCCCGATCATAATATTATTGAGATCGGCGAATCCATGCAGCTTGTAATGGAAAGGATAAACAAAGCCTAAATAGTTTTATACTCAAAATAAGGGGAAGCCAAAGATGGCTTCCCCTTAAAATATCAATTTTCCCATTACTTCAAGGCTATTCTCATCTGCTTTTACTAATCAGCTTTTTTAGGCACCAAATCAGCAAGTATAGGCTCTTCATCTGTATTAAGTACTTTAATAAGTTTGCCTTCAAAGGCTGTTTTTCCGCCTTTAATATTTAATGAAGGCATAAATACCTGTACCTTTTCTCCTTTAATATACATTTTGTAAGGGATGCTTTCAGTTCCTTGTACCTTCTCATCTACTTGAGCCTGAACGCCGTCACCAAGTTTGGAGTGGAGGTCGATGTATAAAGAACCCGAACCTTCAGCAGTCAATGTCCCAAGCACCATGGCTTCTGCATCTACTAAAGGAACCAGAGAAGCTGCATCTTTAGGTTCTCCATAAACAGAATAATCCGCTCGGTTATAAGGAACCACTTCAAAAGAGTGATTGTCGTTTTTTCCGCCTCCCTCAGCCTTGCTGATAAGGCCAAATGCAGTATTATTTCCCAGTATCTTTCCGAAGTCCATACTGGAATAAATCTCTGCGGACCCATCATAAATGCCAAACTGATCATATCCTTCCATTTTCTTCGTTACAAACTTTAAGTTATGTTCTATTTCTACTCCTTCTTCTTCATAGGCTATCTTATCATCAATAACAATGCACCAGGTATAGAGAGCCTCATCTTCCTCAGGCGCGCCATCTTCTTCCTTACCTTTGTCATTCTTACCCATATCAGGTATTTCCAAGTCATCCCCATTCCCTGCCTGATTAGGCACGGCTGCTGCGCTATAGTTTGCTGCCTGACTGCCAGTTTCAGAATTACCCTTCTCCCCTTGCAGACAGCCACTGCATAACAATACCAGCATTAATACAAGTACTATTACCTTAATAGCTTTAAATTTCTTCATTATAGTCCCTCCTAAATTCAATACAGTCATTATATTCTATACACTGTTTTATGGATAGTATATAGATACCCGTACACATAAAGTATGTGTTTATCATACAGTTCCCTCTTATATTAATATACTAAATACTAGTATAATATTATACATTTATCAATAACATAAAAATATCCCATTATGCGGCTTAGCATGATGGGACGTGGCAATTTTATTCTTAATCTTTAAATAATCTTAAAACCCCTCTCTTCTTCTTTTTTTACGCAGTGCATACCGCCTTTTTCCGCCTTCCCATTCAGCTTTCTGTGCCTCTGTTTCAATAACGAGTCGTGGAACCTGTACTGGCTGTTCATCCTGATCAATTGCTACCATCACAATATAAGCTCTATTGATCATCCTTCTCTCACCATTTAATTCTTCAACATAAGTATCCACTCTCACCTCAACTGAGGTATGCCCTACATACGTAACCCTGCCGATTAGCACAATAGTGTCGTTTAAATAGGCTCCCCCTCTGAAATTGAGATTGTCAATCGCTGCAGTTGTTACTTCTGTCTCTGCATAACGTTTACTTACAATGGCCGCCATCCCGTCGATCCACTGCATCAGCTGCCCTCCAAATAATCTGCCATATCCGTTAATATGCCTGTGCATGATTAAGTAGGCTTGTTCTGTTACTGTATCTTCTACTCGTTTTGCCTCTTTCATTGCTGTAGTCTCCAATCTTTCTCGTTTCTATAGAAGCTTGTTATCAATCTGCTATTTAAAATCTATACAGTGACTTTGTAAATACGCATAAGCTTTCTTAAAAGCTGTCGTATGAATGCTGCCCCCATAAATAGTACGTTTAGTGCCGTTCTCCAGTACCTTTGAGCTTTTACCAAAACAAATGAGTTCCTCACCGTAATACTCATCCATAGAAACTGTAAAATAAAAATCCTGTGCATACTTTTTCCCAAATTCCTCAAAGATATGCTTATAGGGATGCTTGTAAAGATTCTCACATCCCGGGTAGTACTTTTCTTCCCCGCTTACCTGATCCATGTCCCTTAACTCGTTACCATGATGACCAGCGCCCCCACAATAAAACTTGTAAACGCAAAAGCAGAAAAAAGCTGCCTTTTTTTCACCTTCAAGGTTATCAAAGATCAGGTTATGCAAATATTTATTCCCAACATAAGAAGAACAAAGAATATCACTCATTGCAGCGTATTCAAGAAGGCTTTCTGAGGCCTCTTCATCATCATCTAAAGCCCTTTCTATCAGTGCACTGGCATCACTTACAGTTGCTTCCTCCGGGAGTTTGATCCCAAGGGCAGCTGCATAATCAATCTGCCTCTTTGCTGCTGGTTTTGTATCTATTTGATTTGGGAGCTTATATCTTTTTGAACGCATTTCTTCACCCCTAGTTTGTTTTATAATGACTTATAAAGTGAATCGGATTTCTTTCTTCCAGCTAACTGCTTCGAACCTGCAGTCTAATTTTATTATATTCTATACGCTAAACTTTCCACATGCAATAAAAACAACGTATACATTCTAAAACATTCTTACACCTTTCATATCTTAGGCATTGAAAAAATCCATTTAAAAATCTACTTTATTCTTAAAGAAGAAAAGGTGAATAATCAAATCTAAGATGTGAAACAACTACTTAGAATAAATTTATTACAGAAAGGATTAGTCATGAAAAAAATAATAGTACTAGGATTGCTCCTTTTATTAATAACAAAAGTTACAGCACAACAACCAGGCCCTTCTCAGCAAATGTATATTCCCGTTATTGCAAAGACAATTGATTTTGCTTTTTTCGAGCAGCTACAGCAAGGTGTTATGGAGGCAGCTAAGGATTATGGTATCAAAACCATATTTGAAGGTCCAAAAATAGGTGAACCATTGGACGTTCAGCTTAATACGTTCAAAAAAGCATTAGAGGAAAACCCACAGGCTATTGTTTTAATAGGCCTTGATGCGACAGCATTAACACCTTACCTTGAACAGGCAGAGGCCCGAAACATTCCAGTTGTAGGCCTAGATACCGGAGTTGACAGCCCTATATTTAAAACAACAGTGGGAATAGATAATTATGGAGCCGGTGAACTGGCAGGGAGCAAAATGGGAGAACTACTTGGCGGTGAAGGCAAGGTCGGTGTCCTCGCTGTATCTGAGCCCATTAAGGTAAGTACTGAACGTGCCGATGGATTTATGAATGTTCTGCGCGAGAGATATCCTAACATCCAAATCATTCCTGTAACTTATAGTCTGGATTCTCGCACCGATGCAGCTGAAGCTGCCAGAAACATTTTAAAAAGTCACCCCGATATCACTGGCTTATTTGGCATTAACGCACTTATGAATGAAGGCATTTTAGATGCATTAGAAGAATTTGATAAAATAGGCAAAGTAAAAGTTGTAGCTTTTGATTCTGGCAAAACGATCACAGACGCCATCCGCAAAGGCATTGTAGTGGGTTCTATTACACAAAAGCCAGTAGAAATGGGCTATCAGTCTATAGTAACAGCTATACAAGCTGCTCGTGGCGAACGACTTCCTGAATATATTGATACTGGATTCCTTTGGTATGATCGCTCAAATATTGATGATCTAGAAATCCAAAAATATCTTTATGAATAACTTTTATTACAGATTAGTATTTAAAATTATATAGGATACTATAGTGGCAGCAGCTAAAAAATCTAAACTAAAGTCTATTGGCCATTGACAACCCCGAGTTTAGTTGCTAGAATGTTTAGAAATTCAAAAGGAGGTTATTGTTGTGGCTTATTATTATAATGAAGTTTCTCGTACTTTTAGTGAATATTTGCTCGTTCCCAACCTAACGCGTAAAGACTGCGTCCCTACTAAGGTTGACCTTAAAACGCCGCTGGTCAAATATAAGAAGGGAGAAGCTTGTCCTCTTCTGATTAATATTCCTATTGTTTCAGCAATCATGCAGTCTGTATCAGATGATAATCTGGCTGTTGCCCTTGCTAAATGCGGCGGTTTATCTTTTATCTATGGTTCGCAGTCTATAGAAAGTCAGGCTGAAATGGTCCGAAAAGTTAAAAGTTTTAAAGCAGGTTTTGTTGTTAGTGTTGCAAACTTATCTCCTAATCACACTTTAAAAGATGTGCTTAAACTCAAAGAACAAACAGGGCACTCTACAATCGCAGTCACTGAGGACGGCACTTTATCGACAAAGCTTCAAGGCATTGTTACCAGCAGGGACTATCGAGTAAGCAGAGATTCTTTAGATAAAAAGGTATGCGACTTTATGACTCCTTTTTCTGAGCTTATTGTAGGACATTCCAGCATCACTCTCAGTGAAGCTAATGATATCCTATGGGAACATAAGCTTAACTGCCTCCCTATCATTGATGATGAGCAAAAATTAGTTTATTTTGTTTTTAGAAAAGATTATGATAACCACAAGCAGAACCCTCTTGAACTATTAGATTCTGATAAAAGACTGATGGTAGGTGCAGGGATTAATACCCGTGATTATATGGAAAGAGTGCCCGCCCTTGTTAATGCCGGAGCTGATGTTTTATGCGTAGACTCTTCGGATGGGTTTACTGAATGGCAGGCTGAAACCATTAGATCTATTAAAGACTCCTATGGCGACAAGGTGAAAATCGGCGGTGGAAATGTTGTTGATAAGGAAGGTTTTATATATCTTGTAGAAGCTGGTGCTGACTTTGTAAAAGTAGGCATCGGTGGAGGCTCTATTTGTATTACAAGAGAACAAAAAGGTATTGGCCGCGGTCAAGCTTCTGCAATTATTGAAGTGGCAAAGGCCCGAGATGACTACTATGAAGAAACCGGCATTTATGTTCCTATTTGCTCTGATGGTGGTATAGTTCATGATTACCATACCGTTTTAGCTTTAGCAATGGGTGCTAACTTCATTATGATGGGCAGATACTTTGCACGTTTTGATGAAAGTCCTGCAAATAAGGTTAAACTTGGCAATACTTATGTAAAAGAGTATTGGGGAGAAGGCTCTAAGCGCGCCCGTAACTGGCAAAGATATGACGCCGGTGAAGGCTCTGAGCTTAAATTCGAAGAGGGGGTAGACAGCTATGTGCCTTATGCCGGTAAATTAAGAGATAACCTGGATGTTACCCTAAGCAAGATTAAATCCACCATGTGCAGCTGCGGTGCGGTTACTATTGATGAACTGCAAAGAACAGCTCGCATGACGCTTGTATCTTCTACCAGCATCATCGAAGGCGGTGCCCAT
>CALJNR010000135.1 GCA_937981575.1 uncultured Clostridia bacterium | reverse complement strand
ATTTATAACGTATTCTATAAGCATACATATCAGATACGCAAGGCAGTACAAGAGTTTGTTCAGTATACTAATTTAAATCCAAGTATTGTAATTGATAGACTTTGCGTAAGGATGTAAGTTATTAAACGTTATTTATATAGCACAACAAATTAATTTTATTAATAAGGCCGAAACTTTTAACAGTTTTGCATGATAATTTATTACCAGCATTTTTATTGTTTATAGTATTAATAATATGCTATTAAACTAGTAAGATAGGTCGCTGATTATAAAGAGAAGAGATTCTAGATAACAAGGATCACCATCTGTGATGGACTAATATTAGAACAACGTTCTGGATATAGTCTTTTTTTATACAATGATTACAATTTTAAGTTGATAATTAGAAAGAAAATGAATATAATAATAATATAGAAAATTATGTTTAGAGTTTTATTCTTATCTTTACTATATTATATACGTGCAAGATGATAGAGTTAAGCAATTTTAACAATATGGAATAGATGGACTAATAGGATGAAGAAGACGGAATCATTATACATTATAGCTAATTGTTATTTGAAATAATTTGAAGGACAAGTAAAGGAGGGTGATGAGTAGTAATCAGTTAAGAGATAAAGGAATCTTGGTTTAGACTTGTTATTTACATACTTATCATGCTGAAAAAAGAAATAATATTTAGTATCATAATTGGGGAATTTTGATTACAGAAAAACTTTTTACTTATTAAAGGGAGGAAATATAATGAAGAGTTTAAATAGGTCAATAATGGCGTTAGGCTTAATGTTAAGTATAACAGGTCAAATAATGCCGCTTTATGCCAATACAGCACAGCCTATAGAATATCCTACAATATCAATAAATGTACTTAAAAGTAATGGGGCAGCACGAACTAATTATTCAGTAGCATTCGGAGCAGACATGAGCAATCAACGTGAACAAATATATTCTGCTCCAGTTATAATCGAATCAGGCGCACAGGCAAAGATTGGATTGTCGGGGAAGAACTTAAAAACTTGGCAGTACCAGATCATAAAAAGTAATACAAAGCCAACTCAGAGTGAGATAGAAAATACTGAATGGAAAACAGTAACGATAAATAGTGGGGTTACGCATAATGACCCTAAAAGTTACCCAGATCTAATGCTCAATAAAAAGGGACATATTTCGACTAAACATTATAATTACAGTTTTGATAGTAAAGCGTTTTCGGATGGGCAGACTCCGGAACGTGCTAAAACCTTTGGAACGCCAATTGGAAAGAACATGGTAATTCAGACAGCGGCAACTAACACTAATAACCAGTATTATAACACAGAGGGATATGGAGCTTTTATGGGTGGAAGCAACACGGGTCAAACTGCGTTGAAAATGGACTTTAAAGCCCCAAAGACAGGAATATATAAATTTAGCGTGTATTCTAATAGTGGAGCAAAAGGGGATATTGTAGTTAACGGAGTAGCGAAAAAAATAGTTGATGACCTTACCACTGTTAACAGCAAAAAGCAAGTTGTAGTTACGCCATCAACAGCTAATCCTGAATATCATACTGCAGGGATAGAAGTTATGTTACAAGAAGGGCTTTCATACAATATCAATATGTTGTGGGAGCATAAAGCAAAGGAACATAATGCGCCAGTCCTTGTATATCAAACCAAAGAAGGAACAACCTTTTCGGCTTATAAAACTATTGAAGAAGAAAATTTTGTGACTGCAGAATATATAGGTGGTGCCAATAAAGCTGTAAAGTTTTGGGGGTATATTATCCCTGAAGACACATTAAATGGGCAGCAAGTTATGGGAGATTACCATTTAGGATCTTATTCCGATGATGGAGCGTATGGTTATCTTATTATAGATGGAAAACCAGTTGTGTTTGTAGAAAACTGGGAACTTAAACGATTTTATAATAGATCAGGTGTAAAAGGACAAATGGTACCAATAAAGTTAGAACCAGGTAAGGCCTATCCAATTTATATGGAATGGTATGAAGGGTGCCCAACAGAGAAAGCATTTCGGCCAGTTCTAAAAAAAGCTAATTCAAGTACTTGGATCAATATGCCATCCACATGGTTTTATGCAAGTTCGGATACAACGCCAGGGGATGTAAATGAAGCTTTCTTTCTTCCGTTTGATGATGACGAAGTAATTGACTTTGGAGAGGAAGCGGGACAATATTATGTAGTTACTCGAGTTGAAAGCGGAGATGGGACTGTTAGACAACTGCTTAATGGTCCATTTGAGATTAAAGGAGCTTCAGGAATTGTTTCGAATGTTAATTCACCGAATAAGAACAATATTGTACCAGAAAGTATATCAAATATTTCTTATGAAGTAACATTTGATGAAGATGCTAAAAAGATCAAGTATGAAGTTGATTTAGGTAATATAGTAGATGCTACAATTGCTGGTACTACTATGATGACATTTGATACTAATACAAATAAGATGGTTGTAACATTGAATGGCAATAAAATTAATAGCAGCAGATTAGCCTACAATAATAAAAAGTTAACTATAGACCTTTTGTCAGAACCTACTCTTAATAAAGGACAGAAACATACGATTAATATTTATTTACCTACTACTTTTATAGCAGGAATAAAATATGGAGGAAACTCAACAACAGATACTTCAACATATGTAGGTGCATACCTTAATCCTACAAAGCAAGCAATTATTCCTGTGAAGATAACAGCAACCCCCTATTTTAAAGAGCTTCGTGATGCGGCAGGGAATATAATTGCTGAAGCCTCAGAGGGGGATGAGAAGACAACTACTAAAAATGTGCAGGTCATTTATGTATCTATGCCTAAAATACTATAGAAAGCTGTTAAGTATACAAAGCATTATTGAGCTCTAGTAAGAAAGAATAATATGTTTTAGCACAAGATACCCCAAAAGGTTGCAATAAACTTTTAGGGTATCTTGTTTTGGCTATATTTATTTATATTTTTATTCAACAATAATTAATTCTCATATTTAATTAGGCTATGAGAGTAGTAGTATAAACTTGTTGATAGAGCAAATAATACAAATATTATTCACTAAAAGACTTGAAAATATGTAAAAAAATGGTAAACTATAAATAGTCATTGATTTTCTTATTAAATAATAAAACTGTAAACAGAAAACATATTGTAGGAGGAGTCAACATGATTATTTCATTATTTGCCATAGAATTCATTTTAGCGTCTTTAACGGTATTTACTACCCTTATGCTAAGCCATAAATTCAATGGTATAGAAAAAAGTTTAGGCATATATGGCAATGCAAAGGCCTATAGGACCCAATCTAAAGTAGCATTTATAGATAAGGTGCTTAGCAAGTATAAAGAGTGTGCGGATAAACTCGGAGAAGATCTGAATGTAGAAAGCATTGTTAAAGCAGAACTTTACAAAGAATACATAGGGAAATTTTCGTTTACTACTGTTAAAAGCATTGCACTCAAAACAACTCGGGTGATGTGGGGAATCATTGTGCTGCAGGGTGGGGTTGCTTTTGCTATGCAGACAGTTCATGAAGTAGCAACTATTGTTATGATTACAACGAGCATTTTGCTCAGCATTTCAATAGAAATGTTTAAGTTTATTAAAGGAATAGAAGATCAAAGTGATGTCATTATTATGCTTGTTCAAGACTATATTACAAATGTTTATCCTGCAGAGGTCAGAAAAAAGATGACAAACCAAGAGATCGCTAGGCTTAAAAAACGGGTCATGGAACTTGAAGAGGAGCTGCACATAGAGGAGCTATCAAAGCCTGATCATGCAAGCTATCAAGAAGAAAAATTATCAAATGATGAATTAAGCATGCAGGATATTGCCAAACTAATAGGGATCTTTCAATAAATAGGAAGCTTTTAACAAGCTTCTTATTTTAATATAAAGAGAAAATCTATTATGTTTCAAAATAGAACTTTTGATTAAAGGATATAGTATCAGTCCATGAGGCTTGTTTGTATAGTTTTACTATAATTATTTCTCAAAGTTAGGGGAATAAGATAATTATTATATATTTAAAAAACTTACAAATTGTTTTATAATAGATACGAATGTTAAGAGATGTGATACTAGGAGGATTCTAATAATGAATAAAGTGACCGTTGATTACTCTAAAACAGGAGTACAACCCTATGAAGTTGATTTTTTTAAGGCTCAAGTAGAACTTGCCCATAGTATGCTTCATGAAAAGAGTGGAGTGGGCAGTGACTTTTTAGGGTGGATAGACTTACCAGTTGATTATGATAAAGAGGAATTTACACGTATTAATAAGGCAGCAGAAAAGATAAAAGGAGATTCAGATGTTCTTATTGTAATAGGAATAGGCGGATCTTATCTTGGCGCAAGAGCATGTATCGATGCCCTTAGCCACACTTTTTATAATGCGTTAACTAAAGAGCAGAGAAAAACGCCAGAAATATACTATGTAGGAAATAATATCTCTGGAACTTATTTAAAGAACCTTTTGGATGTATGTGAAGGAAAAGAAGTCAGCGTAAATGTTATTTCAAAATCAGGGACAACTACAGAACCCGCCATTGCTTTCCGTGTCTTCAAAAAGTTTATGGAACAAAAGTATGGAAAAGAAGCAGCAAAAGGACGTATTTTTGCAACGACAGATAAAGAAAGAGGGGCGCTTCTTACACTTGCAAAAGAAGAAGGCTATGAAACATTTGTTATTCCAGATGATGTAGGCGGACGTTTTTCAGTGCTTACTGCAGTTGGCCTGTTACCAATAGCAGTTGCGGGCATTAACCTGGATGAACTGATGGAAGGGGCAAGAGATGCAAGAGAAGAATACCTTAATGCCAACGTAGATGAAAATGAATGTTATAAATATGCAGCGGTTAGAAATGCGCTGCTTAGAAAAGGGAAGAATGTAGAGATCGTTGTAAACTATGAACCTGCGCTGCAGTATTTTGGTGAATGGTGGAAGCAGCTTTATGGAGAAAGTGAAGGAAAAGATAAAAAAGGAATTTATCCTTCATCAGTTAACTTCTCTACAGACCTTCATTCTTTAGGACAGTATATCCAAGATGGACAACGTTTCTTATTTGAAACAGTTATTAATATACAAAAACCAAGATTAGATGTTACACTAGAAGAAGAACCTGTAGATTTAGATGGGCTTAACTATTTAGCAGGGGAAACAATGGATTTTGTAAATAAGAAAGCCTTTGAAGGCACGCTTCTTGCACATGTAGATGGGGGCGTTCCTAACATAGTGGTTAATGTACCTGAGCTTACGCCATACTACATGGGACGTATGATCTATTTCTTTGAAAAGGCCTGCGGTATCAGCGGATATTTATTAGGGGTTAATCCTTTTGATCAGCCAGGAGTTGAAGAGTACAAAAAGAATATGTTTGCACTTCTTGGCAAAAAAGGATTTGAAGAACTTAGAGAATCCCTTGTAAAAAGATTTGATAAATAATGAATGAATAATAAGTATAAAAATAGTTCAAGTCTCTAAAAGTCTTGAACTATTTTTATAACTTTTACTAAATACAGATTTACAGTAAAAAATAATTATAAATAAATAAAGAAAGGACTAGTTAAAATGGATGGAGATAAGAGAAGAGAACTTATTCTAGGCTGTTTAAATGAAACTTCAGTACCTATCAGCGGGACCTACCTATCGAAAGAACTGAAAGTCAGCAGACAAATCATTGTACAGGATGTTGCTCTTTTAAGAGCTGCTGGATATGATATACTGGCCACTGCGAGAGGGTATATTTTAAATAAAGATGCATCAGTTATGAAAAAGAGAGTCCTATTAGTTAAACATACGCATACAGAATTAGAAGACGAACTGAATACGATTATCGATAATGGGGGAAGAGTAAGAGACGTTATTATTGCACATCCAATATATGGGGAATTGGTTGGCGATCTGATGCTAAAAAATAGAAGAGACATTAAACAGTTTGTAGAAAAAGTTAATCAGTCAGATGCGGCGCCTCTTATGCAGCTTACAAAAGGAGTGCATATGCATACAATAGAAGCAGGCAGTGAAGAAGAATTAAACATTATTGAGGAAGAACTTCATAAAAAAGGCTATATGAAAAATACTACTCTTGAAGAGTAGTATTTTTTTAATGAGATGACATATAAAACCTGTTAAAAAAATTGCTTGCTCATGATGTGACTAAATAACAGCGGTGAAAATATAAATTGACATGTGACATGACAGGTGTTAAGATTTTTATAGATCATATTTAGTTAATAGGAGGAAGTGAAATGAACACACAACAAGGTTGGAAATCCTATGGGAAAAAGTTTGTTGACAGGTATTTAATCAGCGGTCTTGGGGGCATGGCTTTGGGACTTTTCTCTACACTGCTGATTGGACTTATCCTAAAGCAGATTGGCTCATTTATGCCGCAGATTGCATTTGGACAATTTTTAATAATGGTGGGGCAGCTTGCTACAGTACTCACAGGGGTAGGGATTGCTGTAGGGGTAGCACACAATCTTGGAGCAAGTAAGCTTGTACTTTATTCAAGTGTTCTAAATGGACTTATTGGGGCCTATGCACTTAAGATAGCAAATGGACAGCTTATTACTGATGGGGGAATACTTCTTAGCGGTGCAGGAGACCCGTTAGGCGCTTTCTTAGCTGCAGTCATAGGCGTAGAAGTCGGAAGGCTTGTGGCTGGCAAGACAAAATTAGATATTCTCGTAACCCCAGCAATAACAATAATAGCGGGCGGGATAACAGGAATGATCATAGGGCCGCCAGTCTCAGGTTTTATGAATATCTTAGGAGATTTTATTAGAGTAGCCACAGAACTTCAGCCGTTTTTGATGGGGATTGTTGTTTCTGTATCAATGGGAGTCTTTTTAACACTTCCTATTAGTTCAGCTGCTATTAGTATGATATTAGGGCTTTCAGGAATTGCTGCAGGTGCTTCAACAGCAGGCTGTGCAGCGCAGATGATAGGTTTTGCTGTAATGAGCTACAGGGAAAATAAAATTAATGGCTTACTAGCACAAGGACTTGGGACATCTATGCTTCAAATGCCAAATATCATTAAGAACCCAAAGGTATGGATTCCTCCGATTCTTGCAAGTGCTATAACAGGACCACTTTCTACAATGGTATTTAAGATGGAAAACGTTGCAGCAGGAGCTGGCATGGGAACTTCTGGACTTGTTGGGCCAATACTTACATGGCAGACCATGTCGGCAGGAGCAACAAGTCAAGGTTTACTATTCGTTAAGATTGCAGCTGTTTATTTTGTAATACCTGCTGTTTTGACACTTATTTTTGCATCATTTATGAGAAAGAAAGGTTGGATTAAAGACGGAGACTTAAAATTAGAAGTTTAATATCAATTATTTATAATACCTCCATAGGCAATACTTTATACCAGAGGCGATGGTGTCAGCCATCTTCATAACAAGCGATAACCTGGTGTTTTGAAGTATAACCATATTCATAAGGCTGCTGAAGTTTACAATGCCTGTGATATGAATATGACCTATCGGAGGTAATTCTTTTTGTACTCCTGCTCCAGGCCGGATAGACCCTTCGCCTATTGTAATGCAGCCTACATTTGTCATTGATCCAAGACAAGCATCAATGGCTATAACGAAAGCATTTGAATGCTGATTTTTAATAGTGTTTAGTATTTCTTCCAGATTTTTAGCATGGACTGGCTCATCTAGGCTCCCATACAAAGTCACTTTTTCATATTTCAAATCTTTTAGCTTATAGCCGATTAATGGACCAAGACTATCACCGGTAGCGCGGTCTGTTCCGATACATACAATGACTAGTTCGTGGTTATGAAGAGGAAGTGCTTCTGTAAGATGATCATGTAAACTATCACAAAATAGATTGAAATGATGGCTGTCATTAGTATTGATATATAGAGCCCGACTTTTAGTACTTAATTCTGTATACATATTGTTATCACCACTTTCGCTATCTTTTTATAGTTTGCCATTTTTTTGGATATTTATTTACACTTTTGATTGGAATTTATTTACAAAGGCAAAGAGAGTTTATCAATAAACTAGTATATTAATCAAGGGGTCAAAATGATACAAGTATTGGGAGGTCTTAAAAAAAAATAAAATATTTAGTTTTAGCAAGTAAGAAAATAAGAATAAAGTATAGTTATAGCAAAAAATATAAAAAAAGCATAAAAAATGAAAATAAAAAAATAAGTACAGGCGACAATAAAGATTAAATTATTTATCACTGACTATAGTATCCTAAATTTAAAATGGATAAAAATGGAAGGTGATCGCATGGGAAAAATAACTTACAGACCTAAAAAATACAATAAGAAATCGAGTGAACTAAAAGAAAATGTCAATCAGTCTCAGAATATATTAGATCAAACAGGAGACAGTGTGACTGAAAACACTATGCAAGAGTATTATGATGAAAACGAGGCCAAAGAGAAGAGAGTGAGGGCTGAGGGGATCAATTTAGGACAGTTTAGTAATGTGAAACCTATAGGAGATTTAGAGTGTGATTATCACATATATTTAGAAGATTATGTTTATACATATTTATATCAGTATGCTTTAGCAGACTTATCGGCAGAAAACTCAGCTGTATTCCTGGGCCAGTTTTACCCGGAGACTAAAGAAGCTGTTATTAGGGGAATCATACCTATTCCTATGGACAAGCTAAATAGTGATAATGAATGGATTGATGAAGCTGTATTAAGTGAGATAGAGGCAGAAAGAGCAGCATACTTCGAAAACGAGAAGATTATTGGATGGATGCATATGCAGCCAGGGTACGGTACGATGCTTACGATGAAAGAGTTAAGAGAGCACCGAAAAGTCTTTGGAGATGTTCCAAGCCTTTTTATGTTAGTAGATGCAGTTAATAAGATTGAAACCCTCTATGTTTATGAAGATGAAGAACTCAAGGAGCAGACAGGTTACTATATGTATTATGAAAGAAATGAGCAGATGCAAAAGTATATGCTGGAGCATCCCTTTACAAAAAAAGAAGCAAAAATAATTGAGGATACAGTTGTAAGTCAATTTAGAGAGATAGGGAAGCTACGTAAGCAGCAATATATGCAGAGGAAAAACGTCAATGCAGCAGTCATAGCAGCCAGTATTATTTTGATTGGCCTTACAGCTGTTATTGTAAAAATGAATGATAATAAAAACATTAAGAGTGTAGCTGCAACAAATAATAATATAGCAAGTCTGAAAGAAAAAGCTTCTCTAGGCACCCTCGAAAATGATGAAGACAATATTAAATTTATTATTGCGCAGCAAGAGCCAGAAGATAAAGGGGACTTAAATGAATTGAATGAAACTTTGAAGCAGCAGGAAAGTGTTATTGGAGATCAAGTTAAAGAAGATGAAATAGAAGTGGAACATGTGGAAGCTGAAGAACCAGCTGAAAAAGCAGTTAAAGAAAATGTAAAGATAGAGGGGAGTGCACCTGAATCTAAAATGGCAGATAAAAATGAGGCTGAAGAAAAACAAGATGAAAAAGCGGCTGCTGATTCAAAGCAAGATATAAAAGATGGACAATATGAAGAATATATAGTTAAAGAAGGGGACACCTTAGCTAATATAAGTTATAATAAGTATGGCAGTTCAAAACGCTCAAAAGAAATAGCCCAGCTCAATGAACTGGATAATACGAATTATATCCGGGTTGGACAGGCGCTTAAATTACCAGTAGATTAGGTGGAAAATTAGCAATTTTTAAATTTACACTATACAACCAATTAGTTGAAAGTGTATTATAGAATATATATCATAAATTATAGTTTTGAATCAGGAGGTATTAAGGTGAAAGGTATACCACTAAAGTGTTTATTTATATCAAGTGAGGCAGCACCTTATGCAAAGACGGGAGGTCTTGCTGATGTTGTGGGTGCGCTTCCTAAAAAGCTTAGAGAACAAGGGATAGATGCGCGTGTTGCTATGCCTTACTATAAATCTATTGAAGGCAAGTTTTTTAAGCAAGAAGAACACTTTTTAACCAGCTATGATGTGCATTTGGGGTGGCGCGTACAAGGAGTAGGCATTTATTATGATGACAGCATTGTCCCAACCTATTTTTTAAAAAGCGATACGTATTTCTCGCGGCCTGACCTTTATGGATATAAGGATGATTATGAAAGGTTTGCCTTTTTTTGCAAGGGAGTACTAGAACTTATTAGGCACATAGATTTTGTGCCGGATGTTATTCATTGTAATGACTGGCAGACTGGACCACTATGTTTGCTGCTTAAAGATAAATATAGTCATGATCCTTTATATGCTAATATTAAAACGGTATATACTATTCACAATATGAAATACCAAGGAATATTTGGCAAAGAAGCTTTAGATGTACTGGAATTACCTTTAGACTATATGTCGCAAGACAGAATAGAATATCACGGAGCAGTAAGCTATATGAAAGCTGGACTTATTTATGCTGATAGAATTACAACAGTCAGCCCTACTTATGCAGAAGAAATCAAAACATATGAATACGGATGCGGTTTAGACAGGCTGCTAAGCCAAAAGCTTTATTATAAAATAGAGGGAATACTTAATGGCATTGATTATGACATCTATAATCCTAAGATAGATCCCCATATCTACGTAAACTATACATCCAGGTCACTGAAAAGAAAAAAAGAAAATAAGCTGCTGTTTCAAAAAGAATACGGTCTTGAACAAAGAGACTGTATGCTTATTGGCATTGTATCAAGGATTACTGATCAAAAGGGCTTTGATCTTATGCAGCAAACGATGGATAACATATGGATTATGGATAAAATTATGCAGCTTGATGTGCAGTTAGTTATTTTAGGAACTGGTGAAAAAGAATATGAAGATATGTTCAGACATCTAGCTTATAAATATAGAGAAAGAACGGGAGTGTTCCTTACTTTTGATGAAGCATTGGCCCAGAAGATATATGCTGCAAGTGATGTATTTCTGATGCCGTCGCTATTTGAACCTTGTGGTTTGGGACAGCTTATTGCGATGCGATATGGGTCAGTACCTATCGTTAGGAAAACAGGGGGGTTAAAAGATACAGTCATTCATTATAGCATGGAAACGAAACAAGGAACAGGGTTCGAATTTGAGGACTGTTCGGGATACTGGATGTATCGAAAGATTGAAGAAGCCTATTGGTACTATAATGAACATCCGGATCATTTTAAGCAAATACAGCTTAATGGTATGAAACAAGGATTTTCATGGGATGATGCGGCGAAATCTTATATCAAGCTGTACAAAGACGTTATGAAATAATTACACATACAGCCTCTATATCATAGTATAGAGGCTATATTTATAGTCAGCAAAAGAATGAGGGGGCTTAAACAGTGAGCAAGACAGAAAAGAGACATACATTAAAGCTTACAACATCTATACTAGGGGTTATAGCTGCTGCTATAGGCATATACCTTATATTAACTCAAGTATCCATTATCAATATACCTTCAAATCATATTATTCTAGAGCAGGAAAAAGAAATTTTACAATTAGATATACAAAATCCTGCATACATAGGTATGAACAATAAACAGATTGTTAAAGTGACTAAAGACGGCATTACAGCGTATGATTTAGATGGAGAGGAACTATGGTCAGATACATTAACGCTTGATAACTATATTGTAAGACAAAGAGAGTCTTTTATTGCAGTAGCAAATAAAATGGGGACTGCAATTATTCTGTTTAATGATAAAGGAAGACAAGGGCAAATTGTTTGTAAAAACCCTATAGCCTATTTTTCGGTTAACAAAAGTGGAGGAGTAGCAGTTATCGAAAGTCTAGGGGACTCACATATTTTATCTGCCTATGATTATAGAGGTAATGCATTAGGTGTAAAAAGAATAACCTATGTACAGGATAAAAATTCAGGATATCCAGCAGTGGCAGAACTTTCACCAGATAACAAAGTTTTGCTTGCCAGCTATATCGATGTAGATAAGCCTGTACTAACTTCTACGCTTATTGCTATACAAACCCAAAAACCTAAGGATGAAGCACTAGATCATGTTTTATATGGAATTGAACAAAAAGATAATCTAATTTACGAAATAGAATTTGTTAAAGATAATGAGTGGGTTGTTATAGGTGATAAAATGAGTACTTGGTACACTTTGGAAGGGAAAGAGATTGCTAGAAAAAGTGATCTATCTCCAGCGTTTAACCCCTATCTAATTAAATCCAGCAATTATGGGGATGGATTTTTTCCTATTATTTCTGCTGCTCATCTTAAAAAAGCAGCACTACATAGAGAAAATGAATTGGTCTATTTAAACGCAAAGGGTGAGAAGTATCACAGTGCTATATTAAATGATGCTGTTACCTATTTCTATGCAGATGATAAAGGCGTAATTATAGGACAGATGAATAAGTTCACAGGATATGACAAGACAGGTTCGAAACTATTTGAATTTACGACATCACAAGACATAAATAAAGTGTTTTATCTTCAGGGGAAAAGAAGAGGAATAGCAGTCGCTAAAGACAAAGTTTTACGGCTTAGCCCAAAAAGAGAGGGGGAATCATAGTGTTAGATTTAGTCATTATTTCTATTATTGTCGTATTTGGTATTATAGGATATTATAGTGGATTTATTAAAAGTATTATCACTCTGCTAAGTTCGGTGATAGCGCTTATATTATCTCTTTTATTGTATCCGATTGTTAATATGTTTTTGAAGCTCACACCTTTATATACTTACGTGAACGGGTGGATTGCGGATAAGATTGCTCATATAGACTTTGGAAGCGGCGTACAAACTCAAGGCAGTGCTATTGCGAAAAATATCAACTGGCTTCCGGCTTTTATTAGTGACCAGATGATTAAAAACAATAATCAAGAAGTTTATAAAATGCTTAATGTATCTAATGTAACGGACTATGTAAGTACTTATTTGACAAATATGATTATTGGGATGGCCGCTGTGATTATCACTTGGCTGATTCTTAAGGTGCTTCTTGTGATGTTTATAAAGACAACTGATGCCATTGTAAATCATCTGCCAGGGGTATCCGCAGCTAATAAGATGGGGGGATTAGCTTTAGGAACTACGAAAGGATTGCTGGCAATATGGGGAATCTACCTTTTGGTACCTATTCTGATAGCTTACCCGGTGTTTTCCAGATTAAATGAAGAAATAACTAGTGGGTACATTGCCAGCTGGCTGTATGAAAATAATATGATACTTCTACTGTTTCAAAGAGTCTTCAAAATATAAGGGCCGCAAATGTCGTGTATATATAGCAGCAAGCAAGTTTTGAAAAATCTTATTAAAAATATTAAAAAAGTGGTTGACAAGCGTTAAGCTGCGTGATATTATTAAATACGTCGCTGAGGACAATAAATATTATCCAGAAGCGCTGAAGTAAGAATTGAACATTGAAAATAAAATAGTAACCATAAAACCAGTCGATTCATTAGCTTCTATAAAAGAAGCGAATGAGTACAGTTTAAACTAAATGTAACAGTTTAGCTTTAAGCATTGTACAAGTAATTATAGTCACAAACATTCTAATCGAATGTGGACAAACTTTTATATGAGAGTTTGATCCTGGCTCAGGATGAACGCTGGCGGCGTGCTTAACACATGCAAGTCGAACGGAGAAAAAGTGCTTGCACTTTTTC
>CALJNR010000134.1 GCA_937981575.1 uncultured Clostridia bacterium | reverse complement strand
TGGAAGTTTCTTCTTCATTTTATATTTCTGCAAATATAGATTCCTTCCTTCTTCTGTATATGGTGTAGTCTTTTGATTAAAACAATATTGTTCCCATTGGCTATGTGTAAGAAATGCTTTTGTTATTCCAATATACATTCCTTCATGTTTAATTGCATAGGTTTTTGATTTATAACCTTTGTGCCTTTGAGGTCTATTTGTTAATTTATCCAAAGGTACTTTATATTGATTATAATTTCTGTTATACTTTTTCTTGAAAACTGCGTTTGCACATTTAAATATTTTGTCATCAATATAGCTGAATGCCTTACTACATATTGCAGTTCTATGATACTGAGTTAACCCTGTAATCATAGAGTTTATCTTCTCAATATGCGTAGCTTGTTCTCGCGTAGTTTTCATAATCTTAAGTTTTCTAATTTCTTTATTTATTAGTTTGACCTTAACTTTTATTTTGCTCATATCTGAATAGGGTTTGCCTACTATGTTTTGAGGAGTAGGATTTTGTGGAGTTTTCCTTGGTAGTTCAGCTTTTATGAGAAAACCTAGAAACCTCGCCGGTTTAACCGTTAGGTTCGTTATTAGTGTTTTCTCTTTTGATAGTTCTAGCTTTAGTTTATGTTTAAAATACTTTTTTAAGTATTTCAAAAGCCTAACGGCTTCTTGCTCTTTGGTTGTTAATATAATTCAATCATCACAATATCGGATAAGAAATTTAGGTAGCACCCCTTGATTTTTCATCCTTCTTCTGTCTGATTCTAAATATTTGCAAGTTTGTTTAGGATGGTGATACATTTTACCTAGCATCCAATCAAAAGAATTAAGATATATATTCGCCAATAACGGCGAGATGATGCCACCTTGAATAGTACCAGTATCGGTATTATGGTGAAGGTCACTTTCAATATATCCTGCGGTAAGCATTTCTTTAATTATTGCAATAATTCTTTTATCATGAACACCTATTCTCCAAAGTTTCTTTAGAAGAATTTTATGATTGATATTATCAAAATAACCTCGAATGTCACCTTCAATTGTATGTATGGGTTTATTCTTCTTGCTTCCATTAATAAGAGTAGTTATATCCTTAACAGCATGTTTTGTTGCTCTATATGGTCTAAATCCATAGCTGTTCGGATAAAATTTTGCTTCTGCTATAGGTTCTAGTACTATTCTTATACATTCCTGAATTATTCTATCGAGTATTGACGGAATGCCTAATGCGCGCATTTTCCCATTTTGCTTTTGTATATATTTTCTTCTTGCTGGCTTCGCCTTGTACAGATTTACTGATTTTCTAACTAACTGAATTAGAATTTCTTTATCCATTTGTAAATATGTATCCATAACTATTTTATCAACACCTGCGGTTTTAGAACCTTTATTGGATTTTATATTATGAATTGCGGTAATAATAGTTACCTCATTAAAAGCAACCTCTATAATTCCATGGAATGACTTTCCCTCAGAACTTTTAAGATATATAAAATCAAGTTTATCTTTAAGTTCAGCTTCCCTCTTGAAGTTGTGTTTTAAATGCATAGGGTTACCTACGGTACACTACTTATATTTCAAAGACTCTAAACTTCAACGAAAATTTATTTCATATTTATCTGTCTGGTATCCTTCGCCATGTGCTTAGCTTTCCTAAACTCGGACTACTATGATACCTCTGACTTCGCATAAGATTCATCATTCTGCCAAACTCCAATTATGCGCTCTCCCGTGTTCCATCCTGCTTATCCTTTTGTGTAAGGGTTAGGTGTCTGCTATACTCCGAGAAAACGTAGATACCTCTTGAGTTATAGTTGCGAGATATCTTCTAAGATTATTTCAAATCAAAGAGTATAAGTTAAAACGTTAGTAACATATACAGTCCTTCTAAAATTCCAGCTTTCACTGGCAATGCGTAACGAAGCTTCAATCACAGATTCAGTTTCCTTAACCATGCCTTACAGACATCCGCTCCAGGTAGACCATTCCAAGAGGGTTAGGTCATCAGGCTACGACTTCATCCCGCTTTGTACCAAATACAATGACAGTTGTATAAGCACAGGAAAGTATTAATGTTCATACTAGCTACCTTTTAGTATAGGATAAGATATTAACTCAGTATGTCAAAGGGGTTTCACCTCTGAACTCAGCAGGATAGTTCAGCTAAAAAAAACTTAGCTGGCGCGTTTGTCTGAGTTACTATCTCAGAACTTATGGCACAACGCGGCGCACAACGTTTCGCATTCAAGACGTTCCTGAGCCTAGCCAGACTTGGCTTGGTGAAGGAATGTGCTTTGGCTATCTTCTCAAGCCAAAGCGGACTTGAATGTTTTGTTAGCTGATGAGTCATGTTTATCACTCTTTAAATTCGATATTGCTACCTTCAGTCCTACTAGTTCACCCCAAAAGAACCTTCCTAACTATTCATAGTAAAAAACTTATTGATTTTCCTTATTATATTTGTATGTTTATCATCATTCCGTTACCTTCTTTTTCATTGGGACGGATTCTGAATCCCAATTTTTGATAGAATTCTTCTTTACCTTTTGCCGCCATTAACCCGACTGTAACCCTTGAATTTGGTATACTATTATTTTTAATATAATCAAGTAACTTTTCAACAATCAATTTTCCAATTCCTTTTCTTTGAAACTCTGGCTTGACACAAACATCTTGTATATAAAATATCCTTGCACCATCGCCAACTAATCTACCCATTCCAACAATTTCTCCTTCTATATTTACAGAAACTGAATATATACTCTTTTCAATAGCCTTCTCACTTTGCATAATATTTGGTCTTCCAAAACCTACCGCTTCCTCTAAATTGCAAAACTGTTCCACAGTTAATTGGTTTTCTAATAATACAATATTGTTCATTCTATTTAAACCTCCTATTGAAAAAGTGTTAATTATTTTTGCTTCGTATTATGAATAGGTTTGGATTCAGATGTTGAGCCGATAAAAACTATCACCATAAGTATGTACTTAAATGATGATAGTTACTAAATTTGCTCAATTTCTGAAACAAGCTATAGAACGATGCCGC
>CALJNR010000133.1 GCA_937981575.1 uncultured Clostridia bacterium | reverse complement strand
TTGAATTAAAAGAAAATGAAATAATTACACTTGAAAAGATTTCTAATATCTATACCTCTAGAGATAAGGCGTATGAATGTTTATCTTTAAAAGAACTTAAAACAATATCCTATGAACACATTAAAGCAGCGAGTGAGAAAGATTATCATGAGCTATTTGAAAAAAGTAAGCGTGTGTGGGAAAATGAGATATGGGCAAACCAAGATATCCAAATAGAGAGTGACAAAAACTATGATCAACTTGCTATGCGTTTTGCTATCTATCACTTATATGTAATGACACCAATGCATGATAATCGCATGAATATAGCTGCAAAGGGACTTAGTGGTGAAGGCTATAAAGGACACACGTTTTGGGATACAGAAATATTTATTCTTCCATTTTGGAGTTATACCAATCCTAAAGTAGCAAGATCCTTACTAGAATATCGTTATTTATCTTTAGAAGGTGCACATAAAAAAGCAAAAGAAAATGGTTATGAAGGGGCAATGTTCCCATGGGAATCGGCTTGGCTTGAAGATGGTGAAGTTACACCAGTATGGGGTGCTGCAGATATTATAACAGGAAAGCCAACAAAAATATGGTCAGGTTTTATTGAGCAGCATGTTACATCGGATATTGCTTTTGCAGCTTGGCAGTATTATAAGATAACTCATGATGAAGAATTTATGGAAAACTATGGTTATGAAATTTTTATGGATACAGCAATATTTTGGACATCTAGACTTGAGTGGAATGAGAACAAAAACAGATATGAAATTAATGATGTTGTAGGGCCGGATGAATATAAAGAACATGTTAATAACAACGCTTTCACCAACTACATGGCTCATTGGACTATTAAAAATGCTATCGCCTATTATAAGACCATTAAAGAAACAAGAACAGAAATTTACACAAAGCTTAGTCAAAAGCTAGATTTAGATAAAGCTTATCACAAATGGATAACAGTTCTTGATAAAATTTATCTTCCACAAGCGAATGAAGAGCTTATTATTCCACAAAATGACACTTATCTTAATCTTAAGTGTATAGATTTAACAAAGTACAAAAATCAAGAACATGTAGGTTCTATGTTTAAGGAATATAACCTAGAACAGGTTAATGAAATCCAAGTGTCTAAGCAAGCAGATACTATGATTTTACTCTATTTGCTAGAGGATTTGTTTAGTCATGAAGTAAAGATAGCCAATTGGAATTATTATGAACCTAAAACTTTGCACGATTCCTCATTAAGCTTATCTACACATTGTGTACTTGCAAATGACTTAGGACAATACGAATTGGCATATGACTTGTTTGGAAAAGCATCTGAAATTGATTTAGGACCTAATATGAAAACGAGTGATCATGGTATTCATGCAGCTTCAATTGGAGGCTTATGGCAGTGTGTTGTCAATGGTTTTGGAGGAGTTCGTATGTTAGGTGGTATATTACGTATAGACCCACATTTGCCAGCTGCTTGGAAGTCATTAAGATTCACAATCAGATGGAAAGAGGATATACTGGATATAACAGTTCTTCCCAATAAGCTAAAAGTAGACAAGAAAACAAAAAATAATCAAATAGTTGAATTTATGCATAAAGGTGAGACCTATAGTTGTGAGGAAGAAATTATTCTAACGTTAAATGATATGTAAAGATATTAGGTATGCGTAATAAGTGTACTTTATATAAGATATTTAAGGAGGAGTTATAATGAAAAAAATTTTTGCAGCTTTAATGATGGTTACAGTATCAATGAGTCTATTAGCAGGATGTGGCACCAACAAACCTAAAGAAACTGGAAACACAACAAATCAAGAAAGTCAAGCAACTACGGAAGCAGGACAAACACAAGAAGAGACAAAGAGTTTGGCAGGCACAAAAATTGCTGTTGGCCGCTGGGGTGGTAATGATGCAGAAACAGCAGCTTACACACAAGTTTTAGAAGATTTTAAGGAGAAAACAGGTATTGAAGTTGTTGATCGTATCTACTCAGACTATAATACAGAGCTACAAGCAGAACTCATTGGAGGAACAGCACCAGATGTTTTCTATGTAGATGCTTATATGGCGCCCTTTTACATACAACAAGGCGTTTTATCGGAGTTAGATGCTGCTGAATTTGAAGTAGATAAGTTTTATCCATCTATGCAAAATGCATTTGCACAAGATGGTAAGCATTATGCGATTAGCAAGGACTCATCTACATTAGCATTATATTACAATACAGATATGGTTAAAAAAGAAGATATACCTACTACTTTAGAAGAGTTATGGGGAGGAGACTTCTTAACAAATCTTAAGACAACCTTGCCAGAAGGAACAGCAGCTATGACTTATAATGGCGGAGATTTTGCACGCATACTCTATATGGCTGAAATGGGTGGCGCTTCTGTAGTAAAAGAGGATGGATTTTCTAATATAAGTGATCCTAAAATTGTAGACAACTTAAGACTTATTTTTGAAGCAGCAAAAGATGGAAAAGTTGTAAAACCAGAAGACTTAGGAACGGGTTGGAATGGAGATGCTTTTGGTAATGCTAAAACAGCGATAATGATCGAAGGAAACTGGGTTATTGGTCATTTAAAAACAAATTTCCCTAACATTAATTTTGAAAGTATAGAAATACCTACTTTTAAGGGTGAAAAAGGTACAATGGTATTTACAGTAGGTTATGCTATGAATGTAAAGACAAAGAATGAAGCAGCCGCTAAAGAGTTCATCAAGTATATAACTGGACCAGAGGGTATGGCAACTTGGACAACAGGAGCTGGCGTATTCCCATCACGCGAAGATGTGGCGCTCGCAACTAATGTAGCACAAGATCCACTTAAGGTTGCTCATCTTAAAGGGATGGATTATGAAACACCATGGCAAAAGGGAACAACAATGGATACTATCAATACTGAGCTAAAAAACTATCTTCAAGCTTATTTACTTGGAGAAAGAACGTTAGATGAAGTTATGAAGATATCAGAAGATGAAGCTAATAAAATAATACAAGCAAATCAATAAATTAAATTGTAAGGGGTAGTGATTTCACTATCCCTTAAATAAAAGGAGTGGTATGAGATGAAAACACTTCAAAGAAGA
>CALJNR010000132.1 GCA_937981575.1 uncultured Clostridia bacterium | reverse complement strand
AAGGGGCTATCCCAAAGCTGACTCTTGAGCAAGAAGAGATTCTTATAGAAACTGTAAGTCAAAAGACTCCTGATCAGGTAGGATTAGAACCCAATAAAAACTGGAATTGTAAACTTCTTTGTTTATGGGTTTACAATACATTTAAGGTCAGCTACTCTATTACGGGCATGAAAGATATGCTGCACCGCTTAGGCTTTACCTATACAAGACCAACTTATGTTCTTGCAAAAGCTAACCCTCAGCAACAAGAACTGTTCAAGCAAGATTTTGAGCTTTTAAAAAAAGCTTAACGAGGGAAAAATAAACCATATCCTCTTTCAAGATGAGAGCATGATTAGAGATTATCAAGCTCTTGCAACTACTTGGTTCTTAAGAGGAAAGCAGCGTATTATTCCGACGTATGGAAAACATCGTGGGGTTAGGCTCTTAGGCATTTTAAATTATGAAACAGGCCATATTTATGTTGAAGAACATGAAAACTATGATGCACAGGTATTTTTAAGTTTTTTGAAGTCAGTTCTTAAACAATATCCTACTGGTAAAATAGTTATGATTGTAGATAATGCACGTATTCATCGTGCAAAGCTGATACAACCATTTCTTGAAGAACAAAAAGAACGCTTAGAGCTTATGTTTTTACCTGTATATAGCCCAAATCTAAATCTAATAGAACCATTTTGGAAATGGCTTAAGAATACGGTTATTTATAAGGTATTCTATAAGCATACATATCAGATACGCAAGGCAGTACAAGAGTTTGTTCAGTATACTAATTTAAATCCCAGTATTGTAATTGATAGACTTTGCGTAAGGATGTAAGTTATTAAACGTTATTTATATAGTTAGTTTTATTGTAAAGTGGTGCTAAAGGTATAAACGGATTATTATATTTTCTTTTGTGACATATTTTCACAAAGCAAAGCCCCTTAGGTGTCAGCTACCTAAGGGGCTTCTTGTTATCTGTTGTTTAACCAAGCTTTTACAATCTCTTGTATAGTGAAACAACTGTAAACATAATTAATCCTGCTTATTTCTGAGAATATTCATAATGAGTTCCAGATTTTCTGTAACTTCCTTTTGCTTATGTTCTGGAATCTTTTGAAAGATGTCTTCAAAGTACTGATTCATATTATTCTCAATACTTTGATATAAATGCTTGCCTTTCTCTGTAAGACTAATACGTATATAGCGCCTGTCTGCCTGATCAATTAACCTATCAACATATTCATTTTCTACAAGCGTATTCACAACCCGGCTCATCGTACTTTTATCAAGGTTAAGAACCTGTGCTAAATCGTTTAAAGACATTTCTGCTGCTCGTCCTATTTCCACGACAGCATGACACTGAGACAACGAAACATTGCAACAGCTTACCTTAGACTTTTCTAGTAGCCCTAAATCTTGTACCGTTAACCGTGTTATCTCTCTTAAGAAAGAACTTCCGCTTTTTATCATTTAATCACCTCTTACTAATTGTACATCAAAACAGTTTCTAATTGCAACTAATCATTAAAAAAAGATAGGCATTTTATTTCCTACCTTTTTCAGGTTCAATGAATAATATTTTTTAAAGCAACCCTCTCCATTTAAAGGTTTACTTTTTAATCACACTAACGTTAAACTGCCCGCCCGCGTCAATGATCTTAATCCCCAATCCTTTGTTAAGCCCTTCTAGACTTTTCACCTGATTGATATATTTTAGGTTTCCTTTAGCGACAAGCTTTTCAGTCTGTTCTATGATATCTCTTTTTTCAGAAGCATTCAGTTTATTTTTTAAACACCAGGCATTAATATACTTCAAAGTATGGAGAATTTGCTCATCACTAATACGGCTAAGGTCCATAAGTACCCATGTAAACTCCTTATAGCGTTTATTTTTTGGATACGCCTCCGTGAAAAAACGCAGAAAATGATTCCCCTGCTGATTTTGCTTTTTAGGTGCAAACTTACCCAGCTTTGTATTCAGCTCTTTTTTAAGCTGCAAAATAGTATTAGGCTTAATAGTTGCCTTCATTTTCTCTATCTGCTCTTCAATAAAAAGATAGGCCTCTTTTGCTTGCTTTTCACTTATTTTTTCTTTGCTAAGCTGCTTAATATGATCAATATATTCTACAATATGCTTTTTGCTGCTTAGCACTTCTTGATAGTTCTCATGTCCTATTTCTATTTCTTTTTTCTTTTCAAAGTTTACTGGTTGGTGCATCTTAGTTTCGGTTTGTTCTTTATCTATCATCACTTCACACTATTCTCTCAGTATTTAACAGATCTCGGCTGACTTACTGATTAATGAGCAACCAGTAAACCTGTAATTTGGTGATCCGTTATTGCATTATTCTTCGCTTATCTTAACAACTTTAAGGTTCATCAGCCCATTTTCTTCAAATTCTTCTTCGTACTTTTCTTCCAGCTGCATTTGCATCTCATTAAGTTTCTGCTTAGAAACATTCTGATCTACGTCCCCTGCATAATTTAGGGCATCTCTTCTTGCAAGCCGCATAACAAGTTCTTCCCAAAACACTTTCGTATCATAAGCATCAATATATTCATTAATCCCATCTTCTTCATAAGTTTCTGTAGGCATATATTCCTTATATTCTTCATTATAGGCTATAAGATGTTCATACTGAAAACCTTCAGCCATAGCAAATATTTTCTGCTCCATGTCAAAATACGGCAGTACTCTTTCTTCCTTGCTTCGCATCCCATTAATCATAACACTTCCAGCATAAACCAAATCCAAAAGCTGCTTAAATTCTTCTTTTGTACACGCTATATTCATCTTTTCCTCCAGGTATTATACATCAAGACATGTCTTAATATAGTTTATTATGATCTCCTCTGCTTTGTCTAGGCCGACTTTGCTTGTATCAATACAAAGATCATACTGCGTTGCATCCCGCCATTTTTCACCAGTATGCAGATAATGATAATTAGCTCTCTCAGAATCATTTTGATTGACAGCCTTCCTTGCTTCTTTGTCAGTAAGCTCATAAAGCTCTTGTACTCTTTTGATCCGCCAATCTTTATCTGCATATATAAAGATATTAATAATTCTTGGATGTTTGCTTAGAATAAACCCAGCACACCTGCCAACTATTACAATATCATTGTCATTTGCTGCCTTTTGCATCATCGCCCTAAACTTATCATGCAGCCTGTCTTCTGCAATCATCGTATAGCTTGGCGGTACATAAGGCCAGTTGCAAGAGCAGTTGGCTGCAAAATTCACCCAAAATGATTCTTTGTCTTCCATTTCTTCTGCTGCCTTAAGTAAAATATCCCGATCAACATATTTAATGCCTAATACTTCTGCAATCCTTTGCCCTAAATAAGCTCCTCCGCTTCCAAGCTGCCTGCTTATTGTTACAACATAGGTTTGTTTTTCTCTCATACTTATTCCCCCCATCTGTCATCTCATAATGGCTAGTCTAATTATGTTTATATTTTACTATATTTTTAGACTTTTATCACTATAATTCTTTAAGTCCCTTCTCTTCCTTCAAATCCAATATCCTCTTCTTCATAGAAATAGTTATTCCTAAATGCTATAATCTTTTGCTATGTTATACTATAATAAATAAGAATCGCCTCGTTAAATAAATCTTAAACCCCAAAGGAGCCTCCCTAATGCAAAAGCTTTATTATGATAATCCTTATCTTAAAGAGTTTACAGCAGAAATTACTGCTGTTATAGAAAAAGACAATACCTTTCATATCGAACTTAATGAAACCTGCTTTTATCCCGAAGGCGGCGGGCAGCCTAGTGATGCCGGCTTCATAGAAGCCTCTCCAATATCCTATGTTTATGAAAACGAAGGACATATTTATCATGTTTCCTCTGTCAAGCCTCATAAGATCCATCGGGTAAAATGCACCCTCGATTGGCAAAGACGCTTTGATCATATGCAGCAGCACTTAGGACAACATATACTTTCTGCCTGTCTGTCAGATCTTTTTTCATCTCATACGATAGGTTTTCACTTAGGTGAACATTACTCAACCATTGATCTTGACTGCCAATTAAATAACGAGCAACTTCTGCAGACGGAGAGCCTTGCTAATCAAATGGTTTTTGACCGTATTCCTGTTGAAGTCTTATATCCATCAAAATCAGAGCTCAAAAAACTTTCTGTCAAGAAGTCTTTGCCTAAAATGAATGATCCCCTTCGGCTTGTTAAAATTGGTGACTTAGACCTTAATCCATGCTGCGGCACGCATCCCTCTTCAACCCTTGAAGTCCAGGGCATTAAAATCATTAAACACGAAAAATATAAAACAGGCATAAGAATATATTTTGTATGCGGCAAGCGGGCTTTACAAGACTATTTTGCAAAAGATGCTTTTACCAGTTCGTTATGCATGATGCTTAAATGCAGCAAGGAAGATGTGCTTCAAAAAATTACAAAGCTTACTGGAGATATCAATAAGCTTTCAGCTGAAAATAGAAACCTAAAAGCTGAAATCACATCTTATGAGTCCAGCCATATGCTTAATGCCGCTGAAATAATTCATTCTATCCGCGTGATTCATAAAGTTTACGAAAAAGGTGATCTTAAATCTTTGTCTTTACTTGCTGCAAAACTTACAGAACACGAAAAAGTTATTGTGCTTTTTGGCATTCAGGCTGAAGATACTGCACACCTTATATTTATGTGCTCAAAGGAACTAAAAAAAGTTCACATGGGCAATCTGCTGAAAGATGCTATAACCCTACTAGATGGCAAAGGAGGCGGCAGCAGCTTCTCAGCGCAAGGTGGGGGTAAATCTGCAAATAATCTCTCTTCATCTATCGACTATGCCTTTATGAAGGTCCAACATCTTTTGGGTATATAAAAAGGGTAAGAGTCCTACTTAGGACTGTTACCCTTTTTAGCTTTAAACACTGAACTAATATATTATGACTTAATGCTTAGCAAGGTCTACGGCGGCGAATACGGCGTGTTTTGCAGTAGCAGTGGCAGCCATATTTAATAGCACAGCATCTTGCCTTTTTAAATAGTTTTTGAGCATCCTGAATGGAATCAACGGCTTCATTAAATTTTTCTTTTGCTAAACAAAGAAGATCAAAAGCATCTTTTAAATCATTGATGCCAAGTACTAAATTAGTATAAGCCTTCGCTTTAAGAAGATCACATATTCTGCATTTACATGGATAAAGTTCCGGTTTATGGCACTGACATTTACATTTACAACCGCATCCGCATCCGCATCCACCTTTACCTGCGCCTATACCTCTTCCATAATAATCAAAATCATCATCTTCATCGAAGTATGCGGTATCTTCTACATCATCTACATCATCTAGGTCGTCTAAGACATTAAAAGAAGCCATTTCTGCGATAAAAGCATCATCTTCATCATTACCTGTAAATTGGTCTGCATTTGCTACTGTTTGGAATTTCCCAGCGATTTTGTGAAGCTTATCAAAAGCAATCTGTGCCTCTTCAATAAGTTTTTGTGTGTTTAGATCCATTACAAATCCAGCTTGCTCACTTTGATTTCTTGGCATAATACCTATCCCTCTTTCTTTTTAAATATATTAGAACCAATGTCCTGTTATAATATATTCAAAACGAGCTAAGTTGTTCCTAATTATTGTCGAATTGTACACTTTTTTATATTTTCATGAAATAACTAGGACAATCCTCCTTTTTGTGCTATTTATAAGAGATTAATGTATATACTTACTGCTTATTTTGAGTATAATAGAGAGAGGAAGGAAGTGATTTATCGTGACGCAAAGTGAAAATATATCTTTAAACTTTTATGAAGAAATTAAACTTATGATTGAAAACGGCAAACATACCTTAGCAGAAGCAAAACTTAAAGCAGAAAACGAAAAAACATCCGAATGGCACTTTCTTTACAGCTTAATCCTTATTCAAAAAACTTGGTTTGATTCTGCCAAAGAACATCTTCAACGGGCCGTTGAACTCTCCCCTGAGAATGCCCATTATAAAAATGTACTGGCGAAACTTATGTCAAGATACCATCATTATAGCGATGATTACTATAGAAGACCTTATTACAGACGAAGAAGAGGATGTTGCTGCTGCTGTTGTGATGATGACTGCTGTCACTTTAGCTGCTGTGATCTTATCTGCCTGGATTCCTGCTGTGAATGTATGGGCGGAGATCTCATTGAATGTATCTGATGCCAGCTGAAACAAAGGAGTGTTTAAAGTGTTTGGATATGTAACTCCTCTTAAAGACGAACTAAGAATCCATGAATACAATACTTTTAAAAGTTACTATTGCGGTCTCTGCTTTCATCTAAAAAATGAATTTGGCAATCTTCCCCGTATGGTACTAAATTATGATATGACTTTTTTGGCGCTTGTTTTAGACAGCTTAAATACCGAACCTATTTATACTAAAATGAAACACTGCCTCACAAGTCCTATTAAAAAAAAGCCCATTATACTAGATAATAAAGCCTTATCCTATGCAGCACATATCAATATCAATTTGGTATACTACAAGCTGCTTGATGATGCTATAGATAACAAAAGCCTAAGAAGCAAGCTATGCGCACAGCTTATTAATCCTTATAAGAAAAAATTTTCTTCTTCTGTTTATCACATTAACAGTGTGATACAAGACAATCTCCAGCAGCTTTACGCATTAGAAAAAGGGGGAAACTTTTCTTCTATTGACGAAATTTGCGATCCTTTCAGCTTGATTGTTGCACATATTTTTAAATCCTATCCACACCCGGTGACTGATGATAATGAACTGGTCCGTGAAAATCTGTTTCATTTCGGCTATGCCCTTGGTAAATGGATTTATATGATCGATGCCCTTGATGACCTTGAAAAAGACATGGAAAAAGGAAAGTTCAATCCTCTAAACTTGCTTTATAATAAAGACAGTCTATCTTATGAGGACCTTATAAGACAGATTCAAGATACTATAGCCTTTACCATTTTAAATTGTGGGTATAACTGTAAACATTATTTAACGCAATTGCCTGTTGCTAAAAACAAAGAGCTTCTTGAAAACATTATAAGTTTAGGCATGATGGATCAATATACTAAAGTGATGCATTCATGTGGTGCTAAATGTAGTCATTCCGATGGCAGCAGCAATACTTCTTCATGCCAATGTAAAAAAGATAGTATTAACCCTAAGACCTCTTAAGCGGCAGTTGTTTGATACTGTCGCTTAAGAGGTCTTAACCGCATTAAATTTTACAGCTATTTTATTCTTAAAAGGAGTGAACTATTTTGCAGGCCAGACATATAGCCTTGGGTGGAATTTTATCGGCACTAACCCTTGTTTTTTTGTATTTATCTGTTCTCTTTGGGACAAATACTTTAACCTTTATGACCCTTGCGTCCTTTATGGTGCCTATTGCACTTATGCGCAGCAGTCTTCGTACAGCCTTTATGGTTTTTATAACGTCTTCTTTACTTGCATTTATCTTAGTTCCTGTAAATACTGCCCTAATGTATACCTTATTCTTTGGCATCTATGGGCTCATCAAGTATTTTATTGAAAAACTAAGACGCCTTTCTTTAGAGATAATACTTAAACTGTGTTTTTTCAACTGCCAGTTGATACTTATTTCTTTTCTGATGTATTTTCAAGGCTATGACATTTTGAATATGCCAAAAAACTTCATCCAAAAGTATTCTTTTTTAAATATACCCTATTTAAATTTTATATTCATTGGTTTTGGAGTTCAGCTTGCTTTTCTTGTATTTGACTATGGTCTTACCCTTCTTATTGACTATTACAACAGATTTATGAAAAAATACTAAGAACTAGGTTTTTAATGACAACATCATAAGCTATCGGCTTTTTATTCTCAGAAAAGCTTGATCCTTCTCTAAAAGATAGGTATGTTTTTACACTAAAATAGTTTATAATGGATAAAAAACACAGGTGGTGTGATATGGACAGAGAAAATAACTTTATCCCTATGTATTTTCAGCTCAAAAAGATTATTATAGATATGATAGAAAATGAAGCGATTAAAGCTGATGAAGCAATTCCTTCAGAGCCAAAACTTATGCAGACTTATCACCTAAGCCGTACTACAGTCCGCAAGGCTATTGATGAACTTGTAAACGAAGGCTACTTATATCGCAAGCAGGGTAAAGGAACTTTTGTAAAAGGAAGAGGCTTTGAACAGGGGCTCATTAAACTTTCTGGATGCAGTGAAGATATAAAAAGATATGGATTGACTCCAAAACCCCGTCTTCTAGACTCAGGGGTAAGATACCCTTCTAGGCGTATTGCCAAGATGCTTGAAATAACTGAAAATGACAAAACCTTTTTCATGGAACGGGTCATGTTCGGAGACGATATTCCTATCAATAAAAACAAAAGTTACATTCCTTATCACCTGGTACCAGAAATAGAAAAAATTGATTTTAATAAAGAATCCTTGTATAAAGTACTTGAAAAGGACTACCATATCAAAATAACAAAGGCCATTCGAAGCGTTGAAGCCATCCTTGCCAATGAGGAGGTAGCGCTCCAGCTTCAAATTACAGAAGGATCCCCAGTTATGCTTTTCAAAGGACAAGTATTTGCCACCCTCAACGATCATAAAGAAGCTGTTATAGAATATTTTGAAGCTATTTATCGTTCTGATCAGTTTCAGTTTTATATTGAACAGCATCGCTAAAGCTTTAAAAATAATCCTTAGTTTAAGTCATTATTAAACTAAGGATTATTTTTTTAACATTTTCACATAATAGGATTGAAAAAAAATATTAAATCGTTTATATTTAACTTGTAGGTACAACACGACAACATAACAACGGGTTGTCTTTACAATATTATTAAAGTGAGGTTCATAACATGAAACTATTTATCGATACTGCTAATACTGAAGAAATTAGAAAAGCAAATGACCTTGGCGTTATTTGTGGTGTAACAACAAATCCATCTCTCATTGCCAGAGAAGGTCTTGTTTTCGAAGAGGTTATTAAAGAAATCACAGAAATCGTTGATGGCCCTATCAGTGCAGAAGTTATTTCTCTCGAAGCTGATAAAATGGTTGAAGAAGCCGTAGAGCTTGTTAAAATTCATCAAAACATTGTCATTAAGCTTCCTATGACTCCTGACGGCTTAAAAGCTACAAAAGTTTTAACCAGTAAAGGAATCAAAACTAATGTAACGTTAATTTTTTCAGCTGGGCAGGCTCTGCTTGCTGCAAGAGCTGGTGCTACTTATGTCAGCCCATTTTTAGGCCGTGTTGATGATATCGGCGGTACAGGCATGGATCTTGTAAGTGATATTGCTCAAATTTTTGAACTTCATGGTATTCAGACTGAGATCATTGCTGCAAGCGTACGTAATCCACTTCATGTTATTGATGCAGCTAAAGCCGGTTCTCACATCGCAACTGTTCCATATGGTGTAATTATTCAAATGACTAAACATCCGCTTACCGACGCCGGCATCGATCGTTTCCTTCAAGACTGGGCTGGACTTGAACAAAAGTTAGGCAAATAATTCTGCCGTTTTGATTGACTAAAATACTTATTGAGAAAGGAACTTAAGCATGGATATTAAGCAAAAAACGATTAATACCATCCGCGTTTTGGCAGCAGAAGCTGTTCAAAAGGCTAATTCAGGTCATCCAGGCCTTCCCCTTGGTTCTGCCCCTATGTCTTATACCTTATGGGCAAATCACATGAAACACAATCCTAAAAATCCTGGGTGGAAAAACAGGGACCGTTTTATTCTCTCAGCAGGACATGGTTCTGCACTGCTTTACTCATTACTTCATGTCTTTGAGTATGGCTTAACAGCAAGCGACTTGCAAAACTTTAGACAAGAAGGCAGCTTAACACCAGGGCATCCTGAGTACAAGCATACTGTTGGTGTTGAGATGACAACGGGTCCACTAGGCCAAGGTGTTGCTTCAGCTGTAGGTATGGCGATGGCTGAAACTTATCTTGCCAAACACTTTAATAGAGAAGGCTACCCTATTGTAGACCACTATACCTATGCACTAGTTGGTGATGGCTGTATGATGGAGGGCATCTCTTATGAAGCAGCGAGTCTCGCGGGGACACTTGGGCTTGATAAGCTCATTGTGCTTTATGATTCAAATAACATTACAATTGACGGACTCGACAACAACGACGATAGAGCCGCCACCTTCAGATTTCAACCTTCAATCGAAGCCGTTGCCGAAGTCCAAGTCATCACCAACCAATTTTCTGCAGAATATGGGCGAGCATCAGGCGGGCGAATCAACATCAGAACTCGTAGCGGTTCAAATCGCTTGCGCGGAAGACTCTTCTACTTCTTCCGTGACGATAACCTAAATGCAAATACATGGAATAATAACCGCCGTGGAATTGCTAGACCTAAATTCACCGACAACAACCCCGGCTTCACTCTCGGTGGGCCTTTCATAAAGCGAAAGCTTTTCTTTTTCACTTCCTA
>CALJNR010000131.1 GCA_937981575.1 uncultured Clostridia bacterium | reverse complement strand
TTAGGTTTTGAACTGGATGCTATAGCATCATCCTATATTGGTGGTGTTGCGGTAAGTGGAGGTATCGGAAGAGTAACCAATACCATCATTGGTACACTGGTTATTATGTCCTTGACAAATGGGATGAACTTGATGGGAGTTGATATTTCTTATCAGTATGTTGTGAAGGGTATTATCTTTGTTATTGCAGTTGCATTTGATGTAAGAACGAGATCAAAAGGAAGGTAGAACTATGAAATACTATTTGGGAGTTGACCTTGGTGGTACGAATATCGCAGCAGGGGTAGTTGATGAAAATCATACGATTGTCGCAAAGGAAAGTATTCCGACAAATGCGGGCCGCCCAGCTGAGGAAATAGTGCAGGACATATTTACTGTATCAAAAAGAGTGGCACAAAAGGCTAATGTAGCAATGGAAAGTTTTACTTCATGGGGAATTGGAATGCCTAGTTATGTTAATCCTAAAACACATTTACTGGTACATGCTAATAATTTTGGGTGGATCAATTTCCCCATTTTCGATTTTTTGAAAAAGCATACAGATATGCCGATTTACATTGAAAACGATGCTAATTGTGCAACACTTGGTGAAACATTAGCAGGTGCGGCACGCAATTACAATAATGCCATTATGTTAACTTTAGGAACTGGAGTTGGTGGAGGTATTATTCTAAGTAAAAGGATATTTTCAGGATACGACCTTATGGGAGCAGAGCTTGGACATACAAAGTTAGTCTACAATGGCATACTGTGCACTTGTGGACAAAAAGGATGCTTGGAATCTTATTGTTCAGCAACGGCTTTAATAAGGCAGGCAAAAGAAGCACTAAAAGATGATAGCAGTTCGCTAATGTGGGAGTTGTGTGATAAAGATCTGAAAAACATCGATGGCAAAGTGGTTGTTGATGCTTCAAAACGAGGAGATAACGTAGCTAAAAAGTTAGTGGATCAATACATAGACTATTTATCATGTGGATTATCCACTTTCGTTACAATATTTCGTCCTGAGGTTATTATCCTTGGAGGTGGGCTGGCAGATGCTGGTGAAGTACTATTTGAACCACTTAATAAGAGACTGTATGAAAATACTTTTGCGGCTTCAGTGATTGGAATACCTAAGATAGTGAAGGCGCAATTAGGTAATGATGCAGGGATAATTGGGGCGGCTTTACTCGAGAAGTATGCTGAAAAAAGATAATTTAAAATGATAATGCAATACCAAATTAAAGGAGAATGTTCATGAATACAACAGACAGTAAAAAGAAAGCAATAATAGAATCATTTAAAAATGGCTTGATCGTATCCTGCCAAGTGCAGCATGATGATCCGATTTATTCTAAAGAAATGGTTGTAAAGATGGCTCAAGCTGCCGTATGGGCAGGTGCTGTAGGCATAAGAGCAAATTCACCCGAGCAAATTAAGTCTATTAAGGATCATGTAGATTTACCGGTTATTGGTTTATGGAAAATCTGGAATGATAACACTGATGTATTTATTACCCCCACATTAGAGGCAGCAAAAGCTGTTTGGGAAGCAGGGGCAGAAATTATTGCGCTTGATTGTACGGCGCAGATCACAAGTGAAGGGAAACCAGCTTATGAACTGCTCCCGATTTTAAAAAAGGAAATTCCTGAAGCTATTATTTTTGCAGATGTATCTAATTACGAAGAAGGTTTAAGGGCGATTGAGCTCGGGGCAGATATAGTTGGGCCTACCCTTTATGGTTATACAGAGGAAACAAAGCATATTGAACATCCGGACCTAAGAGAGTTTGCAAGGATGTGTAGAGATTTTAGTGACAAAGTTTATGTGATTATGGAAGGGCATATTTATTCACCAGAAGATGCGATAAAGTGCTTGTATTTAGGAGCTCACTCGGTTGTGGTTGGAAGTGCAATAACAAGGCCTCACTTAATTGCAAAGCGTTTTGTAGACTTAATGTCCGGATACCAGTCAAACTGGCGCGAGGCAGAAAGAAGCAAACATTAATTTTTATGAGAGATTGGAGAGATAGGAATGGCGAAATTTGATGTTAATGGTGGTCAAAATGTCGAAGTAAGCATTAAAATTCCTAGCGAAAAATCTTTAGGTGAACAGCTGGAAATCATGGAAGAGTATACACAGGTACATATGCAATGCTCTGGTAAGCCAAATGCATACCGTGAGGTTGAGTGCTTGAAAGTATTGTATCCAAAAATGTTCAGAAGTATTGAACCTCAAGACAAAATAGCAGGAAGAATAGATTTTCTGCCAATAGGCTTTGGTTGTGTTACTTCACTTGGTGGCGTTGGTCATTATTGTGTCTTCAATAAACTGAGAAGTTTTCAAGAAAGTCTTGATAGTGAGGCAGATAAAAAAAGAGTAGATTTTTTATATGATTATTGGTTAGAAAATGATTTAAAAACAATTTATTGTAATGAAGTTCTGACTGAAACGACAATTGGAAGATTTATTGATGTTGAGTATCCTTTAATTGCAACTGCCCGCTTATCAGGAATGATGCTAGACTATCCTAAGCTTTTGGAAAAAGGAATAGGAGGTCTTAGAAAAGACCTTGAGGCAGGACTTGGAAATGAGCCTGATAATCATTTTTATATCGGCGCACTGGGGTGTCTTGATCTATTTGTTCAAAGTGCAGAACATCTTCGCATTAGTGCACTTAAGCAAATGGAAGATTGTGATGAGAAACGAAGAAAAGAATTAGATACTATATGTAAAGGTCTTGAAAAGATCAAATGTGATAAGCCTGAAACTTTTCATGAAGCGTTGCAATTGTTCTGGCTGTTTGCTTTATTAGCAGGTGTTATCAATTATGGAAGATTGGATGATTATCTAGGTCCTTACATGGCGGCAGACATTGATAATGGTATTATTACTGAAGACGAGGCGTATGAGTATCTTTATGCTTTATGGACAATGATTGAAAATAGACGGACAACTGTGAATGGAAGAATTATAGTTGGAGGAAGAGGAAGAAAGCATCCTAAAGAAGCTGATAGGTTTTTACATATTGCAATGAAAGTTGCGAAGAATTGCAGATATGTAGAACCACAATTTACACTCAGATTCGATCACGACACTTCTGAAGAAATTTGGGATGAAGCCCTTGATGCCTTAGGAGCAGGTGCAACTTATCCAACGTTATATAATGATGACGTAAATATTCCGGCCGTAGCTTATGGGATGAGAATTGATGAAAAAACTGCTGAGCAATATGTGCCGTTTGGCTGTACAGAGTTTGTTATTCAAGGACAAAGTACGGGTACTCCCAATGTGTGTATTAATCTCCTGAAAATACTGAATATATTTATGAATGAAGGTATTGATCCAATGGATGGGAAAGATAAATCCGGTGAGTTTATCATGCGATCACTGTCTGAATTTGATACTTTTGACAAATTCTATGAAGGATATAAAGCGTTTTTGGCCTATTATTTAGACTTATCAGTATATGCACAATATCACTCATATGAAGTGATGAACCGCCATGTATCTTTCTTGTTTTCAAGTATTTTAACAGATGACTGTATTGCAAGAGGAAAAGCACTCTTAGACGGCGGTGTACGCTATCTTGGCGGCACAAATGAGACTTATGGTAATATTAATACATCTGACTCTCTTTGGGCAATAAAACATCTTGTATATGATACTAAAAAGTATACTCTTAAGGAGCTAAACCAAGCACTTCTTGCGAGCTTTGAAGGTTATGAGCATATCAGAAAGGATTGTTTAAATTGTGATAAGTATGGTAATGACCTAGACACTGCTGATAATATAGCTAATGATCTTTATGAGTTTGTAGCTAAGGGTGTACGTGAACGCGGAATTAAGGTTGGCATGCAATATTTCCTCATTGTTATTAGTAATAACCAGCTTAACACGGAATGGGGAAACAGAACTGCAGCCTCACCGGACGGAAGGCTGAGTGGTATGTATATGAACCCAGCTAATAATCCTCAAGGCGGTGCAGATAAAAGCGGACCCACTGCACTTCTCAATTCTATTTCAAAGTTTGATGCCAAGTACCATGCAGGATCGGTACAAAATATAAAGTTTTCACCTAATATGTTTAATGAAAACAGAGTAGTCATTAAGCAACTCTTTAAAACTTATTTTGCAAGAGGTGGCTGCCATCTTATGGTGACAGTTATAGATAAAGGGATACTAGAAGATGCGGTAAAACACCCGGAGAAATATCCTAATCTGATTGTAAGGGTTAGTGGTTTCTCAGCCGTATTTGTGAACCTTTCGTCGCATGTACAGCAAGAGCTGTTAAGCCGGATGCTATATGATTAAAGTCACATCAGTTTACCAAAGGAAAAGGCTGCAAGATCAGAGTTTAGTGATACTATTTATAAAACCTGTTTTTAAGCAAATGATTTGGGGTGGCAATAGGCTAAAAGCTGATTTCGGATATGATATTCCAGGAGAAAAGACAGGTGAGTGCTGGACGATAAGTGCTCATCCAAATGGAGATTGTAAAGTTTATACCGTAGGTGGAAACTCACCTTACGATGGAAAACATTTAAGCCAGCTATGGAAGGAACATAAAAATCTCTTTGGTCACTTGCCAGGAAATAAGTTTCCACTTCTGTTAAAAATGATCGATGCAAAAGAAGACTTAAGTATTCAAGTACACCCAGATGATGCCTATGCGACAAAACATGAGTGTGGTTCACTAGGTAAAACAGAGTGTTGGTATATCGTGGACTGCGAGCCAGAGACACGAATTGTTGTTGGACATCTTGCTCATACAAGAGCTGAGCTGATACAAATGATAGAGGATAAAAGGTGGGCAGAATTACTCAGGACTCGGGACATACAGCCGGGTGACTTCTTTCAGATAGAACCAGGCACAATTCATGCCATAAAAGCCGGAACATTGATTCTGGAAATACAACAGAGCAGCGATATTACATATCGGCTTTATGATTATGATCGACTTGAAAATGGCAAACCAAGAGAACTTCACCTTGAAAAGAGTATCGATGTCATTACATGTCCGTCAAAAGAAGGGCAAGACTGCAGAGAGTTTAGCAGGCAGCAGTTAGCTGGGGGTGTATATAGAGAAAAGCTGACGCGGTGTGTCCACTACGATGTAGACAGAATAGTGGTAAAAGGCTCGTACACGTTCTTGCAATCAGAACCGTTCACCATTTTGGGTGTTATGAGTGGTGAAGGTATGATTGATGGTATTTCTATTAAAAAAGGTGATTATTTTATACTGCCTGCAGGTTATGGGGACTATACATTGATTGGGACGCTTGAGATGATTAAAGTACTTAGCTAGGACATTATTAATAAAGATAGGTGTGATGTGACATGCAAAAAAAATTATCAATTATGGAGATAGAGCGTTTTGCCATTCACGATGGACCGGGTATACGTACGACAGTTTTTTTGCAAGGATGTCCCTTGCATTGTTTATGGTGCGCTAATCCGGAGTCGCAGAAAATAGGCATGCACTTGTTATATTTTGCTCATAAATGTGTTGGATGTGGTGCTTGTTATAGAGCCTGTCAGTATGAAGCTATTTCTTTTGAAAATGAAAGACCAGTTTTTCATAGAGAAAAATGCGTCCAATGCAGAAAGTGCGAAGAGGTGTGTATTTCAAATGCCATACACTTTTCAGGTGAGGTAATGGAAGTTAGCGACATTGTAGATAGAATATTGAGGGATAAAGAGTATTATAAAAATTCCGGAGGTGGCGTTACTATTTCCGGAGGCGAAGCATTTGTTCAGTTTGAAGGCTTTATGGAACTACTGAAACAATGCAAAGAACATAAAATTCATACAGCAGTAGAGACATGCGGACAATATAGTACAGAGAAAATAAGAGAAGTAATGCCACTCGTGGATTTATTTCTCTTTGATTTTAAGCATACGAATGCTCAAAAACTATATGAATATACAGGTGGAGATTTAGACCAAATACTAGCTAATATACAGTACGTAGCAAGTACTGACCCAACTAAAATTATTATCAGAGTTCCAGTTCTTCCTGGATTTAATTTCGATGAACAATCTCTTGGAGATATGTTCGATAAAATTGTGGAGTATGGTATAAAAAACGTACATTTATTACCATACCATACATTAGGCATTAGTAAGTACGAACAATTAGGACGACCTTATACCTTTGCTTCTACAACGAGCGTAATGAAAGAAGAGTTGGTACCCTACAAAAAGTTGGGTGAAAATAAGGGGCTGAAAGTTCAAATTGGAGGATAAGATGGATAAAATCAGGTTTGCAATTATTGGTACCAATTTTATTTCTATGAGATTTTTAGAAGCAGCGCGCCGGGTTAATCGATTTGAGCTTGCAGCTGTTTATTCACGAAGCAAAGAAAAAGGCAGAGTGTTTATACAGGGGATAAAGGGTGTTGAGGTATTCGACAATTTAGAGGATCTAGCAAAGGCAAAGGATATAGATGCAGTATATATTGCAAGTCCAACATGTTGTCACGCTGCACAAAGTATTCAGATGTTAGAAAGTAAAAAGCATGCTCTTTGTGAAAAGCCTATTGCATCTAATTCAATGGAATGGAAAAAAATGATGAAGGCTGCTGATGAAAATAAAGTTATTGTTTTAGAAGCAATGCGTCCTCTTTTTACACCAGGCTACAAAATGATTAAAGAAAACCTCTTGAAGGTTGGGAAGATAAGAAAAGTTAGTTTAAGTTACTGTCAGTATTCATCTAGATATGATCAGTTTAAAAAAGGGATTAGAGAAAATGCATTTAGACCAGAGCTGTCAAATGGTGCATTGATGGACATAGGTGTTTATTGCGTAGAAGTGTTAGTTGGATTATTTGGTAAGCCAAGCCGAATTTGCGCACATGGATACATCCTTCCTGAAAGTATTGATGGGATGGGGAGTGTAACAGCAGTATATGATGGTATGCAGGCAGATCTTGTGTATTCTAAAATTACAGATTCGAAGATGCAGTGTGAAATACAAGGAGAAAAGGGAACACTTTACTTTAATGATATTGTTGGACCTAGAAATATTAGCATAAAGTATAGAGATGGGTCTTGTGAAATACTGCCAGAAGATGCAAGCCCATGTGATATGACTTATGAAATTGAAACCTTTATGGATATGATTCATACAGAGTGCTTTCACAGTGAGTACAATAAAATATCTTCAGCAGCGATGGAAGTGATAGATGAAGCGAGAAGACAAATTGGCATTGTTTTTCCGGCAGACTTATACTAAATAGATAGCGCATAGTTTGATGACGCGTACACTAGTCCCCGATTTGGGGGCTTTTGCATATGCGTAGGCAAGATATTCTAAAGGTAATCACATCTAATTAAGGGAGGTACTCTATGAAATTTACAATTAAATCAAAATTAATTGCTGCTTTTGCAGCTTTAGTAAGTATCGTCATAATATCAAATAGCATTTCTTTATTAAATCTTCTTAGAATTGATAGTCATACAGGTGAAATCACTAAAACTTGGTTACCTGGAGTATATGAAGCGTCGTCTATTAACGCTTTAATTGATGATTATCGCATTTTAGAATTCCAGCACATTGCCACAAGTACAAGTGAGATGGACAAGCTAGAAAATCTGATGGATGAACAAAGCCGAAAAATAATCGAAGAAATGAGGCGCTATGAAAATACTGTTTTTAACGAGGAGGATAGAGCCATATTTGAAACTATTAAAGCGGAGTGGGATCAGTATAGTATTGTACATCAAAATCTTATCTCGATAAGCAAGAATCTAAGGAAAGATGAAGCAATGAATATGATGAGTAATGAATCAATGGTGCTCTTTGATAAAATCTCTGAGGCTTGCCAGGATCTTATTGCTTTTAATATGACACATGCAAAAGAGAAAAGTGCTTCTGTAGAGAAACTTTTTAAGGCTTCATTAGGGACCACGCTTGGCATCACGAGCTTACTCGTTCTTATGTGTATTATAGCAGCTATTATGCTTTCAATGAATATTATAAGACCGATTCAAGAACTTCAAAAAAGGCTGAAGGTTCTTGCAGAACAAGGAGGAGATTTAACGCAGCAAATTAGTATAAGCTCAAGAGATGAGATAGGCGAGCTAGCTGCAAGTGTAAATAAATTTATTGAGAATATTCGCACCATTATGTTGGAGGTTAACGAAAATTCAAATTTAGTTCAAAATGCTTCTAAAAGTGTACTTCGTAATTTAATGAGTTTAAATGCTGACATTGGAAATACTTCAGCAACTGTAGAAGAATTATCTGTAGTTATGGAAACGACTGCTTCAGCAGTAGAAGAAATAAACGCCTCTTCAATGGAAATTGAGATTGATATCGAATCAGTAGCGGACAGAACTAAAGAGGGAGCAGAGGAAGCAAGAGCTATTACTAATAGAGCTATAGTGCTTAAAGAAAATGCTATGGTATCAAAAGAGCAAGCAATCGGCATTTATGATGAATCAAAAAGGCAGCTTGAAGTCGCAATTATCAAGTCTAAACAAGTAGAAAAAATTGCTGTTCTATCAGATTCTATCTTGCAAATCTCATCACAAACCAATTTGCTAGCCTTAAATGCTGCAATAGAAGCTGCTAGAGCAGGAGAAGCGGGCAGAGGCTTTGCTGTGGTCGCGGATGAGATTAGAAAACTGGCGGAGGATTCAAAGAATGCTGTAAATCAAATTCAAGTAGTTGCAAAAGAAGTTATTAACTCAGTTGATCATTTGGCTGATAGTTCAAAGGAATTAATGACATTTATCGATATAAATGTCATTAGAGATTATGATGGATTTATCGAAGTATCAGATAGATATAGTGAAGATGCCATCTTCGTTGATCGGTTGGTAACAGAAATAAGTGCTGTAGCAGAAGAACTGGCTGCCTCTACAGGAGGCATTTCAAAAGCTGTTTCGGATGTGACGTCTACAATAATGGAAGGAGCGCAGGGAACAGCGAGTATTGCTGAAAAGATAGCTAATATTTTATCGCAAACAGAGGAAGTTGAAAAGTCTATGCAAGCAAATATTAGGAGCGTTAATAGGTTATATGAGGCTATTGATAAGTTTAAACTTTATTAAATTATTATAGGAGATTTAAAATTGGATTGAAACAAGTGCCTATTATTTTCTCTATATTCTAAAGGTCTTATACCCTCGAGTTTTTTAAAAAGGGAGTAAAAGTAAGGTTCGTTTTCAAAACCAAAATCAATACAAATTTCCTTAATGGATTTATTGGTTTCAAGGAGCTCTTTTTTA
>CALJNR010000130.1 GCA_937981575.1 uncultured Clostridia bacterium | reverse complement strand
TCCATTTTGCTTGTGGTAAGGGATGCCAAATCCACCACCAAGATCAATGAACTCTAAATCTTCAAATTGTCTTGCTATGTCTAAGATAGAATCCAGGCTTTGAATATAAGGGGTAGGGTCCATAAATAAAGAACCGATATGTTGATTGATCCCAACTAAAGTTAAGTTATAAGTTTCAAGAAGCTTTTTAACTTCAGAAATAGACTCCGGACCTACACCAAATTTGGTCTTTTTACCAGCAGTAACTACTTTTTCGTGATGACCAGCCCCAACACCAGGGTTAAATCTAATAGCTACTTTACCACTAGGGTTAAGTTCACCATATAACTTGAGTTGATCAAGAGAATCTACGCTAGTTATGATGTTATGTTCTATCGCATAAAGCATATCTTCCTGAGTTACATTGTTTGGAATAAAGAAAAGCTGATCAGGTGTATAACCACTTTCAAGTGCTAGAAATATCTCTCCAGGGCTCATAACATCAGCATGTAAACCTTCTTCACGCACGATTTTCAATAAGTGAATATTTGTATTAGCCTTAATAGAGTAATGAGCAACAAAGTTATCATAAGTAACTAAATTTTTCATTTCCTTGCAACGTGTTCTTAACAAGTCTTCATTATAAACATAAAGAGGGCTTCCGTATTGCTTGATTAAGTCAAATACATCGTTCCCACCGTAAAAATTTGTTTCTTGTGTAAAAGTACCATTTAAAGTATGCATGATATCCTCCTTAATGATTGGTTAAAGTAATGTTATCGAGTTCAGTGATAAAAGATTCTCGCATCATACGAACTAATGATTGATTATTAGAGTATAAGCATTGAGAGCCTTCAGTTTTTAAATCTCCTGTAATGATAGATTGCGTATCAATAATCATATGAAAACCTTGTGGAGATTTGTTTCTAGTTCCAATAGTCACATTTGGGCCTAGATCAAGTTTTTTGTTACATATAATAGTAACTTTTTTGGAGCTGCTGATAGTCAGCAATTCTTCTTTAAAAAGCTCAATATAAGCTGAAGTACTTAAAATATAAAGATGTGAATGGCAAAGTAATATGCTGTTTTTTACTTTTGCAATTACATTATCATAACCTTTTATAGTGACATAAGGTTCAGATACATCCAGCCTATCAGGAAAATGTGTATCAATTTCTGAAAGAATTTCAGACATAGTTCGTTTTGCTGAAAGAATGAGTTCTTCTTTAGAAAGGGCCACGTATTTGGTGGATTCACCTTCAGATACAGAGCACATACCTTTATCTTGCAGGCTATATAAGGCCGCATAAACATTTGAGCGTGAGATACCACTTAGCTTAGCCACTTCATAACCAGTTAAAGAGCCATGTTTGCATAAGGTAATATAGACAGTTGCTTCGAGGGGTGAAAAACCTATTTTTTGTAGTGCTTCATTAAAATTCATCCTATCACCTTTATAGTAGTATTATTTAGTACTACTATAAAGCAGGGTAAAAAGAATGTCAATATAGTATGTGAAATTTATTAGAAAAAGGAACCTTAAATTACATATTATTTAATCAGGTAGCAGCAAAAAATACATGGAATTAAGAATCCATGTTAAAAGTTGAGTTAAATAATATGAATAAAGTAGAAAAATGCCGAATGTTTTAAATACAGATTAACTGTTATTGTGTTACAATTATGAAAGAGGAAATAATAATCCTTTATGCTTTAGAAAAAGAAAGGTGAAACGATGGACCTCTTTGAATATATTAACGAAAAAAAGGGAAACAGTGAGTCTCCCTTGGCTTCTAGGATGAGACCTACGAAGCTTGATCAAATAGTTGGACAAGAGCATATTTTAGGGAAAAACAAATTGCTTTACAGAGCTATTTTGGCGGATAAATTACAATCACTTATTTTTTATGGACCGCCAGGAACAGGTAAAACAACTATAGCAAAAGTGATAGCGAGTACAACAAAGTCTCATTTTATCGTGCTTAATGCTACCACATCAGGAAAAGCAGATATTGTTAAAGCGGTAGAAGTTGCAAAAATGGAACGTTCCTTATCGGGTAAAAAAACAATTATATTTATAGATGAGATTCACCGCTTTAATAAAGCCCAACAAGATGCTTTATTACCTTACACAGAAGATGGCACCCTTGTTTTAATAGGTGCCACTACAGAAAATCCATATTTTGAAGTAAATAGAGCTTTGATTTCACGCTCATTAGTTTTTGAACTCGTGCCTCTTAGTATAGAGGATATCAAAAAAATAATTAACGAAGCAGTTTATAATAAAGACCGAGGCCTAGGTGCCTATACGATGACTATTACTGATGAAGCGAGTAGTTACTTAGCTATTAATACAAGCGGAGATGCCAGATGTGCACTTAATGCTATAGAACTTGCTGCTATGACAACTGAGCGTAGTGCGGATGGCAAGATTCATTTAACAAGAGAAGTTCTAAGAGAGTGTCTGCAAAAAAAAGTGCTTAATTACGATAAAAACGGAGATAATCACTATGATGTTATTTCTGCATTTATTAAAAGTATGAGAGGCAGTGATAAAGATGCCACTATGCATTATCTAGCAAGAATGATTGAATCGGGAGAGGATCCCAAATTTATTGCTAGAAGAATTGTGATTTGTGCAAGTGAAGATGTCGGCAATGCAGATCCACAGGCACTTAGTGTTGCTACACATGCGATGTTGGCAGTTGAAAGAATAGGAATGCCGGAAGGACGTATTATTCTCGCACAAGCTGCGCTTTATGTGGCATGTGCTCCTAAAAGTAATGCAAGCTACCTAGCTATTGATCAAGCATTACAAGATATAAGGACAAAAAATATAGGTATGGTCCCAGGTCATCTTAGGGACAGTCATTACAACGGGGCAAAAGATATGGGACATGGCATAGGGTATTTA
>CALJNR010000129.1 GCA_937981575.1 uncultured Clostridia bacterium | reverse complement strand
ACAGGAGAACTTCAAGAAACAAATGGCATTGTTTATTTACCTATGGAAATGATTATGCAGTAGCAAAAAAGTAGGTTTTTAGCAAAGGAGAAAAGTAATGAAACTTATATCATGGAATGTAAATGGTTTAAGAGCTTGCGTAACAAAAGGTTTTTTAGATTTTTTCAATGAAATAGATGCAGATATTTTTTGCCTTCAAGAGATTAAATTGCAAGAAGGGCAAATAGAGCTTGATCTTAAAGGATATCACCAGTATTTTAATTATGCCCAGAAGAAAGGTTATTCAGGAACAGCCATTTTTTCAAAGCAACAAGCACTTAAAGTAAACTATGGCATCGGCATTAGTCATCATGATACAGAGGGGAGAGTTATCACCTTAGAGTTTAATAATTTTTATATGGTCACAGTGTATACACCTAATGCTCAGAATGAACTTGCACGTATCGATTACCGCATCGAGTGGGAACAAGACTTTAGAGCCTATTTGAAAAAGTTAGATCAGAATAAGCCTGTCATTATATGTGGAGATCTTAATGTTGCGCATCATCCTATTGATCTGAAAAATCCTAAAGCAAACGAAAAAAATGCTGGGTATAGTTTACAAGAAAGAGAGCAATTTGATAAGCTTTTAGAATCTGATTTTATAGATACCTATCGTTATTTTTATCCTGATCAAGAAGGCGCATATAGCTGGTGGTCTTATAGATTTAAGGCAAGACTAAATAATGCGGGATGGAGAATAGACTACTTTTTAGTATCTAAAAGGCTTAAAGAATATTTAATAGATGCCACTATCTATTCAGAGGTAGTAGGTTCAGATCATTGTCCAGTAGGACTTGATATAAATAATACATTTTAAGAAGGAGAATAAGAAAATGAAATATAAAATGCTTCATACTTGTTTAAGGGTTATGGATTTAGAGAAATCTTTAGCTTTTTACAAAGATGCACTGGGTTTAATAGAGGTTAATAGAAAGGATTTTAAAGAACATAAGTTTACCTTAGTATTTTTAACAGATGAGACTGGTTCTTATGAAGTGGAACTTACTTATAATTATAATACAGAAAAACCTTATGAAGTAGGGAATGGTTTTAGCCATTTAGCAGTATCTACAGTTGACTTAGAAGGTTCTAGACAAAGACATAGTGAGCTAGGTTTCGAAGTAACAGATTTAAAAGGACTTCCAGGAGAAAAGCCAAGATACTATTTCGTAACAGATCCTGATGGTTATAAGGTTGAAGTTATACGAGGCTAAACTAGAAAAGGGCAAACTACTTAGTAGTATGCCTTTTTTGTTTTAATAAACAACTTCAATACGATAGCCTTCGTCTTCTAAAGTTTGTGTAACTTCTTTAATATGACGATGTCCATTGGTTTCAACAGTTACCTCGAGGGCAACATAAGTTAGGCGATCAAGTGCCTTAAATTGATTGTGATCAAGCTTTACGACATTAGCTCCTAAATCAGCAAGTATTTGGGCTATTTTGACAAGCTGACCTGGTGTGTCTTTAAGTTTAACAGAAAAACAAAAAAGTCTTCCTCTAGAGTAAAGTCCATGATTAAGAAGCGAAGACATGGTAAGAACATCAATATTACCGCCGCTTATAACAGAAACGACTTTCTGGTTAGTTACATCAAGTTTTTTTAGAGCGGCGACGGAAAGAGCTCCTGTAGCTTCGGCAACGAGTTTATGTTTTTCAACTAATAAGAAGATAGCTTCTATTAAATCATGATCATCTAAAGTAATTATTTCATCTACATAATCTTTAATAATATCAAAGGCCAAGTGTCCGGGCTTTTTAACAGCAGCACCATCAGCAATGGTATCTACATAAGGCAAATGAACAAGTTTTCCAGAGTCCATAGATAACTTCATAGCTTGTGCGCCAGTTGATTCAACACCAATGACTTTAATATGAGGATTAATGGTTTTAGCTGCAACAGCAATCCCACTAATAAGTCCACCACCACCAATAGGTACCAAAATAATATCTGCATCTGGAAGTTCTTGTAGTATTTCAAGACCTATTGTACCTTGTCCAGCCATAATATCTATATCATTAAAAGGATGGATAAAAGTATATCCCTTTTCTTTTTCAAGCTTTCTGGCTTCTTCGTAGGCAACGTCATATACATCACCAGCGAGGATTACATTTGCCCCCCAGTTTCTAGTTGCTTTGACTTTAATAAGAGGTGTTGTTTTTGGCATTATAATTGTTACATCTATACCAAGTGAATGTCCAGAGTAGGCAACTCCCTGAGCATGATTACCAGCCGATGAAGCAATAAGTCCTTTACTCTTTTCAGTATCAGTAAGACGCATGATTTTATTAAGTGCACCACGTATTTTAAAAGACCCTGTTATTTGTAAATTTTCAGGCTTTAAGTAAATCTCGTTATTAAATTCTTTACTAAGTTCATAGCTGTACATAAGCTTTGTTTCAACACAAGTATTTTTAATTCTTTCTTTAGCAGCGAGGATATGCTGTAAAGTGAGTGTATTTTTATGAGTAGCACGTGGCATAGGTAAAACCTCCGAATGTATAGTT
>CALJNR010000128.1 GCA_937981575.1 uncultured Clostridia bacterium | reverse complement strand
TACACCAAGCAGATTAAGTGTTCCCCCATAAATATTACCAGCACTGATTAGATGATCACCAGCTTTAAGGATGTTTAATAAAGCAATCATAGAAGCAGCCTGTCCAGAAGTCGTACACATAGCACCTATGCCACCTTCAAGGGCAGCAATTTTCTTTTCAACTGCATCTACAGTGGGATTTGAAATTCTAGAATACATATGACCATCAGCAGCCATATCAAAAAGTTTTGCAACCTCTTCGGTAGAATTGTATTTATATGTAGTGCTTTGATAGATTGGTAAAACTCTAGGCTCACCATTTTTAGGCTTATAACCTTCTTGAATACATTTTGTTTCTATTCTCACTTTTATTCCTCCTAATAATATAGCATCATTTCACAATATTTAATGAAAGTATAGTATCACTCGGGGGAATAGATGTCAATATATATTACTATACAATCAAATTGACATTTATCTAGAGAATATAATATAAAAATATCAGGGGTGAAAAGAGGGACATTCAAAAGGTTAGAAAACTTTTTGAATATCCCTCTTCAATATTTAAGTTTTATTAAAACTTTGCATTATCAAGTTCATCTTTTACATAAGTAGGTAGCATAAAAGCACCTACATGAAGATCTGTATTATAATAATTTGTTTTAAGCCCAAAGCTTTGCCATTTATCAGCTTTTAGGTCTTTAATAGGATCATATTTCTTAGAAGCAAAACCAAATAGCCAGTGCCCAGATGGATAGGTAGGCATATGGAATTGATACACCTTTGCAATAGGAAAAGTATCTTTGATTTTAGAATGAGCTCTTTTCATTTCATAAGCATAGCTTCCATAATAAGGACTCTCATGTTGATTAATAAGAATACCATCATCACTCAGAATTCTTTTGCAGTTATCATAGAAGGCATAGGTGAATAAACCTTCTCCTGGGCCAATGGGGTCGGTAGAGTCTACTAAAATGAGATCATACGCATTATTGGGTGCATCCTGTACAAATTGTAAACCATCCTCAAAGTAGAGCATAAGTCTTGGATCCTTATCTATCTTACAAGCTGTTTGAGGAAGAAACTTTTGGCAAAGACGTACTACACGCTCGTCTATTTCAACCATATCTACCCTTTCAACAGATGAGTAGCGCAAAATTTCGCGGGCAGTCCCGCCATCACCACCGCCAATAATCAAGACCCGTTTGATATCAGGGTTAACGGCCATAGGAACATGAGAAATCATATCATGATAAATAAATTCATCTTTTTCAGTGACCATCATAAAGCCATCAAGAGTAAAGAATTTTCCAAAAGTATTGCTGCTGAAAAAGTCTATTTGTTGAAATTCACTTTTTTCTGAGTGAATATGAGAGTTTACTTTAATAGAAAACTTAGTATCTTCTTGATGATTTTCGGCGTACCATAAATCTATCATATTATCCTCCTGGGTTTTATCTAAAATTTGTATCATATAGGGGTCATCATCATCATTGAGAATAACTGTTCCCTCATCTTTAAGGTAAAGATAATGTTCGATCATATTATCAGTAATCATCTCACCCGGTATAACAATCGGGATACCCGGTGGATAAATCATTAAAGATTCACCGCAAATAAGACCGCTTGCTTCTGTAATATGCATCAGCTTTTTAGGGTGATAGTAAGCGTCACGAGGAGTCATAAGCATCTTAGGGTTCTTAAGACTTGAGGATATATCTATATTTAAAGGCGGAAAAGTTTTATAATAACGTCTGCTTATATCGCGTAGTGCAAAGACAAGCTTGTTAATAGATGTCGCATTATCTCCAAAAGACACAATGGCAAGGATTACATTAGGCTCGGCAAGTTCTACTTGAGTCGCATATTCCTTGGCTAATATATCGTAAACATTAAAACCAGATAGCCCTAAATCATTCACTTTAATAACAACTTTTAAATCATCATAGTGATAAACGCCTTGATGGTTAATATAGTCTTTGCCTATTATACATTTTAACCCTGGAATTTGGTTAATTTCCTCTTTGGCAGCGCGGGTAAGCTTTAAAAGTTCAGCCAGCCTCGCGTGTCCCTCAAGTACTAATTTTTTACGTGCCACATCAAGCGAACACATTAAAAGATAATTAGCAGAAGTTGTTTGTAAAAGATTAATCGTAGAACGTACTTTGTTTTTTTCAATAAGTCCTTCGTTATGCAATAAAATAGATGATTGCGTAAGCGAACCACCTGTTTTATGCATACTTACAGTTACTAAATCAGCACCAAGCTTTGCAGCATTTATGGGAAGATCAGGATGAAATGAAAAATGAGTACCATGCGCCTGATCAACAAGAACTGTAATCTTCATGCTATGAGCAAATTCTATGATTTCTTTAAGGTGAGAGACGGCTCCAAAATAAGTTGGATTGATCACAAATAATGCTTTAATATTATTATTTAAATCAACAGCATGTTTAACTGCTTTTAGTGTAATGCCATTTACAATGCCATAATCATCATCTATTTCTGGCTCAATAAAGACAGGTTTTGTACCTGAGAGTATCAATGCATTAATAGCAGATTTGTGTACATTTCTAGGTAAAAGCACTTTATCCCCTTCCTGAAGGGCACTCATTAGCATATATTGGATGCCAGACGTTGAGCCGTTCACAAGCATGAACGCGTTATCAGCCTCAAAAGCATTCGCTATAAGGCATTCAGCGTCGTGAATAACACCTGTTGGATGGGATAAATTATCCACCGTTTTAGAAGCATTAATATCCATCTTAAGGGTCATATCACCCCATA
>CALJNR010000127.1 GCA_937981575.1 uncultured Clostridia bacterium | reverse complement strand
TAGATAAAACGCTTTAAAACCACTTATTCCATTGCCTGCTTCCATTTCAGCTTCAAAGTTTTCATTAGGCATAGCTTCTGTCAGAGGTAATGAACCTTCAGTAAAATCTAATTCTACAATATATCCATTTTTTTCTTTTCGAAGAATTTTACCTTTAACGATATCATTTAATTTCACGCTGTACTCATCGTAGACCATTTGTCTTTCAGCTTCTTTAATCTTTTGTATAACAACCTGCTTAGCATTTTGTGCTGCAATACGTCCAAAATTCTTAGGTGTAATTTCTACATCAATAATATCTTCTATTGCAATCAGTGGATTAATTGTTTTAGCTTCTGTAACGCCTATCTCTACTACGGCATTAATAACTTCCTCATCCGCCACAACCTTTTTAGATGAAAAAACTTTAACATCACCTGTTACTTCATCAATATATACCTTTATATTTTGCTTAGCTCCAGAGCTAACCCCAAAGTGTTTTTTACATGCAACTTCTATTGATTGTTTAATAGCTTCAACAAGCTTTTCTTTATTAATTCCTTTTGATTTTGCAATTTGATCAATTGCAGTAATAAATTCTTGATTCATTTTAATCCTCCTCCAAAATTCACTCTTATTAAATAAACAAAACTTTTTAGGTTTAGCTTAATTAAACTTAGTAATCTATTAAAATATAACTGCCAGTCTTACGATGGCTACATTTTTGATTGCAATTTGTATTTCTTTTTGTGTCTCTTCTATAATAAGATATTCCGGAGTCTTGGCAATAAGTTTTGCTAAAAATTGCTTCTTTTTATTGATAGGTTCATAGAGTTTTACCTCTACCATAGATCCTTGGAATTTTTCAAAATCTTTATCTTTTTTAAGAATTCTATCTAAACCTGGGGAACTCACTTCTAGGATATAAGCAGGCTCTATAAAATCTTTTTCATCTAATATTTGTTCAATTGCCCTACTTGTCTTTTGACAATCCTCAATGACAATACCCCCTTCTTTATCAATATATATTCTTAGATAGAATGTTGACCCCTCTTTTACAAATTCAACATCTACTAGTTCAAATTGATTCTCTTCTAAAATAGCTTCTAGATATTTTTCTACCTGCTCAACAACTTGCTTTTTATTCATCAACTCACCCTTTCATACAGTATAGTTTGACATAAACTGTATTATATATACATGCTAGCATATAGAAAGAGTGGGTATATGCCCACTCTTTTTATCACGTCCAAATTCATAATAATTAATTATACTACCATTAAACTGAAAAATCAACCCCAGTTCTAAAACAAAGTTAATTGGCTTGTATCTGGAATACCTTTTAATATATCATTCTTTTTCATTAAGTCAATAATAGTATGACTTACTTTAGTTTCATTTCTAAACTGTTCAATCGACAGAAATTCACCCTGTTTTCTCTTTTCAACTATATTTTTAGCTGCTATATCACCTAAACCTTGAAGAGAATTAAAAGGTGGTAAAATCCCATCTTCTTGAATAATAAACTTTTCTGAATCTGACTCATATAAATCAATAGTTTTAAAATGGATTCCTCTTGCATACATTTCCCGAACGAGTTCTAAGACCGTTAAAGTATCTTTTTCTTTTGTAGATAATACTTGCCTTTGTTCTAATTCTTTGATAGTTTTTTCAGCGACTTCCCTTCCATGACACATTAATTCATAATCAAAGTTTCCCTTAGCACGTATAGAAAAATAGGCTGCATAGAATGCTTGAGGGTAGTGCACTTTAAAATAAGCAATTCTAAATGCCATCATCACATAAGCTGCCGCATGGGCTTTGGGAAACATATATTTAATTTTTTTACAAGAGTTGATATACCACTCTTTAACACCAGCCTTTTTCATCTCCTGCTCTTGCTCCTGCGTCAGTCCTTTTCCTTTTCTTACACATTCCATAATTTTAAAAGCTGCCTTTTTTTCAACACCTTCTATAATCAGGTAGACCATAATATCATCTCGGGTTGAAATAACTTCCGAAAGACTTGCCACTCCTTGTCTAACTAATTCTTGTGCATTATTAAGCCATACATCTGTTCCATGAGAAAGGCCTGAAATTCTAATAAGTTCTGAAAATGTAGTAGGTTTTGTATCAACTAGCATTTGTCTAACAAATTTTGTACCAAACTCGGGGATACCCAAAGAACCTACTTCACTATTTATATCTTCACGCGTTACTTGTAACGCTTCTGTTGTTGTAAATAGTGATATCGTCCTAGAATCATCAAGTGGGATCTGCGTTGCATTAAGGCCTGTTAAGTCTTCAAGCATCCGTATAATAGTCGGATCATCATGGCCTAGTATATCTAACTTTAACAATCTTCCGCTTATTGAGTGATAGTCAAAGTGTGTCGTTGTGACTGTTGATTTCATATCATTAGCTGGTCTTTGCACAGGGCAAAAATTATGAATATCGTTATCTCTTGGGACAACCATAAGCCCCCCTGGATGTTGTCCTGTTGTACGTTTTATTCCTGTACAGCCGCTAATTAACCTGCTTACCTCAGCTTTTGATAGTTTCATA
>CALJNR010000126.1 GCA_937981575.1 uncultured Clostridia bacterium | reverse complement strand
ACTACTTACAGCTGTTGCTGTCTTAGTTCCAGTAGCTGCACTATCTGTATTAGTTATAATGCAGTAGTAGTATGTTGTTCCTTCTGCATCTGTTGGTGCCAAGTAGCTTGGAGTTGTTGCTCCTGATATTGGTGTGCCTCCAGTATTACTGTTAGTATCATTACTATACCATTGATAGCTTAGTGTTCCACTTCCGCTTAGACTTGCTGATACACTTAAGTCTGCTGATCCACCTATAGTTACTGTCATCCCTGTTGGATGGGTATCTATTGATGGTACTTCTGCATGAGTAAGCCCATTGACTTCTACTTTAGCTGCACTACTTACAGCTGTCGCTGTCTTGCTTCCAGTTGCCGAAGCATCTGTATTAGTTATAATGCAGTAGTAGTATGTTGTTCCTGCACTATCTGTTGGTGCTGTATAAATTGAATCCGCTGCCCCTGATATAGATGTGCCTCCAGTATTGCTGTTAATACTATTTCTATACCATTGGTAGCTTAGACTTACTCCTCCGCTTGCAGTTACACTTAAACTTGCCGGTGTTCCTACGTTTACTATTACATCTGATGGATGAGTATCTATCGTTGGTACTTCTGCATGAGTAAGCGCATTGACTTCTACTTTAGCTGCACTACTTACAGCTGTCGCTGTCTTGCTTCCAGTTGCCGAAGCATCTGTATTGGTTATTATACAATAATAGTATGTTGTTCCTGCACTATCTGTTGGTGCTATATAAATTGAATCCGTTGCCCCTGATATAGATGTGCCTCCAGTATTGCTATTAATACTATTTCTATACCATTGGTAGCTTAGACTTACTCCTCCGCTTGCAGTTACACTTAAGTCGGCTGCTTCGCCTTCGTTTACTGCTACCGCCACTGGCTGTGTATCTATCGTTGGTGTTGCTGCGTGGGTAGGGCCGATAACTACTACACGTCCTATGTCTGTTGTAATAGATGTCTGTTTATTCCCTGTTACTGCGTTATTTGTATTGGTTACAACGCAATAATAATATGTTGTTCCATCTGCATCTGTTGGTACTGTATAGATTGAATGCGTGGCTCCTGGAATTGACGTTCCTCCAGCATGATTATTTATAGTATTTCTGTACCACTGATAGCTTAGTGTCCCTGGTTCTGAATCTAGAAATGCAAATGTACTTAAGCTTACGTTTTCTCCTTGACCTACTGTTGTACTTGGCTGGGGATGAACCATTATTAGAGGTGTGGCTGCATGAGTTAAAGCATGAACTGTTAACATAGCCGAATTTGAAATCATAGACGCTGTACTATTATTTAAGCTGTTTGTTACAATACACCTATACAGACTTCCACTGTCCGCTGCATAAAGGATAGGTGTGGTATAACCCGCACTGTTTGCACTAGAAATATCATTCCAGCTTGCACCGTTATTTGTGGATTTTTGCCACTGGTATAGAAGCGTGCCCCCATCTGGAGATGCCGCAGATACTGTAAAACCCACTGTATTTAATTCATCTACAGTAATATGCTGTGGATGAGTATTTATTACCGGTTGCTGAGCAGGATTCCCTACCGTTAAAACTGCATCCTGACTTGTTACACTTCCTATGGCATTGGTTACCATGACATAATAAATTCCTGCATCACTTGCCTGAACATTTGGTATCGTATAAGTATCAGAAGTTGCCCCGCTTATCCCTTGATGATTTTTAAACCAGTAATAAGTAATTCCTGGGCCATCCTCCACTACTACGCTAAAAGTTACAGACTGCCCTGGCGGGATGGTGCTGCTTTGTGGCTGAGTTAAGATAACAGGCAGAGCAGAAGCTGTCCTTGCGTCAATAGCGTTTGTTACCGTTTCATCTGTCTTTACATTACCAGACAAATCTCTTACAGCATTAGCTAGTATTTTTATTTTATTAAACTTTGTTGTAAGTGCTGTATTAAAATTAATTTCTACCTTCCCATTAACTATAGAAACATTATCTAAAGCTGCAAGCGGAGTAAAGTTTATCCCATCAGCGGCAATCCGAACTGAGTTTTTTAACGCTCCCCCAGTATGATCCGCTACTGCTTCACTAAATGTAAGGGTTACTTTTTTATGATCTTCACTTAGGTGCGTCCCTGCAGCAGCATTAAAAGCTGGGGGCGTCGTATCTGATGTGGCAAAATCGCGCTTTTCTATACTTGATTTGTTGCCCGCTTGATCTACCGCCGTTACATAGACTGAGTATTCTGTTCCATTGTTTAACCCCGCTATGTTGAAAGTAAGTTTTTGATCAGCATCTGCTTTACCACTCCCTGCTCTTACGGCAGCAGCTCCATTGCCATCCTTGCCTGCTATGATCTGATCTGCCGATGGTGCAAGAGTGGCTTTTGGCTGTACGGTGTAATAAACATCTGCATTTGTCTCATTTTGTGTAATGCTAACATTCGCCCAGACACCTCCTACGCTTTCTACTGCCATATCGCTTATAACAGGGGCCTCGTTATCTATTACTGGAGATGTATCAGCATTATCAATAGTAAAATTGTAAAAAGTAAAAGTCGCGTGAGAATACCCCCCTGGTGCACCTCCCGGAAGACTTCCCAACGTATAATAAATCCTAAAAGAATCAATTTGCAATGCTGAAAATGGCACTAAATTTATTGGCATGTGTTCATCTAGATTTCCTAATGCTGATGTAAATGGCATTGTAGAAAATACCAAGCTGCCACCGGCATAACCTTGTACCATAACATTCTTAAAATAACCATCTATAACTTCCCCTACATCAACGTCGCTTAAAGTAAAACTTCCAAGCGAATCAGCTCTTCGAACTTCGATATATACTGTCTCTTCATTGGTTTGATCACTTTCATTAATCCACGCACAACCCATTTCACCGTCAAAGGTATATTTTGATGCACTTATATCAAAATAATTATTTGAGCTCCTACCTGCTGCTCCAAAATAATTAAAATGTGCAACACTTATGCCATCTGGGACATTTCCAAATGTATATTCTCCATTTGCTGCACTAATAGGCGCTGCATAAACTTCCGACGGTATCAGGTAAATCCCTATGGTACAAAACATAGTAAATGCCAGCAGCATCGCTACAGACTTCTTTATTACTCTAGGTCTATTCACTTTCATCCTCCTTTACGATCATTGCTATATCGTTATTATGGCATATGTCCTACTGTCACTGCCTATATTGCTTGTTATATCAATAGGTATTCTTGTTCGATCTACCGGACTTACGGGGATTGCTTCTGATATCTGCCCATTTGTTAAATTTTGTGTCCTGTTAACGCATATTTTTGCGTTTGTATCTTCTGTGTAAACTCTTACTTGAGCACTTTTTGCGGCATTATCTATGTCGACTAAATACTCTGTCTTATCTGGTTCTATTGGTACAGATTTTACAATATCTCTGCCTCTTGAATCTTTATAAGTTATTTCTGCTTTACTTAAGTATGGACTGCTAGCTCTTGTTACTGCTACTGTATAGGTGTTTAAGCTATCTGAACCGATTACTGCGATGCTTATATCTGTAGTCGCTCCTGCACTTAGATTAATAGGCTGTGAAGCTGTTCCGCTTGCTACGGGTATGCCATTTACTGTTATACTTACTCCGCTGCTGGTGATAGAAGGGGTTACGGTAATGGTTTTTACATCAAATCCTACACTTGCACTATATGATGTAGTATGAGGTGTGAATGTTGGATTAAGCGTGCCAGCACTTATTGTTAGTCCGCTTAAATGTGCACTAGGTGAGCCTTCCTTTACTATTGTTACTGAGTAATTTGTTTTAGTAATCTGATCTGAAGCTGTTACTTCTATATTTATAGTATTACTTCCAGTAATTAATGCAACGGGTACAGCCGTTCCACTCGCTGCCACTGCCCCATTTACTTTAATAGCTGCCTGGGCATCCTGCGCTGTGGGTGTTATAAATATGCTTGAAATATTACTTGGTACATTTTCTGTCGTATAGGTAAGAACTGTAGGTCCAAAAGCAGGCTTTAATGTAAGTGGTGATGTTGTAGATACGCCTAATGCTCGTAGGTATGAAGAAGGCTTTCCATAAACTTCAAATTCTACAAGTGAAGCCATCTGTGGGTTTGTTCTAAGCCCCTTGGTGATATATAATCTTACATATCTGTAACAAAGGTCTAAATTCACGTTACGCGCAGTTGTGCTGCTTGTATTATTTATGACAGCATCAATGTCATACCATGTAATGTTATCATTACTTGCCTGCAGCTTAAAATCGCACATGTTATAATCTGATTCCTTCCATCCAGCCATACTCATATGCTTTACAACCCATGTCGTTATAAGGTAAGACGCTCCTAGATCTACCGTCAGATAAGCTGGTACAGTTTTACTGAGCCACCTGCTCACTGGTGTTATTTGTCCATCAACTGCCCGTGATGGTGCATAAGGTGCAACAGAGCTGCTTGCTGTTATGTTCTTATTTAGTGCAAGGTTTCGTTCTGCCATTTTAAAATATCATCCTTTCCATACCTCTATTTATCTTTTGTTAGGAATAAAAAACTACTTATTCGTTATAAAGTAATCATTTTGCTTTTAAGTCTTTTGATAATTGACAATAATCTAATTTAATAATATACTGTTTATTATAAAATTTCAAACATTTTGTAGAATAGAGGTGTTATAAATGGACTATACTATCGGTGAAATTACACTATTTGGTTTTAACTTTGCTCCCTATGGATGGATGTCATGTGAAGGGCAATTACTAAACATTGCACAAAATCAAGTCCTATATTCTCTTTTAGGAACCACATATGGCGGCAACGGCTCTACTACTTTTGCTTTGCCTAATTTAAAAGGAGCTGAACCGCTCCCAAATATGAAGTATTACATATGTGTTCAAGGCATGTATCCACAGAGAAACTAATTTCTTTCTACGTCAATAAAGCAAATATCTTTAAAGCTGACTTTATCCCTACCGTCATAGGGTATGTAGCAACAGACCCCTACTAGACGCAAATGTTCGTAGGCAGATAGTCCTTAATCAAATAAACTTTTAAACTAAAAAGAAAGTCTCTCGCATTTGAAGAGGCTTTCTTTTTAGTTTCAGGCAATCACTTTATACTCACAATCTTATTATACGGACGGGCAGGCGTCTTGCCTAACAGGGCTAGTCCTTGGTTTTTCTAAACTTATTCGGCGTCGTATGATAGGTTTCTTTAAATCTGTTGATAAAATTAGCGGTATGGGCGTATCCTACTTTTTCTGCAATCTCTTTAATACTCATATCGGTGGTCATCAGGAGATTTGCTGCCATAGACATTCGAATGGTGTTGGCGTATTCCCATATTGTGGTATGATAAATAGCTAAAAATCCTGCCTTAAGCTTTTGGGAATTCAGCCCTACAAGCGTACTTAAATGCTCAATAGTCGGAGGACTACAGGCCTGGTCTGTCATAATCTCATAGGCCTTTCGGATAGCTTTTGTATCCTGTTCGGATAAATTGATCCGTCTGCCTTGTCCTAGGGTGATTTGTCTTAAGCGGTGCAAATCAGTGAAAGCATTTTTTGAAGAGCCCCTATATTCAGCCGTTATCAGTGCAAGGCACTCTAAAATTTTGCTGTCTAGCTGCAATATGTTTAAAGCAGCTGCCTCAGAAAGCCTTTCGATTTGATGCAGGACCTTCAGAAGTTCAAGCGGCAGATAACGGTATGTGATGTTAAACTTAAATTCCTCCAGTGAAACACAGGCATCCCCATATGCCGGGCAAATAACTTCTTCAAAGTAAGGCTTGTAGATTGTCACTTCTGTGCCATGAAAATGCTGGCCTTTGTGCCAGACCTGTCTTCCCTTTGGATGATTTTCTACTACAAAAAATGAGGATGGGGTAAAAGAGGAGACGGCTTCATTGATAAGGCGGAACTTAGTAACTCCTGAATAGACCATTCCAAAACGCATATGGACAGATGGATTGTTAAAGGTAATCCCAAAGTCCTCAGGAATGGTATAGTCCCCAAGAAAAATATCATAATAATTTCTTTTTGAATAGCGCACAATAAACCCATGTTCTGGCCTCGCTGCATTTTGGTAAATTGTAAAACCATCTTGTTTTTTTGCTGAGAAAGACAAGCCACTAAAAAAGGCTTCATAAAACGCTTCACTTGATTTAACAACCACGCTGCTCACCTCTAGTTTAAGTATTCGTCTACATAATGGACTCATTATAAAACTTCCACTTCGAAAGCACAATACATATTTTATCAAATTAGATGTTAAAATAATTATATTAGATGATTGTATTGTAATGAGACTGACTATCATTTACAATAAGGCCTGTAAATAAATGTATGAAAGGAAAACACCTATGAAAAAAATTAAACATTATTTAAGTACACTTGCACTTAGCGGCATCATGCTCTTTTCTTTAGCAGGCTGTGCTGGAAATACCCAAAATAAATCACCCGAGCCAGTTCCAGCTGCCCCGGCTATAGAGCAGGAAGTTCAGGAAACCGAAAGCAGTACCCGAATCATAGTGGATGCAAAAGGCGAAGTAGAGATTCCGGCAAATCCACAAAGAATTGTAGATATCAGTGGGACAAGTGATATCTTATCTATCCTTGGCTATGATGTAATAGGAACGGCTAACTCAGATGCCTATGACTATACGAAGTTCCCTGCCTACTTAGAAGACATTCTAAAAGATGCTGTAATATTAGGCTACAGTATGCAGGACACTATGGATATCGAAGGCGTACTTGCCTTAGATCCAGACTTAATCATTATGTCTAATGTTCAAGAAAAAATGTATGAGCAGCTTTCTGTAGTCGCTCCGACTGTCATGCTGCAGATGGCCCAGATTGATTGGACAGAAGATCTCAAAAATGTAGCATCTGTTATGGACAAAAAAGACGAAGCTGATGCATGGCTTAACACCTATATGTCAAAAGCCCAAGAAGCAGGCAAAACAATTAGAGCTACTTATGGCGAAGAGGCTACATATCTTGCTTTTTTAGCCAGCGGCGGTCAAATCTATATTTTTGATGGCGCAGGTATTGGCAGCATCCTTTATAACGACATGGGCCTTAAAAAACCGGAGGGAATGCCAACTCAGGAAAACATCAGCCTGCCTGTTGTAACGTATGAAGGGTTAGCTGCTATAGATGCTGATTATATTTTTGCAGTAGGTACGGAAGAAGACCTCGCTGTGTTAGTGTCAAGCAGCATTTGGCAAAACATACGAGCTGTTAAGAATAATCAATATATTAAACTGCCTGCAAGTCCTTATTTCAACCAAGGCTACAGCCCAATCGGCCGTTCATTATTTATAGATGAAGTGAAAGGTTTAATGGAACAAATTCATGAATAAAAAAGCAATTTCCCTAGCTCTTCTGTGTTGCATTGCCGCTGCTGCAGGACTCATAGTTGCCGTATCCGCCGGTGCAAAAAACATCCCTTTGCAAACAGTTTGGAACAGCCTCTTTCATTATGAAGATATACTAGATATGCAGCTTGTTCGTAACGGAAGACTGCCAAGAGCCTTATCTGCCGCCTTAATAGGCGGTTTTCTTGGTATCTCAGGCGCTATGATGCAAGGGGTAACTAGAAATCCAATTGCAGAGCCTTCTATGATGGGCATTACGCAAGGGGCAGCACTGGCAGTTGCTGCCCTATCTGCCATTCCCCGTTTATATGGCCTTTTCGGTAATACCCTTGCCGCTTTTATAGGCGCAGCGCTCAGCAGTTTTCTTGTCTTATTATTCAGTATGCAGAATGCACGTAATATGAACTTATCCCGTCTGCTTTTAGCAGGGACTGCCTTAAGTACCTTTTTCCTGTCTCTTGCCATGATCATCGCTATGCTCTCTAACAAGTCTCAGGAGCTTGCTTTTTGGGTAGGAGGCGGCCTTAGAACAGCCGCTTGGCATAGTGTGTGGCTTTTGCTGATTGTTGGCGGCGTGTGTACTGCTTTGGCTTTAACTTTATCGCACCGAATCAATATTGTAAGCCTCGGTGAAGATGTTGCGATTGGCCTTGGGGAGAACCCCGCCAAAGTACGTGTCTTTAGTATTCTTTTACTTATTCCTCTTTGTGCTTCTAGTGTAGCAGTAGCGGGAAACATAGCATTTGTAGGCCTCATTGTGCCTCATATCATACGCAAAACTTTAGGAGGCGACTACCGGCTTATTATGCCACTTTCTTTTATAGGAGGTTCTGCGCTTTTGATCTGGGCAGATGTAGCAGCCCGACTCATAAATCAGCCTTATGAGACGCCTATTGGTCTTTTTACTGCTATCATTGGTGTTCCCTTTTTCTTATGGCTTGTCAGAAAGGAGAATGGCTGATGAAAAACAAAACATTTTTAGCTTTAGGCATAGCCCTATTGTTACTTCTTGGCATCTTTTTGCTAAGTCTTCTTTCCGGAACTTATACTCTAACTCTCAAAGAAATCTTTGATACCTTTCTTGGCAAAGGAACCAAAATGCACCATACTGTAATATTTGGCCTAAGACTTCCCCGCATCATATCAGCTGTTTTAGTTGGGGCCAGCCTCTCAACTGCCGGATGTATCCTGCAGAGCATCACCAAAAACCAGCTGGCTGAACCGGGCATTATCGGTTTGAATGCAGGGGCTGCCTTAGCTGTCGTACTTCTTATTGCTTCTAATAGTCAAAACTATTATGATGCCCTAGGAACTCATACCATCTTGCTTATGCCGATTGTTTCTATTTTAGGAGCCTTTGGTGCAGCCTTACTTATTTATGGATTAAGCTGCCGAAAAGGTATTGCTCCTAACAGGCTGATTTTAGTAGGGATTGGTGTTAATGCTGGTATTAATGCGGTCATCACCTTGTACCAGCTGAATATGTCAAAAGGTGATTATAATCAGGCCCTCACATGGATCAGCGGAAGCCTATGGGGAAGCAGCTGGCAGTTTGTCTATATGGCAGCCCCAATTATTTCGTTGCTTATAGGGATGACCTTTTATAAGTCTAAAGTGCTGGATGTTATAGATCTTGGGGATGAACTGGCGACTGGGCTTGGCGTTCTGATGGAAAAGGAACGCCGCAAGTTTTTGATGCTTGCCGTTGGCCTTGCTGCCTCTGCAACGGCCCTAGCCGGGAATATTGCTTTTTTAGGACTTTTGGGACCGCATATTGCTAAGCGTATTGTGGGTCCGGTTCATAGAAGACAGATCCCACTGGCAATACTTATCAGCGCCGTTATTATCCTGCTGGCAGATACAGCGTCCAGAAACCTGTTTGCTCCTTTAGAAATTCCTGTTGGCATTACCATCTCTGTGATTGGCGTTCCTTATTTCATCTATCTGATGGCGAGAGAAAAATAATGTTAGAAAGAAAAGAGGCATCATGAAAACACATAGTATTGAAGTTAATAACCTAAAAATTGCTTATGAAGATACAGTTATTATAGACAGCATGAATCTGAAAATACCTAAAGGCCAAATAACGATGATTATAGGCGCTAATGGCTGCGGAAAATCCACTCTGTTAAAGTCTATAGCACGTATTCTAACACCTAAAAAAGGGGAAGTCCTAATTAACGGCGCGGCCATCAAAAGCCAGGCCCCTAAAGAAGTGGCCAAAATAATGGCTGTTCTGCCCCAAAGCCCTGCTGTCCCCAGCGGTCTTTTAGTGAAAGAATTAGTCGCCTATGGCCGTTTTCCTTATCAAAGTCCTATGGGTGGACTGAAAAAACATGATATAGAGATTGTAGACTGGGCTATGGAGGCAACGGGTATTTATGAATTCCGTGAAAGGCCAGTAGATGCCTTATCCGGAGGGCAAAGGCAGAGGGCCTGGATTGCTATGGCACTTGCTCAGGAAACGGAAATTCTTATTCTGGACGAACCCACGACTTATCTGGATATGTCTCACCAGCTGGAAATCCTTCAGCTCTTGCAAAAGCTAAATAAAGAGCAGAAAAGAACGATCGTTATGGTGCTTCATGAACTTAATAACGCCGCTAAGTTTGCAACGCACCTTGTGGGCATGAAAAAAGGAAAGGTGATCTTTGAGGGGCGGCCTATAGATGTCATCACCAAAGAAAACCTAAGAGCATTATATGGCATTGAAGCTCAGCTGCAGCTGGATCCAACAGCAACCTACCCCATATGCATAGACTTTTCTCTTCATAAATAACCTTATGACCTAAGTTAGGATAATAAAAAATGAAAAATAAAAATTATATTATACTTGTGCTGGGGCAGATTATATCCCTTTTTGGGAGCTCTATCCAGCGCTTTAGTCTTTCTTTATATTTATTAGATGTAACGGGATCGGCACGTATTTTTGCTAATATACTAGCTCTCTCTATGATCCCCTATGTGCTGTTCGCCCCTATTGCCGGGGTCATAGCTGACCGCATAAGCCGTAAAACCATTATGATTGTACTGGACGTTTTGAGCGGAATTCTTCTATGTTTTTATGCTGTTACATTGTCTAGGGGCAGCTATCACCTTGGCATCGCAACACTTGTTATGCTTCTGCTTTCAGCCTTTTATACGTTATATGCTCCTGCCGTTACAGCAAGCATCCCGCAAATTGTATCTAAGGAAGATTTGATCCCGGCTAACGGCATCGTCCAGCAGATTGCTTCGATGTCGAACTTTTTAGGGCCTATACTGGCTGGTGTCTGTTACAGCATTTGGGGCATTCGGGTCATTGTCATCATCAATGCAGCAAGCTTCTTTTTCTCGGCCTTTCTGGAGCTCTTTTTAGAAATCCCCCATGAGCCTGTAAACGATACTGGCAAAAAACCTCCTGTTTTTCGACTGGTTTATCAGGAAATGCAAGCCAGCTTCCGTTACCTTAAGGAAGATAATCCTATTGTTCTTAGAATGATTGTTACCTCGGGTATCTACAATTTATTTTTAGTCCCCGTTTTTTCGATAGGCGTTCCTTATGTTATAAAAGTGATTTTAAAGATGCCTGCTGAAGTTTATGGCATGGCTGAAGGCACCATTGCCTTAGGGATGATTTTAGGTGGATTTATCATCAGTATCCGTCCAAGGCTCCTTGGCATTCAGCGCATTTACTACATACTTTTTCCAATCTGTCTGTCTTTAGTCCTTATGGCTCTTGCCCTTGTACTTCCTGCCGGTAGTCTGTTTTTAACATGGCCAAGCCTTATTCTTTTTACTTTATGTGCCATGTCTATCATGCTGGCTCTTGGGATCGCCAATGTCATCAGCATGACCTATATTCAGCAGGCAGCGCCCAGCCAGATGCTGGGTAAAATCAGCGCACTTGCTACAGCTTTTGCGACCCTTTGTATTCCTTTGGGGCAATTTTTATTTGGGCAGTTTCTGGATATTTTTGAAACGCAAATCTGGCTTATCTTCATTATCGCTTCACTTTTAAGCTTCGGTGCTACGCTCTTAGTAAGGTGGAATGTGCGACAAATCAAAAATATCTAGGCACTCTTTATCCATTTATAAGTTGTTTCTTCATTATATGTGATCATGTCACTGATAAAACTTTTATTTTTTTATAAAATAGGGTTAAAATATTAAGAGTAACACTAATAGAGAATAAAGGATGTGAATGATTTGAAAAAGGTTTATAAATATATCATGATACTTACAGCTATGCTGTTTATGTTCTCTGGATGTGCTCCCCAAAATCGCAGCAGCATAAGTCCACCTGATACTCCAAAGGAGAGTGTAAAAGATATGGAGACAAATACAAGTCCTGAGATCATTTATCAAAAGCTTGATCAAAAGACAGCTATAGAAAACTTAAGTAAGGATAAAACTATTTTACTCGTTGATGTGAGAACCCCTGAGGAGCATGCTGAAAAACGTATACCAGACAGCATCTTGATCCCTGATTACGAGATAGAAAAATCAGCTTCTAAGCTGCTGCCAGATAAAGAAGCCGTTATCTACCTATACTGCCGCAGCGGCAGACGAAGTAAAGCGGCTGCCAATCAGCTTATCGATATGGGCTATGCCCAAGTCTTCGACATCGGCGGAATTATAGATTGGAAGTATGAAACCGAAAGCGGGAACTAAAGAGGTTCATACTTGAAACATTTTAAAATACAAAAGGCTAAAAGGGGCAAGCTGATCATATAAAATCAGTCTGCCCCTTTAGCGTGTTCGCGTAAGAATAAGGTAAATTTCCATCGCAAAATTTCCTACAATAAGAATACCTCCTAAGATGCTGCTAATCACACAGGACATCTCTATTTTATGGTAAAACTTCCTTAGTTCTTCTTCTGAATCAATTTTATGAACTCCTGATAGCTTAATCATATTATAAAGTGCTAAAGGCCAAAACAAAATTAAGCAAAACCAAGACCAAACCATTAATCCTGTTCGATTAATAGGTTTTTGTTTTTTTCTCATGCCAAGTTCTAAATTACCTCCTGCTGCCTTTCCACAAGCAGTACAAAACAGAGCACTGCTTTCAAGCTTATTTCCACATTCAATGCAATAGCTCATTGTTTTCCTCTCCTTTTACTTCTTCTAAAAGCTTTACCATATCTCCTTTGGCCTCTTTTAATGTGTTTCGCCTCAAAATATGAAGTAAAATGCCTGTACTTACTATCCCTAAAACAAAAATTGTAACGAGTTGAACAGAACTTACCGGAATCTGCGAAGTTCTTGTTACAATTATAAATAAGGCATTATTAATCATATGTATAATAATAGCTGGATATATTGACTGTGTTCGATAAGTTATATACCCTAGGATAGCCCCTAATAAAATGGAATACATAATTTGGGCCGGATAGAAATGTAGCAAACCAAAAAGCACCGCTTGTATTGATATAGCTAAAGCGACTGAAAAATCTTTTTTCAAAGCTTTATAAATAATTCCTCTGAATAAAATTTCTTCCACAATAGGGACAATCATTATTATTGCAAGCATAATAATGAACATATTACCAATTTTTTCGCTGCCCACACTCATCCCCAAAGTTAAATAACTGCCTACTCTTAAAATGTACCCCCTAAACAGTTCACCATAACCGGTATACATGACTATGGCAATATTAACACACCAAACTGCAAGTCCTAAAGTTAAAGATAAAATAAACTGATCTATAGGAATTCTATTTATAAGCATGGTCTCACGCGCTGATCTTCCATTTAGGCTGTCAATATTCCTTACCATTAAAAATATAGCTAACCATGCTAATATACAGGTGAAAGGAATACTCCCAAATAGAAGCTTCCCATCCTCTTCGTAGCCCTTTACTATCCCTAGTAATTGTTTCATTATAATAAAATGGTTAATCCAAAGAAATACTGTTCCTACTATAAGAACTTGAGCAGTTAAGGCAATTACAATGTATCCAACCGCTTCCCCTAAGCTTTTTATCTGACCTTTCATAACATCCCTCACACCCATTTATTATTTCTCTAATCAATTTCCTATCGTGTATAATGTCTATCATATCAATTACAGCCCACATTGTCCATATATTCTATATATTTAAAATAATGTATTTCTCTAAGTTTACTATTGCTCACTTATTTGTATGTTCTACCTTTAATCCTCAATAAAATAAAAAATATAAAATCAATTACTTACTAAACCCCTCTCCCCTTTTGAAATCCAAGTTGGTTCTTTTATATAGTTTATCCTCATAATTAGGGACTATGTGGTAATTGCCTTTTAGGTGTTGTGTTATTCCTCGTAATATTATACAATGAGTTTGTAACAATTTGTAACAAATTCTTAACAAATCCAAGGAGGATCACACCATGAAAATAAATACTACTTTTAATAAATTAGCAGCAACACTACTTGCTTCATTTTTAGTGTTAGTTGGTTCAACAAATGTATTCGCTAACACTGCGCCTACAGCTTCTACAAGTACTGTAACAAGCACGACTGTAACAGCTTATGAAAACAAGGTGCTTCAGTTAGTTAACGTAGAACGTCAAAAAGCGGGCCTCAGACCCCTTCAAATGGACGAATCTATCAGAAAGGTTGCAAGACTGAAATCTCAAGATATGCAGGCTAAAAAATACTTTTCTCATACAAGCCCAACTTACGGCTCACCATTTGATATGATGAAAAGATTTGGCATCACTTACAAAACTGCAGGTGAAAACATC
>CALJNR010000125.1 GCA_937981575.1 uncultured Clostridia bacterium | reverse complement strand
TTATCCTTATCTGATCTCTGACTCTACATTATCTTTTAGCGCTTCGATCACCTGGTCTAGTGGAACCCCCCGTTCATCACATACTTCACCTAGTTTTTCCAGCTTATCTTCTGTTGTATTTAAGTGGTTAAGTCCAAAGCGGTTAAACACATCTTTTGCATGTGGGTAGTTTCTAATGACTTCTCCTATTGATATATCTTTTGAAATTCTCATCTTTATGCCTCCTCTTTATTATTCGTATTAGTTAATTGCATAACGCTAGATTTGTTGAGCTTTATGATCACTTAATAATTCATATAACGTTGTACTTGTTACACGCTTATATTTATACTCCACATTTCACATTACTAAGTTTAAGCCATTCATGATGCTGCCTCGTCTTTAATCTTCATGCCTTTATTATAGATGCAAGCTGCATTATTTTATGTACCCATAGGTACAAAAATATAATTTTTGGAAAGATTTTTTAAGCTTTAGTTTGGAGATGCCTTCCAAATTCTTTTCCAAACTCAATACATACTTTAAGTTCAGTTTCATCTGGCATATACTTCGCTTTAGGTCCTTCGAGAAGTACTTTGATTTTAGCTTTCTCTAAATAACTTTCGAGAAGCTTTGGAGATTCTCCGCTCCATCCATAGCTTCCAAAAGCAGCACCAACCTTATTAATAAACTTAAGACCTATCAAGTCTTCTATAATTGGGCTTAAAGAGGGTAAGATTCCGTTATTAACTGTGGATGAACCAAGGATAACTCCCCTTGCTTTAAATACTTCCGCTAAAATATCATTGCGATCGGCTGTAGCACTGTTAAATAACTTATAGGGAACCTCCATAAGTTCAAGTCCCTTAGCAATGAAATCCGCCATTTGATGCGTAGCTCCCCACATGGAGTTATAAATGATGACCACGCTGTTTTCAGATTCTCCCTTAGCCCACTCTTCGTAATACGCGATAATCTGCATAGGATTTTGTCTCCATACTACCCCATGACTGGGAGCTATCAGCTCAACTGGCAGCTGAAGTGATTTAACTTCCTTTATTTTCTTTGTAACCAGTGGACTGAACGGGGTTAAAATGTTGGCATAATATTTAAGTGCTTCTTGATAGACTTCACATTCATCTACTTCATCATTAAATAACCCTGGAGCTGCAAAGTGCTGACCAAAAGCATCATTTGAAAACAGGATATTTTCACCTGTAAGATACGTAAACATGCTGTCCGGCCAATGCAGCATAGGGGCTTCAACGAAAACCAGTTCATTCTTTCCTATAGAGATCTTATCTCCTGTTTTGACAACTTTAAAGTTCCAATCCTTATAATAATGTCTTCTAACACTCTCTTCACCCTTTTTGGATACAACGACTATAGCATTTGGATTATGCTCCATAATAACCGGCAGTGCTCCTGAGTGATCAGGCTCTGCATGGTTAATGACAACATAATCAATTTTACTAATATCTGTTACTTCCTTTAGGTTCTCCAAGAATCTTTCGGTTAATGGTTTCCATACTGTATCAACGAGTACAGTTTTTTCATCTCTTATTAAATAGCTGTTATAAGATGTTCCTCTATGGGTCGAGAGCTCATAGCCGTGAAAATATCTGACTTCCCAATCTGCAGCCCCGACCCAAAATACGTTCTCTTTAATTTTTTTCATATTACGCCTCTAATTTCTTAATATTTATCAACAAGCTGCTTTGTCATTTCACTGTTTATCCACACAATTAATAACATCATTAGTTTTACCGTAAATTTATTCATTATCCCTTTTACTTCATTTTTGCATCAAAAAAGGCGTCTCATTTACTGAGACACCTTTTGTTCTTTATTTTCTTCTATGTTTATGGTTTTTACGTCCTGTTCTTTTTCTAAGTATTTGGTCAGATAAACTACTGATAGTATATTTACACTTAGCACTAGTATGCTGACACCGAATAATAGCGCAAAAAAAGGATGGAGCATGAAAAATAAATTCAGCAGCAACACTAAACAAGGTAATGCATAGAATAAAACATGCGCACCTGCTGCAAAAAAATAACATATCCTTTTCCTTTTTAGATATAAAAGATTAAGTACCGATAAAACAAAAATAATCGAACGACCCACCACTCCAATATCTAAAGACCGAATCATATTATTCCATAACAGCGCAGTTAATGCTATTCCTACTGCTGCATTAAGCATTATTGTAAGATGTGTCATATGGTTTAACTTATTTAATGTGATTTCTTTCATTTTTAATCCTGCCTTTCAATGCCGACATAGCCTGCTTGTTCGATGCACTTTTGCCCTTCATCTGATAAAATCCATTCCAGCAAAAGCTTAGCTCCGCTGTTTTCATCATCTTCTTTACGGGTAACAGCATAAATGTTTCCGCTTAACGGGTAAGTACCGTTTCTTATCGTTTCCGGGCTGCACACTATACCATTTATACCAATCATTTTAACTGCTTCGCTTTTGTATAATCTTGTTACGTAATAGTAAATAGTATAGCCAATGGAATTATCAGCATTTTTATACTCGGATACACTATCAATCAAGCGCCCCATTCCCCCGTCTTCTTGAAAAGTTGGCGGTGGGGCCATTTTGAGCCCCTGCATTACCTTCTTCTCCATAATGGTCTGACTGCCAGAGTTTTCGGCTCTTTGAAAGGCTTCTATTTTTTTATTCTTACCCCCTACATCCTTCCAGTTTTTGATCTCTGCCGTATAAATCTTTTGTATCTCAGATAATGTCAAATTATTAATAGGATTTTTCCTGTTGACTATAAATACAAAAGCATCCCGCGCAACAGGTGTAAGAACCATTTCTACTCCCATTTCTTTTGCTAAGTTTAGTTCTTCATCCGAAGGCTCTGATACAAAAATAATATCTGCATCTTTGTTAATAAGGTTAACATAGGCTTCATGTGTTTTATTGTGATATACAAAACCCCTTATCTCTTCTTCCCCCATATTCAATAACTGCCTTGCAAACTCCCTACTCATAGGAATAGTTGCCGTTGAGCCATCAACCCTTGGGTAATTTTCTCTTGTCAGATATATAGTATTGACTTTTACTGGGGTGCTTTGTACAATTCTTTTCCAGTTAATGTCTTTTTCTAGTAGAACATTAATATCTGAAGTTCTGTCTGCAATCGGTGGATTGGTTTCTTTGTAAACATTCGTAACAACTGCTGCTAAAGAAAATATTATTGCTGCAAAGGCGATAAGGAGTGATGCTTTGCTCAATATCTTCATAATCACTTTCCCTTCTTTCATGCCATGAATACTAATAAGATTATTTATTATAAATATCTGCTCTTTCATCAATTACATAAATTTATTGTCAGAAAAATTATAACATTTTAACTTTTGTTTGGTCAAGCTTATTCTATTATCAGCTAAGCTAATAAAAGAACAAAAAAAGAAGCTGTTCTAATCCATACCAGCTTCTTTTTACCACTATTATCACTCATATTCTTCAATAACTCTTTCTACTCATAGGCGGTTGTTTATAATCACTTACGATTCTTTATAATCGTTTATGATTGTTTAGGAGCCCTTTCAAATATTATATAAATCTAAGAGCTTCAACAGGATCCATCTTCGCAGCCTGGTAGGCCGGATAAAGACTGGACAATAACCCGATAACAACTGATATGCCTATGGAGATAAACAGCAGCCCTATATTCCATGACACCTGCATTTCAGCGCCAGTAAAAAGCGGACCTCCATAGCGTGCAATAAGCATGCCTATTATATATCCCATTATTCCCCCGGCAATACTTATAATCGTTCCTTCCATTAGAATCATCTGTATGATATGATTTCTTCGAAATCCTATGGCACGGAAAATACCTATTTCACGGGTTCTTTCTCTAACAGCACTAAGCATTGTAAGGGCTACTACAAACATCCCTGCCAGTAGTACAACGATAGATATAGCCATACCAAATCGCACGAGTCTTGTAAGCATTTCATCTCTTCTTAAAGATTCTTGGCGTAAGCTGCTCACCGTAGTATGAGGAAGTGCTTCTTTTATTTCTTCAAGGAGCGTTTCTTCAGATCCAGCAAAGTAATCAACTGCCATTTCAATAACTGTAATTTCATCAGGCCTTTCTAAAAAATCTTGCGCTGCTGAAAGGTTCATAAACATTTGCTGATCTTCAACTGTTCCGCTTTCTAGTAAAATAGCATAAACTTCAAGCGCTTTGCCTCCCATTATCATGGAGTCACCCTTTTTTAATCCTAAATCATGAGCTAGAACCGATCCTATGATAACCTGGCGATCCGAAAGGCTAAGTTCACTTACATCCTCCCTCGTTAAGTCAATTGCATTATAATCCATTTTCATTTTATTATTGTTGTCGGATGAACTTTCTGAAGTTTTATTATTAACTTGTTCATCTGATATACTCTCATCTTGTGATGTAGATTCCGATTGCATACGCAGCCATGGTTTTATCTTAAATTCTTCCTGTAGATGTGCGCCTACTATGGTCACTTTCTGTCCATGTCTTAGTCCCTTCGTCCCAAGAAGCTTAGGTGCCATCACTCTAATCATAGACCTTGACTGAAGATTGCTTACCTTATTTAAATCTTCCATTGTAAGTTCGTTAACATCATACATAATTTCCGGAAGCGTAATACCTCCATATGAAAATGTAAGACCACCTGAGTCCGGTGTAATCACTACATTAACCCCAAATTCGGTAACCTGCTTTGTCATTTCAGCTTTCATTGTTTCTACAATACCATATACTGATACGATAGTAGCAATTCCTATAATTAATCCTAAAAGGACAAACAGCATTTTAGCCTTACGCCTATTAATATTATTTAGCACAATATGATAAAGCTGCATTTCATCCCTCCATTCCTTCTTTATTCAAAGTTCTTCTCATTCCCTTCTAATTCGGAAGCAGAAGTCCATCCTTCATCGTAATAGTTCTCTTCATATAACTCGTATACTCTGGATTATGGGTAACCATAAGTATTGTTAAACCTTCTTCATTAAGTCTTTGGAAAAGCTCCATAATCTCATCGCCGGTTTTGGTATCAAGACTTCCTGTCGGCTCATCAGCTAAAATAAGTGGGGGCTCATTAACTATAGCCCTTGCAATGGCCACCCTCTCCTGCTCGCCTCCCGAGAGCTGATTTGGAAGACGATTTATTTTATTTCCAAGTCCTACACGTTGAAGTACTTCTGCAGCCATATCACGCTTTTCTTTATTAGGTCTTTTAGTCGTTGTCAGTGGCAGCATAACATTTTCTATTGCTGTTAAGTATGGAATAAGCTGAAACTGTTGAAAAACAAACCCAAGGTATTCCCGTCTAAAATCAGCTCGCCTTTCCTGGCTTAACTCATAAATGTTAATGCCGTCTATTTCAATTATCCCTGATGTAGCCGGTGTAAGTGCACCTATAATGGAAAGCAGCGTACTTTTTCCTGACCCTGAATGTCCCATAACACTTATGGATTCACCCTTCCCAATCTCTAAACTCACTCCCTTTACAGCTTCAACCTTCTCCCCCATTGACTCATATGTCTTCTTAATATCTTTAAGTGAAATCATTATTTCAGCCATTTTTTCCCTCCATCATTCCAATATTCTTCGTTTATTCATACCACCTGATATCTTAAAATTCAAACGCCTAAACCTTAAAAACTTGAATTCTTTTACCTTATATAAAGCGAAGTGCTTCTGCTGGATCCATACGTGCAGCCTTTACAGCTGGATAAGCACTGCCTAGGATAGCTAAAGCTGCAGAAATGGCTAGTGCAGGTAAAAATAATTCTATTCTTATTTGTACAGCACCTTGAAGCTGAGCAAGATAAGGGCCGCCATATTTTGCAAAAAGACTTCCTGCTGCAAACCCAAGCACACCACCAAACAAACTGATTATCCCTGCTTCTAGAAAGATGATCTGCATAATGTGTATACGTCTAAATCCAATTGCTCTAAATATCCCTATTTCTCTTGTTCTGTCATTGATTGATGAAAGCATCGTAGAAAATACCATCAATGCCGCCACTAATAAAACCATTCCCGAAAGGGCATATCCAAAGGCTTCGAACTGATCAATCGTTTCTTCTCTAAAAAGTGCTGCCTGTCTCAGGGCGATGGAACGGCCATTTGTAATGGCTTCATCAAGTCCTACTGTAATTTCTTCAATAGGACAATTATTACAATACGCAGAAACTTCTATCATAGAAAGCTCGCCTGGTCTGTTTAATAGGGTTTGAACAGCATTTAAACTGCCATAGATTAACCCATCTTCCTCACTGCCTAGTTCAGCAATTATACCAAATACCTTAAATGAACTTTCATTCACCTTAACCTCATCACCTACATTAACCTGCAGTGCCCGAGCAGCTGAAACCCCTATAATAAGCCCATCTTCCGGCACATCCAAAAGTGCTAAATCTCCTGGATGTTCTCCTGGTGTGATGCCATCTTGTGCCTGCAAGGAGAACCATGGTTTTTGTGTAAATTCTTGTTTCGGCTGTATGCCTACAACAAGCGATTTTTGGCCATTAATTTCAGCTGCCCCTATAAGCTTCGGCGATACTATATTAATATACTCCGCTATAGAGGATTCATAAATTTTAGGAATATCATCCATTGTAAGTTTCTGAACATCATAGGTTAAATCAGATGTCATTACCCCACTATCTACCTCCATCCCTTCACTCTTAGGAAGAATAATGGCATTCGCACCAAATTCATCTATTCTGTTTCCAAGATCAATATGCATAGCTTCTATTATATTTAAGAAAGCCACTACGGTAGTTACTCCAATAACTAATCCCAGCATTAAAAACAACATTTTCATTTTTCGCCTTTTTAAGTTGCTTAAAGCAATCTGAAAAATATTCATCGCTCCACTCCTATCTATTGCTACTTAGCTCTCTTTAAAGCTCATATACCTGTCCGTTAAAATATACGGCCCTCATTACAAGTTCTTCATTTTTATAAACATGGATTTCAAAGTGGCAGCCAAAGTTCTCAACTACACCTCTAACCTCACTCGGATCGACTCCCTCACCATAATTTTCAAGGTAGTATTCTACGCCTATTTGTGCAAGCGGATCTTCCTCTTTACCAGCGTCTTGTTCATTTTCAGCATATTGAAGATTCTCATCTGTCTCTTCTGGATTAGCTGTTTCAGCCGTTTCATTTGAAGCTGCTGCCTTCAAATTCTTCGAGGACAAAAATAGATTAGCTGATAAAATAATAAGCAAAACAACAAGCCCAACTTGAGCAATCCTAAGAACACCAATCTTCTTATTAAGTGGTTTTTCCGCATCCACATTTTGCTCTTTAGTTATTATTTCTTCATGATTAGTCTCTTTTTTCATAATTAATTTCCTCCCTGTTAGTGGTCCGCCTAAGAACGAATTCTAAATTTTAATACTTCATTCAGGTCAATAATGATCATGTTATTTTCTACTTTTGGATTCATACTTACCGGCGGGTAAGTTCCACATACCTTAGCTCCTGAAATAAATTCTCTAGTTTCTATTGTATAAGTGGTTCGGCATGTATCACAAATAAGTGTGTCTCCAGCTAAAGAAAAGGTCCTGCCTCTACAAGGCTCACACAAGCTGCTTCCTGCAAACAGGCGGCCTGAAGGTGTAATATATGCCATAAGCGGTACTAAAAATTGTTCATCATTTTCAAGTTCAAAAGAAACAATATTATTTTGATCTACTATCTCCAGCGGAATTTTGATTTGCCCATCTTCAATAACTGGTTCTATTTTTGTCATGGAGATAAACTCTCCCACATAAGAACGTTCAGCCGCAACCGGACTTCCTAAATCACTTTTTTCTTCTTTTTTATTAAATCCAAGTGTAAAAACCAACACTAAAATCACTGCTATTACACCAAAAACTCCAAACACCAAAGGCATCTTACTCTTTTGGGGAGTTGTAAATTGATCTTTTTTATTTTGCATCTGCATGACTATACCTCCTAGATTTCTTATATGATTTGATTATATCGATAGTTTATGGAGGAACCGTGGAGAAATAAAAAATCCCCCTGTAGATTCAGAGGTTCATCCTCTGAATCTACAGCGGGGATTTTTTCATTTAAACTTCAATTAAAACTTTAGTTGTTTTTTATGCTGTATAAAGCTACCCTTGTTTAATTAACTTCACTTAGAATCTTACTCATTTTTTCAATATCTGCTGCTTGTTCTTTTATTGTCTTTTCTGCCATTTCCCTAACTTCCCCATGACTTGTGTATTTTAAAACTGCACAAGAAATATTTATTGCACCTCTATGGTGAGGTATCATCTGAAGCAGAAAGTCTTCGTCAACATTTCCCGTAGGTCTAACCGCTTCCATTTTGGCAGTCATTTCATTTAGAAATTCTTCATATTCTTTCATATATGCAGCTTCTCGCTCTTTGTCCATAGTTGCAATCTTTTTGAGCTTATTAATTAGTTTTCTCATTTTATCTATTTCTTTTTTTTGCTTTTTTACTGTATTTTTGGCTATCTGCTTGACTTGCCTGTTGGTTCCATATGCAAGTACCCCCTCTGCCATTTTGGTGGCCGATTCATGATGCGGAATCATCTGATATAAATAATTAAGAGCAGGATCTCCTGCTAATGGTGTGCTTTTCATTTCATTTTTCATCGTCTCCATAATTACCTTATATCTTTGGAAGTAAGCAGCTTCATTCGGCGTCGAAGCTGCCAGTGTAGTTATACCTAATACACATAATAACCCTATGCTAATATTTATTACGTTCCTCTTAATATTCCACTTCATAACATCTTCTCCTTAGCGTTTTAACGTTATTATTTGTGAAAAAATGTATTTCTATACTTTTACACACGCTTACATACTTAACCACACCTATTTCTGCCTAAAACGCATCTGTATATGAAAAGTTTCTAAATAGCTCCGAATAAAAATGTTTTAAAAACTACCTATTATTAGTGGTTAGCTTTCAGCTACTTATATGCTTCTTTCGTTTTATCCATGAAGAAATAAAATTTGCCGTTTTCTCCAAACATAAATCCCCAAGCATGTGCTTTTAGTTTATTGTTATCCACAGATTCTAGCATTCGCTGTTATTAACCTCTAAAAACTTAAGGGCATCTTCCGTACTTAAACCTCCATAAACGTTATGTTACTGTTTAATTACACCTACCTCTAAAGTATACTCCTTCTATGCTGTGAATATATTTTAATATCAGGAACGTACGAGGTGATCATTTTGAGTTATTTGTTTAAAAACATTGTCTTCGAAGGAGGGGGCGTCTGGGGAATAGCTTACCTTGGTATGCTTGACTACCTTTATCATAACGATATTTTAAAATCTGTCACAAGAGCTGCCGGGACTTCTGCCGGTGCTATCACCGCCTGCATTTTGAGCCTGAACCTTCCCTTCAAAGAAACTGTAGCTATCGCCGATTCACTGGATTATAGTAAAGTACCAGGTAAAGGCGAACTGCTAGGTCCTAATATTATCCCTCCCCCCATTAAAGAATGGCTGAATAAAATTTTTGGGGACATCGACTGCGTTTACCGTCTTATTAAACAGTACGGCTGGTATTCATCTGAGTATTTTTATGACTGGATTAAAGCGCAGATAGCCCGTCAATTCGATGCTTCTAAAAAACTTCCTCCTTATACCTTTGCAGACTTTAAAGATCCATCCTTGCACAAAGATCGCCGTCCTTTTCTTGACCTTTATGTCATAGGAACAGATTTATCCAATCATATTTCAAGTGTTTTTTGCTACGAAAATACACCCTATATGGAAGTCGCAGAGGCTGTTCGAATCTCTATGTCTATTCCGCTTTTCTTTGAATCTGTAAAAAGCACACATATTACTACTAACTCTGGTCCCCTTAATCTCTATAGTGATGGTGGCATTATGTATAACTATCCTATTAATATATTTGATAATGACAGCCTTGCTGAGCTGACTTTAGGAGGTATGTTTGTAAGCAGCCTCTCTCCGCAGCCTATCACAAATCTCGTAGACTTTATCTCAAATGTTTTATCCTGCGCCACAGCCGTTCAGCTGGACTTTTATATGAATAGCCCCAAAAACCACGCACGCAGCATAAAGATTGAGACTAAAGATATAAAATCTACTGATTTTAATATCAAAACAGGGGACGAAACTTATAACTTCCTCTATCGCCAAGGCTATCTGGCTGCTCAGGACTTTTTTAGTCATAGCTATTAATTGATAGCATCAGAACAAAAAATGAAACTTTTTTCTTTAGCCTTTAGGTAATAATAAGAGCCGGCTCCTAAAAGAAGCCGGCTCTTACTAATTATGGGTTAATCCTAATTCAATTAATAAATTTCTGATAGCAGTTAGTATGTCTATACGGGTAAAGGTTTCTTTATACCCAATAGGGTTTCATATTCGAATCTTGGGTTCTCATCCATTACATATCTAAAAATTAGGCTTTGAACTTCATGTTCTGCAACGCTTCTATCTAATATTTTTACAGGTAAGTTTAACGAACTCTCTCGCAAACCTAATACTTCATCTTCAAATACTTGAATTTCTGTAAATAGAAAAAGTCCCTGAAATCTTTTTTCTAAATTACTAGGTATATCCATTTTTATATTGGAGTATATTCTCTCGTCATTGCAATTATTCTTATTAAACTCTATTACAGTACCAAGTGTAACACAAATGTCACTTTGTGAAACATTATTGCCTAACAATCTTTCATAATCTTTTTTAGAATCCACTAAATTTGCAGTTACAGTAATATTTTCAGGTATTAAAACGCCTCCCGCAACCAGCTGAGGGGCTAAATGCTTAGTTATAGCCACTTGAGGTTCTTTTTTTAATGCGCTTTGCATTGTTTCCGTAACTAATATATGTATGGGTTTCCCTGTATCTCCCTGATATTTTGCTGCATCACATTCAATGATATCAATAACATAATCTCTTAGGCCTAAAGCATCTATTATACGAGATAATGATTTTATGCTTTCTTTATTTATTTCTAGAAATGTTATTTTCATCTCATCACTTGAGAAAAATGAAGTAAGCGGAATAAGTAAAGTACCAAATGGACCTGTTCCTGCATACAAAATGTGGATAGGTTCATCTTCAAATGTTTTCTTGACTTTTTTTATTCCTTTATAAATACCTCTTATAAATTTCCTCGTTCTCATAAATTCTTGAATGCATTTACCTGCCCACCATGTGCCTATTGCTTTGCCATTACTCGTAAAATAATCTTTCTTATGCAGCTCTTCTTCTTTAATCCCCGCTGCTTCTGAGAAAAATTCAAACAACTCTTCTGCAGCATTTTTTAATTCTAAATAATCTTCATCCTTATTAAGAAGTATCTCTGTTATCTCTTTTAATCTTTCTTTTAAGTGTTTTTCTTTACTCATCCCAATACTCCTTTTTTGTAGAGTCTCTAGCTTATATTTTATTCCAAAGTTTTATAATATTCAATAAAATATTCCTGCATGCAGGAGCTGCTGCTTTTCAATTCGCCGTTAATTTTCTCCTTTTGACTTTAATTCACTTGCTGCCACTGCGGTGATAGCCTCAAGATCTCTGTAGTCACTTGTTACACTTAAAAATGATTTAGATAGGTTTTATCAATGAGTACTTGGCTTCGCATTTTTGAAATTATAATATATTATTCTTACAGAGTGCTGACAAATGAATGTAAAAAGCTGCCTTATCGTAAATTTAAAGTCTAAGATGAGGCAGCTGCATAATATCCAAATGATTTGTATATTTTTATCAATCTATAATTATTTTCTTCATTGAGTGATTTAACCGTATGATAAATTGATTCACTTTCAACCAAGAAGCAATATCTGTTCCCACTGTAATCAATCCTTGCCTAATCTTTAAGCGATTAAAATAAGCTTTTAGTACGCTCTGCCCCAGTATACCATTGTTTGAGCTGGTTTACCGCAGCATATGCATGTATCTGAGATTTCTTCTTGCTCAAAAGGCATACAACGAGAAGTTGCGCCTGTTTCTTCTTTAACTTTCAGTTCACAAGCTTCATCTCCGCACCACATCGCTTTTACAAAACCAGGGGTTTCTTCTACTGTTTTTGCAAACTCTTCCATTGTAGCAGCTGTATAGGTGTGGGCTTCCCTATGAGCTCTTGCCTTTTCTAACATTTCTTTTTGCATATTTGCAAGTAACTTTGCCACTTCTTCTTCCATATTATCTAATGATACTACAGTCTTTTCTCCTGTATCACGTCTTGCAAGTACTGCTTGATTTGCTTCAATATCTTTTGGCCCAATTTCAAGACGCACTGGTACACCTTTCATCTCATGTTCGCTGAATTTCCAGCCTGGAGACTTGTCACTGTCATCTACCTTAACTCTCGCTGCTTTAGATAATTTTTCTTTCAGTTCAAAGGCTTTATCCAGTACCCCTTCTTTATGTTGAGCAATAGGAATAATCATGACCTGGGTTGGTGCAACAGCTGGAGGGACTACGAGCCCGCTGTTATCTCCATGTACCATGATCATCGCTCCAATTAACCTCGTTGTCATCCCCCATGAAGTTTGATGCACATATTGAAGCTGATTATTTTTATCTGTGTATTGAATACCAAAAGCTTTCGCAAATCCATCTCCAAAGTTATGGCTTGTACCTGACTGTAGTGCTTTTCCGTCATGCATTAAGCTTTCGATAGTGTAAGTTGCTTTCGCCCCTGCAAATTTTTCTTTTTCTGTTTTCTTGCCTTTAACAACCGGAATAGCAAGAACATTTTCACAGAACTCTGCGTATACATTAAGCATGCGGATTGTTTCTTCTTCCGCCTCCTCTGCTGTTGCATGAGCCGTATGCCCTTCCTGCCATAAGAATTCTAAGGTGCGAAGGAATGGACGGGTTGTTTTTTCCCATCTTACGACTGAGCACCATTGGTTATAAAGTTTTGGCAGGTCTCTATGAGACTGTATTTCTTTTGCATAATGATCACAGAAAAGGGTTTCTGATGTAGGTCTTACGCACAGTCTTTCTGTAAGCTTTTCAGATCCTCCATGAGTTACCCACGCTACTTCTGGTGCAAATCCCTCAACGTGATCTTTTTCTCTTTGAAGCAAGCTCTCTGGTATGAACATTGGCATATATACATTCACATGTCCTGTTTCTTTAAAGCGGCGGTCGAGCTCACTTTGAATAAGTTCCCAAATGGCATAACCATAAGGTTTAACAATCATACATCCTCTTACGCTTGCATAGTCAACAAGTTCAGCTTTTTTAACAACGCCAGTATACCACTGCGCAAAGTCTTTATCCATATCAGTGATTTCTGATACAAACTTTTGTTTTCCAGCCATAATAACCTCCTAATTTTTATCCCTGTAATTTTTCTAAGTTTAATATACTTTTAGCTTGATTAGTAGTACTTTGATTCAACTAATAGGTTGCTCTACAACTCATTTTTAATCTGAGTAATTTTAGAGCGTCTGTGAAATTTCTCTTGCTATAAGCCTTTAATTCCGCTTTTTAATATAATAAAGCCCCTATGCTTAATCACATAGGGGCCAAAATAATCGGCGGTACCACCCTTATTAATAAAGTATACCCTTTACGCTGGTTACTTTACTCGCTTAGGTCTCTGTAACGGGAGAACCCGCTGCGTTTATGAATTTGCGCAGTGCTCCGAGACTTGGATCATAAAGCCTGCTTTCCTTGGAAGCCTTTCAGCTGGCGAACTTCCTCTCTTTCTTTCTAAAAGCTTATGGACATTACTCATTTCTCTTCATTGCCTATAGAATATTGATCTCTTCTTATAGAATAATCAAATACCAGGCTATTGTCAAGATACCGAAATGGCGTGTTTAATCTATCTTTCTTTCACCTTCTATAGCTAAATTAAGCTTCTAAAAAGCTGCTCAAGTATCTTATTCGTATTGTTTCACACTATCACCCTATCATTTGTGAAAAATGAATAACTATTGGCAAGGTTATACTGCCTAAAAGCGTTGAAAGCAAAACTGCCTGCCCTGCAAAATCTGGCTCATTACCATATTCTAACGCTAATGCGGCGCTATTTCTGGATGTTGGTATTGAACTGGCAATAAATAAAGCTTGTGCAGTAATACCCTGTAAATTCATTAAGTCAATTAAAACCCATGCACATACGGGTGATATCACAAGACGTATAAGACTGCTTAAAAGAACAGGTCCCGTATTGCCTGTCAACTTGCTGGAAGCTATCTGCGCCCCAATAGAAACAAGCGCAAAAGACAGCATTCCGCTTGAAATAGAATCTATAGGTTTTAACAACGGTTCTGGGACAGTAATATGGAAAAAGTTAAATGTAAGCCCTGCAATGATTGCATAAAGCACCGGCAGCTTTGCAAACTGAAGCAAAGACTGCTTAAGATCTGCAGAAGCTTTGCTGGCATTTAGGATACCAAAACTAAATGTCACAAAAAGCTCAAAGATAACGACCATCACCTGGATCGCCATTGCAAAAGGGTCTTGGTCAAAGGCCATCCCATTGATTGGAATCCCTATATTTCCATTATTTGAAAGACAAATACTGTTTATAAAACTCGCCAAAAGCTGCTTTGAGTAACCAAACATCTTACTGACACAGTACCCAATTCCTGTTAAAACGAGCATCTGAAGCACCAAAAAGCTAAATACTGCGCCGATAAGCAGAGGAGATAACCTAGCCTGGTAAATTTTAACAAAAGCTAACGCTGGGACATAATAAAATAAAATAAGCTTAGAAAAACTTTTTAGTTCAAAATTGAACTTCTTATGTAAAAGGGCCCCTATAACTATAGGAATAAGAATTGGGACGATAACATTATAAAACGCCCCGACTGCTAATAGCATATAACTAAGTCCAGCCTGCTGTTAATAACCATCATACACCATTCGATACAATACTTTATTCTGCCATGACTTGCAATCTATTCTTCTCATCCTATAAGCCCTCACTTATACTATCTATTTTTATTATTTGTTTTAGTTATATCTTTTTATGTTATAGCCCCCTCCATGAAATGTCAAATAAATTATACTGCCATAAATATTTTGCTATATTTGATACTCCCCTATAGTCTTCCAACTTCCAATGTTTCTCCTTTCTACATATTATAGTCTATTTACAGGTATGTTAACTTTGTATTCGGATAAACTAGTGTACGAGGAGATGAATGCTATGAATGGAAATGCAGAATTACTAAACTTTATCTATCAAAATTCTCAGATGGGGGTA
>CALJNR010000124.1 GCA_937981575.1 uncultured Clostridia bacterium | reverse complement strand
GCTTCATTCATACTTAAATATACACAAGGGGATGCCTATAAGTATGCTGCTGCCTATAAGGATCTCGGTATTGAAGTAGATAGACTCTTAAAAGAGGCTGAAATTGCTCAATATACAGTCGACATCGGAACAAATCCTGATGGGAAGCTTGTCGGTCTTGGTTATCAAGCTACCGGTGGTGCATTCATCTATCGCAGGTCCATCGCAAAAGAGATCTGGGGCACAGACGATCCTGCTGTAATCAAAGATAAAATTGGTCTTGGATGGGATAAGTTCTACCAAGCAGCTGCTGATTTAAAGGCAAAGGGTTATGGTATCGTATCCGCAGATGGGGACATGTGGCATGCGGTTGAAAACAGCTCAGAAAAGGGTTGGATTGTAGATGGCAAACTCAATATTGACCCTAAACGCGAAGCATTCTTAGATTTTTCTAAAGAACTTAAAGATAAAGGTTATCACAATGATACACAAGACTGGCAAGATGCTTGGTTCGCTGATATGAAAGATGCCGGTGCTAAAAAAATCTTCGGTTACTTTGGTCCTGCATGGCTCATTAACTACGTTATGGCAGGCAACTCTGGCGGCTCAAAACCTGGTGAAGGTACATATGGTGACTGGGCAGTTTGTGAACCTCCAGTTGGCTTCTTCTGGGGCGGCACATGGGTTCTTGCTAATAAAGATACCAAAATTCCACAAGCTGTAGGTGACATAATTGAATGGATTACACTCGATAGTTCAGAAAAAGGACTTCAGTATGCTTGGGCGAATGGTACTCTAAACGGACCTGGTGGTACAAAAGATACAGTTGCTTCTGGTGCGGTTATGAAGAAGTCCGATGGCACGCTAGACTTCTTGGGAGGACAGAATATGTTTGACGTATTCGTTCCTGCGGGTGAATTCGCAAATGGTAAGAACTTGACACAGTATGATGAAACAATCAACAACACTTGGCGTGCTCAGGTACGTGAGTACACGGCTGGCAACAAGAGTCGTGAACAGGCTATAGCCGACTTTAAGCAGCAGGTTGCTGATAATCTTGATATTATTGTAGAATAGTTTAGCTCATAATAAGGGGCAGAAGGATAGTTTTCTGAAGCCCCTTAAAATATATCATAAAATCTTAAATTTTACTGGAGGTGAATGTTTATGCGACGCAAGGGCGTTAACTACGCTAAGTACGGGTACATATTTTCGCTGCCTTTTGTGCTTGTATTCCTATTTTTTTCACTATATCCCACAATTTATACAGCTGTGATAGGCTTTACTGACTTAAAAGGTATGGGTGTAAGGGATTTTAAGTTCTTAGTAAATCCGTTTCAGAATTTCCAATTAATACTAAGCAACCCATCTTTTCAGCTATCATTAAAGAATACTGCACTGATTTGGATACTTAACTTCATTCCACAAATACTGCTCGCGCTACTGCTCACAGCGTGGTTCACCAGTCATCGCCACAAAATAAAGGGTCAAGGCGTGTTCAAAGTTCTGATGTATATGCCAAATATAATAACAGCTGCAACTATAGCTATACTATTTAACTCTCTCTTCGGATATCCTATGGGGCCCGTTAATGACTTGTTTAAAATATTTGGATTATCTGAAACACCCATAAACTTTCTTGTCCAGAAATCGACGGCTAGAGGAATTGTAGCATTCATCCAGTTCTGGATGTGGTATGGATATACAATGTTAATACTTATATCAGGTGTATTAGGGTTAAATCCCGAACTTTTTGAGGCGGCGGAGATTGACGGTGCATCAGGTATACAAACTTTCTTTTATATAACGCTCCCGAACTTGAGGACTATACTGCTTTTTACACTCATTACAAGTATGATCGGTGGTTTACAGATGTTCGATATTCCAAGGTTGTTCCTCCTTGGTGGTCCAGACAACGCTACGCTTACAACAAGCGTGTTCATTTATAATCAGGCGTTTAGCGGAAGCTACATGTATAACCGTGCAGCGGCTGCAAGTATGATTATGTTTCTTATTATATCAATACTTTCAGCTATAATCTTTTATATTATGCGCGATAAATACGAGGCAAAGGCTAATAAAGTGAAGAAGAATCAAATAAAGTTACTTAGAAAAGCCGAAAAGGACTCAAGGAGGGTGGAAGTATGAAGCTAAATAAGAACATACCTCATCTCTTATTGAAAATAGTTATTTACACAGTCTGCATTTTCCTCACGCTTTTAAGTATAATACCGTTTTGGATTATGTTTATGAATGCTACGCGCGGAACATTCGAGATTCAACAGAGTGCTATATCGCTATTACCTTCAAATCATCTACTAAGCAATGCACAAATACTACTTGGTAAAAGCTTTAACCCGTTAAGGGGTTTCATTAACTCGATGATAATTTCAGGAGGGGTAACGGCTTGTGCAGTGTACTTCTCGTCGCTCACTGCATATGCTTTAGTAGTGTACAGCTGGAGATGGCGCCAACCGTTCTTTACATTTATAATGGCGATAATGATGATTCCAGCACAGGTAACAAGTATTGGATTTTACCAGTTTATGTATAGTATCAATATGACGAATAAATTTTTACCGCTAATACTGCCTGCAATAGCTGCACCAGCAACGGTATTCTATATGCGACAGTACTTACTCTCTACACTATCACTTGATATTATAAATTCGGCGCGAATAGATGGTGCTGGTGAGTTTCGTATATTTAATAGTATCATGATACCGATGATGAAACCCGCTATTGCGACGCAGGCAATTTTTGCCTTTGTATCAAGTTGGAATAACCTATTTATGCCGTTAATCTTGCTTACTAATAGTGAAAAATATACAATGCCGATAATGGTAAGTCTACTGAGGGGTGATATTTATAAGACAGAGTATGGCTCAGTGTATTTAGGCCTGTCGCTGACGGTATTACCATTATTTATAGTATATTTCTTGTTGTCAAAGTATATAATAGCGGGCGTTGCATTAGGAGGGGTAAAGGAATAAATTGGCTTGAAACTCATCTGGTTTATTTGGTTTTGGAGATGTAATAGCCTATTATAAGATAAGTAGAACACCCCACACCTCTCGCTTATGTGATGTGTCCCAGGGGTTTTTTTAAATTAAAAGCACTTATTAGAGAACGCTAAGTGTTAGATATGTTTTTGTGTAACTTAGAGCATGCATAGATCAATAGGTAGAGGTAGATGCAGTAAAAAGGCTAATGTGAGAGAGGGGTTATTATGAGAGATAGAAAAGAAGCTGAAGAAAAAGCAAAAAAATTGGTAGGCCAAATGACTTTAGAAGAGAAGGCTTCTCAGCTAAAGTATGATGCACCAGCTATTCGTTCACTTAATGTACCGGCATATAATTGGTGGAATGAGGGACTACACGGCGTAGCCAGGGCAGGAACAGCAACAATGTTTCCACAAGCCATTGGACTTGCAGCGATGTTTGATGAGGAACTCCTTTCGCAAGTGGCAGATGTAGTTGCAACAGAAGCAAGAGGGAAATATAATGCATACGCTAGAGAAGACGATAGAGACATTTATAAGGGCTTAACTTTATGGTCACCAAATGTAAATATTTTTAGAGATCCTAGATGGGGTAGAGGTCATGAGACCTATGGAGAGGACCCATATCTTACAAGTCGTTTAGGGGTAGCATTTATAAACGGACTGCAAGGAAAAGGAAAATACCTTAAAACGGCAGCTTGCGCTAAGCACTATGCAGTACACTCAGGACCTGAGGCCATAAGGCACGCATTTAATGCACAAGTAACACAAAAAGATTTGTGGGAAACCTACCTTCCGGCTTTTGAAGCATGTGTTAAAGAGGCAAAGGTTGAGGCTGTTATGGGAGCTTATAATCGTACCAATGATGAGCCTTGCTGTGGAAGCAACACTTTAATAAAAGAAATTTTAAGAAACAAATGGCATCATCAAGGACATTTTGTTTCTGATTGTTGGGCGATTAAAGATTTCCATGAGCATCACAGAGTAACCAGCACTGCGGTAGAATCTGCAAGTTTAGCTATCAATGCAGGCTGTGACTTGAATTGTGGGAATACATACTTAAATATATTAAGAGCACATCAACAAGGATTAGTATCAGAAGAGACTATTACTCAGTC
>CALJNR010000123.1 GCA_937981575.1 uncultured Clostridia bacterium | reverse complement strand
AGCTTAATACGTTTTTGCACATTAATAACCCCTACTTTTCCTGTTGTTTGCTGCGTATCAGACATTTGTGCCCGAAGATCAGCTAGAACCTCTTCTTCCATCCCCTGTCCATCATCTTTGATCATAATCATAAGCTTATCTTCCTCTTTTTTTACGTCTAAATGAATCGTCCCACACCCTATAGGTTCAATACCATGGCTGATAGCATTTTCAATAAGCGGCTGAAGCATAATGCGGGGTATTTTACAAGTATATGCCTGTGAATCTACATCTTTTGTAAAAATAATCTTTTCTCCAAACCGTTTATGAATAAGCAGCATATAGTTATCTAAATATCTAATTTCTTCTTCAATTGTTAGAAAAGGAATTTTTCTTCTGTCTATATTTACTTCCATAATACCAGAGAGCGCTTCTATCATTTCAGATATTTCATGATCCCCAGATAGTCTTGCCTTCCAGTTGATCATTTCTAAAGTATTATAGAGGAAGTGCGGATTAATTTGGTCTTGCAGCATCTTAATTTCGGCGTTCTTTAGGGCAATTTCTTCTTTATATACAATGTTAACCAAATACTGTATACGTTTGCTCATATTATTGAAGGTGCCAAAAAGATAGCCAAGTTCATCTCTTCTGTCACTGCTCATCACCACACCCATATCCCCATCTTCGATCTGCTTCATTTTTCCGCTTAAAATATAGATAGGATAGATAATTTCTTTATAAAGTCTTGCTGCGAAAAGGAGGAAAATGGGCAGAACACAAATACATATAAGAATAATATTGCTAGAGAGCTGCCTGATGTTTTCAAGAAGAATATCTTTAGAAATAAAAACACCGCTGTACATTATTAAATTCAGCGAACTGATCTGAGCATAAAGCACAGCCTGTTTTTTATTCTCCGTTAAATAAAGCTTTCCTTCATCAGCCTTAATATTTAGAAATTCTCTCATCTTTATCCATTTATCTTCCGGTAGATTCCCCTTGCTTAATATTTCCTTTCCCTTATTATCTATGATGTAAATACCTTCTGTAGAATCATTGACGATATTGCCGTATTTACCTATTATATAGTCTTTTTTGATCTTAAATACAAGGATTCCTACTGCTTCAAATGTGTTCCTGTCAAATATTCTCTCTCCTATATAAATATTACTTTCCTCATCCACATAATATGCAAAAACTTTATGCGGCCCAACAAGTTCTTCCCGCATTTTAGAAAAGATATGCTTATTTCTAAAGTCCTGCTCTTCGGCATAGGATTTCCTCTTACTTACAATATACTGGGTATTATGATCCCGAAACTCATATCCCCCAACATCAATCTCTGGTTTTGACAGAACAATTGATGTTAAATAACCCGTTACCAGCGTTCCAAGTTCATAGTCACCAACCACATTATAGTTTATGACCATCTTGTCTTCTAATGCCTGGTCCTTTTTAGCCGCTAATGAATAGCCTGCTTTCTGTTTTTCTTCTATAGCAGCATAATATCTTTGATTAAAATTATGTATAGCCTCATCATACTTTAATTCGGACACAAACTCTTCAAGCTTTTGTATGTTATCTTGCGTATCTTCTAAGATTAGCAGAATTTCTTTCTGCATAGATTCTACGAAATGTTTGGTAATCACTTCTTCATACTGTGTATAGCCAATGTAGCCAATAAAAATAATAGGATATAAAACTAAAATACAAATAAATATAGTCCATTTAACTTTAATAGGTATTTTATAATAAAATTCTCTCAAGGAGCTCCTCATCGTCTTATTCCTTTCTATACTTCTGGCGTATATGATAGCTGCTTTTTCATAAGCTTAATCGCTGCCTCCCGCTGCCTTCTTCCTTTTCTAACGCAGACATTACTGCTTTACGGAAAAAGCTCTGTCAAGTTGATTTTGCTATACTATTTACGGTTACTATACAACATATTATACCAAATTACGCGTTCTTTTACATGGTTTTATTTTATTTATTCTTAAAGCAAATTCCAACAATTAAATAATACCCCATAAAAAATGGGGTATTATTTAATTGTTTCACTAAGCAGTAAAGGATTTATAAATGCTTCCCTGCCTGCTGATCCACAATGATAGTAACATTTGGATGTGCCTGAAGCAGAGAGGCTGGAATGTGTGTATCAATTTTATCTTCTAATAATTTGCTGATAATATCTGCTTTTGAATTGCCGCTTGCAAGAAGTATAACTTCTTTGGCTTTCATAATATCTCCGATTCCCATTGTAATGGCTTTGGTTGGTACTTCGCTGATTGTATTAAAAAACCTTGAATTAGCCTGTATTGTGTCTTCTGTAAGTTCTGTTACATGAGTGCCAACAATTAGTGAACTGTCAGGTTCATTAAAGCCAATATGACCGTTATTGCCTATTCCTAAAACTTGAATATCAATTCCTCCATGGCTTCTTATCCGTTCATCATACGCTTCACATTCAACTTTGATATCTTTTGCCATGCCATTTGGTACATGTGTTCTCTTATAGTCTATATTAATATGGTTAAATAGATGATGATCCATAAAATACCTATAACTTTGTGAATGCTCTGATGGTATTCCTATGTATTCATCTAAGTTAAACGTCGTAACCTGTGAAAAATCAATCTGATTTTCTCTGTTATACTCTACCAACTTTTTGTACATCCCAACTGGGGTGCTTCCGGTTGCAAGGCCAAGCACTGCATTCGGTTTATTTTTAATAACTTCAGCAATTCTCTTTGCCGCCTCTTCACTTAATGTTTCATAGTTTTCTGTTACTATAATATTCATCTTATATATCCCTCTCTTCTTGATATATTCACCTCAAACATATATTTGTCTGAACGATAAACTGATTCTTCCACGAATAACAGCTGCCCACTTTCTGAATAATTCTTACTCTTTACCTGCAGCAGAGGCAAATGCTTTTTAACTCTAAAAATTTTATAGTAGACTTCATTCATCAAAGCAGCCTGAATAGCAGCATCTGATTCATAGACTGAAAGCCCTTTTTCATCCAAGTATTTATAAAAGGAGGTCTTAAGATCTGATTCCTGAAGTTCTGGCAGAAGGCTCCATGGCAGATAAATAGTTTCTTCACCTATTACCACCTCATCCACAATTCTTAATCTTTTTATTTTATAAATGATTTCGTCCTCAAAAGGTAAAAATAAATCTTCATAGGACTTCACTTTTTCAAAACAGGTAATTTCAGTTGTAAAGTTAATGCCTGCGCTTTGCATCATTTCAGTAAAACTCATGATATTTCTTTGATTTATACTTTTTTCACATACAAAAGTACCTTTACCTTTTTCTCGTACAAGGATTCCTTTTTGAACAAGTTCTCCAAGGGCCTGTCTGACTGTCATTCGGCTTAAATTATACTCTTCAGATAAACTTCTCTCACTAGGTATGCAGTAACCGGGAAGCCATACATGATCTTCGATCTTTTTCTGAATTTCTGTGGCCACCTGATAATAAGCAGGAATGGGACTATTTCTATCCATTGATTCATCTCCTCTCTCATAGTTCTTTAAGAATTTTTATGTTTTAACTTGAATATCTTCAAATATCTTATATAATAGATTATATAGTATATACGTATAGATGTCTATACCAGTATAGGAATTTATTAAATTTTTGGAGGGATAATGATGCTAATTAAAAATTGTAAGATAATCTATACAGACCGTATCGAAGAAGGTAATCTACTTATCACAAATGGCAAGATTGCCAAGATAAATCCTGAAGATATGAATGATAATGAAATCATTGATGCGAAAGGGCTTTACCTAGCTCCTGGGTTTATTGATATTCATATTCACGGAGCCGGCGGTCATGATACAATGGACGGAACCTATGAAGCTCTAAATACAATAGCTAAGTCAGTTGTTAAGCATGGTACAACTTCATTTTTAGCGACAACAATGACTTGTCCTACCGAGGAAATTCAAAAAGCACTCTGTGCTGCCAATGAGGCCATCACACGCGGAACTCAGGGAGCAAATATCATAGGGGTGCATCTCGAAGGACCCTTTATTAGTTCTTTAATGGTAGGCGCACAGAACCCACTTTATATTCAAAAGCCTTCAATAGAAGCTTTCAAAGCTATCGCAGAGCCTTACCTATCTATTATAAAAGCTGTTACTTTGGCTCCGGAAGTTGAAGGATCAGACGAACTTATTGGCTACTTACGCAGCCATCAGATTGCAGCATCGATTGGACACTCTAAAGCTACCTACTATGAAGCTATGGCTGGTATTCAAAAAGGCATCTCCCACATCACTCACCTTTATAATGCCATGACCGCTCTCCATCATAGAGACGCTGGCATTGTGGGTGCTGCTTTTGAATCAGATGTTACTGCTGAGACCATCTGTGATGGCATTCATATTGATTATCCTGCGCTTCGTATTGCTTTTAAACAAAAATCTACCGATCGCATGATTCTTATCTCAGATGCTATGATGGCTTGCTGTATGCCAGAAGGTACTTATGCCTTAGGCGGACAAAAGGTTATTGCTAAAGAGGGTATGGTTCAATTAGAAAGCGGCGCCCTTGCCGGCTCAATATTAACCATCAATAAAGCTGTTAAAAACATTTATGATCATACTGATTATGCGCTCCATGAAATCATTAAGATGGCTACTTATAATCCAGCCAAGCACTGCCAGGTACATGAGCGAAAGGGTAAGATTGAAGAAGGTTTTGATGCGGATCTTATCTTATTTAATGATAATATAGAAATTCAAACAGCCGTTGTAGGCGGCAAAGTTATTGCTTAAATGCACTTCCTTCCGCTTCTTTCCTATATAAAATCCCTCAAGTGTCATTTTCTACATGAGCTTGAGGGATTTTATATTTGATCCTTTATTTCAATTATTAAAGACTGCTGTTATTCTCTTTCAAAGCTTAAACAATCTGTATCCGTATAGGTTTCAGCATCCCTTAGACTTCCTACTTCAATTTCTGGTAAAGTGCAGTGATTTTTTTCGTGGTAAGCACAGGTATTTACACTGCAAAATATCACATCAGTATTGCCCGGTTCAACATCTTGATCTGCTAAGTTACTATATTTAGACTGCTTAAGAAATGTTTCACAACATGTTGATTCTGTGAGCAGTGCATCACTGCCTCCAATATTAAGAATATGTGCTCCGCAAATTTCATTGACATTGTAGAAGCACGCCTGAACACTGCAGTTAATAGTCCCCATTTAAATTCCCTCCTAGTCATTTTGTCACGATACTCTCAGCTATAAATGATCTGCATTTATTTTTAGCTTTCAGTTAAGTATCATTATTTTTTGATGGATCATAAAGTTATTATGACTTAGCAGGAATTATTTTATACTTGACTTCTCTATCTCCATAACATACAAAAACGTTCTGCTTTAGTTTTATCTACCAAAACAGAACGTTTTTATCAGTATTTAATTATGAATTCATTAGAGCTTCACATTTCTCACTGTATTTTTTAATCAGCTCATAAGTCATTGCTTCATCTATTTTTGTTCCAAATCCTGTTGTTTCAAAAAATCTCTTAGGCAGACGCAGACTCTTTAAGCGATAGCCGAGCATTTTCTTGATTCTAAGTTTAGTTCTAAAGATTTCTTTTGCAGCATTATCCAGTTCTTCCTCAGTCATCACAACATCTACAGACTTAAGTGCATTAAGAATGGTATCTTTATCATACATCTTTCTTGCAAATAAACATGCAATAAGCGAATTAAGAATACACCTATCCAGCTCTTCATTATAGATCTTATCTAGAAGTTCTTCTGGATTTCCCTCTCCTCCTTGGTCAAAAGAATAGCCTCCATTACATAAGTGAGAATGTCTAGCCCCAACTGCTGATCCTAAAACTGAACCGTATCCTGTATGATAGCCTGACATTTCATTGCCATTAAAGTGCATTGCATAATCCTGTCCACCGTATATTGAGCTGGCATGGGCGCACCCTTTACCTAAGTTATAGTAGAACTCATTTGTTCTTTTAGCCATGTGTTTAAGTGCTGCTAAGTAGTTTTTCTGATTACCAAATTCAAGCGGTACAAGACTTTCATTTACAGTGAATAAACCATTTTGATAGGCTTCAGTGGCCCATCCTAGAACCACTCCGGCAGAGATAGCATCCATGCCATAATCTTCAACGGCTTCAATAAGTTCAAGTACTTCATCACTATCATTAAGGCCTAAGAAAGTTCCTAAGCTGAAGATCAGCTCATAATCATAGCCTACATTCACAGCTTCAAACTCGTATCCTTTACCGAATTCACGTCTGAACTGACCAATGTGAATACATCCTACCGGACATCCTGCACACGCTGTTTTTCTGACTAAGTTCTTTTCTGCAAAAGTTTCTCCTGAAAGATTTTCAATGTCATCTGTTTGAGAAGTCTGAAGGTTTAAGATCGGAATTCCGCCTTTTTCATTCATCAAGTTAACGCCCATGGCCGTTCCTAAATCATGATATTTCTTCATAACGTCTGTGGTAATGGCCTTTTTATGAAGATCTTGAAATACTTTAAAGTATGCTTTTTGATTTTTGATCGGAAGATCTCCTTTACCCCAGATTGAAATGGCCTTAAGGTTTTTACTGCCCATAACAGCTCCAAGACCCATACGTCCAAAGTGACGGTAAGTGTCTACACAGACACTGGCAAAGCTTAATTGATTTTCACCGGCTTCACCTATTCTGATAATACTGCGTTTACCTGCCCCTTTTTCTCTTTCTCTTATAATGCGTCCAACATCATCTGAACGAATTCCCCACATGGCTGATGCATCTCTAAATTCAACATTATGGCTTTCAATTGCCAGGTAAATAGGTCTTTTGCTTTTTCCTGTAATGACAATTGCATCAAAATGTGCCATCAGCATTGTCATCGCCATTCTTCCGCCGGCATAGCTTTCGCCAAGTTCTTTAGTAAGCGGAGACCAGAACATTGCAACAGTTTTAGTAATAACAGGGAAAATAGTAGAAATGGCTCCTATTGCAAAAACGATACATTGCGAAGGATCTAATATATCAGCGTCAGGTTTAATGTTTTCTTCTAAAAGCTTTGATGCAACACCAACGCCTCCTAAGTACTGTTTTAAATCTTCTCTATGTTCAATTTTGTATGTTTCATCTGTTAAATTAATAGACAAAACACGGATATGATTTGTATATAGCATCTTATTCTACCTCCTCCATATATAAGCAATTATGCGGACAGTATTTTGCACAAGTGCCGCATTGTCTGCATATAATTGGACGGTCTAAATTATCACTGTAGTGAATCGCCCCGATACTGCATGCACTGATACATTTTTTGCATCCAATACATTTATTTTTATCTAGGAGAACACCTCCGCCATTGCGGGCTTTTAGTGCCCCTGTCTTACAGGCTTCTAAGCATGAAATATTTTCTGTACATCCGGCACAGACAACACAGACAAACTTTCCTTGTAATCCCCCTTTTGTCTTGATATTGATGCCGCTTTCTCCCAAAGAATGATAGCCGCTGAGCGTTGAACAGACTAAGGAACAGGTTTGGCAACCTAAACAAGCATTCATATCATATCTTAATCTTTTAGCCAAATCATTTACCTCCCTAAAATAGATTGATTGAATAATTATGTAAAAATAAATTATAAACAAAGTTATTTTTTTAACAAATTATATTTTATCATGATCTTTATTTATTTTCAATCATTATCTGATTCTTTAATAAATCTCTACTTTTTTTTAATTTTTTATTGAAATTTGCAAACCCTCCCTAGCATTTTTACCAAAAACTATCCTTAAATAGTCGCATAATTTTATAAAATTACTTAACTGATTACGCCGCATCCTACTTCTTACTACCCTGTTCCTCTAAGCTTAGACGCCATAAACCTATTTTTCCTCACACCCTTCATTTTAATGTATTAATCTGCAAATACCTCTATGCAGGTGTCCTGGTATTTTGGTTTTACCCATTTCCTTAATGCCTATCCGCTATACGACACTCAAAACCTAAGTTCTTTCTTCAAATTACTCTGACATAAACTTATCAATTAACAAGCAGCTTTATTCATATTTAGTAAGCTCTATGCAGACTGTTTTCCTGTCTTTATCTACTCTATTTATCTGCTTACATCATAAAAACTCTATTCCTTCTAGCTGGCTCAATTAGCCAAAGATCCTCGAGCCGCGTATTTATTATGCAGCTCAAGGATCTTTGGCTAATCATTTTATACCATGAGTTCTCCGTCATAGGAGGTAATAATTTTATATAACTCTGGTCTTCGGTCTCTAAATATGCCCCACTCTATGCGCTGTTTCTCTAACTCATCGAGATCAAATTCCGCTACAAGCACTGTTTCTTCCATCCGATCCGCTTCAGCAACTTTGTTGCCCTGCGGCCCTGCAATGAATGATGAGCCATAAAAAGTTATTTTAGAATCCTCGTCTTCTTCTGCCCCAATACGGTTGGATGCAACAACCGGTACAAGATTAGCCGCTGCATGTCCAAGCATACATGTCTGCCAGTGATCTTTTGAATCTATCCCTGCATCCTGAGGTTCTGACCCTATGGCTGTCGGATAAAAAAGAAGTTCTGCCCCCATCAGTGCCATACATCTGGCAGCCTCTGGGTACCATTGATCCCAGCAAACCCCTATACCAATTTTAGCATATTTTGTCTTCCATACCTTAAAGCCTGTATCCCCTGGATTAAAATAAAACTTTTCTTCATAGCCAGGTCCATCTGGAATATGGCTTTTCCGGTAAACCCCTAAAACTTCTCCACTTGCATCAATAACAGCCAGTGCATTATACCTTGCATTGTTTTTCTTCTCATAGAAACTAATTGGCAGCACCACTTGAAGTTCCATAGCAATTTTTTTGAAATGATTAACGGCTTTATTCAGTTCGACTTCTGCAGCATACATATAGTAATCGGATTTTTCTTTTTGACAAAAATAAGGCGTTTCAAAAAGCTCTTGGAGCAAGATAATCTGCGCTCCTTCTTTGGCAGCTTTTCTTACCATGACCTCTGCTTTAGCTATATTTTCGTCAATGTTACTTGAGCAGCTCATCTGCGTCGCTGCAACTTTAATTTTTCTCATGGAATTCACCTCATCTTATCTTTTTGAATGATCAAACTATACACCTGGCATCTGCTGGGTAGTACAGTGTACATTGCCTCCCTCTTTAATAATAGCCATGCCATTTATTCCGCGTACTCTTCTTTCCGGAAAAAGGTTTTGGAGTATCTCTTTTGCCTTTTGATCTGCCGCTTCTGCCTCTCCGCCGAAAACAGGCAGAATAATACCTCCGTTAACAAAATAAAAATTCAAGTAGCTTAACGTAAGCCTCTTCCCCTCATGCTGGGCTCTTGGCGGCTGCATAATAGGAATGATCTCAAATTTTCTTCCCTTGGCATCTACAGCATTCTGTAATATCTCCAAATTTTCTTTTGTAATCTCATAGTTTTCATCTTCTGGATCATCACATACTTGCAAGATAACTTTTCCTGGCCCTGCAAAACAAGCAATGTTATCCACATGTCCATCCGTTTCATCCCCACTTAGTCCACGATTTAGCCAAATAATCTTCTCTACATTTAAATACCGTTTTAAATAATCTTCTATTGCTCCTTGAGACAGGTCCGGGTTTCTATTGGGATTCATCAAGCATTCCTTCGTTGTAATCAGCGTACCCTCTCCATCTACATGAAGTGATCCTCCCTCCATCACCAGCTGTGCATCAAACTGCTTCACATCAAAATGACTAAGTATTTTAGATGCTACCTGATCATCAAGATCCCACGGCGCATATTTTCCTCCCCAAGCATTAAAAATCCAGTTCACCCCTGCAAGACTTCCTTTATGATCTATTAAAAATGTAGGTCCATTATCTCTTAACCAGGCATCATTATGATTAACCTCCAGACAGCTTATATTTTCTTCTTTAAAAAGTGTCCGAACTTTGTTTTTTTCTTCTTTATTGACAATAATTGTAACAGGCTCAAACTCAGCAATGGCCCGAACAAGCTCCTGGTATCCTTCGCAGACATTTTCATAATCCTCTGGATAACACATTGATTCCTGGATAGGCCATGAAATAAATGTGCGCTGATGTTTTTCCCACTCTGCAGGCATCTTATAGTTTAAATCTCTCGGATACATAAATACCTCTTTTCTTCTTACTTCTTTTATATATTTCTATTATCATTTTTTATTTATACATCTATTATCTCTCCTATAATAAGCTTCTCTTATTTATGTGTCAAGCTTCTGACCAACAAAAAAAAGAAGCCGCCTGTTACAGTAAGCTTCTCGTTTCTTAGTCTACATTAAAAAACGCCTTGTTTCTCGCCATTTTTTAAATAATTAATAATATAACTTAATGTGCAGAAGCCTTTATCAAGCTTTTTGCCCAAAAGATCTAATCCCTTTATAAGTGTTTGTTCATCGAATTTTTCTAATAAAATCATCATACTTAGCGGACTAATTTCGCCGGTTTTTGTATCCAGCGTTCTTGATGCTTTAATATACTCGTTTTCCATTGCCTTATTTATAGCTGCCTTAAGTTCTGCACTTATGGTAAGCTCCGGCATTTCATCAAAAATCCTAACATCTGCTTTTTCTAAATTCAAATAAGCAGCTTTTTTTAAATCTGTTGAAAGAAAAATGGTATTGATGAAAACTGCCCCTCTAAAATCCGTTCCTTCTAAATTCACAGAATCAAAAACTGCATTCTCAAATCTAGCTTTTTTAAACTTGCTTTTTTTAAAGTTCGTGCCCACAAACTCTGCCGATCTAAAGGTACATTCATAAAAATTACATGATTTAAAGTGGGCTCCTCTAAAGCTTGTATAGTCAAAATTTGAACCCGAGAAGTCACTGTCATAACAATTGCTTCTTTTCAGATCCTGATACATGAAATTCTTATTGAGTTTCTGTGCTTTATCATAGTTAAAACTACTTGAAACTTTTTTATTAACAGCCATTTTGCCTCCAACTGGAACTTTATCATTCCATCACTTGATTTACATTCTTTCTACATACTATATAAGATGACTTGTAAAGTCAACCTATTTTTCTAGTAGTATGCCCGAATCTGTCATTTATATTTTCACCTATAAGGGTATATGCTGCATTAGAGGCTCGTTAAACATCTATGACCTTTACTATATACTGATCCGTCTCTTCCTTATGAAACACATCCTGATCATTAAAGAACTCCAGCTTATCACCTGTTTGGATATTTTTAAACACCCCCTCTTTTCCTTCAATAACCATCTTAGCTTGACTTATCGGCATAATGATCTTCCCCTTTTTTAGTGCCTCTATTTTTTTAATAACGATCATATTTTTATCAACAAAAATCACATCGATTGCAAACTTCATAAAGAAGGTATGAATACTGCTGCAAGGATAAAATAAAATGGCCTCAAAGTGAGGCACTTTGCGCAGCATATAGCCCATAAATCTTTTTAAAAAGGTATCTGCTATACAGATTTCAATAAGTTCTTTTTCTTTGAGTTTTAAATATTTTGTCACTGGATACCTCCTAACCAAAGATCTCCATCATTTTTATAACAACAGGTCCTAAAATAATGATAAAAATAGAGGGAAAAATAAAGAAAATAAGAGGAAACAACATCTTTATAGGAGCTTTCATCGCCCTTTCTCTGGCTGCCTGTTTTCTATGCTCTCTTAAATTATCAGCTTCAATACGAAGCACTCGGCCTAGACTTACTCCAAGCTCATCAGCTTGAACCAGAGAAGTAACCAGCATCGAAAGTTCTGCTACATCACATCTGTCACTCATGTTTCTTAAAGCGATTTTACGTTCTATCCCCATTCTCATTTCTTTTAGTGCCTTTGCGAATTCATCACATATTTCTCCTGAAATACTGGCAACCACCCTAGCCATAGCCCCATCAAAAGACAGCCCCGCTTCAACACTAACAGTAATTAAATCCAGCGTATAAGGTAAGTTCTTAAGAATCTTGCCTTTTCTGATCGTAATCTTTCTTGAAATGTAAAAATTAAAGAAGAAGCGCGTGCAAAGCATGATTAATAATGAAAGAATGAATGCTTTATACACATTAGAATCTACAATAAATGCAAATAATCCTATTAGTGAAGAACTGCCCAGCCCCAGCATACTTCTTAGGTACAGCCACCTTTCAATGGAAGAGTTTTTTAAAAGGCCTGCCCGCTCCAGTCGTTTGCTAAATAGTAAAAGTTTATTGGCCGGTGCTCTTTTGAGTAAAAACTGACTAAAGGCACAATAAAAAGGTTTAAGCATTCTGTCTGAAAAACTTTTCTTTTCCTCATCGTCTTCATTTGCCCTATGAAGCTCGCCAAGCTTTTGAATCCTATTTTCAATATTGATTCTAGGTTTGGCTATGGAAACTAAAATGCCATAAAGCAGCAGAAACAGCGATAGAAAGATGATAAATACCGCCGCATACAGCATATCTTCCCCCCCTTACGTATCAATCGTAACAATCTTCTTAATCATGATAAAGCCCATCATTTCACTTAGTATCGCAGTAAAAATCATACCTAGACCAACTGGATGTGTAAATAAAAGCACAATGTAATCTTTATTAAGAAGATAAATGACTCCAGCTAACGCCACTGGCAGCAGCGCTACAATAATGCCCGAAAGTCTTCCCTGAGCGGTTAATGTTTTGAGTTCATTTTTTATTTTTTGTCGTTCTCTTATGGTTTCTGAAATGTTCTCAAGTATTTCAGCTAGATTGCCTCCAATATCCTTTTGTATCAAAATGGCATTAATCACAAGCTTTAAGTCCTCTGACTCTACCCTCATCACTAGATTTCTAAGGGCATCTTCTTCAGCAATCCCAAGGCTCATTTCCTTTAAAAGCTTTTTGAATTCCTTTGAAAAAGGATCTCTGGTTTCTTCAGCAACGACCATCACGGCCTGTAAAAACGAGTACCCAGACTTCAGGGAATTTGAAACAATCGTAATGCCCTCATTAAGCTGACCATCAAATTGCTTAATCCTATCTTTTTTCCTTTTGGCTATTATAATCCTTGGCAGATTCCAAATACAAACAAAAACAACTAGACTTATAATAAGATCTTTGAAGATAGAAAAAGTTAAGAAAGCTAAGGCTGAAGATGAAAGTATTTTTACCACCATGAGTTCTTCTGCTGTAATCAGCATATCCGCTTTAACAAGCTCGGTCTCCAACCTTTTAGCTTGTTTTTTACCTAACGGGGCACTGCATAGTAAATGAGAAAGCTTCTTTAAAGGTCCTTGACCAGACTTTTTATTATAATCATATTTCTCCCGAAGCTGATACTCTTCATCATAGTATTTTAGTTTATCAGCTGCCCTTTCCTGTTTTGAAACACTTACCAGCATAGCCCCAAAAAGTGCCCATAAACATAAAAATGTCAGCAGCGTTGTAATAACAATCATCTCATCCCTCCTCTCCTTAATGACTTAATAAGTCCGGTGGTACGTTAATACCTTTTTCCCTAAGCTTTTGTACAAACTTTGGTACGATCCCTGTAGATACGAACTCGCCTTTAACTTTCCCCTTATTATCAAGTCCTCTTTGTTCAAACTTAAAGATATCCTGAAGAATGATAACATCTCCTTCCATCCCCTGAACTTCAGTGATATAGGTTATCTTTCTACTGCCATCCATCAATCTTGACTGCTGCACAATAAGATCAATAGCTGATGCAATCTGATCTCTAATGGCCTTAATAGGCAGATTCATCCCTGACATTAAAACCATCGTTTCAATTCTTGAGAGCATATCTCTTGGTGAGTTGGCGTGTCCCGTTGTCAGTGAGCCATCATGTCCGGTATTCATGGCCTGAAGCATATCAAGGGCTTCCCCTGATCTAACCTCCCCAACAATAATTCTGTCTGGACGCATTCTCAGACTATTTTTAACAAGGTCCCTTATTGTAATTTCGCCTTTAGCTTCTATGTTAGCAGGCCTTGTTTCAAGTCTCACGACGTGTTCCTGCGAAAGCTGCAGCTCAGCAGCGTCTTCTATCGTTACAATACGTTCATCATCAGGAATGAATGAAGAAAGTACATTCAGCGTAGTCGTTTTGCCACTTCCTGTTCCCCCAGATACAACAATATTCAGCCGCCCTTCCACACAGTACTTTAAAAGCTCAGCCATTTTTGAATTCAGTGTGCCGAAGCGTACCAGGTCCTCAACCTTAAAAGGATCTTCTGCAAACTTTCTAATCGTTATCGATGGGCCGTCTATAGCAAGTGGCGGAATGATGGCATTGACCCTTGATCCGTTTGGAAGCCTGGCATCTACCATCGGTGAACCCTCATCAATTCTTCTGCCAATAGGCGCTACAATCTTTTTAATAACATGAAGTACATGGTTGTTATCTTTAAATTTAGCATCGGTAAGAACCAGTTTGCCATCTTTCTCCATATAAACATGAGATGGCCCATTCACCATGATTTCTGTTACTTTACTATCTGCCAAAAACTCTGTTATAGGCCCAAACCCAATAATCTCATCTAAAAGTTCTTCTTTTATTTTGTTTTTTTGATGATTGGTTAAATCCAGCGATTCTTGTTCAATATTTTTTGTAATGATAAAAAGAATCTTCTGTTTGAGTTCTTCACTATTCTCGGAGATTTCATTAAAATTAATATCAAGCTCTTCAATCACTCTATTTTGAATCTTTGTTTTAAGTTCGTAGTAGGGATCAGTTTCTTTTTCATTTTGTCTGCTATGTTTTTTTTCACCATTCACTTCTTCTAATCTTTTCATCAGAGACATCGTTAATCCCTCCTATCTCATTAACTCCATGCACATCCCTTCCAGTGCTTTGCCTATTTTTTGTTTGATGTATTTTGGTCCCTCGCAAAAGGGTCCGCCTTTATTGACTGAGAGATTAACTACCTTTTCTTCTTCTGGAATCATGGCGAAAATCCCATCTTTAAAGACATCATCAATATCCTTTTTACTGATTCCGTAGTTAGTCGTAAATTTATTAATAACAAGTTTAACCTTGTTTGTATCATAGCCAAGAGACTGCATAATCCTCATACCAAGTTTGGTATTTTTTAGGGCAACAATTTCCATCGTAGAAATAAACAGAATTTTTTCTGCATGGTCTAAAAGATGAAGGGTCGTATCATTGTAGTTAACCCCTGTATCTACCAGAATCATATCATATTCTTTTTTCAGCCGCTTTATCATTTCTGCTATCGTTTCTTTTGTGATGTATTCTGCTGATTCAGGTTTTCCCGGTGCAAACAGCATATCTAAATTATCACTGTATGCATAAAGATAAGGCTTCATATTTTCATAGGTACTGACTTGTCCGTCATCGACTATATCAAGAATGGTTTTATGGCTGTACTTATTAACAAGAAGTGCTAAATCCCCAAACTGAAGATCCATATCTAAAAGAAGGATTTTTTTTTGTTTGTTTTTGCTTAACATAATCGCTGTGTTTAAAGCTAGAACAGACTTCCCAACCCCTCCTTTTGAACTAAAAAATGTTATAACTCTTCCTTCTCTTTCTTTTTCTTTGGTTTGATTGAGCGTTTTTTGTCTTTCTTTGTATTTTTCATAAGTCATTTTAATCGTCTCTGTTAAACTGTTGCAGTCAAAAGGTTTAATGATGTATTCTTTAGCCCCGTGGAACATAGCCCTTTTTAAGTATTCATTTTCTGCCTGCACTGACATAATAATAACCATCATCTGAGGATACTCGCTTGTAATCTTTTCTGTTGCCTCAAGCCCATTGAGCACAGGCATATTGATATCCATCAACACAATATCCGGACTAAGTTTTGGAATAAGTTTTAGTACCTCTTCGCCATTTTCTGCTTCTCCAACTACCTCGAAAAGAGTATTTTCCAAACCTAAAATTTTCTTAATAACTTGTCTTGTTTCTTCAATATCATCTGCAATAAGCACCTTAATCTTTTCCATAATGCACCTCCTACTCCTCACGCTTAGGAATTTTAATAGTCTGCCCTGATGTAATTAAGTTTTCATTTTTTATATTGTTAGTTTCTTGAATAAGCTTATAATACTTGCTATCCCCATAAAACTGCTTGCTGATTTGTTTCAAGGTATCCCCTTTTTTAATAATATAGGATATAAACGTATCTTTTGAAACTGACTCAACCTTTGTCTCAAATGCATCTTGCTTAGCTTCCTGCCCTCTTTCTTTTATTACCATAAGCTCCTCCCAAGTTACAACAGGGGCTTCACTGACAGAGGTATCTTTTAAAGGTCTTAACGCTAACTTCAGACTGCCTATATTTTCAGCCAGAACCAACTGCTCCAATTCTGCTGTTTGAACAGCCAATGTAACCAAAAACGTGCTTTGCGCTTTTTCAGCTTCATCTTCGATCGGCTTTTCATTTCTATTTAGCTGCTGGTTAATCGCCAAAATCTCAATATTTTGAAGTACTGTTTTTGCCAAGTCCGGCCTAATAATCTCCGTTCCATCTGACTTTTCTGCCGCGTAAAGAACAATGTCTACAAAATCTCCTGGCTTTATCAAGCGGGCTACCCCAGCATCCATTGAAACGTTAATACTTACAGCCCTATGATTACTGTTAAGCTTCAAACCAAGTTCTTCTTCTCCTTCATTAATGAGTTTATCTTTATGAAACCCTTCGTTTTTCATGATGGTTTCCTTAGTATATTTACCAATAACCTTTGAAGAGTCTTTCAGATAATCTTCAAAAATGGTATGCTCCTCTACTTCAATGGATGTAAGCATACTTTTATCAATGAGGGTTCTGGCTGGAATAGTTTCTGCGGCAACTAAAACCGTAGTATGTTTAACCGCTTCTTTTGGACGCTCCAAAGATCTCAAATAGATAAAAACAGCTGCTGAAGCAAGTAATGCAAGTATTAAGGATGCTAAGAGTAATCTTTGCCTTGTATGATTCATATCGCCTCCCTCCCTTTCTATTTATTTTGATAACTTCACGCCATACACACCTGTATCCTTTAAATTCATATCAATTTCTGCAGGCCCTACAAACCTTACAAACCTTCCCCGAATTTCAATCTTTCCTGCCTTATCTAATATATCTTCTACATAAAACTTAGCGAATCCTACCACTTTGATTTCACTTCTTCCACTTACCACAAAAGCTTCTACTAAAGGCAGCGTCCAAAGCCTAATAGAATCTCTTTTAAACTCGTTAAAACTGCTTGATTCAGACTGTATATACCTTTTTATTGCATTCGCCGTTCCTGCCATATTACCGGTTTCAGTATCAATATAGTCCCCCACTGTTATTTTCCCCTGATATCCATAAAGTGCGTTGTCTCGATAAATACTGGATCCTCTGCCACCTAAAGCCACACTCCAATAGTTGCCTGCTATCCCGTCTCCAGCATTTTCTTTAAGTACAATCAAATCTCCATAAGTAAAATCAAACATTTGGACCGCAAAAGGTCTTATGCCTTCTGATAAAGATTTTGCTGGACCGATAATGGCTTTAGTGGACCCTTTTACAGTACTTTCTTCAATCCCAATAAGCGGTGCAAAAAAATGCTTTACAGCTGTGCTTCCTTCTGCGGTAATGGTCTTTTTATCTACCCCTACCTGAAGAGCAACTTGATCTGCACCGATATTATTCTTATTAAGGTATAGGGATGCTATATCCTTTGCCTTCGTTTCACTTGTCGGAAGTTCAAGCGCGCCAGCGAGAACAGCAGCATCCATCCCGTGAAGGAGTTTGGCTTTTTCTACATAAACTATACCGATATCTACTGCAAAAGCTGTAACTCCCATAAGCCCGGCAGCAAGCAAGCATAACAAAATAGAAGCATTGCCTTTATTATTTAGACTTTTCATGATGCATTCCTCCATTTATTCAATTCTCATAGCTATTTCTGCCCTTAGAGGAACTGCTCCTCCAAATATACTTTCTATAATAGGAATGGTAAGAGGATAGTTGTAGCTGGCTCTAATCATAAGTGTCTCTCCAGACCTTCTGCTGCCTTCCGACGGCATAATACTTACTATTAGGTGTTCTGACTTTAGATTAGGCGATACACTTCTCATCGTGCTGTTAATTTCTGCATTGGTACAGCCTATAACTCCGGCCCTTGCGCCTTCCCTTACAGCGTTTTGAACTGCAAGGTATCCCCCTATGATCATGCCAAATTGAATAATCCCTAAGACTAACAGGAGCAAAAGAGGCAGTATTATTGCAAACTCAACTAAAGCCTGACCTTTTTGGTTTTTTATACTTTTCACTTTGCTGCGCCTCCTTTTTGAATCTGTCCTTCTATACTGTAAATGCTCTAATCAGCTTTGCACGTGATTAGAGCATTTACATAGGAGATGAAGTTATTGAGATCTAATAAATACTTGAACTACAGTGCATCAATGATTTCTTGGAATTTATCACTTATAGCTGGCCCTAATAGAATAAGAACACCAATAACGACTATGGCTATGAGCCCTACTAAAAGTGCATATTCAACCATACCCTGCCCTTTTTTGTTGTTTAACTTCGGTAATACATAAGCATTAAAAAGGTGTAACATATAAATTCCTCCTTTAAATTCACTTTTTATTGTCTTCTTGATATTATTATACGCTTATCCCCTTCCTACTGTTAGATGGCAAAGGTCCTATCTCTTTAGGAAAATGGTCACAAAAAAATAGGGACTAAAGTCCCTATTCATCCTTAAACCGCGTAAGATAATAATCCTCAATTGTGTTCTGCAATGCAAAAATGGTAGCCTGAACGCGGTCTAGCACATTTATTTTTCTAAACAAAGTAGTTGCATAGTTTTTAACTGTCTTTTCTGATAGAAAAAGCTTTTCACCTATTTCTTTGTTACTTAGACCCTTAGATATTTCAATAAGTACATCTAATTCCCTTTTGGATAAAATGTCCAATTGACTTTCGGATTTTTTGTTTTGGTTTTTTATATCTAAAAATAAAAATGAAATGAGGGATTTTTCAATATACTTTTCTCCGTCATAAACCGTTCTGATGGCATTTACAATCTCCGTGCCTGCTGAATCTTTCAACATATAGCCATCTGCTCCGATATCTATAGCAGTATGAATGGTTTTTCTGTCATTTTCTACTGTCAGCATAATAACCTTTATGGTATCATACTGGCTTTTTACACTTTTAAGGACTTCTAATCCGCCTTTAAGGGGCATATTACAATCAAGCAAGATCACATCCGGACTGCATATTCTAAGGAGCTTTAAAGCTTCTTCTCCATTTTCAGCTTCTCCTATCATCACAATGTCCTCTTCAAAACTAAGAATACGCTTAAGTCCTTCTCTTATAATAGTGTGGTCGTCTGCAATAAGCACTTTAATCGCCTCTTTTTTCATCCCGAATCACCTCTCGATTAATAGGAAGCTTAACTTTATAAGTAGTCCCCGCCCCATATGAAGATTTTATGTCTATTTTCCCCTGCAGCTGATTGACCCTGTCAAAGATGCCAATTAGTCCATAAGAGGATGCTCTTGTTTTAACTTCTTTTAGGGTTTCTTCCACATCAAAACCGACACCGTTATCTGACACAACAAGCATTAGATATTTCGTGCCAAAGTCAAGCTTTACCTCTGCTTCTACCGCCTTTGAATGCTTTTTTATATTGTTAAACACTTCCTGAATAATACGATAAACAGCTACTTGTATAATAGGCTCAATCTCTTCTTGAACAGGTTTTAATTTTAACTTAACCTCAATTCCCGACTCTTTAGTAATTAATTTAATCATTTCCTGTATGGTTTGATTGAGGCCTAAGTCATCCAGCGACATAGGCCTTAAATCAAAAATAATATTCCGTACTTCCCGAAGGGCAATCTTTACGCTTTCTTTTAAGCTTGCAAGTTCCTTTAGCCCCTCATCTAAATTTTTCTGCAGTACCATATCACAAATATCCACTTTCATAACAGCATTGGCCATGTGCTGTGCTGGCCCGTCATGAATATCCCTGGCTATTCTTCTTCTCTCATCTTCCTGCGCTTCTAATATCTTGATTCCCAAAAACATTTCTGAGTTTTTATCTGTACCACTTAAAGCTGAAAGCATATCTCCTTCCAGGTAGCCTAGGGCCACACTGATCTGGCTTAGTATCTTTTCTCCGCTTTCGATATTTTTAAATGATTTTTTTAAAGCTATTTCCATCTGCGTCCTTTGTTCTCTTAAAGTTTTTTCCTCATTTTTCTTAGTATACAGCTTGATTCTGACCTCATAGGCCTTATCATAAACTTCTTTCACATCATTTTCAGTATACTTATGAAAGTCAGCAGACACCTCTGCGAGTCTCTTACGCATGGATTTATCCTGCTTCTCAAGCTCATCCACTTCCCCAATAAGGTGCAGGACCTCATTTTTAATTTCAGTCAGCTTTCTTTTTAAACTCTCATGTTCATTTCTCAGGCTGTCGATTATATCTAAAATCTGATCCCGGCTTGACCCTATTTCCATAACTATTTTTCGATTAATTTCACTAATCATGCCAATGTCTAACTCTGCACCTTTTATCATTTTATCACCTTCGCATCACATTTTAAAAAAGCTACAAACTTACTAAATTAAAAAAGCTGTCAGACTGCCTAATGCTAAGAAGGGGCCAAAGGGGATGTAATCTCTGCGGTTTTTCACCTTAAAGAGCAGTAACACACTAATTATAGCAGCTGAAAAGGCAAAAGCTAAAAATACCGCAAGAAGTGAACGTTGTACGCCAAGGAAGGTTCCAATACCAAACATCATCTTGATATCGCCCCCTCCAAGAGCATTTGGAACACATGCTAATATAAAAAGCACACCCCCACCTGTAAGCATACCCAAAAGACTGTGAACTAAGGTTATTTCATCTGTAAAACTAAATGCTAGTCCCCCCGCCAGTGCTATAATCCAAAGCTTATCTGGAATAATTTCAAACTTTAAATCTACAAAAGCAATAACAATTAATACCGCTGTCATAGCGATTGATTTGATAAAGAGCATTGTAGGTCCAAATTTCAAATACATTACACCAAACAATAGTCCGCTTATCAAAATAATTAGCCAGTTAATGAATGATGTTCTCACATTGCTTATTTCATACGAGATGTAGTTAACAGCTAAATTTAATAAAAATCCAACACCTAAACCTATAACCACTACAACTAGTGACATAAAAACCTCTGATCTTTTGACATATTTGTATTATATCCGACATCAAGTGATAATACAAATAGTTTGATGTACTCATGATTATAGTATTCCTTTCCATCCTAAAACTAGTCTTAATTTCTACAGATAAACTTCAAAACATAGAAAAAGAAGCAGCTTTTCAACTGCTTCTTGATGCTATATTTTGAACCCTCTATCTTTCTTAGTTTAATTCCAATGTTTGAATTCTAGAGAATGTCCTTAACTCATATTCATTGATTTTATTGTCATATAAGAAATAAAGCCTGTCACCTATATAACATACTCTATCCGTACTTCCCTGATCATTTTCATATCCACCATTCACCTTGCCTAGCTTTGCTTTTCCTATCAGTCGTCCCTTTTCTATGCCAAATACGTAGGCTCCTGAAAAATTTTTGAGATCCCTGTCAGGTTCATACCGCAGCCAAACAGGTATCGCCAACAAATTCTTCCCTTTGTGTACTGTAACCATTTTATGATTGTCTAGCGCCCCGCTGTAGCTGCCGCCAGTGCCAAGAATAATATGATTAATCTCCCTAGGAGCCTTTGGATTTTTGACATCAAAAAGTGAAAGTTTGATCCCTGCTGCCACTGTTCCAGTGATCACTTCACTTCCCTTTTCATCTCTTGTTATCACATCTGAAGTACTTCTTCCTATTCCTACTACCCAATGCTCTCCTATAGGATGCAGATACTGACTGAAACCTGGAATTTTAAGTTCTCCTAATACCTTTGGGGATACTGGCACGCTAAGATCTATAACAAAAAGAGGATCAATCTGTTTGAAGGTTACAATATATCCCTTTTCTCTAGTAAATCGAACACTGTAGATTCTTTCTCCTGGCGCAAGATTTTCAAGTGCCCCAATGACCTTAAGCCTGTCATCCAATACATAAACACTATTTCCTAAATGGCTTGTCGTTGCGATTCTTAGGTTTCCTTTATACTCATCCATTGAAAACTGATTCAGCAGTGTTCCCTTAACATGACCTGAAGCACTATAGATTATACTTTGCTTATTAACGCTGTATTTACTGATAAAGGTAGCTCCATAAGTATCATGGGTATAACCCCAACTTGTTAGATAAAGTGCATTTTTATTCATGTAAACTGTCCCTGTTTCTCCAAGGATCCCCTGTACCTTTACGGGTATTTTTTCATCTAACTGCAGCGCAGTGAGCAGTGTATAGCTGGAAGCTCCCTGCCATGGCTGATACCAAATGCAATCGGGCATGATTGTTTTTGGCCCTTGGGCTGCTTGGCTGTCTTTATATAGCGGCAGAATATCTTCTTCCGTAAATTGGTCCTCAAAAATGTAATGATTATACCTGTTCGTAAGCATATAAACTGTCTGCCCAATCTTTCTGATTTCTTTTAGATCTCCCTCAACTTCTACTTCACGAATAAGCTTAGGAGATTTTTTATTGCTTACATCATACACCTGCAGGGTGCTAAAATACTTATTAAAACGTGGATAATAAATGGTTGTTCTCTCATTTGACTGTTGCCTTTCCTGTATTACAGGTTGTTCCATTTCATACCTTCTACCAGTAACAATCAGTTTTTCTTTATCTAAAAACATCAGATTAAAACTTGAATGATTAGACGCCGCTTCAATGGTACTAACCACTTTCAGCTGGTCTTTTGTATCAATAACAGCGATTTTCCTATCTGACACTTTTTGATAAATATAGCGGTTGTCATTCTTTAGCGTATCCGCCTCATCTACCCCTTCAATCTGTACATTGGTTTCAGAATAATCTGCTCCGGCCATCCCGCTGTCTGGAGCAGGTGCTGCTGCACTCTCTTCTGTTTTGGCCGTCACATCCCATACCCCATTATCCATAAAAATATTTCTCTCTTTAGTAATAATTCTCTTTTCCTTTAGGAGCTTGACTAATTCCTCATACGATTGAATTTTAACCAGCTGATCTTCTCCTGAATTTTTAGCAGTCCTATCATCAGTCAGGCTACTGGCTTTTAGAAGCCCTCCCCATAATCCTGATGCTGATAAACTGCATACCAGAAGGCTCATCCCTAAAATCATTTTAAATAATCTGCCTTTTCTTTTCATCTTTCTCCCCTTTCATTCGCCTAAAAAGTCCTTCATAGATTAGACTCATTTTTTATACCTTTGTTCCCATTTCCAGTTATATGTAGTTCGTTTTCTGAGATGATAAAAAATCCTTGAACGGTTTAAGCTTAACTGTTCAAGGATTAGTTTTAAATTTTTAATTTTATTTATTATACCCTATGCGCATCAAATTGTCTATCAATATCTTACATAGTCCTTAAGTTTTTACTTTTCGTCTCTATACTTATCAACAATCACTGCACAAGTTGCATCTCCTGTAACGTTAACCGCCGTTCTTAACATGTCAAATAACCTGTCAACACCAAAAAGAAGCGGAAGCCCGATAACTGGGATATTGGCTGCAAGAAGAACAGCAACTACTAAAAGAGACGGCCCTGGAACGCCTGCCTGACCAATGGATCCAATCGTTGCAGTAATAATAATAGCGATGTACTCTGGCATACCTAACTGAATACCAAAAAGCTGTGCAAAGAAACATGCTGCTAAAGCATAATAAACTGCATTACCATCCATATTGATCGTAGCCCCTAAAGGCAGTACAAAAGAAGTAGTCTCTTTCGAAACACCTAGTTCATCTTCACAGGTTTCCATATTGACAGCTAAAGTGGCCATAGATGAAGAAGTGGATAATGCCACCGCCTGCACTTTATAGATTTTCTTAAAGAAATGAAGCGGTGAAATTTTTGAAAACAGCTTTAGAGCAAGTGTATAAACTCCAAATGTATGAATAACCAGTACAATGACATATACAACAAACAATTTTAATACAAGCAGTAAAATTTTGTAGCCAAAGGTTCCTGTTGCATCTGCCATAAGTGCAAAGACCCCGATTGGCGCTATGTACATAATTTTTAGGATAATGAAAACAAGTGCATCATTAAGTCCATCTAAAAATTTAATAAGATAAGCCTTTTTATCTTCTTTCAATGAAGAAATTCCAAAACCAAGAAATAAACTAAAGAATAGAATTTGAAGAATATTCCCTTCCACTAATGCTTTAATTGGATTAGCAGGTACGATTCCGATTAAAGTTTCCCAAAATCCCGGCAAACTTCCTTTATCTATATATTCATTTGAGAACATAGAATTAACTGATTCCAGTGAAATCCCTGACCCTGGTTTAAATATTTCTCCAGCAACAAGTCCTAAAACCACTGCAATAACTGTAGTTCCAAGATAATAAGCAAATGCAGAAGCTCCTATCTTTCCTGCTGATTTACCATTACCAATTGATGCTGCGCCGCCAATAATCGAAACAGCTACAAGCGGTATAACAACCATTCTGATGAGCTGAACAAATAAGTCCCCAATCGGTCTGAACATGCTTGCGCTCTCACCCATTATTGCTCCTGTAACGATTCCAACAAGCATAGCGATGATGATGATGGCTCCTAGATTCTTCAATAACTTTTTACCATTTTTCATAGTAGTCCCCCTTATAATATAGATAAAGAATATAAATAAATCCTATTAATAAGTATACATAAGAAATTCGATAATTTCAATAATTTTTTACTCATTGGAGGTTCCTTTTTTAGTTAATTCCTATAGCTTGTACTTGTCTCTTTTCCCTTTGTCCCTCCTCACATTCAATCCACTTTACATAACTCGTATAATTATATCCTTCTTTTTATATTTATACACTTAACGCCTAAGTTATACCTAAAAATCACATGAAAATGCTTGATGTTCTAAAAATCCCCCCGACTAGAATATACTTCCAACCAAGGGGGATAATCTTTTTGTATTCAAATATTTAACCGATAAAACAATTTATCCTTAAGCTGTACTTATTTTTCAGTAATTGAAATGTTATCTAAGTAAACACTTTGATTCTTAACAAACAATGCGCCGTCAAGATTATCAGTACCTAATAGGAATTTCAAAGCACCATTTGAAATAGTGCTTGCTGCAACAAATTCAAAGGTGAACGTCTGTCCCGTAGTAGTTAAGTTTAAAACCTGAGGGGCCATATTGCTCATTTCAAGCCAAGCCTCTCTATCTACTGTTGACCTTGCATCGAATTTTAGTTCATAGGTCTTGCCAGCTTCTAGTTGTATTGTATTTTGATGTATCATTGTAGACCACTTTTCCCAACCCGCATAATTCGTGAAGTTAATTCTCATTTCTCCATCTATTGCAGATACATCTGCATCTGATCCATCGATTTTAAGTACTTCCCATCCATCTGTATTCGTATCGAAGGTACCATTTGTAATGATTAAGCCGTTATTCCCCAGTATATTTTGTGTGCAGCGTGTATTCGCATAGCCCGCTGCTTTAACTAAAATCCTGTAGCTGCCTTCCACATTAAATGCTGCAGCATCAATAACAAGCTCATCTCCTACCATGCTGTATAAGCCTGCGTCCAGAGCTGATCCATTTACTAAAACCTCTTCAATGCTGTCTTTCCAATCCTCTCTGTTAAAAACCCTTAACTGGATCGCTTCTCCTACATAATTGTTATCAATATCAGCTAGAAGCAGAGCTGGTTTCTTAACTGGTGCATCCTTTACTTTAAGCTCAACATTATCAATAAATACTGTTCCTGTTGCTGCACTTTTGGTATTACCCAAAATGAATTTTAAAGCTGCAGTCTCTGCTGCCGGCATCGTAAACTCGTACTTATAAGTCTGCTTGCTGCCCGTAACGCCTATTGAATCTGGCGTCACGCCCTCTAAGTAATTATGATATCCAGCGTTTTCAAGTTTAACTTCAATATCTCTTTGAACCCCCCATACATCAAAACTGAGTTCATATCTCATGCCTTTTTCCATCTTTAAGTTTTCATTCATAAGCATAACATTCCAGTTGCTTGTTCCTACGTTTGTAACATTAACAGCAGCAGCTTTTTCTGCGCCCTCCATACTAAAGACAGCGGTTCCACCTGAATCAGTAAAGCGGTTCCATCTTTCATAGTCTGCCGCAAAGTCTCCGTTTTGCAGCGGATAAGCAATTTCTGCATAGTTAATGCTGTTATTTGTTGTACGTATCAGCTTGATACCATCTAACTGCACATTAACTTTTTCACCGCCTAAAGCAAACTGCAGCTGGGTTAGGTTATCACTTGACTCTCTCATCGTGAAATCAAAAGAATAGGTTTGAAGAGATGATCCTATGTTGATTTCTTCTTCGGCATAAGTCTTTGCTTTATCTTTCGAAGTCAGTTTAACTTTTAGTTTACGCGCTTCATCTCCTTTAGCTTTAAAGATTAGTCTGTAGTCCTCACCATTTATCAGCTGAATACCGTTTTGGTATAGCAAAATGTCTTCATACTCCGTTCCTGCTGATATAATTGCTGCGTGAATGACTTCATCTTTTACCGAGAAATTTACAGATGCATTTGAAGTTTTTGTATCCCAATAAGCAAGTCTGTTATCTCCTAAATTGAACTCACCATTATAAACATGGTTTCCATTTGCCAGAGGGTCCTTTGAACTGTTTTCTAAAATACTTTGATAAGCTGATGGTGTTATTTCCTCAAATTTAACATTTTTAAGCCATACAGATGCTGTTGCCTGACCCATATTGATTTCAAACCTGCCTAGAGTATTCGTATCATATCCCATTTGGAAGTAATACTCGAAACTTTGCCACTCATCCGCCAGGTTGGCTGCAAAAGCATTTGAATATTTTGCCCAGCCACGATCTCCGCCGGCACCTATCTGAGCTGTGATTAATCTTTCTGCTGATGATTTTGCATCGAAACTCACCTTGTAGTAATGTCCTTTTACAACCGGAATATTTTGTACAAGCTGAATGGAATACGGCTGTGATCCTTGATTAGCAATTGTTACTTTAGCTGCTCCTCCCTCTTGGGTAACAGTGCCGTTGCCTTCTGCATTATTTAAATAATTCCATCCTGAAGTACTTAACGGGTCTGGTGTAATATAAGGTGCCTGAATATCAGCATCTGTAATATAATTACCGTCAACCGCCTGCTTCATGCCTGCTGGATAGTCTTCGGGTTCTAATACAGGTCTTTGAATATTTTCGTTATACCCGCTCTTTAGCTGATAAACCCTTACATAATCAACCTTCATCTCAGCTGGGAAATCTGAATCTTTCGGCAGCCTGCCACCATCATAATGTCCGCCTACAGCTAAGTTTAAAAGGATATAAAATTCTTCATTAAACGGTGCAGGATAAGGGTAAGCTGCTGGTTCATCCGTTCCCTGACTTAACCAGTTTTTAGCTGTATTGTAAAGTTTGCCGTTAACATACCATCTTATTTCACCTGGTTCCCACTCAATCGCATATGTATGTAAGCCTGTAATGTCCTGTCCTTCTGGGAAGGTATAGTGCGCGCCTTGGCTTAAGTTATTTGGCCACTGCTTGCCATAGTGAATGGTTCCATCCACTTGATTTGGAATACGTCCTCTTGCTTCCATAATGTCAATTTCCCCTGAAGCGGCCCAAGCACCATAGCGGGCATCTTTTGGCATCATCCAAAATGCCGGCCATAAACCTTCTCCTATTGGCAGGCTGATTGCTGCTTCTATTTTGCCATACTTGGTCGCAAAAGTTGGAAAGGTCCAAATACGGGAAGAGGTATATTCTTTTCCCCCTCTTGCTTCTTTTTGCGCTTTGATAACAAGCATGCCGTCTTTCAGGCTGACATTTTCTGAAGTATAATACTGTGCTTCATTATTTCCCCAGTCTGTCAGACCATGGTCACTGCCTGTTCCATACTGATACCCCCACTTTGTTAGATCTAGGCTGCTTCCATTAAACTCATCCTGCCATGTAAGCACCCATTTTTCATCTGGCGTCTCAGTTCCTGTTCCTGGGTTAGACCCTCCTCCGCCGCCACTTGAGCCACCTGAAGATCCTGAACCTCCTGCTGGTGTTATTGCAGGATTGACTTTAGCTGCTTCTGTTTTTTTACCTGCAATTACAGCTGATACATCTGCACTTCTAATCTCAACTTTCTCTGGAGCTGTTTCAATGCTTACACCATTGCTGCTGATATTTGCTTTAATTATTTTTAATGGGCCTTTAACCTCTACAGCAGACTGAAGCATACTTTCACTAATTGTTGTACTTTGATCTCCAGTCACTGTAATTTTATTATTATATTTATCCACAAGCATTTGATTAATAGTGCATCCTTTTAAAGTAAGTCCGCTCTCCCCTCCCCCTTCAACAAAGAGAGTCCCTTTAACCTGCACATTCTCAAGTTCAACTTTGCCTTCTCCAATGCCCTGTGCTAAATAAATGCTGCCTTCTACAGATGTATCCTTTAAGATGACACCAGGTGATTTAATCAAAACATTCCCTTTCAAATCTTTTAAACTGTATGTTCCTGGCTTTGTAATAATTGTTCCTGTGATTTTATCAATGAGTGCTGCAAGCTCCGCTCTTTTAAGCTGTCCTTTAGGAGCCATATTGCCTGCACTGCCAGCCAGATACCCCTGACTGCTTAAAACTTGTACGGCATCAAGCGCCCAGTCGGCAATCTGATCTTGATCTTTAAATTTCGCCTGTTTTGTGCCCTCACTTAACCTATACGCTGCTGCTAATGCAAAGGCTGCTTCTTCTCTTGTTGCCATTTGATTAGGCCTAAACTGACTGTTATAATCGTTCATAAGTCCACTGGTCATCACCTTATTAATAGCATCTGCATACCATCCGTCGCTTTTCACATCTGTATAAACCTTTTGAGCGTCCTCATTAAGCAACCCAAAAATTTTTGCGATGCAAGCTGCAAGTTCTGCCCGTGATACATCGTTATTAGGCCTAAAAGTTTGATTTGAATAACCACCAAGCACTTTGGCTTCAGCCAATCTTTCGATGCTGTTTTGCGCCCAATGGTTTTTTACATCTTCAAACCCCGAAGTTCCTGCAAAAACCTGCGTACTTCCTGAAAAGATCATTGCCATAGCTAAAATAAGTGATACTTCTTTCCTGATCTGCCTGCATACTTTCTTCTTAAGCTTCATCCTCTTCCCTCCAGTTTAGCGTTTTGCTCCCCTAAAGTTTGTCTGCCTTTTTCTACCCACCTTCCAACCAGCTGACATACTTTTGGTAACATTTTATGTATTTTTACATACATTTAATAAAATTATATTTGACCGATTATGTATAATAAATTAAAAATTTTTACCGTAAAGGTGAAATTTATTACCTTATGAACAAAAAAACACTGCCCATCTCTTATATCTATTCACATTCAGTTATGCCATGATAAAAAAGAATATTTATTCCGATTAAGTAAATACTAACTCTATTAATAATAAAGGAGGTTTGTACTGTGGATAAAAGACGTGCAAAAGAAATTGCTGCTTCACCTGTTATGATCAATGTAACCTGTAATGGTGAACCTATTTACATTGAGAATATAAACGACACCCGTAATACTGCTCAGATTCATCCTCTTAATGACCCTGAAAGAAAAAAAGAAGTTTCTTTATCAAGTTTAGTAGAACAATAATCCATTCAAAAAGCACCTCTTTCAGTTTTTTACTGAATGGGGTGCTTTTACATAGCAGCCTGCAGGTATTGGAAAAGGTATTCGCATCTGCTATGGCCTTAAATAGTTAACTTTTTATAATACGGGCTGCTGTTTTTTCAAAACACGTATCAATTGACTTAAAATCGATATATGGAATATAATACTTTTCAAGTTCATCATGAAGCGCCTTCGCCTTTCCAATAGTTTCTAATGCAACAGATAGAAGCTCATCAAACATCTTTTGGCTTTGCCCTAGGTCAGCCTTATGGGCATTAACTAACCCCTGATTATAAAACTGCTGCATATCAATTGTATCTGCTTATGAAACAGTTGATGTATGATAATCATTGGCTGTTGTAAACGCCATATTAAGCTCAGGAATAATAAGATGCTCAATCTTGTTTGGCCTTAGAGCGCAGTAAAACGCTTCGATATCATATCCTCTTTCAACAGCTGCCTGCTTGATACGCTCAAGAAGATTCTTTTCATCTGTTCCAAGGCTTCCTTTTAGTTCATAAACTCTATCCTGTACTAAAACACTGTCTAAATAATTGCACAATCCTATTGGAGTCATAGCACTTGCAAAAAGAGACCTTTCCTTTCCTGGAACTTCGGCAGGCTGAGTATTATTAAACAGCTCTGCTATCAGCTGATTAGTATATCGATTCATTTCACCAATACATAGCGCTTCACTATAGATAACTGAAGCATCTTCATAAACCGCATCTGCTGCTTTTAAATACCTATATGCCCTTGCAAATAACCCGCTTATTTTTTTGTTTGTATTTATGATTTCTTCCTTATGTGTTTTAATCCCTTCTTCGTTCCAAAATTCTCCAAAATTAAGAATTTCATCAACGGCCCCTGGCGACTTTGGATCAACAACATGCGGCGCTGTTCCATCTATCATTGCAAACTTAAGCTCTGGTACCTTAATGCCATCCAAAGAATTCGGATCCGATGAACAGTGAAGATACTCAACGTCATAGCCTTTTTCTATCATTGCAGTGCCCAGCTTGTTCATAAACGTTGACTTACCAACTCCCGGCCCCCCTTTGATAATGATAAATTTATCTGCCTCTTCCTGCCTTATAATATGGGCATAGTAACTAAAAAATCCAACAGATGTATTTCCCCCTGGGAACAAATGCCTGATCTTACCTTGTTTCATATATACTCCTCCACTCACATATATTTTTGATATTCCAAAACAAACTCCATTATTAATATATGTGAGAGGTACATTCTGCATGATTTGAGCGTCAAAAATACCCATCCTTTTACTATTTACATAACCTCGTATATAAATTATAATTTATATACATAGAACACCGATTCACCCAGTTCATACCTTGATCACAAACCAAACACAATGCATGACTGAATACTTACGAGGCTGATTACAGCCTCATTTTTATTGTTCAAAACCACATTTCCCAAGTAAATTATTCATATTTTGTTTATCAATTGGATACTTTAAACAAGTATAAACGCAGAATGCGAGGTGCCCTATGAAAAGTATCCCTAAATCTAAACCTACACTATTTGCTATTCTCATACTCTCTGTCATCCTATCATTCTCTTTAGCCAGTGCCTCTGTGATTAATCCCCCAACAATTTCTGAACATAGGCAAATAATGTTTCAATATATTTCAGAATTGCGGCTTATTGAAAATAGAATTTTTCAACTAGCTCAACTTTCAATTGAATGTCCTGCTAGGCCTCTTACTGACCTTTCCAACAATATCCAATCAATCGACAGAGCTATCTCTAATCTCCGCCGAAGAATTTCTGAATATACCGATGTAATTTCTTCTATTAGTCCTCAAAATCGTGATGTATTACTTCTTACCAATGCTCTAAACTATAACAGAAATGCTTTATATCAGTTAAGCGCCGTAGCACAGACTACAAACAATCTTGAAAGACTTATATTTCTCGGTGACTTCTTCCGTGCAAGAATATCCAGCTATGAAACACTTAATGCACTTGATACTATCCTTCAAAATTATTAATGACGCAGCAATTTATACTACCTTTTAGAGATTTGTTTAGGACTCTTTTGGGTGATATCTCAATCTGCCTTTTTGCTAGAATTAATTAGCTCTGCATCTTTGTCCAAAGGTTCATCCTTTACTAATCTTTTAGATTCTGGCATTCTAAAGCATTATATACTCTCGATTTATATCCTTTATATGTTCGTTTCTTTTTTTGTCTATATTCTATTAAAAAGAAACTTGCTAAACAGACTGCAAACGCCTCTATAAGCGGAAAAGCACTCCATATGCCGACTACCCCTAAAAAACGAGATAATATATAAACCAAAGGAATAACTGCCGCTCCGCCCCTAATCATCGAGAGAATAAACGCATATTTAGGAGATGCTACAGCGCTAAAAAACGTTGCTATTACAATATTGAACCCTGCAAAAATAAAACCTATAAAATAAATACCAAGGCCTTTAGCTGCAAGTTCAGCTAAAATAATGTTTTGATCTTTATTAAAAATGGCTATAATAGGATCAGCGCCTAACCAAACTGCTAAATAGATACATACAGCCGCTGCCAATGAGGTAATAATGCCGAAGCTTAAAATCTTAAAAACTTGTTCTTGTTTTCCAGCTCCATAATTTGCACTAACTACAGGCTGAATTCCCTGGGCAATACCCGTAAAAACCGCTGCAGCGACAAGTGCTAAATTAGCGATAATCCCATAAGCCGAAACACCAATATTCCCTTCTAAGCTCAGCAAGATCATATTAAATATAATCATTACAATACCAGAAGAAATTTCATTAACAAATGCCGCTAAGCCCAGTCCGCAGCTGTCCTTGATAAAAGATAATCTAGGCATGCATCTTACAAAAACCCGCCTTTTTTTCAACCTAAAGAAATGACCTGATAACACCACCATGCTCACAATCGGCGCAAGGCCTGTAGCAAGTGCCGCACCAAGCATCCCCATATTCAAGGGGAAAATAAACAAATAATCAAGAACTATATTTGAAAAGCTCCCCATCAACATAGCCCCCATTGCCAATTTTGGTGAGCCATCATTGCGTACAAAACCTATCCCTATATTATTCATAATATAAGCTGGGGCAAAGGCGAGAATGGTTTTAAGATATATCGCTGTCATAGAAGCAGTTGCTTCATCTGCTCCTAAAAATAAACTTAACGGCTTTGCAAACAACACCCCAGCTGCAAAAAACATAGTCCCAAAAATGCCTCCCCAAACCACTGTCTGCATAAATGTATTTTTTGCAGCTGCTTCTTGTTTTTGAGCCTGCAAAATAGCATATCTCGTTGCTCCGCCAATTCCAAGCATAAGACCTGTGCCATGAATAAAACTATAAATAGGAATAGCTAGATTAAGTGCCGTTAACCCGTCAGCTCCCATGCCTTTTGCGATAAAAAACGTATCTGCTAAAATGTAGCAGGATAAACCAATCATACCAAGTACATTCATTCCAACAAACTCTAAAAATATCAGTAAAACACTTTTTTGTTTTTTGCTTTGCACTATATTTCCTCCCAACAAAAAAAGCGCACGACTTTTCATACCTTCTAAGGCCTAACGGTATGAAATCCGAACGCTCTTTATAAGTTTCTTTACCCGGCGGCAAAGTCACTTAAGCACTATTTATTAAGATCATTATATCAAGAACTAATCTGCCCTTCAACTTTTTTTGAAAAACAGTCCTTTTCTATTGATATCAAACTCTTTTGAAATGAAGTTAATAAGCAGCTCTTCAACAGCTGATAAAGTGGCCGTTCCACAAACAACGGCGATAAGTATATCTTGCCTCACAAAAGCTAATAGCAGGGGAAATATAAACAACATAAGTCCTGCTAGTTTATTGCCATAAGTATGGGTAATGCCAAATGTTTTATATTTAAAAAGCACAATAATCACAGAAACTGTCCGTATCACTCCTATAAGAGCTATCCAGACTATAATCTGCACAGTCGAATGAATAATAGGATACATAACTATAAGCATTACACAAACCATAACCAAATCTGCTATTGAATCCAGCTTTCCCCCCCAGCTACTGACAGTGCCAGTCCTTCTTGCTATATAGCCGTCTAAAACATCACTCATTCCGCAAATCAAATAAAGTGCATAAAAAGCGATACCAAGTGGTTTCGTCAGCAGCATCAGCGGTGCTAGTAGAATCCTTACCCCTGTAATACAGTTAGCAATATGCTTCATTTTTTCCCTCCCTAACGCTATCCGATCTTTTTATATCTCCTTTATCCTATCATATATTTTCATCCTGCTCAAATATTTAGCTTCCCCTCAAGTTAGTCACGTCTAATCCCGGGGACAAAAACATACAACCTATTAAGGCTGATCGCAAAAAGGATCCGCCTTAATAGGTTGTATGTTAATAACTCTTTTCGTTTATGGTCTCCAGATATGCCAGAGATGATTATTCTGTCCTCTTGCAAAGACGTCCAGCCTGTTGCCTCCCCAAGAAACTGCCGCTGGCTCAGAGGTTATAACGCCGCCAAGTGACTGCCATCCACTCCACCTCCTGCCGTTCCAAGTTCTAAAGAGCAGCTGATTGTTTGATCCACGGGCAAAGACTTCAAGACGATTTGGAGCAGTTGAAGCTGCTGCCGGTCCAGAGGTTATAGCTCCTCCGCCTAAGTCTTCCCAATCACTCCACCTGGAGCCGTCCCACCATTTATGCCACAAGCTATTATTTTGCCCCCTACCAAATACATCGATGCGGTTGGGGCCCCAAGACACTGCTGCAGGGGCTGACGTTAGTACGCCTCCTAAGCTTTCCCAATCATTCCATCTGGAGCCATCCCACCATTTATGCCACAGGGCATTATCCTGCCCTCTTACAAAAACGTCAATACGATTAGTTCCCCAAGATGCTGCCGCCGGAGCTGAGGTCAGTATGCCTCCTAAGCTTTCCCAATCATTCCACCTGGAGCCGTCCCACCATTTATGCCACATGGCATTGTCCTGTCCTCTCACAAACACATCAATACGGTTAGGCCCCCAAGATACCGCTCCTGGGGCTGATGTTAATATGCCTCCTAAGCTTTCCCACTCATGCCATCTTGAGCCATCCCACCATTTATGCCACATCGCATTGTCCTGTCCTCTTACAAACACATCCAAGCGATTAGACTGCCAAGATGAGACTCCCGGAGCAGATGTTAGTATGCCCCCTAAGTCTTCCCACTGACGCCAACCTGCAGTTGGAGGCGGTACTGGTGTTGGCGAAGGCCCTGGTACTGGCGGCGGAACTGGTACTGGCGGCTGCCCCATATTTTGCAAAACAAAACGAATAATGCTTCGTATCATTTGACTTACCCTGCCACTCGGCACACCGTATCCTCTCAAAGTTGCAAATACCATAGGATTATCTCGTCTATAAGCTTCAAAAAGCCTTGTTGTCCTCTGATCAATATTCCCCGTGTAATTAGCTTGTTCTCTAAATACATAGATTACAATGTTTCTAAAAATATTACTTAATACACCCCGTTGTATTCTATACCTTCGAAGCTCATTATAATAGTTATTGAACTGTCTGTTAACAAGTCCTATAATCCAATTAATATCCTGCGGCCTCTGACGAATAGAACTGATGTCTACTTTCTCATCATCTTCTCCCGTTTCTAAATAATCTTTTATTAAACTGTTGCAAAGTGGGCAGATATTATCATGGTCATACTTTTGCTCTCCTAAACCTGGAAACTCTTCATGATTTGGATTCATTTTACAACCCTTCCTTATTAATGAAACTATTACATAATATGAGATTCATTGCCAAATGGTTAATAAAACACTTAAAAATAAAACCCTTGAAGTTTACCAATAACAAACAACAGGTGTATCAGCTTCAATATGTTCATAAATGGTACGCGCAAGACTAAGCGGGCAATTGATACAGCCGTGAGACCCATCTCCTCGGTAAATTGTTCCCCCAAAAGCACTTCTCCAAGTAGCATCATGGATACCTATTCCTCCATTAAAAGGCATCCAAAAGGATACTGGAGCAGCGTAACCAGGTCCCCTTAATACAACATTTTTAGCTTTATACTTCAACCGATATACCCCTTTAGGCGTAGTGTGACCAGTTCTTACATTCCCTGTGACTACATCTCCTTCTGCAATAAGCACACCCTCTTTATAAAACCACAAATGTTGATTAGTCAAATCTATCTCAACATAGGTATTTCCAATATCTTCATTGCCTTCAAAACGTTCAAGCCCCTCATAAGAAGCCTCTTTTGCTATAGTCTTCCCTTCTTTTATAGCTGAAATAAGACTTTGCACTTCTTTTATTTGATCGATTTGGCGGATAAAATCTCCGCCATTAACTTGAATCGTTTGTCCTGATGATGCTGTAAAATTCCTTGTCCTTCCTGGTTTGTTGTATTTATCAACAAGCCCCTGTATGTAAGCCGCTGCCTCTTGTTCGTCTACTTCAACCCGGTAGCCTTCATCCACCCTGAGCCATCTGCTTATTTCTTCCCCCTCCAAAACAATCTCATGCTCTCCAAAGATATAAGTAACTTGTGAACTTATATACCTATTTAAAAGGTCTTGTGCTGCTATGACTTCTGACGAAGCAGATTGATACTGCGGTTTTATGTAACAGTCTATAGCCTCTAAATCCACTTCCTTTTCTTGCTTAATAATCGCCTTGGCTATATACGGGTACAAAACATTCTGATCCACCTGATTGCCCTGAATTTCACTTATGATTACAAATCGATCATCTGTATAGTAAAGGATGGGATTTTTAGGTTCAATGACATCTTGCGTGCTAAAACACTGAAGCGTCTCCATACGTTTTGTTAGCAAACTTTCATCATATTCAACGTCTGCCCTCATGTGTGCCTTTTTTGTACTAAAGATTCCTGCAAGCCAGCCTAGAGGCTGCTGTCCCTTTTTGAGCTCATTAAATGTCTCTTTATCATAAGCAAGACCAATCTCATTGGCTTTAATTTGCTCACTTTTTCCTTCTCGCTCATTAAGCGTCAAATTATATTCCTTTAGTTCAGATGTGAATATACTTTCTACAGCTTCGACCGATTTTCCTGAAACATTCTGTCCATTGATTTGTGAACCAATGTAAAAATGGTTAGTAAAATACAAGGCCATGCCGCAATAAGAAACCATTAGGATGGTAAAAGTTATTATCCCACCCCAAACCGCCTTTTTACATTTTTCCAGCGAAAATTTTTTAAGCAGCTTTTCATCCGTCTCCTCTTTTAGAGCCTCTCCGCACGTTCCTTGCTTTACATCATGTATGTCCTTTTTTTCTTCTTTACATCCATTATACTCTTGTATTTCGTTTTCCAATTGAGGGCTTAGCCCTATGCCCTCCAGCACTTCTTCCTGACTCCCTGCGAAACTTTCTTCAAGCGTTTCTGCTGCTTCAGCTTCTTCTAAAACTAGGACTTCAGGCTTTTCCTCTTCAGTTTCTTCACTGAGTTTCTCTGCCTCTTTTTCTGATATAAACTCCTTAAAATCTGATAGTTGATCTGCCTGCTTCCCTGCGGGGTTTTCTTCTTCTCTTTCCATCATGCCACCTCACCTAACAGCAAAAAATCTACATTTCATTTTATGTAGCAGCACGCATTCTTAAAACAACTATTTAGGCTTCTATGCCTTGATATTTTTAAGGCTAATAAAACATTAGCCCCTTAAATCTATCATCCAGATTCAAGGGGCCTTGGTCACAGCAGGGTACATCCTGCGCATTTATTTGTATTCAGTTCTTTTAAACCTACAGTGATCCTTCTATTAAAGCCTGGCAGACTTTTGATCTTCTTGCTTTTTCAGCATTAGATTGAAGATTATGCAAACAACCATTAAAACAATAGCCGCTACAATGGCGCTCATTCCTGCAAAAATTCCAAAGGCATCTGATAAGGCCCCTGTTATGCCTGGCATTAAAATAGCACCTATTCCTCCTATAATCAGTAAAACACCCATAGCCATTGGATACTTTTTGATAGTTGCCCCAGTAGAAGCAATAGTGATAGGGTAAATCCCAGCCATTGAAAATCCAAGTCCTGCTATTGCCAGAGTAATAACTGCTAAATGCTGCGTGGAGAGAAGCAAAAGATAAAATGCAGCTGTCCCAATACCTGTCACTAAAAGCAGTATCTTTTTAGAAACCCTGCTTCCAAAATAGGCGCATATCAGTCTTCCCGCTAGTATAACTGTCCATAACAAAGAAGCCAGCATTTGGGCATATTGTATCGACATAATATTAGAATCTATAAAATACTTAACAAGCCATCCATTAATAGCTGCCTCTGAACAAAGATAAAAAAACAAAATCCCCGAAGCAATCCAAAAATGCCTCTGAGTTAAAAAAGCGTAAGATGTTTTTTGCTTCGTTTTTTCTTTTACCCTATCTTCTATTTTTGCACGTGAAAAAAGAAAAATTGCACATAAACAAAGAACAATAATAACACTTGCTGCAAGTTTCCATCCCCGTTCTCCTGCTATACGTGTAGATAAAATGAATAAAAACGGAGCCGTCAGGGCACCTATTGCAAAAATACTGTGAAGAATGTTAAGGGCTGCTGGGCTGCTGTTCGATACCTCATTAACAACAGCATTATTAAAGTTCGAAACGCCCCCACGGCTGAGTCCAGTGAATAAAAAAGCTAAAATGAGCAATACGGGACTGCCCGTTAAGATCATCATCAAAAAGCCTAAAATAACAAAACTGCAGAAGAAAATAATAGTCTTTTTTCTCCCTAAGTAAATGGGTAACATTCCCGCTGCAAAACCGGCTGCCAAGCTCCCTACCTGGTGTGCTGAAAGCAGTGCGCCGCTTAACGTATTACTTAGTCCATATGCCTTACTTAGCAGCGGCAAAAGTGATCCGAGGCCCATACCGAATATCCCATTAACTGCAAAAACAAAATAGCAGCATTTTAATATATATCTATCTTTTTGGTCAAGCTTAGCATAAAATGACTGTTTCATATCACATAGCCCCTCATATTCTGTAAAGTTATATCACACCTTTGTTATTATACCATATTTGAACTTGTATACAAGTACAAATAACTGGATTCCTATAAAACAGATCTACTACTGGTATCTTAAATTTCTCTATATATTATCCAAAACATTAAATTACCTAATGATAAAATATACTAAATGTTAAGAATATATTTACAACTTCTATTTCGCATGGTATTATTTTACATATAATTAAATTTTTATTAATTAGGAGGTACATACTATGAAAAAATATTTAAAAAATTTCTTAAGCGGACTTCTTGTTATCAGCATGCTTTTTGGGACAAGCCCCATGGTCTTTGCAGCAAACCACCCTGATACTGCACAGCTTAAAACAGCCTATAACAGTATTATGACCTATGCTAAAACAAATAAAATCCCGCTTAATATGACTTACCAAGACTTTGCAAACAACTATGACAAGGCGCAGTATAAAAATGTACAAGCCTATGCAAACGTATATTACACATTGCTTAAGCCACAGCCTCAGACTCAAGGCTACCAGACCTTTAGTCTTTCTTCCCTTGGTGGAGACAGTGCTTGGTATTATAATACAGGCACATCACTGCCGCAAAAAGCTAACTATAGCAAATATAAACTTTTAGATACCTGCAAATCGGGAGATATCATTTACGAAGCCAGCGGCGGTTTTGGCATTACAGGCCATATTGCCATTGTAGAGGGTAAATTTTGGAGTACTGTACATAATCAATATTACATTAGAGTTATTGAAGCTATTGACGTTGGTGTTGTAAGAAGCATATTAGATGACCAAAGGGTAGATGATAAAGGTTCAACTGTTCATAGAGTAAACAGTGCTAATACTACTCAAATAAGTAATGCGGTCAAATTTTGTGTAGGTGAGCTTGGTTCTTCCTATGGACTGGATTTTGCAAAAGATACCAGCTCCAGCGAAACAGATTGGTATTGCTCAGAATTAGCCTGGGCATCCTATAAGAACCAAAGGATTGATATTGAAACCACAGGCTTTCTCAATGAACCCGGTATCACCCCAAGGGATATTGTAAGATGTTCAAAGGTAAGTACTGTTTCCTTTAAGTAATAAAAAAAGAACCGCCTCGGTTCTTTTTTTATTACCAGATAAGTAAGTTCGTCTTACTAGCAAGCAGGCAATTTTTTCTATCTCACATGTGCATGCGTTTTCTGACACGCTTTCTGATGATCTCATTTTTCATGAGCTGCTTCGTGGGATGAGCCGTATTATTTTATCATCTGTTCTGTCTGGCCTGCCTCTGCCGTCTTGGTTACTGGTTGTCAGATAAATAGATCCATCTTCCGCCAAAATAACTTCTCTTAAGCGCCCATACCTGCCTTGTAGCCATCTTTCGATCTGCTGTACCTCATCCCCTGTTTCATCTAAATCAAAAGTAACGAGCTGTTCTCCCCTTAGATTTGCCAAAAGCAGTCTGCCCCGCCATGGTCCTTTATCTATGTATGCTATCCCCGCTGGAGCCCATGTCTCTTGTCCGCTGTGTACTAAAGGTTTTTGTACCTCTACAGCATCGGTTTCTTCATCTCCCTGAACAAGAGGCCATCCATAGTTCGCTCCAGGCATAATAATATTAACCTCATCATAGGCCCTAGCCCCATGTTCTGAAGCATAAAAGACTCCTTCCGGACTCCATGTCAGCCCCTGTGGGTTGCGGTGCCCTAAACTATAGACAGGAGAATTCAAAAAAGGATTATCATCCGGAATACTTCCATCTCGTTCGATTCTTAATATTTTACCTGCTGTACTTAATGGGTCTTGCGCTAGCTGCGGATCTGCTGCATCGCCAGTTGCAATATATAGTTTTCCATCCGGTCCCACTTTTATCCTGCCGCCATTATGAATCTGTGCGCCTGGGATTTTATCAATAAGTACCCGATCAAGACTAGCCTTGTTACCTTGTTCTATAAGCCGCACAACCCGATTATAGATTTGATTTCCTTCCCTATAAGTATGCATGACATATATATAATGGTTTTGCAAAAAATCAGGATCAAGCTCTATCCCCATAAGTCCCCCCTCCCCCGTACTTATAAAAGGAGGTCCAAAAGTTATCAGCGGCTGCGTCAAAAGCATACCATTTTCAATCACCCGAACTGATCCGGATCGCTCAGTAAAATAGATTCTGCCTTCATTACTAATAGCTACTGCCCAAGGAACATAGAGATTTTCCGCAATGATTTCAATATCATAGGGCAGCTGCCTCAGGGGATCTCCTTTAAATCTTCTTGTATTTGTTTCACCTAGCTGTTTTATGAACTGAAATAAAGCATTATAAAACAAAATGGATACTATTACTTTTTTCACCCCGTTATCCCCAACTTTCAATCATACCTCTTACTTTAATCCTATTAACACAGTCTCCCTTTAATGCATCAGCAGGATTGATTTACCTTCTTCTATTCACTTAATAATCTGCTGCCACACTTCCATTCCGATCTAATAGAGATAACTCCCCTAGAATAGGCGTGTGCCAAAGGCGGAGTATGTTTAGAATATAGGCCGCCTTTATTTTTTTACGTTTAAGTCAAAAAACTATTGACTAAAAATATGATCTATAATACATTAAATATATATGTAATATATTACGTATATTTCAGATAGGGGGAACTACAATGAATACAAAAAGAATCAAACAAACTGCTTTTATAATGTTTATCCTTGCCCTCTTAGCTTTGTATGCTTCACTGAGGGGGATATTTGATCAAAACCTTTACGCTGATGTAGTGAGCGCCGGCACCATGCCTCATCGGCTGATCTGGGGTTCTATAGCTCAGGATATTATCTCAGTACCTATTACAGGCGCTTTAATGGTTCTATCTATATTTTTATTGAAAAAGCCAGGCTACAAAACACTGGTTGCCGCTACTGGCTTAGCTTGGTACCTGTTTTACGCCTTTGGTCTTTATGTGATTCAAGGTCAATATACTGCTATCTATATCATCTACTTAGGCATTTGGTCTTTATCCATTTATGGTATGATCTGGGGCCTCATGAGCTTTTTTCCTCATGCAGCAAACAGCTATGTAATGCCCAAAACGCTAGAAAAATGTATCATCGGCTATCTGCTCCTTACTTTGCTGGTGCTCGTTCCTGGCTGGCTAATTAAAATAGCTCCAGATATCGCAAATCGCACGCCTGGAGCAACCTATGCTGTTTTTATTCTAGATTTGTGCGTTGTTTTTCCCGCCTTCGGCATCACCATCTACAGGCTGCTTAAAAAACTTCCCTTTAGCAACATACTGGCTGGTATATCCCTAATCAAAGGATGGACACTTTGTTTATCCTGGGGGTTTTCAGAAATATCCGCCCCTTTTGTCGGGCAGCCAATAACCTATGATATGGCTGTTATTTCAAATGCTTTAACTGTTATCGGCTTTATACTGTATGTACTATACTGCCTGAAAACTTCCACCCAAAAACTTACAAAATAAAAATAAAACTATAGACAAAGTACTTCTTATGTGTTTTGTCTATAGTTTTTATTTTATCTAAATTTTTTCTTTCACATCACATACTATCATTTTCAGCTGTATTACATTTAACTCTTTTCGTTGTTCTGCTACATTCTCACTTCTCCTTGCAGCTAAATGCAGAATAGTTTTCAATTGAATTTTCTCAGGCTGATTTCTTATTCGATACATAGAACCGCTAGGACTTGGAACAATAGACATAGAAACAATTCAATGTAGGAGTGATAACATGCGCCCCCGAAAAAGAAATTCACCCGATGTAGCCATAACCCATAATGAAAACGAAAGCCTTGCTATTCAAGAAGCACTACAGTGCTTAGAGGCCAAAGAGCTGATTACTCCTGATGATGTAGTCGTTATAACCCCTAACTGGGTACAGCAAAAAACACCCTCCACAGGAGCCGT
>CALJNR010000122.1 GCA_937981575.1 uncultured Clostridia bacterium | reverse complement strand
CACGAATCTCTGGATGCTTGATTCCCACGATCCTTGCTGCTAAAATCCCTGCATTCTTTGCATTGTTAATCCCAACAGTTGCTACAGGTATTCCCCCTGGCATCTGAACGATAGAAAGCAGCGAATCCATACCATCTAACTCTTTGAGTTTAACAGGCACGCCGATAACAGGGAGGTTTGTCATAGAAGCCACCATCCCCGGCAAATGGGCTGCACCGCCAGCACCCGCAATGATTACCTCTATCCCTCTTTGCTCTGCTTCTTTGGCATAGGCATACATTCTATCTGGTGTTCTATGAGCTGATACCACTTTGATTTCAAAAGGCACTTCACACTCTTTCATAATCGCAGCTGCCATTTTCATAACAGGTAAATCTGACTGACTGCCCATAATGATGCCAACAATCGGCTTTTGATCCTTCATATTTTCACTCACTCACATTACCTCCTCTGCTTTTAACCCGTATACTATATAACGCTTCCTTTGCCTTAAGCGCTGCCTGCTCCGGCGTTTCACCAAGCGCTGTAATATGACCGATTTTCTTTAAAGGCTTAGTATCTGCCTTGCCATACAGATGAAAATGACAATCTTCCATCCCTAAAATGTTTTCTAAACCGTCAATATAATAGTCTCCATCCACATCATCGCTTCCAAGCAGATTGTACATTGTACAAGGCATTCTCAGCTGAGTCCTGCCCAGCGGCATCCCCGTTATAATACGAATAATCTGCTCGAACTGCGAAGTGATGCAGCCTTCTATGGAATAATGCCCAGAATTATGAGGTCTTGGAGCAATTTCATTCACTAAAACATGCCCCTTACTGTCCACAAAAAACTCAATACAGAACAGTCCATAATCATTAATCTCTTCAACCACTTTTCTCGCTGCTTCACGGATCTTCTCTTCCGTTTCCTTCGTAACCTCAGCAGGAATAACCGAATGAATCAAAATACTGTCATGGTGAGTATTTTCTGCCACTGGATAATAAACAATCCCCTCATGGTTTTTACCCACAATAATAGATACTTCTTTGATATAATCCACAAATTCCTCAGCCATCAGTTCATAATTTGAAAGCATGTTGTAAGCGTCTTCCAATTGGCTTCTGTCCTTGATGATTGCATTTCCCTTGCCGTCATAGCCGCCGGTGCAGCTCTTAAGCACCATTTTGCCCCCAAGCTTATCAAAAATCTCACCAAGCTCCTCAAGGCTCCCAACTGAATAAAAGTTAGGAACAGGAATCCCAGCTTTTTGCAGTGCGCTTTTCTGCACATATTTATTTTGAATCATCCTAAGCGTACGGGCTGATGGATAAATGGCATAGCCTTCCGTTTCCAGCACACTTAGAAGCTCCACATCGATATGCTCAAACTCATACGTCAGTACATCTGACTCCGCTGCCAATTCTCTTAATGCTGCAAGATCTGAAAAGTCAGCAGTAATCTGTTTATTTGAAACCTGCCCAGCCGGCGCATTCGCCTTCGGGTCCAGTACTATCACATTGTACCCCATACGCTTAGCATCATAAGCCATCATACGCCCGAGCTGTCCCCCACCAACAATCCCAATCGTTGAAGGAGGCATGAGTCTTTTTATTTCTCTTGTGTTCATCTTTTCACCACCTATTACTGGTAAAATAATTCAGCTATTCAAATCATATGTCGTATTAAAATAGCCCTATATCAATGATTAGCAAACGATTTTAGTATACGGAAGTTGCCTATGAGGTTATTCGCAAAAAAAAACTTAGTGCTTTATTTAAATGGCACTTAGCTGCACTGTCTGAACGAAGTGAGTTTGCAGCGTTCGTTTAAATAAAGCGCTTAGACTTTTAGAATAACGGAATCGAGTAACCGGAGAATACTAAAATCATCTTGCGGCCCATTTCATTCTCTAAACATTGCTTTTAATATCTATATACGGGTAAAATTATTTTGCAATATCGCCGCGGTACTGCATGCCATAAAAGCTGATTTTTTTAACTTCCTCATAAACATTGGCTCTGGCTTCTTCTAAGTTTTTCGCAAGACTGGTAATGGCAAGCACTCTTCCGCCGTCTGTCTGAATCTCATCGCCCACCAATTGAGTTCCAGCATGGAAAAGATACGTTTCTGCATTTAAAGTATCAAGCCCTGTAATCACATCCCCTTTATGAGAGGTTTCAGGATATCCTTTGCTGGCTAAAACTAACGTTACACTTTGTCTTTCATCCCACTCAATACCGATTTCACTAAGTCTGCCCTCTACACAAGCATTGCAGATTTCAAGCAGGTCTGTTCTCAGCCTTGGCAGCACGCTTTGGGTTTCTGGATCTCCAAAACGCACATTAAACTCAAGCACTTTAGGTTCACCCTTTTCAATCATTAGCCCAATAAAAAGCACCCCTTTAAAATCAAGGTTTTCTTTTTGGAATCCTGTAATAATTGGCTCAAGAATTTTTTCATCAATTACCTTTTTAACGTCAGCTGTAATAATCGGATTTGGTGAAAAACCACCCATTCCTCCGGTATTTAACCCTTTATCATCATCTAAAGCACGCTTATAATCTCTTGCTGTTTCCATAGGAACAATGGTTTTGCCATCTACAAAGCAAAGAAGCGATGCTTCGATACCTGTTAAGAATTCCTCTAAAACAATCGTATCTCCGGCTCCTTCAAACTTGCCTTCAAAGATCTCTTTGATCTCCTTTTTGGCATCTTCGTATGACTCGCAAATGAGTACCCCTTTGCCCGCAGCAAGACCGTCTGCTTTGACAACAACCGGCAGACTGAACTTTTCAACTTCAGCTAAGCAAGCTTCAACTTCATCACTGTTAAAGCTTGCATATTTAGCTGTTGGAATATCATTTCTCATCAAAAATTCTTTAGTGAAACGTTTGCTGCCTTCAAACTGTGCACAGGCTTTGTTAGGACCAAATACTTTTATCCCCATCTTTTCGAAAACATCAACAATGCCAAGTACTAAAGGAACTTCCGGCCCTACTATTGTAAAGTCGATTTGTTCTTCTTTTGCAAATTCAGCCATTTTATCTATTTGATCCGCTGCAATAGGCACGTTCGTAAAAGCCTTAGCTGTGCCTCCGTTACCAGGTGCTACAAAGACCTGGGCATCTGGATGAAATCTTTTGACTGTATCTGCAAGAGCGGATTCTCTTCCGCCGTTTCCTACGATTAATACTTTCATTTCTATAGTCTCCCTTCCAGTAAGGCAATGGCCTCAACTAAAATCTTATGTTCAATCTCACTTAAAATTCTTTGCTGAAGGCTTTGTGGCGTATCCTCTTCATAAACCTCTAATTTCCTTTGAAGAATGGTTTCTCCCGTATCAATTCCAGCATCTACATGATGAACGGTTGCGCCGCTTTCTCTCTCGCCGGCTGCAATAACCGCTTCATGAACATGAATGCCATAGTATCCTTTTCCACCGTATTTCGGCAGAAGGGATGGATGAATATTGATGATTCTGCCCTTATAAGCTTCAACCAAATCTTTATCGATAATCTTTAAATAACCCGCCAGTACCACCATGTCTACTTTATGATCTTGTAAGGTTTTTAAAAGCTTTTCATCATAACCTTCTGTTTTAGGGTTAATATAGATTGCAGGAATATGATGCTTTCTGGCCCGTTCTAAGCCGTAAGCCTGCTCCTTGTTGGAAATAACACATACAATCTGGCTTTCCAGCATACCATTTTCTGCTGCATCAATAATGCTTTGCAGGTTGCTGCCGCTGCCTGATACCAAAACCCCAAGTCTTAGTCCTCGCATAAAATCACACCTTGGCTGCCGCTTACGATTTCTCCAATCACTGCAGCCTTTTCTCCGATATTTCTAAGTGCCTCTACCACTTTTTCAGCGTCCTTTGCATCGACTGCCATCATCATACCAATACCCATATTAAAAGTATTGTAAAGTTCATTCTTCTCTAAGTTAGATGTTTCTTCTAAGAAGCTGTAAATAGCAGGTTTTTCAATCGACTTAAGATTGATTTTAGCCGACACGCCTTCTGGCAGCATACGTGGCACATTTTCAATAAAGCCGCCTCCTGTGATATGGGCAATCCCTTTGATTTTAGCAGCTTCTTTAGCAGCCATAACCGCTTTCACATAAAGCTTGGTTGGTTTAAGAAGGGCTTCCCCATAGGTTTCTCCAAGTGTTTCACTGTATGTATCCAGCTTAACCCCTGATACTTCTACAAGCTTTCTTACCAAAGAATAGCCGTTACTGTGTACCCCTGAAGAGGAAAGACCAATGATCACATCCCCTGCTTGAATGCTGCTGCCATCGATCATTTCAGCCCGATCAACAATACCCACTGCAAACCCAGCCACGTCGTATTCACCGTCTGGATAAAAACCTGGCATCTCAGCTGTTTCACCGCCAACTAGTGCGCACATGCTTTCTTTGCAGCCATCAGCAATCCCTTTTACAATACTTGCAATATGCTCTGGTGCAATTTTGCCTGTAGCAATATAATCTAAAAAGAACAGAGGCTGAGCGCCGCTGCAGATAATATCATTCACACACATGGCTACTGCATCGATTCCAATCGTATCATGCTTATTCATATCGAAAGCCAGTTTGAGCTTTGTTCCGACCCCATCTGTTCCTGAAATAAGAACGGGTTCTTTCATGCCGCCGAATGCTGCAAGCGAAAAAGCGCCGCCAAAGCTGCCGATATCAGTAAGCACGCCTTTTGTAAAAGTTGACTTAACATGTTCTTTCATTTGCGCAACAGCTTCATAGCCGCGGTGTACGTCTACTCCTGCATCTTTATATGTGATTTTATTAGACATAGTTTCCTCCTATTTGATCCTTTGCGGAATTTAAACATCAAATCCCCTAGGCCCCTTTCGGCCTAGGGCATAGTACTATTAACATTCTGACGGCTGACACTCAATAGGCACTTCCATTGGATATCTGCCGTTAAAGCAGGCTTTGCAGAACTGACTCTTATTGCCGCACGCTTCTCTTAGTTCTTCTTCTCCAAGGTAAGTGAGGGAATCGGCGCCTAAGTACTCACAAATTTCATCTACTGTCATCGTTGCCCCGATCAGGTACTGTCTGTAAGGCGTATCAATGCCGAAATAACAAGGATACTGTACAGGCGGTGATGTAATACATACATGCACTTCTTTGGCTCCGGCTTTTTTGATCTGCTCGACAATACGCTTGCAGGTAGTCCCGCGCACGATAGAATCATCAATCATGATAACGCGTTTGCCTTCTAAGTTATGTTTCAGCGGTGAAAGCTTTATCTTTACAGCGTTTTCTCTCATCTCCTGAGTCGGCTGGATGAAAGTACGTCCGATATATCTGTTTTTAACAAGTCCTTCCCCATAAGGAATACCCGATTCTTTTGCATAACCTATGGCAGAAGGTACTCCTGAATCCGGTACAGGCATAACCATATCTGCTTCGATTTTTCTTTGCTTAGCCAGGAGTCTTCCTGCATTTTGTCTGAACTCATAGACACTGTCTCCGTCGATCACGCTGTCTGGTCTTGCAAAATAAATCAGTTCAAATACACATAAATGCTTCTGGCACCAATTGGAAGGTTCTACACTTCTTAAGCCTTCTTCATTAATGACAACGATCTCACCCGGCTCTACATCTCTCACAAACTCTGCATCTAAAACATCCAAGGCGCAGCTTTCAGAGGCAAAAACATAACCATCTTTCAGCTTGCCGATGCAAAGGGGTCTAAGCCCATGCGGGTCACGGATACCGATAAGGCTTTGTCCGGTTGTAATCACCAGCGCATACGCCCCTTTTAATAAACTCATGGTATTTTTGATCCCTGTTTCGATGCCTCTTTTACTATGTCTTGCTACAAGGTTTAAAATGGATTCAGAATCTGTCGTTGTCTGGAATATAACCCCGCTGTCCTCCAGCATTTCTCTGATGCTGTCACTGTTTACAAGGTTTCCATTATGGGCAAGCCCAATATCCCCTCTTTTGTATTTGGCTACAAGAGGCTGTGCATTTCGGATGTCTTTATCCCCAGCTGTTGAGTATCTTACGTGTCCAATGGCAATATTCCCTTTTAGACCGTTTAATGTTTCTTCGTGAAAAACGTCCGAAACAAGGCCCATTCCTCTGTAGTTTTCTACCTCACCGTTGCAGTTAACGGCGATTCCAGCACACTCCTGTCCTCGATGCTGAAGCGCAAAGAGTCCATAATATGCAAGGTTTGCTGCATCTTTTTGATTACGGTAGATACCAATAACGCCGCATTCTTCATGCAAAGAATCATCTTCATAAAATTTCATAAGCTTATCTCCTACTTGTTACGCGATTTAACATCTCTTGGTAAACTTCCTCAACGCCGCCAAGATCTCTTCTGAAGCGGTCTTTATCTAACTTTTTATTCGTTTCTGCATCCCAGAATCTGCAAGTATCTGGTGATATTTCATCCGCTAAAATGATTTTGCCGTCTACTCTTCCAAGTTCTATTTTAAAGTCAATCAGCTTAACGCCAACTTGTTCAAAAAACGCACATAGAATTTTGTTGATTTTAAACGTTAGGTCGCTCATTGCTTTTAGTTCTTCTTCTGTAGCAATGTCGAGGGCTAAAATGTGGTATTCATTGATCATCGGATCACCCAGGGCATCGTCTTTCAGGCAGTATTCAAGCGTTGGACTTTTAAGCACGGTACCTTCTTCTACCCCAAACCTTTTTGAAAAAGATCCTGCTGCCACATTACGAACAATCACTTCGAGGGGTACAATCTGAACCGCCTTAACAACGGTTTCACGATCATTTAGCTCTTTGACAAAGTGTGTTTCAATGCCCTCTTCTTCAAGCATCTGGCAGATCATATTACTCATGCGGTTATTCACAACGCCTTTGCCTGTGATCGTTCCTTTTTTCTCACCGTTAAATGCTGTGGCATCATCTTTATAACTTACAATAAATAGTTTTTCATCATCCGTTCGGTAAACCCTTTTTGCTTTTCCTTCATATAACAATGCTCCCTTTTCCACACTTCATTCCTCCTTGACATTTATCACTTATTGCTGACTTTTCTATGTCCTTTATCCTAAGTATTTACTGTGCATAACCTTGCTGTTTCAAAACTCTATTTAGCCCCTTGATAGTTATCTAAAGTATTCAACCCCTGATAAGAATATCTGCTGATCTTTGTTACCTGGAATATTCACATGTACAAACTTGCCGACACGTTCGCTGTGCCCCATCTTACCTATAATTCTTCCGTCTTCTGAAAGGATGCCTTCGATATTATGCATACTGCCATTCACATTGACGTTGCCATCATTTGTTACGAAGCCGTTTTCATCTACATACTGGCTAAATACCTGCCCATTTTCGATAAGTTTTCTGAGCACTTCATCCGGCGCTACAAAACGTCCTTCACCATGAGATAATGGGATTTCATAAATATCACCGACTCTCACATTGCTAAGCCATGGAGACTGTACGCTTGTGATTTTTGTTTTAGCCATCAGTGAAATATGCTTGCCAATCGTATTATACGTAAGCGTTGGCGCCTCGGCATCCATTTCGCGTATTTCTCCATATGGCAGAAGGCCTAATTTAACCAGAACCTGGAAGCCGTTACAGATCCCAAGAACCAGACCGTCTCTTTGGTAGAGATGTTCATGCACAGCTGCTTTCAGCTTTTCACTTCTAAATACAGAAGCAATGAACTTACCGCTGCCATCTGGCTCATCCCCTGCTGAAAAACCGCCAGGGAAAGCAAGAATCTGAGCCTTATTTATCGCCTTCTTAAGTTTTTCAATAGAGTCTTCGATTGCAGTATTGGTACGGTTTACAAAAAGCACTTCCGTAACTTCTGCTCCTGCTTTTTCAAAGGCACGTCTTGTATCATATTCACAGTTGGTACCAGGAAAGACCGGAATAACAACTTGTGGTTTTGCAACTTTATTTTTAGCAATATATATTTTTCTTTCAGCTGCGTGCGTCGCATCCCTAGCTTCACCTTCAGCGTCTACTTTTAATGTAAAGACTTTAGCAACTGGACTAAGAAGGGCATCGGCTGCTTCTTTAAGCGTACAGCTTACGCCATTAATAGCTATTGCACATTCTTTGGTTGTTGAACCGATTATCGTAAAGATTTTGCTGCTTATGCTGTAAGCTGTTTCTTGGCTCACTTCCAAGATAAGGTCTCCATAGTTTGGCATAAATGGATCGATGCAAGCTGGAAGCTGAACATTTACCCCTATTTCGTTACCAACTGCCATTTGAGCCAGTGCTGCTGCCGCACCACCCATGCCTACTGCATAGGCACTTTTGATTTCTCCTTCTTTAACAAGGGTGTAAACTGCTCTGTAAGCCTCATGCATTTTGCTAAAATCTGGCATCATCTGATCGTCTTTTGGCACTTTTACATAAACAAGACTGCTGTTTGCTTCTTTTAAGCTTCCGCTTACACAAGTACTTGCGTCCCCTAAGTTGCAGGTAAACGAAATAAGTGTCGGTGGCACACTGATATTTTCAAAAGTTCCGGACATACTGTCCTTTCCTCCTATTGCGCCAATACCCAGTTCTTTCTGTGCTTTAAGTGCGCCTAGAAGGGCTGCTGCTGGTTTCCCCCATTTTGAGGCATCTTCCCCAAGTCTTTCAAAGTATTCCTGGAAAGATAAATAGGTTTTTGTGTAATCAGCTCCTAATGCCACAAGCTTCGCAACGCTTTCAACAACCGCATACAGGGCGCCGTGGAAAGGAGACATTTCTGAAAGATAAGGATTAAAGCCGTGAGTCATATAAGTTGCTGCTGTTGTTTCGCCGTCCCATACCGGAACTTTTGCAACCATTCCCAGCTCTTTAGTCAGCTGATTTTTGCCCCCATAAGGCATCAGCACTGAGCCTGCTCCGATTGAACCGTCAAACTGCATACCCAGGCCTTTTTGCAGACCAACATTCAGGTCTTTTAATGTATTTAAGAAAGCATCTTTTGAAAAAGAGTTTACATCTATTGTAATGTTTGGCGCTGTAATTTTAGCTTCTCTTTTTTGCGTAACCCCTGCGCTGTCTAAGAAGTTTCTATCGATATGAACAACTTCTTTGCCTCTCCAGGTCATAACAAGCGTTTTTTCTTCTGTCACTTCAGCCACACATACAGCATTTAAGTTTTCGCCATGGCATAAAGCAATCATCTGCTCAAGATCAGTTTTTTCGATGGCAATAGCCATTCTTTCCTGAGATTCGGAAATAGCAAGCTCTGTAGCATCCAGCCCCATATATTTAACAGGTACTTTATCCAGGTCAATTCTAAGTCCTTCTGCGATTTCACCAATAGCTACGCAGACTCCGCCGGCTCCAAAATCATTACAGCGTTTTATCCTTTTTGAAAACTCAGGGTTTTTAAAGAGTCTTTGAAGTTTTCTTTCTTCTACCGGATTACCTTTTTGTACTTCTGACCCGCATTCTTTAAGAGAGTCTTCTGTATGTTCCTTCGAAGAGCCTGTTGCGCCGCCGCAGCCATCACGGCCTGTTGCGCCGCCGATCAAAAGAATGACATCTCCTGGAAGAGGTTCTTCTCTTTTAACATGACTTTTCTTAACAGCCCCAACGACTGCGCCTACTTCGAGTCGTTTTGCTTTATACCCTTCATGGTAATATTCTTTAACCTCACCTGTTGCAAGGCCGATTTGATTGCCGTAAGAACTGTAGCCTTTTGCAGCCGTTTTGGTAATTACACGCTGCGGCAGCTTGCCTCCTAGGGTATCTTCAATGGCTTCATTAGGATCAGCTGCCCCAGTTACACGCATCGCCTGATAAACGTAGGCTCTTCCTGAAAGCGGATCACGAATGGCCCCTCCAAGACAGGTCGCAGCCCCTCCAAAAGGTTCGATTTCTGTTGGGTGGTTATGGGTTTCATTTTTAAATAAAATAAGATATTCTTCTTCTTTGCCGTCTACTTTTATCGGGCTTTCTATTGTACAAGCGTTAATTTCTGCTGATTCCACCAGTTCTTTAAGCTTACCGTTCTTTTTAAGGTATTTTACAATAACAGTTGCCATATCCATCAAAGACACTTTTTTTGTCTTTTCGGTATAAAGCTCTTTTCTCATGTTAAAGTAATCTTCAAGTGCTGCTTTAATAGGGGATGAATAAGCCCCGTCTTCCACTTCAATCTTTGTAAGCTCTGTCATAAAAGTAGTGTGCCTGCAATGATCCGACCAATATGTATCAACTACTTTAAGCTCTGTAAAGCTTGGATCTCTGTTTTCACCTTTGAAATAGTTTTGGAAATAAACAAGGTCATCCAGACTCATAGCAAGTCCTTCTGCTTTTCTGAAAGCTTCTAAGGCATCTGAAGAATACGTCGTAAAGCCTTTTAGAACTTTAACATCACTTGGAATAGGATAAGTCATATCCAAAGACTCTAAAGGCTCTAAGGATACTTCTTCAGCTTCGATAGGATTGATCACACTCTTTTTGATTTTCTCTTTTTCTTCTTCTGTAAGACTGCCGCTGATGATATAAACTTTAGTTGTTTTAACGATAGGATTTAAATTGCTGTCAATAATACGAATACACTGTACACAAGAATCTGCTCTTTGGTCATACTGTCCTCTTAAATAACTTACAGCAAAAGCGAAGTCTCCGAGGTTATTTAACGTTTCTTCATATACAATATCTGACTGAGGTTCAGAAAAAATGGTATTTAGAGCCTTTTGATAGGCCTCTTCGGTAATATGCTCTATATCATATCTATTTAATAGGCGTATTTCTTTAACGGAATGAATATGCAAAAATTCCTTCAGCTCTTTTTTCATACGCTTTACTTCTACATCAAAACCTTTTCTCTTTTCTACATATACTCTGAAAACACTCATCGTGGTTCCCCTTTCGTAAGTATTAACCTTTTTAACTAATTTTAGAGTATCATAAATCAAAAAAGGCGTCAATCATTTAATCGAACATTATTTTTGCATTCACTAATATAGTTCGTTATTTTTTCTATTCCGATAATAAAACTATTTGGTTTATAGGTATTTTTATGTATTTTGCTATTTTTAACTTATGAATTTAACACTTTTATCGAACATTGCTTCCTCAAACCCTCTCATCAAATTTCATTGTTCGGATAAATCAAAAAAGACTAGTCAAATGACTAGCCCTGAGTAGTAAGTATACTTCTCATTTTTTTGAGAATTCTTTTTTCGATCCGTGACACCTGAACCTGTGAGATATCTAGTAGATTGGCTATTTCTGTCTGGGTACGATCTTCAAAGTACCTTAGCATAATAATTTGTTTTTCTAACGGCAGTAAGTGCTTGATAATTTCTCCAATAACAATCTGATCAACCATGTCGCTTTGCAGCGTCGGTGACTGATCAATCTTATCTGACAACGTGATAGGCTTGCCGTCTCCTTGATAAATAACGGCATTTAATGATTCGATTTCTGCGTTGGACTCCAGCGCTTCAACAACTTCTTCTACCCCTAGATCAAGCCCTGCTGCTATCTCATTGATCGTCGGCTCCCGATTGAGATCTTTAATTAGTTCTTCTTTTAGCATGCGTACCCGATAAGCTGTTTCTTTGAGTGAACGGCTGACTTTAATCATGCCGTCATCTCTTAAAAATCTTTTGATTTCCCCAACAATCATCGGAACAGCATACGTTGAAAACTTTACATTAAAACTTAGATCAAACTTTTCTATACTTTTAAGGAGGCCGATACTTCCTATTTGAAATAAATCCTCCATATCATAACCACGATTACCAAACCTTCTGACCAAACTCCAAACAAGGCCCATGTTTTCTTTTACCAGAAGACTTTTTGCCTCATCGTCTCCGTCTTGTGCCTTTTTGATAAGCTCTAGGGTATGATCCATTTTATCCCACCTTTCCCCAGATTATAGGCTGTTATACCCCAAGAGACTTCTTCATCCTAATAGTTGTCCCATGTCCCACTTCAGAAAAAACTTCTACTTCATCCATCATAGACTGCATGACAGTAAACCCGAGACCTGCTCTTTCTTCATCCCCAGATGTTGTGTAAAGTGCGGTCATAGCTTCTTCTATATTGGGAATTCCTTTACCATGATCAATAATCTCTATATTTACCACTTCGTCTTCATAAGCACAATTTATACATATTTCACCGGTTTCTTCGTTTTCATATCCATGTATAATGCTATTGGTTACCGCTTCAGATACAGCCATCTTTATATCATATAATTCTTCTACAGTCGGATCAAGCTGAGATATAAAGGCTGCCACGGCCACCCGTGCAAATGATTCGTTAAGTGAATTGCTCGAAAACTGTATTTGCATACTATTTTTCTTTGGCATCAATATGTCCCCCTAAGTTAAAACTACGCTAAAGCTTCTATCGCTTCTTGTTTACTTGAATACGTCTTCATTAATTTATGAATGCCTGACAGTGATAATATGCGCCATGCTTCCGGAGATACATTGTATAGGCCTATTTCACCCCCGCATATTGCAACACTTCTATATCTCCCCATAAGCATTCCTATTCCGGAACTATCCATAAAGTTGATGTTGGCAAAATCAAACAGCAGATTTTTTGCTCTTCTTTTTTGATATTCTCTATCCACAGTTTGTCTGATTTCAACACATGTATGATGATCAATTTCCCCTTCTAAAGTAACCAGTAATGTTCTATCGACCATTGTAAAATCAATACTCAATCTTTACCCCTCCTTCTTGCTTGTATTGCACATCACTAGAATATTATATTTTCCAATAATTGTCAATAATTTTCCAGTTTTTTACTATACGTAATATTTGGAGGCGTATTTATCCTATTTTATTGTAAATCCTTAAGTTCTCCTGCAGCCCACTTGGCTTCACTTGTTCCCGAATGCTGCTCAATGACTGTATTAAAATAATACTTTGCCTTTTCAGTATTCCCCCCCGCTTTTTCAGTACGGCCTAAATAGTAAAGGCTTTTTCTGAGAATATCCGAAGCTGGCTCATATAAGATGGACTTTTCCAGTTTTGACCTTGCATCTACCAGTTCGTTATTATTAAGGTCCCTATACCCTTCTTCACATAACAACTTGGCAGCCCTTGGGTACACTTCTTTCTTAAGTTCTCCATAACTGACTGTTAAGTCCTCTGTAAGAAGTGAAGGGGCAACATTATATAAAACCTCTGCTGCCTGCAGCCATTCCCTGCTGTTTTTTAGGTTCTCAGCCTGAGTAAGCTTTTCTTTTTGTGCCATTTTAGAAGTCGTAAGTTCTATATCCTGTTTTTCCATAAGAAGCTTTTGATTTTGTTCTTCAAGCTTACCGATTTCATCTTTTGTCTCCTGACGGACTGTTTCAAGCAGGTTAGTAAGCTTTGTCTCAGAATCTTTAAGTCGTACAATTTCTGTTTCATAGTTTTTAGTTTTATTTGGAAGAATCAAAGAAGTTTGTATGACAAACATACCAAGCGCCCCAATAATAAAGTAAACCACATAAGCTGCCAGTATATGCCCTCTGTTAATTACTCTTGAAGGCTTAACATAGTTGCCCTTTGATTGCTTTGGAATATATTCAAGTTCGTAAGGCTTAACCGTATTTGTATCTTCTTTACTCAGTACCCTGAAATATTTTAATGCTTTTAGATTAGTCCTATCAATGCTTAAAACACTCTTGATCTGCTCATTAGCCTTATAGAATTGTTTTTCTTTGATATAGCACAGTGCTAATAAGTTCCTAGCTTCAACCAAGTTTGCATTTAAACCGACTGCTTTTTTTAATCTGATAATCGCCATATCATTATTATTTTGTTTCAAATAAACAAGCGCTTTATTATAAAGACTAATAGAATCTTTATAAGTTACCAGCGTCTTAGGTGCATTCTGCAGCCTGTCAATATATTCCATGGCCAGATTATTATCTTTATCTAAAGATAAGCTGATAATCCATTCCTTTAAAGCAAGGCCTATGTTCCCCATTTCATAATGAATAAGTCCTAATAAATTTCTGGCATGGGTATTGTATTTATTATAGTAAACTGCTTTATTAAGGTATGTAGCTGCTGTTGTAAGATTACTTTCTTTGGCTTCATAATAGCCTTTATTATAATATCTGATACTTTTTTCATAAATCTTTTTTACCCAGCTTAAATCACGGTTACAGATATTACATCTTTTCTTATCTTCAATTTTTTTACCGCAGTATGGACATATGTAGGCCATCATTCTACTCCTTACCTTCTAAAATTAGTTCTATCCCTCGTGATTAAATGAATCCGGCTTTTTATCTTTTAATTCTTTGATAATATCGATCAGGTCTTTCATATCATCTCTGTCAATACGGTCTTCAATATGGTCCACGTCCAGCATCGGGCTGAACTTTTTTAATTCCTTCTTAAAATCGATCATAGCTCTTCCTCCTAACCCTTTATTAATGAGTCATTAAACGCACGGATTTTTGTTATTCGCTTTATTTTAATCAATTGTATAATTATTCCTATTATTTCGTTGTAAAATCAACGTTATTTCTTGTAAAATATCCTCTTTTCATAGTACAACTATACGCCAATATTATCAACCTCCAAAACGGATTTTATATTAATTTATCTTATAATCTTGACACTTTTTATAAAAAAACGTACTCTATTAATTAAAAGGTCATGGAGGTGATGGTATTGTCAGGTAAAGTGGACACATGTTCATGTACAGTTATCCATCAGGAAATAGTTGATAAGGCTGCTGCCGAAATACAAGGGCATGAAGTTTCTATTAAACTGTCAGAGTTCTTTAAAATGTTTTCCGATCCAACCCGTGTTAAACTCCTTAATGCACTATATATTTCTGAAATGTGTGTGTGTGATATTGCAGCCTGCCTAAACATGACTCATTCTGCGATTTCTCATCAGCTTAGACTGCTCAAGATGTACAATCTTGTTAAATCCCGCAAAGAAGGTAAAATTGTTTACTACTCCTTAGCTGATTCACATGTAACAGATATCCTTCATAAAGGACTTGAGCATATTAATGAATAAATAGAAAGTAGGGATACCCTTTGAATCATATCTTTTCAGATAGAATATTAAACAGCAAGAAATCTTTTATAAGAGAAATACTAAAGGTAACCAATAATAAAGAAATCATTTCATTTGCCGGAGGACTTCCAAATCCCATTTCTTTTCCGACCGACGCTTTGCAAAAAGCTATGAATAAAGTCATCGAAAAAAATGGGTCTCATGTTCTGCAGTACGCAACGACTGAAGGCTATCTGCCCCTTAGAGAATATATTGCAAAAAGATACCAGGAAAAGCATGGGCTTTCTGTATCGGCTGAAGATATTTTGATCACCAGTGGTTCTCAACAAGGTCTTGATCTTATAGGTAAAGTTTTTTTAAACAAAGGAGATTCTGTGCTCATTGAAAAGCCTGGCTACCTGGGAGCTATTCAGTCCTTATCTTTGTATGAGCCTCATTTTCATCAAGTAGGTCTTCAAGATGACGGTCCAGATATGGAAAGCTTTAAAGATACTATAGCGAATCATAACATCAAACTTTTCTATTCTGTTCCTAATTTTCAAAATCCAACAGGCATTACGTATACTTATGAAAAACGCGAAGCCCTAAGCCACATACTGAAAAATACAGATACCATCTTGATTGAAGATGATCCTTATGGTGAACTCAGATTTTTAGGTGAAGACCTTCCTTATATTCAATCTTTCGGTTCAAACTATTCTATTTTATTAGGTTCTTTTTCAAAAATAGTAACACCAGGCATGCGTATCGGCTGGATCTGTACGACAAATCATGAAATCATGGATAAGCTCGTTATTGCTAAACAGGCTTCTGACTTACATACCAACTACTTTTCTCAGCGTGTGATATACCGCTACCTAATGGATAATGACCTCGAAGAGCATATCAGTCACATTAAAAAGCTTTACAAGGAGCAAAGAGAAGCGATGCTTTTGGCAATCAAAAAATATTTCCCAGAAAATGTTAAAGTGACTCAGCCAGAAGGCGGCATGTTTTTGTGGGTTACGCTGCCTGATTCTTTGTCAGCTTTGGAGCTTTTTGACATGGCTTCTAAAGAAAAAGTTGCTTTTGTTCCTGGCGAACCCTTTTATGTTGGCATAATCCCTTCAAATACACTTCGTCTTAACTATACGAATTCAGACAGCGCTTCAATCGATCTTGGCATCGAAAGACTTGCAAAAGCCATTCGTGAGCTGAGTGCTAAATAGCGATTAACCCTATAAATGTGCATATTCCTTGGCATATATTTGCCCCATATAAAAAGTACTGCTGCAATTAAGTAGCAGTACTTTTTATATGCTCAGCATATGCTTTTGCTGTATCTATATTGCCATACTCATAGAGTGTTCTGCTGCCTACCACATCTTCTATTTCATTAAAAAGAAATTCTCCCTTTTCTCCAAGTATAAAATCAATCCCGATAAAATCACTAGGAAGTGCCTCTATAATTTTTTGGACATAAACCCTTTCTTCCTTTTTCAGCTGATAAAGTTCAGCCTTTCCTCCTAGAGAATAATTTGATCTAAAATCTGTCTCTGATTCTCTTTTAATCGCTCCAATAATCTGATTATCCATAACAAATACGCGAATATCTATCCCTGGGGATTTGCAAAGCTGCTGAATGAGATACTCATCTCCCTTGATTTGATAGAGATTAAGTTCAAGTTCTTCTTGAGATCTGCACATAAACACTTCACTGCCTCCATGCCCAGAAGGATTTTTAAGGACTACTGGATAATCTAGTGAAAAACTATCTAGATCAAATAACCGCTTATGGCCAAACAGCATATCAACAGATGGCATCCCAAGGGCCGCAGCAAACTGATGGGTTCTTGATTTATCATTGCATAAATGGGTGACATGATAGGTGTTGTACACCCTTATTCCCATCAACTCTAACTGCTTGGCCAAAAAGCTGTCTCTGGATCTATTAATAACGATCTTGGGCGCCTCTTCATGCTTGTTGTCTTTGGCAAACAGCCTTCCGCCTGCTATCCCCAAAACAATGTCTTCTCTCAGTACCAATCTTAAATCAATGCCTTCGGCTTTGACATAAGTGATAAGCTGCTCTGCAAAAAACTTATTCTTCAAGTAATCTTCCCGGTGGTAAATAAGCCATGCCGATCTCACAGTTTCAGCTCCTTTAAAATATGCTTTAAGATATGCTCTGCCACATTCACACCGGTGCAAAGCTGTATATTCTTAATATGTGCATTCGAATTAATCTCGCATAATATGGGTTCTTCATCTTTTCCAAAAAGCATATCTACTCCTGCAAAATCAGCGCCAACAGCCGTACATGCCCTAAGGGCTAACTGCTTAAAAGCTTCCGAAGGCTCATAGTTTTCCATACTGCCTCCATTTGTCACATTAGCTCTGAAGTCAGTTTCGGACCTTCGCAGCATACTGGCAGCTATACGCTTTCCTACTATGTTAATCCTTACATCTCGTCCGCTGCTGCTTGAAATGAATTCCTGGTAAATATGCGGAATATGAATCAATTTTTTTCTCTTATTAATCAGTTCGGTACGGTTTTTAACCAAATAAACCTGTTCGCCAAAGGACCCATAGCTCTCCTTGATCACGATAGGATAAGCTAGTTCATCTTCTAACGCCTCGATATATTCATTTGAAGTTTCTTCACACGTTCTAAAAATTAAAGGGGCAATCATTGTTTTTGGCATCTTGATGCCATGGCCTGCTAAAGCTTGAAAGGTTCTGGACTTATCATCGCAGATGTCTATAACCTGTGAGCGGTTGAAAAGCCTCATCCCCATCTGCTCCAGTTGACTGGCAAGCCTGATATCCTTATCTAAAAAAAGGACAAAGTCTGGAAGAAGATTTGCTTTTTCTCCCCTTAGAATCATTTGTCCTTCATAGATGCCAAATAAAAGCTCATGATTAAAAATCGGCTCTAAATGAATACCTAGTGCTAGGGCACTCGATTGGTAAAGATCAATAATCTCCATATATTTAGGCGTTCTAAGATAGCCGTTAGAAACAATCCACCCACTAAGTTTGCTCATGATTTACACTCCTCTCCTAGGCAGCGCCTAGGAAATTACTTTAGTCTATTTCTTGACTATTATACCATCAATTGACTCGATACCATACCCTTAATTACACCGTCTAAGCTGCGCATTAAAGTATTTCTTTATCCCTTAATGATCAAATATAAACGTTAAAAAGGCTGCACCACTGCAGCCTTTTTAACGTTTATTAATGCCCTTGTAATCCTTTAAGGAATGCATTGTCTTTATCTACAAAGATCGTTGTATCCTTCATTTCCTTATAAGCATTCATCCTTTGAATAAATTTATAAAACTCAACATCCTTAGACATAGATGCACGGTAAATTTCCAGTGCCTGTCTTTCAGCTTCAGCGCGGATAATAGCACTTTCTTCTGTTGCCTTAGCGATAATCTCCATTTTCATACGATTAGTCTCAGATGTAGAGGTGGTGTAAAAGGCATCTCCCTCTGCTCTTAACTTCTCGCTTTCTTTTTGAATTTCTTTAATCATTTTTTCTTCAATGCTTGCAATCGTACTGGCCGGGAAGTTCTTTCTGAAAATCCCAATGTCCACGACTTCGATGCCGTATTCTTTTTCAAAGGTTTTATTCAGCTGTTCTCTTCTTTCATCCATCATATTCTGCATAATTTCATAATCAAAAAACTCTTCAAACCTAAGTTTGTTGGCAGACTGAATAACAACTGGGTAAACATTACTATCCATCAGTTTTTTGCGGTTAGCCTCTGTGATCACTTTGATTTGATAAATGGCTGGATTTTTGATACGGTACTGTGCATACATCTGAATATCCAGTTTTCTTCTGTCACTTGTATTGATCGTTTCCAGTGCTGAAATATATGTAAGATATTTTGCATTATAGGTCTGAACTTGATCAATAACGGGTACTTTGAAAAACAGTCCTCTTTTTGCAGTAAGCTCTACATTTTTCAATGTATTGTTATCCTGCATAGTTGTTTTAACAGATTCTTCTGTTCCCGGTCTTACCACAGCCTTTTTTATTTCTCCCAATCTATTGACTACTGCAACTTCATCAGGGGCAACTGTGAAAAAACAATTCGGCAGGACGAATAGTGCCGCTGCTGCAATAATGCCTGCTACAATTTTAGTTATAAGTTTCATCATTTATCCCCCTATTCACTCAATTTTCTGGTCTTATCATTGATATCGAAAAACTTCAGCAGATTGCCGTTACTTGTCTGGTCAATGATCAGTTCGTTATTTTTAAGGACTTCCTGAAGGGCTTCAAGATAAAACTTTTCTTTTACCACCTGAGGATTTTTAGTATACTCACTATACAGCGCTTCAAATTCTGCAACATCCGCATTGGCCTGAGCAATAACCTGTGCATGGTAACCTTTTGCATCTTCATAAAGCTTGGTAGCTTCTGCCTTAGCAGTCGGGATAACGGTGTTAACATACTTTTCAGCTTCTTCTTCTTTTCCCCTTTTATACTGATTGGCTTCTTCTACCTTTTGTCTTGCTTCATCAACTTGCGAAAGGTAATTCACATTTTGTGTAGTGACTTGAACAATGCGAATACCTGAATTATACTTATCCAGTTTCTTCTGCAGTGCCGGCAGGATGGCCTTATCAATTTCCTCTTTATGCTCTACGGCTTGGTTCATTGTAAAAGTCTGCATTGTATTTCTGACAACATCTTCAAGCGCAAGACGTATTGTTCCCTTTCGATCACTTCTGTCATAAGAATAACCTTTTGGATCTTCTAGTTCATCTACTTCGTATAAGTAACTCACAGGTTCTTCAACTCTGTATCTTACGATCAAACTTAGTAAAACAATAGAAGCATTGTTGCTTTTACCATTCACAATAACAAGTTCTTCATTATCGTTTGAAGCATACTTCGGTTCTTTAGTGGTGCTTCCTGCATCTTCAATAAAAAAGCCATACTGCATTTCCCGATCTTCCTGCACATTGACTTTGTGAATCTCATCTACAAAAGGCATTTTAATATGTATCCCTGGTCTTTCATTAACAGGCAGTATATTCCCGAATCTGGTAATAACGGCAACGGTCCCGGTTTCTAAGCGGTAAACGCTATTAAATAATAGAATCGCAGCTATTAGAACTGCTGCTGCTGTAAATACAAGCTTTGTCATATTATTGCTGAAGTTCTTGAACTTTTGTGTTTTTTCCATGTCAATAATAACTTCTTCTTGATTATTCATCTAATTCCTCCTTCAATGTTCTTTCACCCTAAGTATAACAGTTATTTGACTATTAGACTATTAAAAAATATTGACATTATAAAAGAGTCGAATCTACTATTCAACTCTTTTATACTATATCTTATTCGTGTAAATTTCTTATAAAGCCGTTTTGCCTGCCCTAAAGTTATTCATCATCACACATACTCTCACATTCTGCTGTTTCTATTTCTTGAAGCATAATATCTTCTTCTATCTGCTCTACAGTTTCATAAACTGCCGTTTCCGTAGCTTCTTCAACTATAGGAACTTCTATTTCTTTTATGGGGCTAGGTATAGCAATCGGCTCAGCTTGAACCTCTTCTTTAGGGACTTCAACAACTTCTAAAGCAGGTTCTATTTCTGGAACATCTTCACCCAGTACGACTTCCTCCTCTGAAGGTTCGCCGATTTCTACTGTTTCCGAAGGCACCTCTTCAGCCTCTTTAACTTCTGGTTCATGAGGAGGTTCTTCTAGTTCTGCTGGCTTCGCCTCTTCATCTAGTTCAGGAAGTTCTTCTTCATCAGTAGGCATTTCTTTGATTTCCTGCTGTTCTGGCTCATTCGGAAGTTCTACAGGCATTTCTTCTACTTCCAATTCTTCTAGTTCAACAGCAAGATCTTTTTCTTCCGTCTCTTCAAACTGCTTGATAAATGCTTCAAAATCATCTTGGACTTCTGATGCCTGCTCCTGCTCTTCTGCGCCCTTATCACAATCTTGCGTCTCTTCTAATTGATCCACTAAAACGTCTGCATCTTTTAAGGATGTATCCATTTCTTCTTTCTTCGCTGTATCTTCTGTCATAGAAATCATCTTTTCCTCACTTGTTATTGTTTTAGGCCCTTTGGTATAGGATGTAAACAGTGCTATGCCTACTATAATAATAACAACGGCTATAATAAATAAGACTATCATTTGGGTGGTCATTTTAATTCCCCCTTAATTGGTTTCATACTAATACATATTCATGACTATAGCGCTGTTATGACATATTTCTAATCAATGTCCCTAAGTTTTTAAGTAACGTTTTGAATAAGAGCATCCGCAGTAATCCTGCCGGTAAAGATCATACTTTTCACTAAGCCAGACAGACCTTTTGTAGCCTTCCTTTTTTTTAAAGTCTGAATAAAGATAAGTCACATGATATTCTTCATCAAGGCTTTTTCCTATTTCATTGAGCTTTGCTGCATTTTTCATTGGACTGATTGATAGGGTAGTTGTAAAAAAGTCATAGCCCAACTTTTTAGCTGTTTCAGCTGTTTTTCTAAGCCGCATTTCATAGCATAAAAAACACCTTTCCCCACCTTCTCTCTCTTCGCGTAAAGGCTCCGCAAAACGTTTATAGTCTAAAGGGTTATATTCCCCTTCCAAAAAATCAACCGGATGCTTAACTGGCATAGCAGCAATCAATTTTTTTTGTTCACAGACTCTTTTTTCATATTCTTCCTGCTCATCGATATTGGGATTATAATAAAAAACAGTAATAAAAAAATACTCAGCCAAATATTCAATAACATAACTGCTGCATGGAGCGCAGCAGGAATGCAGGAGAAGCTTAGGCACTTTTTCTTCTTTTGTAATCTCATCTAGTGTCTTATCCAATAGTTTTTGATAATTAATTTTATTCATAGTGTCCTCCTATCTTCTCTGTTTTATACAAGCTGGCCTTGTGTATCCTGTTGACCAAATCAGTCCCTCTTATTAGACTGAGCACTGCAAAAGTTTTTTAAATACAGGATTATCTTTCTCCATTTGATAAGCTGCTTCAAAATCAGCTTTTGCCAGCTGCCATTTTCCAAGATTATAGTAAGCAATGCCTCTTTCACCAATAGCATTGGCATCCTGCTTATTTTTTTCAATATACGCATCAAGATGTTGGATGCACTTTATATAATCTCCTGTAAGTCCATACAAAAGTCCCAGGCAATAGCCCGCTTCCTCATGATCTTTTTCTATTTCAGTAATTTTTTTGTAGACCTTGAGCGCTTCATCATACATTTTGAGGCTTAATAAAATGCTGCCTTTACATTCATATCCATTGGTAAGCTCAGGCTCTAGTGCAATGACTTTATTAAAGCATCTCAGGGCTTTACCATATAAATCTTTTGCCAAAAATTCATCCGCCTTTTCAAAGAACATTTCAAGTTCTGAGAAATTAAGAACCGACTCTGCTGTTAAATCCTTTGGATTAAGAAGTTTATTCAGTTTTTCCCCTTGGTAATTATGAATATACATTGTCACGTCTTTTATGAGGTCAATGTCTTTTTCAAAAACCAAGCTGCTTTCGAGATCTTTAATGTCAAAGAGTCTAAGTTCTGGCGGAAGCAATGTACATTTTTCTGCTTCTGCCTTTATGCTGTAGCATAGTTCTACCCTGTCACTGTCCAGGGTAAGCGCTTTTTTTTCATTTCTAAAAACTTCTGCTTCTTTGTACCATCCGATAATTTTATTTTGATCTTCTCTATTTTTTGAAACCCATACTACAAGAACATCCTTCGCGCTTTCATCTTCTGCTAGGACTCCATCAAGCTCTTCAATGGCAATCTTACTAAGTCCTTCTCCATATCCATAATAGTTTCCATTAACATACTGAAAAACATAACCGCTTAAAGGCGTAATATTTTCTTCATCACCTTCTCCGGTATAATATTTCATCCATGGAATACTAATCAGCATTATTTTCATTAATCATTCTCCTTATCTTTGTAACATTTTTACTTTGCACTTAACCCTTTCAGCCGTGCGCTTGCATTACTTTCATCAGCTGGGCCAAGTGCTCTTCACTGTGATCAAACGTTTTAGAAAAAGACTGAACAAGTGTAACCACCTCTTCCAAGTCTATTTCGCTCCCGCAGTTAGCGATCCCTATAAGATGAAATTTGAGCAGCATATAATAACATCTCATCCGCCAAAAGCTTTGCAAAGGATTCTCATAGTCTACCGGCACACATCTTTCAAACATATAGTTGACAAAATAATTTTCAAGTGTATAGCTATATTTCTCTAGAAACTGTTTCTGATACTTTTCGGCTCCAAGTCTATAAGCCTCTTCAGCTTGCTCCAAGTTACTGTCTCCCTTTAACTTAAGCCCTTCCAAGGCTCTTCCAAGACAAGCCTCATAACGCCTGGATTTGATACGTTTCTTTGCAAGAAGCTCTAAGAGCGCTTTAGCCAGTGCTGAAAATTCCTTACGTTCACTTTGCTTATTAACTGCTTGCATTTTTATTTGACCCGCTTCCATATCTTTTGAAAACGTCTGGATAAATGCTGGTATTTTTTTCATTTTTTGCAAAGTCACATACTGCTCCAGGCCTTTTACAAAAACTTCTAATACTGCAAGCCTTTCTTCTAAATGATACTTCCTATTTTGCATGACACTGATCATAAGTCTTCTAAGCTCAAAAAAGTAATCTTGCCATTTTTGAGGTGTGGCAGCGTAAGCTGTAAACTCTGCGCTAATCTTTGGCGATATGTTTGGCATACTTAAACTGCCGAATCCCAATTTTTCTTCATTTAAGAGAATGACTTTGGCTGCCTCTGGACACGAACATACGAGTGAACACTCGATTGCTCCACTTATCCTATTAAACGTTCTTGGATAGAGCTTACATGAACAGCTCAGATAAGGCTCACCAAGCGTACTGTAAATATCACATAAATTCTTTTCAGATAAAAATGCACATCTTCCGTTTTTTAATTTGATCTTCGCTGCCTCTTCCGTTCCCGTCCGCTTCATCACCAGTTCTTTATCAAATCTGACTTTAAGCGCTTGATGCTTTACCTTTTTATATTTTTTACAAGTTTCTTCATCTATGAATATGTTCCAACCTGCACAGCATGTATCTTCGCATTCACCAGCGCTGCATAAAAATTTTTGAACATATAAAGGTCCTGTTATTTTTTGAGATGGATTGTTCACAAATTGTCTATTCTCCTTGTCTTATATTGATTCTATTGTAATACTAAGCTCGGCTTCTGTCTAGTTTCTGTCTCTTTCTGCTATTTGACGCTTGTTCTTAGCGCAGCGCTTGAGAGGACAATATATTAAAATTCTTAATTTATAGTTTCTTTTTTGCCCATTTGAAGTTATAATAACCCATGAGAAGAGAAATAATAGACGAATATGTTGTTTCTCAAAAAGCCAATATAAAATGGAGGTACGTTATGTTAGTTTCAGCAAAAGATATGTTAAATAAGGCCAGAGATGGAAAATATGCAGTAGGTCAATTTAACATCAATAATTTAGAATGGACAAAAGCAGTATTATTAGCTGCACAAGAAAACAATTCACCAGTCATCTTAGGTGTATCTGAAGGTGCTGGTAAATACATGGGCGGGTATAAAACAATCGTTGGTATGGTAAACGGAATGCTTGAAGAATTAAAAATTACTGTTCCAGTTGCACTTCACTTAGATCATGGCAGCTACGAAGGTGCACTTCAAGTTATTGAAGCTGGCTTCTCATCTGTTATGTTTGACGGCTCTCATTATTCAATTGATGAAAACATCCAAAAAACAAAAGAAATCATCAAAATTGCAGAAGAAAAAGGCCTTTCTTTAGAAGCTGAAGTAGGATCAATCGGCGGTGAAGAAGATGGTGTTGTAGGAAACGGTGAAATCGCTGACGCTGCTGAATGTAAACTCATCGCAGATTTAGGCGTTACAATGTTAGCTGCTGGTATTGGTAATATTCATGGTAAATATCCTGAAAACTGGAAAGGCTTAGATTTCAGTGCACTTGCTGCTATCAAAGATGCTACTGGCGATGTCCCTCTTGTATTACACGGTGGAACAGGTATTCCTGAAGATATGATTAAACAAGCAATTTCTTTAGGCGTTGCTAAAATCAATGTAAATACTGAATGTCAATTATCTTTCGCAGAAGCTACACGTAAATATATTGAATCTGGCAAAGATCTTCAAGGCAAAGGTTTCGATCCTCGTAAATTACTTGCTCCTGGATTTGAAGCTATCAAAGCTACAGTAAAAGAAAAAATGGAACTTTTCGGTTCAATTAACCAAGCTTAATAGTTAATAAGCTTATAAACGATTTTCTAAACTTTAAATAACCCTAAGACTCTCTGGCATTTTATCAGAGAGTCTTATTTTTTTGCTGTCATAGATTTTTAGGGGTCTGCTCTTCGCACGCATTGTTATACTATTTTATGATGTGTTTTCTGCTGATCGACTTATGAAGCAGACTTAATCTGATTTTGATTAAATCCTATAAACCCATTTAAAAGACTTGAACAATTCATTTGGCTGTTAAGTTTTGATTTTAGTTTATGCCTTCAATAAATACTTATATTAAGTAACAATATTTTTATGTAATAGGTTAAAAATTCCAGAATAATAACGTTAAAACTGCACATATTAATATCAAGGTAAATATAAAATATTTAATCCCTCCAAAACATTAAATATTTTATATTTCCTAAAAAAAAACTAAAACCTAAAGAGGGGGATAATATTATGTCAAACAGAAACAATAGTGCTTTCGAATCAATGAAATACGAAGTTGCAAAAGAAGTTGGAGTACCTTTAAAACAAGGTTACAACGGAGATCTTACAGCTAGAGAAGCTGGAAAAATCGGTGGAACAATCGTGCAAAAAGTATTTCAAAACTACAAAGGATCAGCTCAATAATTAATGGAGTGATCGAAAAACAAGAGCAAGTAATTGCTCTTGTTTTTTTGTCCTTTTTTTCATAAATGAAATAGATGATTTTATTCTATGCGTTCCGGCGACGGCCTTGTTTCATGAACTGGCAGAGGCTTATTGCTGTATTCACGGGAACATCCTGTAAAAAACAAGCCTAGCATCACCACTACTGCTAGTATATACGTAAGTTTCCTTTTCATCGTTCATCTCCTATTAACTTTTTGTTATAAATCTGGATATCAAGATGCATTTTAAAATTATTGTGTGCTTTTATTTATTTTTTATGCTTATATGTATTCTGCACTTTCCTGTCTCATAAGAAAGCGTGCAAAAAACGCACGCACATATGAGATAGGAAAGTTTGGTCTCTTGCAAGCAGGGCGAACTTTCCTACGAAAATCTCCTCTTTAAAATATAGAAATATAGGCACAGCAAACAAGCCTATATTTCTATATTTTTTTTAGGCACCTAAGCTCTCGACTATACTCTAAGCTAATTTTTCTACTACATAACCTTTTG
>CALJNR010000121.1 GCA_937981575.1 uncultured Clostridia bacterium | reverse complement strand
CATAGCCTTAAGCATTTCTTTCATTTGTGAATTGCCTTGAACTGCATTGATTTTGGCAGATTCAGCTAAGGTGTTGGCTTTGTTGGCATTGTCTGCATTTTGCTTGGTTTGTACAGATATTTCTTCTAGTGAAGCTGTCAGTTCTTCTATGGAGCTGGCCTGCTCTGTTGCCCCTTGTGAGAGGGCCATACTGGATTCAGAAACCTGCCTTGAACCAGATGCTACCTGCTCAGCCGCGGCGCTAATATTTGACATCACTTCATTGATATTTTCTGCCATTTGTTTAAAGGCCGCAGCTAAAAGGCCTACCTCATCTTGAGTATCAATATCTAAGTCCACATCAAGATCTCCGTCTGCAATTTTATCAGCTGCTTTTACAATTTTATCAAGAGGTTTGCTAATAAGAGTTGCAACTATTAACCCTAATCCAATTGCAAATATAATACCAATTACTATGATTGTCAGCATGACTATAGACTGACTTTGAAATTCTTTCGTGTTTTCATTGGCCTTGGCTTTTGCTGATTCTGAATTATAGTCAACTACTGCTTGAATATTTCTTTCAACATCTTCTCTAGCTTTTGCAAATTCTGGTATCTTTGATATTACTTCTTCATATTTTTCGCGTTCAAGCAGTGCAATATGCTCATTACGTACCATTCGATATCCCTGAAGGCTTTGTTTAAAATTATTAAAAAGAGTCGCCTCTTCTTGCGTTTCAGGCTCGTAATTAGAAATAATCTCATTATTTTGTTCTGCTAATCTATTAATTTCATCCACACGGCTTTGAAACTTTGACCCATCTCTTTCATATACCATTAAGAAATAATTGGAGCGAATCATAAGTAATGACCGTTGAATAGAGGTAAGCTGCTGCGTTGGGATATAGTTCCCATAGTACATCTCGTCACCACGTTCGTTAATGGTTCCCATATTACTGATTCCAACAAATCCAATAATTCCTGTAAATATTGCAAGTACGATGAAACAAAGAATAAGTTTTACCCTAATTTTTAAATTACTAAACCATTTCATTCTAGTACCCCCTTAGTTATTATATATTTAATAAACTATCTGCTTCCTCATCATTTAATAATTTATGACAATTTAAAATCAGCTTGACTTCATTACCTACTTTGCCAATTCCTTTTATATATTTATTGTTATTTTTGCTCATATCAGGAGGGGTAACGATTTCAGTGTCCGGAATAGCTAAAACCTCCGATACCCCATCCACAATGAGTCCAATGGATATCTCCCTCATATCTACCACTACAATGCACGTTCTGTCGTTATATTCTCTGAACTGTTTTTTGAACCTGAGTCTGACATCCATAACAGGTATAATTTTTCCTCTTAGATTAATGATACCTCTTACATGCTCAGGCAGTTCAGGGACTTCTGTAATAGGCTGTATGCCAATAATTTCGGTAACATACATGATTTCTATGCCATAGGTCTCACTGCCTAGGGTGAAAGTCAAATATTTGCCTTTTTGAGTATCTTCTTCTTGTTCAAATAGCGCTTGTGTTTCGTTTTCAGCCATAGGGATAACTCCTTTCTGATTAGTGATATCTAAAGTCTCTTGTTTTCCTTTGTTTATCCATGATTACTTATCAGCCCTCCTACGTCAAGAATTAGGCTAATGCTTCCGTCTCCTAGCAGCGTACAGCCCGCAAGTCCCGTAATGTGCTTTGTTTCCTTGATGTAGTTTGGCAGGCTTTTAACAACCACCTGCTGCTGTCCTAACAGCTCATCTGCAAATAGGCAAATCGTCTTTTCATCTTGCTCGACCATAATTAAGATGCCTTCTGTAAAATCAGTTACAGCAGTTCTTACCCCGTAGTATTTGTGTAGACGCATGATAGGGTAGCACTGTCCTCTTACCATAATCATTTCATTTTCATCCGGGTCTGTAATAATCTCTTCTTGCTTTGGCCTAAAAGACTGCTTGATAGCAGTAGTCGGCAGGGTGTAGCGCGAACTGCCTACACGTATATTCATGCCATCAATAATGGCTAGCGTAAGAGGTATTTTTATAGTAACAACTGTGCCTATTCCTTCGGTGCTATCTACTGAAACGATTCCTCCAACAGCCTCAATGTTTTTTATCACTACATCCATTCCTACGCCTCGTCCTGAAAACTCAGTGACTGCTTCTTTTGTAGAAAAACCAGGAAGAAAAATAAGATTATAGATTTCTTTATCCGTCATCTCATCTTCTGATTTGGTTAATAGTCCATTTTCTCTGGCTGTTTCCAATAGCTTTTTCTTATTTATTCCTTTGCCATCGTCTTTTATAATGACTAAAACATCACTTCCGGCATTTTTCGCTTCCAGGGTAACCGTTCCCATTTTAGGTTTTTGAAGCTGCTGTCTTACCTCCGTAGTTTCAAGTCCATGGTCAATGGCGTTACGTACCAGATGCATAAGCGGGTCGGAAATCTGCTCGATAATGTTTTTGTCAACTTCGGTTTCCTCTCCAATAAGCTTAAGATTTACTTCTTTCCCTAGTTTTTTACTCATATCTCTTACAATACGGTGCATTTTATGGAAAGTGGTTGAAAGGGGCACCATCCGGATGGACATCACCATATCCTGCAGCTCGCTGGTAATCTTCCGCAGCTGCCTTGATGCCTTCTGGAAATTATCAAGGGACAGCCCTTGCAAATCTGGATTTTGAGTCACCATTGCTTCTGCAATAACCATCTCTCCTACCAAGTCCATGAGCTTATCCAGCTTATTGACATTGACGCTGATAATACTTTGATTAGCTGATAAAGAGACTGTCTCCCGATGCTCTGCTTCTTTATTTTCAATTACTTCTACTTTGGGAACCTTGATTGGACTTGTCTCAACAACCTTGTGTTTAGGTCTCTTTAGTTGATTAAATTCTTCTTGACTTACTTCTTCTAGTTCAAGCGCCTTTAAAAAAATAGTCTGCATAAAGAACTCATGTATTTCTTCATAAGGCTTATCCACATTTAAATAAATTATAAAACCTTTTTCTCTTATGATCTGCACTGTATCATCTTTATCTATGACATCTTCAGGTATAAAAAAAATATCCTCTGTGATTTCTTTTAGATTATGTACTACTGTATAGGCTCTTATATTTTCCATTTCACAGCCATCTTCAAAATAGATAACAGCCTTGTAATAATTGCCGGACGCTGTGATGTTAAGTTTACCGGATGCAATATAATACTGCTGCACCTTATGTCCTGTTTCTTTTTCTTGTGCCAATTCCTCTTGACTGCCTTGTCTGATATGTGATAAATATTGTTTGATCTGTCCAATTAATTCTTGGCAGTCTCCGTCTGCCTCTTCTCCATTTTTAATCTTATGGAGTTCTACTTTTATAAAATCTATTCCCTCTAGTATAAGGTCAGATAGTGCAGAACAATCAATAAACTGAGGATTTTGTTCACGTATGTAATAAAACAAGTCCTCAATTTGATGTGCTAAAGAAGATATATTACCAAAAAGCATCATGGCAGATGAACCTTTAATCGTATGCATGATACGAAAAATTTCGTTCACTGCCTCTTTTGAATAGCTGCTGCACTTTTCATTATCTAAAATGCACTTTTCCAGCTGCTCGACATTTTGAGTGGTTTCAAAAATATACATCTCCAGCATTGGTTCTGAAATATAACGATTAGACATTTGCTTCTCCCCCCTATTGTTTTACTGCAGGCTCTATTAATCTTTATGTATTTCTTAATCAGCCTTTGAAAGCGTCAAGCAGCATCGTTACTGCCTCTATCACTTTTTCACGTAAAGAAAAGCTATATTTGCTAAACCGCCACCTTGTGCATATGCCTTTCTTAGTGGATGTAATAATATCTGCTAAAATATCTGCCCCTATATCTTGTCTGATCTGTCCACTTAACTGGGCCTTAGTTATCATTTCCTTCATAAACGCATAGCGCTTATAAAACACATGGTTAGCCTTTTCTTCCAGCTCAGGGATTCCTCTAAACATATCACTGACTTGAATCAATGATACGATTTCAGGATAACTTTCATAATAAATGATATAAGAATTAATATAAAAGAGAATCGCTTCTTTAGGGTTTTCCATTTTATTTTGCGTTGTATAAAACATATCTTCATCATAAAGAGCAAACTGGTCAAGAACTGCTAGGAGGAGGTCATTTTTTCTAGGAAAATGCTTAAAAAGTGTGCCTTCTGAAATCCCTAGTCTTTTTGCAATCAGCTTAGTGGATAAGGCATGTACACCCGATTCATTAATAAGTTCAATAGCATTCCACACTATGTTCTCACGTCTGTATACGGCATTAAATTCCATTTTTTTACACTCCCCTAAGTAATGACTCACGTTTTAATAAAATTATACAATTGTTTATTATAGTTGTCAATTTATGTTTTTTTGTACTATATTTCACCATTATGTACAGTTAATTACTATGCTATAACATTTTTATTCAGCGTTTAAACAAAAAAACAGACCTCATTTTATCAACAGGTCTGTTAACTTGTAACTATTTGTTCGTTTTACAGTTTCTATAATCAATCTGGCTCAACAGTTAATTAGCTGCCCCACTCAACTTATATCATAGGTCTTACCCGAAGTTTGATATCCATACTTTCTGCCAGCTTTCTGCAGGCGTCTCGCTGCTCTCTATTTAAAAGATCTACTACCGTAAAGGAGACATCGCCAATATACTTCTTGCACTCTGATGCAAATTTCAAAAGACTAGGAAAAGCCTGTTCACCAAAACAAGGTCTTACAAGGTTTGTATAATCTTGTTTGTTAGGGGCATTTAGACTGATAGATACTTCATCAATCTTGCCAGCAAGAAGCGGTGCTGTTTCTTTGCCATGTATAAGGTCAGCCAGGCCATTTGTATTAAGCCTTATTCTTATATTGCTTTTTGACCGGATATATTCACAAACCTCAATCATCACATCGAGTCTTTCAAGCGGCTCTCCATAACCACAAAAGACAACCGATGCATAGCTATCTAAATCATGCTTTTCAAACTCTGTAAGTATTTCTTCTAAAGAAGGCTCGTGGTCAAGCCAAAGGTTATCTGCTCCGTGCACTCCGTCACTGTCCTGTCTGACGCAAAAGGTGCAGGCACATGGACATCTATTCGTTAAGTTAACATACAAATTTCTGCCTATTACATACAAAATAGTCATTAAGCATTCCCCCTCAGCTGCCTTACAAGACGGGTTTTTAGTTTCATCCCATCAAATGCAAAGGCGATCAGAACAAAAAGCACCGCGCTTCCTATAGGCTGCAGCGAAGCTACCGGAATACCTGTAATGGCTACAATGAAGTTGCCAAAAATGATGCCTTCTGCTATTGCATACCCTATAAGCCCTGTAATACCTGCAAAAACTGGTGCTATCACATTACGTGTATTGATAAATTTCCCCTTTTGAGATGTAAAATAGGGTACTAAAAGCGGCTTAATAATCATCGTTGGAATAATCCATATGGCAGCGCCAGGTGTCATAAAGTCCGCAAGCCCTGCTCCTATCGCTCCGCTTATCATCGCATAAGGCATAGGTAAAATACAAGCTGCCAGGTAGATCGCTGCATCTCCAACATGAATAATACGATTGTTAATACCTGTTGGAATATTAATGCGGGTTGCTACAAAGATGAGCGCTGCAAAAAGCGCTGTCATAACGAGTAATCTTGTTTTCTCTGATTGTTTCATGATATATTCAGCTCCTTTAAAAATTGTTCATACATAATACCTTCGTTGGTATCTAGATTATATTCAGCTGTATACGCTATTGCCTTAGCAATAAAATCAGCTGCTATTTTTACACTCTTTTCTAAATCATAACCATCTGTAAGATAGCCGCAAACTATAGAAGCAAAAATGTCTCCTGTTCCGCTATAGGAAATATGGTTGTATGGGGAACTAACTTCGAAGTAAGTTTGTTTATTAAAGTCCATCCCTATGTTATATAAGCAGTCCGGCCTATTCGGGTTAACTACCCCTGTTATGATAATCTGCTTGGGGCCAAGCTCACCGAGCTGCCTGCCGTAATCTTGAAGCTTTTCTTTATTAATACCCTCTTTCATCGCATCATATCCTGTAAGAAGTGCAAATTCAGTGATGTTTGGCGTAATGACATTGGCATAACGAATCAGCTGTTTCATATGCCCCGGGTAATCATCTGGATAAATAGGGTAAAGCTTGCCGTTATCCCCCATTACAGGATCAATCATTACGAGCGTCTTGTCTGTTTTAAATTCTTTAATAAAGTCCGTAAGTAGTTCAATCTGCTGCACACTGCCTAAAAAGCCTGAGTAAATACCATCAAAGGTATAGCCTATGTCTTTCCAATGTGAATAATATTCTTTGATATACTCCGTAAAATCCAAAAATGAAAAACTCTTAAAACCCGTCTGATTAGATAAAATCGCCGTCGGCAGAGGGCATGGCTGTTTTTTTAGTACTGCTAAAATAGATATTGCTACATTTAAAGAACATCTGCCTATCCCGGATAAGTCGTGAATGACTGCAACCTTTTTCATCTTTTCCCCTCGCAAATCAAAATTGTATCGGTACAACCTATGTATAATTTGTTGTTAATAGTTGTATTTTTGCATAATATTTTGCACCAGTCAATATATAAAAAGATGTCTGCTGAACAACTTTAAAATTGTATCGTTACAACTTACAGCTTTATTAATCATTTAGTTCGTCTTATAATCCAAAAAAGGAAGATCCTTAGCTTCTTTTCTAAGTTTCTTCCCTTTTACATTATTTAATACTTCCTCCATGAAAATAGCATTCATAAACCTTGGTTCTTCCAAAAAAGATTTCCTCATAGCCTTGAAACCACTCAAAAGATCCATTCACGGTGCAGTGATAGCTATAATCCCCTTTTTGATAGATCATCGGTCCCCTATAGGGTTTATCCAGCGGCACATTGAGAAGAACTTCTTTTAGAAAGTCTCCCGAAAAACCTTCATGCAGTACCCTGCCACAGTAATTCATTGTCCAAACAGGACTGTCATGAGTCCATACCGCTTCTTCACCGCCAAATTGCTCTCCGCCAAGGTATGTATCTATATACTTATAATCTCCCTCTATATACTGTAAATCATGGGAGTTCGGCCTCGAAGGAAGCGTTTCGGCGCCTTTTGCAGCATACGTTGCTTTTTTAGCCCGGCACAAAAAGGCAATCAGCTGCTCACTGTCCAGCCTGTCTGTTTCTGTTAATGCCAAATTGCAGTCATCTTCATCAGCTTTTATCAGTCTGTCTATTGTTATGCCAAGCAGCTTACTAAGCGCTATCAAATGTTCTAAATCCGGATAGGACTGCCCCGATTCCCATTTCGCTGCCGCCTGTCTGGATACCCCTAACCGCTCTGCCAGCTCTTCCTGAGAAAATCCTTTTTGGTTTCGTAGAACCCTTAGCTTTTCATAAAATTCCATAAGATCACCTCTTCATAAGCATAGCACGGGAGCCCTACCAAATCTATCAACCCCTGCTCGCAGATTTGTCAACTTGCAGTTGCTTTTTACTTCATTTAATTTTATTTAATCTCTTCACGAAACAAGCGGCTTCCTAGTAAGGGAATCCGCCTGTTTATTAATGGTTATCTTGTTAATATATACTTTTCAGCTTGATAGACGCTGACTGCGCCATCAGCAGCAGCAGTGATGATTTGCCTTAGTTCCTTTTGTCTTATATCTCCTGCTGCAAAAACGCCTTCCACATTTGTCTGACAGTTTTCATCTGCAACAATATAACCTTGCTCATTGAGGGTAACAAGTCCATTTACCAGCTGCGTGGAAGGCACGCTGCCTACTGCAACAAAAAGGCCTTGTAAATCTAGATCACTCGTTTTCCCTGTTTTTTTGTTTTTAACTTCAATACCTGTCAGCATCTGCTCTGCATAAAGTTTGCTGACTTCACTATCCCAAAGCATTTCTACATTAGAAGCAAACAGTCTGTCTTGAAGCACCTGAGCCCCTCTTAGCTGATCTCTTCTGTGAATCAGATAAACTTTTTTAGCCAGTCTTGAAAGATATAGGGCATCTTCTATAGCTGTATCGCCTCCGCCAACAACAGCAACTTCTTTATCTCTAAAGAATCCACCATCGCAAATAGCGCAGTAAGATACACCTCGCCCCCAAAGTTCTTGCTCTCTTTCTACCCCCAGCTGTCTTGGTTTGGCTCCCATCGCTAAAATAATCGTTTTGGTTTCGTACACCTCGCCTGTTGTAACAACCTTCTTAACAGGGCCATCTATTTCAATGCTTGTCACTTCATCAAAAGCCATCTTTGTTCCAAATTCATTTGCATGGTTATACATTGCTGTTGAAAGTTCAGGCCCTGTGATCTGCAGTATTCCTGGGTAATTTTCAACTTCATTGGTATTTACCATCTGGCCTCCTTGAAACTGTTTTTCAAGAAGAACCGTATCTAGTTTTGCCCTTCCTGCATACATTGCTGCTGTTAGTCCTGCTGGTCCGCCGCCAATAATAACTATATCTTTCATAATGCCTCCTATACTTCTTATAAATTAAGCATGCTAGGTACTTGTGACTGTCTGGCTCATTAATTAACCTTAAAGCTATTTCTTTACTTTTTACCTGTTTTTTATTCTTAATTTAAAAAACCTAGCATTTCTATTTAAATGATAATCTATCTTTTACTTTATTGTATTCTACTACGAATTATTTTACTATTCAATGCCTATAAAAGGTTTATAATATATTATTCACAAGCTGCTCTGTCGTGTGCCCTAATCCTCAAAAAGGGCTAATAGTTTAATACCTGTTTCTAAAAATCACACAGGCTGAATTTATCTTATTCGCATGCCTCTTGCTTTATACCCCGCTCTTTGTATTTACAAAGCGCAAACTTAATTGCTGTATAAGTTACTTCTTCCGGCAGCGCTTCTTTGATAGGTTTTAGAAACTCTACGCCGCATGCTTCAATAGCTGCTGCAATCTGTTCTTCATAGAGTGATGGAATAAATGCGCTAAAGTCTAGTTCAAGCCCTTCTTCTGCACATTTTAAGAGGTGATTTTCCACTGTCATCGGTGTTAGATTTCTTTCAGAGGCTATTTCATTTATCCCTAAGCCTTGCCTATATAGGGCATATGTCTGTTTATGACTGTCTTTTCCTGCTGTCTTTTTAGGCTGCTTTGTGCTGCTATTTGCTTCTTGATCCGAATCTTCTTCTATTCCTTGAAGCTCAATATGATTTTCCTCCACATATTTCGAAATAACTTCAATAAAAAGATCCCCATACTTTTCAAACTTGCGTTCTCCTACCCCAGTAACCTCCAGCATAGCTGCCTCGGTGCATGGATACCTTTGGCACATTTCTTTAAGCGTTGTATCTGCAAAAATCATAAAAGGCTGAACCTCATGTTCTCTTGCCAGTTTCATTCTTAGCAGCCTTAGGCGGTCAAACAATTCTTCTTGGATTGGCTTTTCTGCCCGCTTCGCCTTTACTTCCGGATGAATTACCCGTCTTATTTCTACTTTTAGATTACCCTTTAGTATTTCATAGCTCTTAAGGTTAAGTCTTAAAATAGGGTACTGATCTCCCACTAAGTTAAGATATCCTTCTGCAATCAAAAACGCCATAATTTCTTTAATCATGTCTTTGCCGTAATCTTTCATAATGCCATACGTAGAAAGGTTATCAAAACGAAAATCTCTGATTTTCTGGGTATTGGCTCCTTTTAGAACATCTGTCACAAAGGTACTTCCGTACTGCTCTCCCATACGCTTGATACAGCTGAGTATCTTTTGCGCTTCTATTGTAATATCTGTTTTTTCTGTTTCATTATTACAATTTCCGCAGTTATTGCAGCCAGCTGCTTGGGATTCATCTGAATGGCCTGTGTATACATTTTGCTGCCCAAAGTAACTCAGTATAGCAGACCTTAGACACCCTTCGGTATTGCAGTAATCTGTTATCGCACTTAACTTTTGGTATTCGCCGCTATGGTCGGCCTCAGGATTTCCATTCTCTATAAACAAACGATTGGTCATAATATCCTGGGTGCTGAAAAACAAAATACATTCGGCTGCTTCTCCGTCTCGCCCTGCCCTGCCTGCTTCTTGATAGTAGCTCTCCATGTTTTTTGGCATATTGTAGTGCACAACAAACCGTACATTGGGTTTGTCGATTCCCATTCCAAAAGCGTTGGTCGCTACCATAAGCTCTGCTTTATCAAAGAGAAAGGCCTCCTGGTTTTGTGAGCGTTCACCTTCTGCAAGTCCTGCATGATAACTGACAGCGGTTATGCCCTCTCTATTTAGCCTTTCACAGACCTCATCTGTCGTTTTGCGGGTAGCACAGTAGATGATGCCGCTTTCCGCTTTCTTTTCTTTAACATAAGATTTAAGTTCCTCAAACTTGTTTCTGGATTTTCTTACTTCGAAGTATAAATTCGGTCTGTCAAAACTTCCAATGAACTCGAAGGGCCCTTGTAGTCTAAGAAGGTTTATAATATCCTCTTTGACAAGTTCCGTTGCCGTTGCCGTAAAGGCTGCTACTACAGGTCTTTTAGGAAGGCTGCTGATCATTTTGGCAATACGCCTGTAGCTGGGTCTAAAATCATGGCCCCACTGTGAAACGCAGTGCGCTTCATCTACCGCCACCAAGCTAACCTCTATTTCTCCTATAAGTTCCATAAAACTGTCTGTCTCCAGCCTCTCTGGTGCTACATACAGCAGCTTATAAGCTTCTTTTTTGGCATTAATAATAATCTCTTGGAACTCCCTCTGACTTAGACTGCTGTTAATAAGCTCTGCACTCACACCGTATTCCTTAAGCGTATCTACTTGATCTTTCATCAAAGAAATAAGCGGTGAAATAACAAGGGTAAGCCCTTCAAACAGCAGCGCCGGTATTTGATAACATAAAGACTTCCCACCGCCAGTTGGCAGAATGCCCATGACGTCCCGATGATTTATAATGTGATCTATCAGTTCCTTTTGTCCTTCTCTAAAAGAGTGATAGCCATAGTACTTTTGCAAAATTGCTAATGCGTTCATTGTATTACCTCTTTTATCCATTTTATACTACTAATAATATTAACATGAATAAAGGTGTTTAAACACATAAATTTATGCTTTAGTACCTTGGGAACCCGTAAATGCTATCCCTGATATACTTTTATTTAATAAGCCCCTGACATGTAGATATTAGTTCCTCATGTCAGGGGCTTATTACGTAATTTTTATAGCTAGAAAGGTCCTCTGTATTTTGTCAGCGGTTTTTTAAGGAGCAGAGTGAGCGGGATACTTACAATGATACCGGCAGCTGAAGTTAAAATAGAAAAGATGGCATTGCCCATTGCAGCCTCAAAGCTTCCTATAACCACTGTCCAGGCCCCGAGGTATCCAACGAGCGTCCAAACGGCTCCAGCTAAAACCGCTGCAAAATACCAAGCAGCTTCTATAAAGAGCTGTATGCTTTGAGCCTTCCCTTCCGTAAGTTTCGCTATAAGTTTTCTGCTGAATTTTGAGTTAGCTATAAGTCCTATTAATAATCCAGCCAAGCCCTTTATGATAAATGACCACAAGGTATAGGGTGAAAACCCTCCTATAATATCAAACATAGCTGATCCTATGGCCCCTCCAAGACCGGCTTTGGTCCCACCGAAGAGCAGCGCTGATGTAAAAAGTGCCGCACTTCCTAAATGAACCATTGCTCCGTTGCCTGCCGGTACTTTGATATAAGTAGCTACAGTACATACTGCGGCTAACATGCCTATAATAACAATATCCTTTGTTGAAAATGTTGTTTCTCTTAATACTTGATTCGTTTCCATTTTAATCCCCTTCCAACTAATTGTATGCAAACAATTATTAATATTTTTAATATTTATAATTGCATTTTTACATATTCTTATGATTGAGTCAATAATACATATTATTAATCCAGCATTGTATCGTTACAATCCTCCAATGTTGTTTCTTCTATCTTTTAGAAACCTAGCTGCTTTTACTATTCTTAAATACCCGGCTGATCAATCATCAGAACTATCAAAACCGTATGCGCATCTATGTAATAAAGAGGTGAGTTTTTCTTTCATTCTCATAACAAAAGAGGATACCCTAAGCCTTTAGGCTTTTTAGATATCCTCTCCCCCGTATATGATTAAATTCAAGTTTTATTAAATTTGAGTGTAAGTTTTGTTAGCTTTTTCTGCTGGATTTACCAACTGAATCTGTAGCTGCTGCTACTGTACTGGTTTCATCAACCTTTACTTTTTTCTTTTTTGGTGGTTTATTAGGGTTTTTATCTCCCATTTTATATCACTCCTTTCTGATCATGATATAAAATCCCCCAAACTTCCATTATTTGGTCTTCCACTTATAGATTATAAGAATTCAAATAAGTGTGTCAAGGCCCTTAATAGAATTTTATTATTGTAATATAATAAGTCCATATCATAATTCGTACCATTCGCTATGAGAAAGTATATATGCTAAAGATAAAAATCTTTTATAACTAATGTTTACGATGATCTTGATCCTTTCTTTGAACAAGATAAACCTAAATTCATTGAGTTTTGTAATTGCCTATAATAAGTATTATAGATGTAGGCTAAAAGTTTGCTTTACAAAAACTTAATCTCTTTTTATACTTATTGTATCGTAACAATTAAAAATTTTTGCTATACTTCACACACTTATCCATTAAAATATATACCAAGGAGATTGATGTATGACTATCGAACCCTTACAATTTGATGTTGACAATGCAGAGCCGCTTTATGCGCAGCTTTTTCACTATCTTAAAGAACTTATTCTTAAAGGCGACCTGCCTTTCGGAGAAAAGCTTCCTCCCATTAGAACGTTTGCAAAGACCCTAGGGGTCAATAATGTAACTGTTATCAATGCTTATAAACAGCTAGAGATATCCGGCTATGTAACTTCTAAGCAAGGCAGTGGTTTTTATGTTTCTAAGCAGGCTGCAGCAAAAGCGCCAATACTATCTCAGAGTCCTTCTTCTAAAATCAGCCATTTCATTGACTTTGCCAGTGCCTCCCCCCACCCTGCTATTTTCCCAACTGAGACCTTTAAACAATACTTAGTGGAGGTTATAGACAGAGATAAAGGGTTTGCCTTTGGTTATCAAGAAAGCAATGGCTTTCTGCCTTTAAGAGAAATAGTGGGTAAGTTTTTAAATGAAACCTATCATATAAATGCTTCTGCTTCACACATACAGATTGTATCCGGCGCTCAGCAGGGCCTTGATATCATTGCCAAAAGTCTACTTCATGCAGGGGATTCTGTAGTTACAGAAAACCCTACTTATAACGGCGCATTGGAAGTTTTTAAATCAAGGGGCTGCCGCATTGTGCCGGTAAGCCTAAGCAACGAGGGAATTAATCTGATTGAACTTGAGAAAAAAGTAAAGATCTGTAAGCCTAAAATAATTTATGTGATGACCAAATATCAAAATCCTACTACCATCTGCTACAGCCGCGAGACGCTTCTCGGCCTACTTGATTTAGCCCGCAGATATAATTTTTATATCCTTGAAGAAGATTCGATGTATGAACTTAACTACGGCACTGAAATTGTTCCCAGCCTTAAAGCACTTGATTTAGAGGATCGGGTTATTTATCTTAAAAGTTTTTCTAAGCTCCTTATGCCAGGACTTCGTATGGGCTTTTTGATTACTCCCGCTCCGCTTTTAGATGATTTTACAAAGATGAAGCAAACGACCGATATTTCTTCTTCCGGTCTTATGCAAAGGGCCCTGGAGCTTTACTTTTCAAAGGGGAAATGGCATGAGCACATTCACTATATGCAGGAAATCTATAGAGGTAAATACGAATACATGCTAAACAGACTTGAGCCGCTTAAAGCTTATGGCATTCAGTTTGAAAAACCTGACGGCGGCTTATGTTTTTGGCTTCGTCTGCCCCAAAGGTTATCTGCTGAAAGGTTATATGAAGCCTGTTATAAAAACGGTGTTCTTATTACCCCGTCATCTATCTTTTTCTCTCATCTGGATCACTTAAAAGATAAATATATCCGTCTTAGCTTTGCTGCCTGCAGCATTGATGACATTCAAAAGGGAACAGCTGTTTTGGAGAGCTGCATTAAATAAATAGTGCTAAAAAACATCTTAAATGGCCTTTAGAGGCATTTAAGATGTTTTTGTCTTAATTCATATGCTCTGTAGAAATTTTAACCTGTATCACTGTTCCTATGCCTTCCTTACTCGTAATCGTCAGTCCATAATCTGCGCCATAATACAGCATAAGCCTGTTATGAATATTTTTAAGCCCAAATCCATTTTCGCTGAAAGGCTGGTCATCCTGGAACATTATTTTTTCTATGACACTTTCATTCATTCCAATGCCATCGTCCTCTACACTAATATAGATATCTTTATCCTTCTTACTGCACGTTATCTTTATCTGCCCCTTTTTTTCAGCTTTAGCCATTATTCCATGTAAAATAGCATTTTCAACTATAGGCTGAAGGGTGATTTTAGGAATACTGTATTTCATAAGCTCCTTATCACATATCGTTTCAAATCTTATGCTATCTTTGAACCTTACGTTCTGTATCTGCATGTACAAAGAAACATGTTCAAGTTCTTCTTTCAATGTTATGATACTTTTTCCCTTACTTAAACTCAGTTTGTAAAAGGCTGAGAGCAACCTGACAATATAGCGGATCTCTTTTCCCTTATTTTCATAAGACATCCAGTTGATCATATCCAGCGTATTATATAAAAAGTGGGGATTAATCTGCGCCTGAAGCACCCTAAGCTCTGCATTTTTCAATTCTTTCCCTGATTCATACTGCTGCTCAATGAGACTTATGATCCTGTCGATCATAAAGTTGTAGCTTCTTGCCAAATACCCTATTTCATCTTTGCTGTCCATATCCATTGTATAATGAACAAGGTTTTCGTTAGAGATATTATTCATCTTGCCTGATAACCGCTTGAGCCTTTTAGATAAGCTGATAGCAATAAAAAATGACATCCCATAAACAATTGTCCCAAGAATCATCATAAAGATCAGCATCAAATGGTTGAGACGTTTGATATCTGCAAAAATAGCATCTCTCGGAATGATCGTAATAATCGTCCAGTCCGTATTTGGAATAACTGTTGTCCTGACATAGACATCTTCATCGGCAATTATCTTAAGTGTCCACTCTTTTACATTTTGCAAAGCTTCCAAATGCGCTAAGCTTAAGTGATATTTTTTAAGAAGCTCCTGATCTGTTGTGCTAATTATCCTGTCATCTGAGTTTCTGATATAAGTAAAGCTTCCGTCTATACTGTTGGCATTATGTAAGATTTGATTGATCGTCTGTTCTAAAAAGTCTATGCGCAGATAGCCTATAATCTTAATATAATCATCAGAGCTTGTAATTTTTCTTGCTAAAGACAAAATATCAGGGTCCCCCGGGCGCCTTTTTTCATAATAAGAAGGCGGACACATCAGTATGCGGCTGCTGGACCCCGGAAGCTGCCCATACCACTTGCTTTTCATAGCGTCACTTATGGAACCAACATCATTATCGCTGCTGGAATGTACGACTTCATCTCTAATAAACAGACAGATATTATAAACATCATGATCATCTTTGAGTGAGTTAAGATACATTCTTAAACTGTTTAAATCTTCATATTGATCTACTAAAGAATAGGTATATACATCTTTTTCCAAAATTTCTCTTACCGAGTCATTAACAACAATGCTGTCTGATACGCCAATAATTTTACTTGTTTTGTAAAACATGTAGTCGGTAGTCTGATCAAAGGCCTGGGTAGCCGAAAACATAATACGCTTTTCTAGAATTTCATTTATCACTCTAAAGCTAAAGCCATTAAATATAAGAAGGGGCAGAAATATACATATAAAAAAGGAAAGCAAAAGCTTATCCCTAAGCTTAATATCTTGCAAAAATATTTTCAGCAAGTGTTTTTTCATGACGTCATACACTTTTCTCTGAATTTTGAAGGGGAAATGCCTGTATGCTTTTTAAATACTTTTGCAAAATAATCTGCCTCATTATAGCCTACTTGTTTCGCTATATCCAGCACCTTCATCTCTCTATTTTTAAATAAAACTTTGGCTTTAGTTATTCTATACTCTGTAATGTATTGATTAATCGTTTTTCCAGTCTCCTCTTTAAAGACTGCACATATATAAGCTTGTGAGCGGGATGTATTTTCACTGATATCGTTAATGGATAAAAATGGGTTGCTGTAGTTAGCATGAATGTACTGCATAATGATGCCTGCAAAAAACTTGTTATCCTGCTGATCCTGAATAACTTTGAAGTAGCCTCTTATTTTGCTGATCACATAGCCCTCGAGTTCACCCAGAAATTCGATTTTTGAAATGTGTTCCCAAAGGGTATCTTCTTTATCAGAATGCTCACCGAGGGGCTGAAGGTTTCCTGCAAACTGTCCAAGAACAAATAAAAACCGATAATAAATATCTTTAATCACATTGATTTTGGTATCTTTATGTTTTTTAACTTCATCAGTTGTCTTTTGAATATAGTGAATAACTCGTTCTTCATTTCCTTGTTCAATTAGTGCTGAAAATGCTTCAAAAAGTCCTTTATTTACGCAATATACCGACGAAGGTTCCTCCTTTTCATAAACTATAATCGGCTGTTCTATTTCAAAAAACGCACGTTCAAGATAAGCGTTTGCTGAGCGGTATGATTCCCAAACCTGCTCTACCCTTCTAACTCCCTTGCCAATAGAGGCAGCAAATTTGTATTTTGAAAAAAGCTGCATGCAGCATACTTCACAGAGTCTGCTTAGAAGATCTGCATTTAATGTACTCACCTCATCCTTAGCTGCAAAAACGTGCATTACAATCTCATCGTGGCTTTTGAATGCAAAGATAGTCTTTAGGTTAAACCGAGCAGCAGCTGCACTTATACAGCTGTTAACTTCTTCTTCATACTGTTGACGGTTAGACCCGGATGCATTCTTTAGGGCTGCAAGCTTTATAATCACTGTATAAAACAGTCCTTCCGAGGGCATATCCAGGGATAAGGCTCTTTTCTTTTCTTCAATTTCACTTCTTTGATGGTTCTCTTCTGTCAGCATCAATACAAAATGATTATTCATAAAAGAAATGCTCTCTTCTAATACCTTGTCCATTTTGCTCAAGGCCTGATCATAAGCTATATACGCTCTTAGTTCTTTAACTGCACTTTGAAAGGCTTCAGTAAGTTCTTCAAGATCAATAGGCTTTTCGACAAAGCTTACAGCTTTAAGATGAATAGCAGATTTGTAATAGTCTTTTTCCGTATAAGCGCTCATAAACAAAATGCTTACTTTAGGCAATACTTTTCTTACTTCCAGCACAAAATCTATGCCATTCATCCTAGGCATTCTGATATCAGACAAAATAATGTGGGGCTGATAGTTTTTGCATATTTCAAGGGCATTGATTCCATCATCAGCTTCCTCTATTTCGCCCACACCTAAGGCGTTAAAATCAATATGCTTAATAATCCCTTCTCTTGTAATATAATCATCATCAACAATTAACAGCTTAAACATGGCTTCACCCCGCACTATGCAGTTCTATTAGAATGATTGTTTCTATGGGCTGCTTTTTAGCTCCAATTCTTTCATTTCTGTTTTGTATAACTCTAAAATTCCTTCCACATCTTTATACGCACCTAAAGATATGGGATAGATATATTTGATTAATAGATTGTAGGCATCTTCTTGATTAGATACCTTTGGCAAAATATCTTCGTAATCACTTCGCGAATAAATGTGATACCCTTCTTGGGTATTTTTCTTCCAGTTCTCCAAAACAGCCGTGTATTCCTCGTCATGATATGGCTCTCTAATATACTTATCTGTCATCATCCAATAAAGGTTATTGTAAGGCGGGTATCTTTTGCCGGCATCCAAGGCAATATATTTCACATTCCCGATTTTTTTATAATGCACGCCCTCTATTCCCAAGTTAAGGAGGTCAAAAACCTCTCGGTCTGTATATAAAAGTTCAATAAACATCAAAGACTTAGCGGCATACTTAGATCCGTTTTTTACTGCTATGCCAACGGATGAAGCTGGCATATAACTAACCTTACGTTCTGGCGAAAGGTCTATAAGCTCAGGTTGAAATGCCGGCGCCTTCTTTCTTACTTTATTGATAAGATTATTGCATTCATAGAGATTGCCTATAAAAATGGCAGATTCTCCTTCTTCAAATGCCTCTGCTGATATGTATTTGCGGGCCGCTGTATCCTCAGGAATAATCCCATCCTCCCGCCATTTAGCAATGCGGCTGAGGTAATCTTTAAATTCCTTAAGCTGACTTAGATTAATGATATGACTGGTTAGATCTGAAATTTTTCTCGCCATGAGATTATTATCTATTAGTGCGTACTCTCTTGGCTGCAAAAAAACAGCTTCCATAAGCCTAAACCCTGATTCCCCAACGCTATAGGGCATAATATTTTCTTCATGTTTTCTTATCGTATAAAGATAACTTTCAAGGGTCTTCAGATCCTTTGGTTTTAAAATATTATGCTTTTTTCTCAAATCCCCTCTTATAACGATAACCTTTTGATCGTATAGCTTCGCGGCTGTTGGAAGCATATAAGTATGCCCGTCTACTTGCGTTTCTTTAAGCACTGATTTTGAAAATTCTTCAAAAGTTTTTGGGGCAGTTTTTCTAAGCATTTCATCCGTAATTTCCATATAGGTTCTGCTTCTTGCAAGCATTCTATAATCATTATGATAGGACATACTGATAAGGTCAAAATCATTGCCCCCTTTAAATAATGTACGGTATTCCCGAATGGCATTACTCGGATGAATAAAAGTAACGTCCAATGTGATATTGATCTTCTGAACAAGCAGTTTATTCAGTTCTTCCAGCACAAGAGGAAAGTCTTCCATCTCTTCTCCAATGATATACATCTTAATAGGAACGGTCTGGCTGTTAATGGCAGGATTTGTTTCCAATAATTCTATTGGGGTCTTAGGTACTCGAAAAATAAAATAGGCAGTGCTTAGAACAAGTATGATGAGAAAAAGAAAGGCAAGAATCATTTTTCTATTTGTTTTTTTCATGTGATCACCCTATAAAGACGATTTAGCTGTTTGAGTAAATCTTTAATATGTATCATTATATACTTAAATTCTCTCTATAGATAGTACTAAAGAGAGAATCTAAATAGGCTGAATCTATTCATTTCTATATCTATTTTTAAAACTTAATCCCTTAATGATTTAATTTCTCCTATTACAATTTTATTATCAAAGTTAGCTTTTTTATCTGCCAAACTTTGATTGTATCTTTTCTAACTCACCCTAATTATTTTGGCTGGCTATCTGTCTCCTTCGTATTCTTTCCTTACATTACGATACAGCAAAATCCTCTCTTAAAATATTTTTAAGAAAGAATTTTATCTGCTATCTTCTATTATTTAATCGTATCTAAATTATCCTTTGTAGCTACTGTTACACCTGTATCAATATCTTTTGGATCTAAAGCCTTGCCGCTTGCAATATCAAATGCTGCCTGAACACCTTGATAGCCCATTTCATATGGATTTTGTACCATAGTTGCTTTGATAGAGCCTTTTTCTATAAGTCCTTTTACATCTGCTGAGAAGTCAAATCCAACTACACTTATTTGGTCTGCTTTTCCAGCTTGGTCTACAGCATTTCCAACACCAACAGTTGACCCTTCATTACATGCATAAAAACCTACAAGATCTGAATGCTGAGTCATAAAGTCTGTTGCAAAGTTAAGTGCTTTTTGTTTATCTCCATCTGAATATTGCACACCTACAATTTCAATATCTGGGTAAGCGCTTTTAATTTTATCTGCAAAAGCATTTTCACGGGTCATCGTTGTTCCTGCTCCTGCTTGTGCATTGATGATAGCAACTTTGCCTTTTTTGCCAATAAGTTCTGCCAGCTTATCTGCTGCAAGTTCTGCGGCTGCTGCATTATTAGTAGAGAAGAAGGCATCATATTGATCCGTATTAACACCTGAGTCTACAAAAATAACAGGTATGCCATTTGCTTTTGCTTTTTCCACTGCTGGTTTTAAGGCTTCTTTATCAAGAGCAGCAAGCAAGATTGCATCAGATTTGTTTGTAATTGCATTTTCTACTAACTGTGCCTGCACTGTTGCATCTACTTTTGTCTGCGGCGCGTCGAAAACTACTGTTACGTTCCCTAGCTCTTTTGCTTTTTCTTCTGCACCCTTTTTTACCTTCAGCCAGTGCTCATCCATGGAATCCATTGTTATCAGTGTTATTTTAAGTGATCCGCCTTCAGGCTTTGCGGCTTCCTCAACCTTTTGTCCACTGCCAGCTCCCTGCGGTGCTGATGCTGACTGTCCGTTTGAACCGCATCCTGTAAGTGCCAGTGCCATAATCCCTGCTGATAATAATACTGATAATAACATTTTACTTTTCTTCATTGTGATTCCCCCTATGATTTTTAATATTTAAGCTTTGTTTGATATTTATTAAATTTAATATTTATGTTTCTTCATTTACCTAATCTTTTCTCTTAATACGATCAAAAAATACAGCTGCAATAATAACAACACCTATTACAATTTTTTGGATGAATGGAGATACCCCAGTAAGATTAAGTCCGTTTCTCAAAACGCCAATAACAAATGCTCCAACTAAAGTACCGGCAATCGTTCCTTCGCCTCCCATTGTGCTGGCTCCGCCGATTACAGAAGCTGCTACTGCATCAAGTTCATAACCATCGCCTGCTGTCGGAGGTGCTGAGATAATCCTTGCTGCCATAATGAGGCCTGCTACAGCAGCTACAAACCCGCTGATCATATAAACTTTAATCAGTGACTTTTGTATATTGACTCCAGAAAGTCTTGCTGCATCAAAGTTGCTTCCCAGTGAGTATGTATAACGTCCCGTTTTAGTTTTTGCAAGCAGTACTCCAAATACGATAACACATAACAGCATAATGTAAATAGGATTCGGAATACCGAATGTCGACCCTGTGCCGATTTGATTAAAGCTGTCTGGAAGTCCGCTTATAGGTATACCTTGTGTGATTGTAAGCGTGATTCCTCTTACAGCAGTCATTGTTCCTAGCGTCACGATAAACGGCGGCAGTTTTCCATAGACCACCAGCGAACCATTAACAGCACCTACAAGACATCCTGAAATAAGTCCTGACAAAATACAGATAGGGACTGGCACATTAGCTTTCATCAGCATAGCTGCTAAGACGCCTGAAAGGGCAATATTAGAGCCTATCGAAAGATCTATTCCTCCAGTGATCAGTACATAGGTCTGTCCTATGGCTATAAGAACAATCGGTGCTGTTTGTACCGCAACGTTCAAGAAATTATTTGTTGTTCCAAAGTTAGGATTAGTCATTGAGAAAATAACCAGCAATACTACGAGCCCGCTGAAAGTTGATAAAAACTGCTTTGTTTTTCTCGATAAATTAAGTTTAAAATTCAGTTTATTTAACGTCTTTGCTGTTTCTATACTCATCTGTTTATTACCTCCTTGCTTTCATATTGTGTGGCGTAATGCAGAATTTCTTCTTGATTTGTCTCTTTGGTGATAAGGTTTGCGGTAATCCTGCCGTTACACATCACTAAAACTCTGTCAGACATTCCCAGCACTTCGGGTAATTCAGATGATACAAACATAACGCCTATTCCCTGTTTTTTAAGTTCATTCATGAGGTTATAAATCTCTACCTTAGCGGCAACGTCTATACCTCTCGTAGGCTCATCAAATATAATAACATTTGCATCTCTTAAGAGCCACTTGCCTACAACAATCTTCTGCTGATTCCCTCCGCTAAGGTTTTTTACTGCCTGTGAAATAGTTGGGGTTTTGATTTTTAGGCTGCCGACCATCTGCTCCGCAAAAGACTTTTCCCTGTTTGTAATAATAAAATCTCCTTTGGAAGCCTTATCAAGATTAGGCAGCGTTAAATTCTCAAGAACTGTCATGTTGATACAAAGCCCATCTTTTTTTCTGTCTTCCGGCACGCAAAACACCCCATGATCTATTGCCTGTCTTGGCGATTTGATCTTGACCTCTTGGCTCTTTAAATAAATGGCCCCGGCACTTTTTTTATCTGCTCCAAATATTGCCCTTACCAGTTCTGTTCTTCCAGCTCCCATAAGGCCTGCAAAAGCAACAATCTCTCCCTTATATAATTCAAAACTTACATCCTTAACAGCCTTTCCGGCTGATAAATGTCTAACCTCTAGGATCTTTTCTCCTACCTTTGTTTCTACCCTCGGATACTTATTGGTTATTTCTCTTCCTACCATATAACCGATGATTTCTTCTAAATTTGTCTTCGCAAAATCAAGTGTTGTAATATATTCTCCATCTCTTAGGACAGATACCCGATCTACAATGCTTGCAAGTTCTTCCAACCTGTGCGAGATATAAACTATTCCTTTACCTTCTTTCTTCAGCTTATAAATGATGGAGAATAAATCTTCTATTTCCTTATCTGTAAGAGCAGATGTCGGCTCATCCATAATGATAATCTCCGCATTAGTTGCAAGGGCTTTTGCAATTTCAACCATCTGCTGTTTTGATACCGATAATTCTCCTACTAAAGTATCTGGCTTAAAGTCAAGGTTTAAAGACGCTAAGATTTCACTTGCCATTTTGTTCATTTTTCTTTCCGATATAAATCCAAATGTACTTTCCTCTTTTGCTAAATAAATATTTTCTGCTACGGTCAAATGTTTACAAAGGTTAAGCTCCTGGTGAATGATGGCTATGCCTAAATCTTGAGCTTCTTTAGGTGTTTTATAATCAACTTCTTTTCCTTTAATATAAGTTTTGCCTGTATCTTTAACATATACGCCAGATAATATTTTCATAAGTGTAGACTTGCCTGCTCCGTTTTCTCCTAAAAGTGCATGTACTTCTCCAGACTTTAAGTTAAATTGAACATTTTGAAGTGCTTTTACTCCCGGAAAAGATTTGGATATATCTTTAAATTCAACTAAAACATTATTCATTTCTTGCCTCCTTTCTGTCTTATTAAGCCTCTTGTTTAAAAAACAATAACTCCAGCTCCTAATTTAATTATACTTTTAGCTATTTTGTGTAACAACCGTAATATCTTTTATTAACAAGTAATATCTTATTGTGAAATAACTCTAAAAAATCCCATCAATCCCTCACCCTCTTATCACTTTTGCTGTTTCCAGTTTTGTTGTTGACATTAAAATTATGCACTTATATAATAAGTATAAGCAAAGGCGCTTAATCTCAAAGATTAAGCGCCTTTTTTTATTTCGTCCAGGAAAGAGGTGTAAGTATGAAAGAACTCGTATTAATCATTAGACCTGATAAATTAGAAACTATTAAAGAGATACTGAATACGCATGGATTTACTGGCATTACCATTTCAAGCGTTATGGGCTGCGGTGTGCAAAAAGGACTAACAAGTGAGTATAAAGGGTTAAAAACAACTATTAACCTTCTGCCTAAAGTTAAAGTTGAAGCTGTTGTAGCTGATGAAAAGGTGGAAGATATTTTATTAGATGTTCATCAGAAGGTATCAACAGGATCAGCTGGTGATGGCAAGGTGTTCGTTAAACCTATTGATGATGCAATGCGTATTAGAACAGGTGAACGGGGTGAAAAAGCACTATAAATCCCATCTGTATTTTGACAACGGAGTCATGCTATTTTTTCAGCATGGCTTTTTATCATTTAGAGGCTGAAACCTTTAATAGGCTTACGTTTTGTAACGCACTCATTGAAGTAAGGAGGATAGAAAATGGGTACTAATAATATATTGATACAGCTTAAAGATATTAATAAAGCTTATGACAAACATATTGCTCTAAAAAACCTGAACTTAGATATTTATGAAAATGAATTTCTTACCCTTTTGGGTCCCCCTGAATGTGGTAAGTCAGCTTTAGTCCGCATACTAGCTGGTTTTGATACACCAGATTCCGGAAGTTTTATGAAGGTCGACGACAATTTACAGATTAAGGCTCTTTTTGAACGTAACATGAATACCATTTTTCAAAGTTATTCTTTATTTCCTCATATGACCATTTATAATAATATGGCTTTTGGTCTTAAGCTCCAAAATATAAAAAAATCTAAGCTTCGCACAAAAATTGATGAAATACTAGATATCGTTCAGCTTACAGGACTTGAAAACTGCTGTCTGCATCAGCTTACCAAGTATCAGCGCCAAAAAGTTGCTCTTGCAAAAGCGCTAATTAACAAGCCTCAGATTCTGCTCTTAGATGAACCTTTAGAGGGACTGGATTTTCGTCTTCGTAAAGAGATGCAGTCTGAGCTTAAACATATTCAAAAGAAACTTGGCATCACTTTTATTTATGCAACAAACCATGCCGAAGAAGCTTTATCTATAGGCGGGCGTCTTGTGGTTATGAATAATGGTTCTATAGAACAAATTGGAAGTCCTCATGAAATTTATGAACATCCTGAAACACAGTTCGTCGCAACTTTTACCGGGGAAACCAATCTCTTTGAGGCTGTTATTGCCCAAATTGAAGGCAATGAAGTGCTATTAAACCTCGAAACTGGCTGTATGTGCGGCATTAATAAGAACTTTCACTTTGGTGAAATGATTTATATTTCCGTACGGCCTGAGAAAATGCATTTTGGTACCTCTGCTATTTATCAGCCTTCTCTTACAGCCTCTATAACAGAAATTCTTTATATGGGTCCTGTTGTTAAATGCATTGCAGCCCTGCCTAATGGTCAGGAGATCAAAATCATTAGATTAAACGGGGCCCCTTTGCCAAAACCTGGAGAAGTTATTAACCTCTATTGGTATCCCGAAGATGCCGTACTCATCCGAGCCAGAGAAAATATCCTTCTTACTATGATAGAAAATATGAACTTCGAAAATAGTTATATAGAATAGATTGAAATCACATAGATATAAATAGAACTGTAAAAAGCTTCATTGCTCTTTGCAGTTCTATTTTTATGTTTTTTAATGAGACACTTCCCATATTAATAACAACCTTTTAATGTTAGTATTATTTATTTTGTTTAAGGCACACTATATCTTATATAATGATTTCACATCTCTAAATTTAAGCTATTTATGTTGGTGTATGATGTGAAATCATTATGAGAAACAACTGTTCATAAATGAATATCTTAATTTACATGTTGTTTCTCTATAGTTAAGGAGGTGAAAACATGATCCATCAAAATATTGCACCCCATGAAGTTTTTGCTTTGCATAATTTATTAACATTTAAAAACATTTGTGCTACCAAGTCAGCTACTATGTCTGCTCTTGCCTCTGACAGTGAGCTTAGAAGCCTTATGGAACAAGACTTTTCGGCTGCCCAAGGTCATATCAAAGAATTAAAAGACTTAATGCAGCAATCTAATTTGGCAGATATGGGCCTGTAGAACTTAGTTCAGTAAATATAGAAAGGATAACTACTATGAACTCAATTTTTGAAGGAATGACTGGACTTGATAAAATGAGCGATCAGATTATTGCGGCTGACTTATTATTAGCATCCAAGACAGCTGTTAAAAGTTATGCAATAGCAATTGCTGAGGCTGCATCCCCAGAGGTAAGAAACGCTTTAAAAAGACAATTTGATGATGCAGTAAATATGCAGGAAAAAATATCTAACTATATGATAGAAAATGGCTATTATGAACCCTATAATGTTCAGGAGCAACTTCGAATGGACATTCAAGCTGCTGACCTAGCACTAAGTCTCCAAAAATAGTATGAGCAAGTTTTATTAATCTATACCTTCCAGTAAAGGAGGTGAGAAAATGAAGCACGTTTACGCCCTATTAGTTAAATTTGCTGTTGTTGCTGTTGTTTTAGAAATTATTCTTGGTTTCTTAACTAACTTAAATTTCGTAGAGATTTTATATGTAGCATTAACAGTTACACTTGTTGCCTACGTTATTGGTGATCTTTTGATCCTTCCTATTTCCAATAACACTGTAGCAACCCTTGCTGATGCTGGTCTTGCAGTATTTATTGTATATATCTACAATTATATATGGGTTGACAGCATCATAACTTTTGCAACTGCACTTATTGCCGGAGCGGTAATAGGCCTTGCTGAATGGTTCTTTCATAAATATGTTGCAAGACATGTTTTTCCAGACCATAGAACAAATAGAGTAGATTAAAAGCATATAAGGTCTTCCTAATCGGAAGACCTTATATACTTTTAAATTTATTGAATTTTATAAAAAAACTTTCAATCTTACTTTTTAACTGCCTATTTATAGATTGAACTCTTTTTAATTGTTGCTGCATTTTCTATATCTTTTGGAATATCAACAACTCTGCCTCCGCTCGCTGCATATAAAAGCGTATCTGTTTCTAATAACTTTTCTTTTTCACTTTTTTTAGGAACCTCTTTCACAGATTCTATTGAAGGTTTATCCGCTGTGTCGCTTTTTTCTGTTGAGGCATCAGAACTCCCAAATGTTTGATCAAACTGGCTCGTCTTAGTCTTTTCCAATTCTGTCCTCAGATACTCAACTTCTTTAGTAAGATCCTCTCTGCTTGGCATATCTTTGCTTGTTAACCTTATATTCAGTTTGCTAATAACTTCTTCTAAAGTACTAAGTTCTTCAATAATAAAGTTATATCTTTCTGTTCCTTTCTCATCTAATGTGTCGGAAAGATACTTTTCAAATAAAGTCTGTTTTTCTTCTAGGAAATTATTATAAATAGCAATTATTTCTCCTTCATCCTCTTTTCTATAGAGTTTTTTGCCATCAAAATAGGCCCCATTTGAAATTTCTTCGAAAAGCTGCTGATGAAGTGCCATTTCTTCTTCTGAGATAACTAATGCTGACAAATTACTTCCTTCATGCTTTTGATTATGTATTTTACAGATCTTCCCTTCGCTTTTCATAAGCATACAATAGGGTGAAGCATTTTCAGGTACCCTTAATTTTGTAAAGATCATAATGGACGCTATCACAATAATGATAAATGAAACGATCGCTATAGCTATTAGTATGACTACCTTATTCTGTTTAGGTTTTATAGATTCTTCTTTATTTACTGCTTCATTATCCGCTGGCAAACTACTAAAAAACATTATCCTCGTCCCCTTTCACGTTTCTTGTTGTTGTAATTTTTTGCTGTAATTCCATATTATGTTATTCGTGCGTACTTGTCAAATAACTTGTAAAAAATCATAGTAAAATGTCACTTTTACTGATGTGCGTTTTCCTCACAATATTTGCACATTATATTAGTATCTTGAAAAACACAGATAACAGATTCTTTATAACGATTGCTTAAAAAGCTTAATTCTTCTATTCGCTTTTGAACAGATGTTAGATTTCCTTCTTTACTTTTTAAAGTATTTAAAATTATTATTTCTTTATCTACGATTTCTTGAAATAATTCATCCAGCTCGGGTAAGCTTAAATTACCCTTTGAGTGCTTTAGATCTTCGAGCCTAGTAATATAGCCCATGTCTACTAAGTTATTCTTCTCATACGCTGTCACAGCCGTTTTAAAGATAATGTCTGCTTCTGTATGCCTTTCTATGCAAGACACCATTGTTTGTGCCAAATCTATAGGGTTCTCACCTATTAGTTCAGAAATATGATAATAAGTAACTTGTTCCTTAGGGATTACTTGGTCTAAAAGTTTTTCTCCTCCGTATCGCAAAAAAATTACTGTTGTTGTTAATGCGAATATAATCAAACCTGCAATAATCCTTTTGTTTCTTGTAATAACCTTTTTACTCTTCGTACTTATTGTTTCTTCCTTCTCATCTTCGTATAAAACAGGGTTTTCTGTATTCTCTTTTTTATTGAAAGTTTCTTTTAAGATCTGAATCCTTCTTCTAAACTTTTTTTCGTCAATATCTTTCACAAATCACGCTCCCCCATACCCCTCTTTTATCATATCACAAATTAAAAATATTTAAAATATTAGTGTATGTTGATGTATCTTCTATCTTTTTTATGGTTCTTGATCTTTTTGCACGAAATAGATATGATATACCTGTATATATTTATCGGATAAGCTGACATATAAGTTTAGAATGGAGTTTTATTTATGAAACAGGAAGAACTAATATTCGCTGTTTTAGATGACCTTAACATTTCTTATGAGATGATTAATCATCCTGCAGCTTTTACAGTAACAGAATTAAAAAGTTATTGTGAGTTTGATGCAAGCATCTGCAAAAATTTATTCTTATATGATAAAAGAGAGGACAAACACTACTTAGTCGTCATGTTAGAAGAAAAAAAAGCACATTCCAATACGATCCGCAAACAGGTTAAAGCTGCCAGTCTCGTTTTTGGGGAGGAGCCTAAATTATTAGAGCTACTTGGTGTAACACCTGGTTCTATAAGTCCCTTAGGGCTAATTCATGATCAAAACAAAGCATTAACAGTGCTTATTGACAAAGATCTCCCGAACCACTCTAGATTAGGATTTCACCCTAATATCAATACTTCTACCGTTATTATAAGTTATAGTGATTTTGAGAAGTTTATTAAATGGTGCGGAAATAGCTATCAATTTATTAATGTAACAAAAGATGCAATCTAAAATACTAACTGTAAGTGGGCCTGCTTTAACCGCAGGCTCTATTTTTATGTAAAATTCTTGTTATTGCACATATTTATTTAGTTCATTCGAATATATATGTATAAGATATTTTATAGATCGGTGTGAATGATATATGAAGCGTTCGCTAGCTTATCAAATGACTTATGTTCAAGAAGAAATACGAAGCACGAAAAAGTTTATCTCAACACTTACTCATTCAGATACTGCTGAGAAATATATAGAGGAACTTCTGCAAGTGGAAGAAGCCTTTTTAAATTTAAGAGCTTGTATGCGTAATACTAATAAATTGAATCCTTCAAAATGTGTGCAAGCTGCTCGAATTACTCAACCCCCTATTCTTCCTCCTATTCCAGAAACCGGTATGTTTACAGACCCAGACATGGATGTTCCGGCTCCAATTGAAGATAGAGCCTTTACTCTTGAAGAACTTTCCCTATACTATAACGGCCGAGGAAATAATCCCTCTTACGTAGCTTTTAACGGCTTTGTTTTTGATGTAACAAATATTGCAACTTGGGGAGCGGGTACACACTTTGGCCTCTTTTCAGGAACAGATGTAACATTTGGTGCGAGAGCCTGCGGCTATCATAACCCTGATGAACTTATGCGTATTATGCCCATGGTAGGTTACGTAACTGAAACGCCTATTTTCGACATGGATTCTCCTGAAGAACCTTCTTTCCCTGAGGTTCCCACACTCACCATCCCTCCTTCTGGTGCTCCTATGACTCCTGGTATTGGTACCCCTGGTACTCCTATGACCCCTGACATCGGTACTACCCCTGGCATTGGCGCTGCCCCTGGTATTGGCATTGCCCCAGGTATCGGCATTACCCCTGGTATTGGCACTACTCCTGGTATTGGCACTACTCCTGGTATTGGCACTACTCCTGGTATTGGCATCCCTGGCATTGGCACTACTCCTGGTATTGGCACCCCTGGCATTGGCACTACTCCTGGTATTGGCACCCCTGGCATTGGCACTACCCCTGGTATTGGCACTACCCCTGGTATTGGCATCCCTAGTGCTCCTATGACTCCTGGTATTGGCACCCCTGGCATTGGTGCCCCTGGTACTCCTATGGCTCCTGGCATTGGCATCCCTAGTGCTCCTATGACTCCTGGCATTGGCACCCCCGGTGCTCCTATGACTCCTGGCATTGGCACCCCCGGTGCTCCTATGACTCCTGGTATTGGTACCCCTGGTGCTCCTATGACTCCTATTGGTACCCCTGGTGCTCCTATGACTCCTGGTATTCCTGCTCCAGGGACTCCTATGCCAGATACTAGCATTCCCCCTGGTGTTGCAGCACCTATAATCCCAGGGACATTACCTCCTATCACCTCTATGTCTCCGGGTGTTGGTACTACCCCAGGCATTGATACTACCCCTGGCATTGGCACTACCCCAGGCATTGGTACTACCCCTGGCATTGGTACTACCCCTGGCATTGGCACTGCCCCGGGCATTGGTACTACCCCTGGTATTGGCACTACTTCTGGTATTGGCACTACCCCTGGTATTGGCACTACCCCTGGTATTGGCACTACCCCTGGTATTGGCATCCCTAGTGCTCCTATGACTCCTGGTATTGGCACCCCTGGCATTGGTGCCCCTGGTGCTCCTATGGCCCCTGGTATTGGTACCCCTGGCACTCCTATGACTCCTGGCATTGGTACGCCTGGCACTCCTATGACCCCTGGTATTGGTACGCCTGACACTCCTATGACTCCTGGTATTGGTACGCCTATGAATAATAATGGTATCGGTATTCCGGGGACTCCTATAAATAGTAATAACAGCCCTGTCGGCATCCCTATGACGCCAGGTATTGGTACTCCCGGCATTGGCATTCCCGGTATTCCTACAACTCCTGGCATTGGTTCTCCTGGTATTGGTACTCCGGGTACACCTATAACTCCCGGCGTTGGTACTCCTGGCGCCCCTATAGCCCCCGGTATTCACACGCCTGGGACAGTTGGCCCAAGAATGCAAAATGCTAGTACCATGATTTCTGAAAGACTTTTCTCTTCAGAAGAACTCAAAAAGTACTATAACGGCAAAAATGGTAATCCTGCCTATGTCGTAATCAGTGGTATTGTTTTTGACGTGACAGATAGTCCATCTTGGCGTAATGGAATCCATAATGGGCTTGAAGCAGGTAATGATTTAACTGATGCATTTGCTCGTGGGCATAGTAATGACCTATACCGCATCGTCAAAAACCTTCCTATTGCAGGCAAACTAAAAAAAGTCTAAGGGAGCCTGATATAATGGATAAAACAAAATGTCCTTTACCTAATAGTAAACCTTATATGCCATTAAATTATATTAATAGGGCAATAGAGAGTATTAGACAGGGAACAGCCCAAAAGCCTAACTGTATTTGGCTTGAAACATCTACTTGCTTTGGAGAAATTATAGCCTTATTAGATGGTGAAAATCCCGGTGTTCCCTTTCTTTTAACTGATTTAGTCAATATGACCTTTTTTAATAGTATTATGACAGACTCAGGCGAGGCGGCCTATGAACGTATCCTGAATACTATAAATTCTGGCGAACCATATATTTTTATCGTAAGCGGGGCTATTCCACTGAGATCTGAAGGACGCTATACCATTATAGCCAATTATGAGGGCAGATATATAACAGCTCTAGAAGCAGTTCAAACTATCGCTCAAAACGCAAGTTATGTCGTAGCTGCAGGAACTTGTGCCTCTTTTGGAGGCCCAACAGCCGCCAGGCCTAATGTTTCTCAGGCTGTTCCACTCAATCAAGTTCTTGATCGCCTGATAATAAATGTTCCTGGATGCCCTGTTCATCCTTTGTGGATCCTTGGAACACTCGCACATATTGTTAACTTTGGCATGCCAGCACTTGATGAGCAAAATCGGCCTATTACCTTTTTTGGCCTTACAATTCATGAGCAGTGTCCAAGAAGATCGTTTTTTGATTATGGTATTTTTGCCAGTACCTATGGCTCTCCTGAGTGTATGTTTAAGCTTGGATGCCGCGGCCCCGTTACCAGGACTCAGTGTCCAATCAATAGATGGAATGAAAGCGATAATTGGCCTATAGGAAATAATACAAATTGTATAGGCTGCGCTTCTTTCGGATTCCCCGATTTAATGCAGCCTTTTATAAGATATTAAGGGAGGTTCCTTGTATGGCACGAACAGAAGTTATAATAGATCCCGTATCAAGAATAAGCGGCCTTCTGGATATCAGCGTAGAAATAGAAAATAATGTTATCGTCGAGGCCAGAAGCGGTGGTATGCAGTTTAGAGGCTTTGAAGAAATGTTCCGCGGAAGGCTTCCTTTAGATATGCCTTATCTTACGGCCAGAACCTGTGGAATATGTTCGACTCACCACGAGCTTGCCTCTACCCTTGCTCTTGAGCAAGCTCTAGGTGTAACCCCATCTGTAAATGGAATGGTCGTTAGGGAGCTCGCTAACGGGTTTGAACTTTTGCAAAATCATATTAGGCAGATATTCCAGTTTGTTTTTCCTGATTACGTCAACATAGAAGGAATCAGCCCGCTCCAAAAAACAAATCCTGAGTCTGGCGACTATAGGTTGCCAAGAGATATTAATGCCAAGCTTGCTAATGATTATTTTGCCTCTATTCCAATAAGCCGAAAAGCTCATACTGCTTTAGCTGTTTTAGCCGGCAAGGCCCCTCATCCTCATGGCATATTCGTCGGGGGGGTAACTACCAATGTTACCATTAAGCAATTCAGTGAAGTAAAGTCTATCCTAAATGAGATAACTGATTTTGTAAAAGATGTTCTCATTCCCGATGTTAATATTATCGCTAGCTACTACAGCGAATACTATGAACTTGGAACAAGCTACCGTAACTTTATATCCGAGCCGCTTTTTGCTGAAGATAACTTTCCGGTTACATATACCGTCGGCGGGGTTATGATTGACGGACAGCTTAGTCCGCTTGATGTGAACTTCATTACTGAAAATCTAAGATACAGCTGGTTTAATGCTCCCAATGATACGGCGGTTCCTGCTGAAACGCCGCCAGCTCCTGATGCTGATAAAGCTGGTGCCTATTCTTGGGTGACTGCACCTAGATATCAGGGTCTTCCTGTAGAAGTAGGCCCTTTGGCAAGAATGTATATTAGCGGTGTATATACCCGTGGCACAGCTGCGATGGACCGGAATGTTGCAAGAGCTTTGGAAACTCAAATCATATGTAATGTTATGCAGGGTCTCATCGAAATCATGCAGCTCGCTCCAGCTGTTCAAAGACAGTGGACTATTCCTCAATCTGCAAGAGGAATAGGTATAGTTGCAGCATCCCGCGGCATCCTCATGCACTTTTTGGAAATTGAAAATGGTATAACTAAAAATTATTCTCTTATTCCGCCGTCGAATTGGAATATGTCTCCCCGCGATAATAACGGCGTGCGCGGTGCAGCTGAAGAAGCTCTTGTAGGAACGCCTATTCAAGATATCCGTAATCCAGTTGAAATAGGCCGTATTATCAGAAGCTTTGATCCTTGCCTAAACTGCGCTGCCCACGTTACAAGCGATAGATACTCTCCTCTGACAATCAGGATTATATAAATGATTAAGGTGTTTGGAATCGGAAATATCCTACTTTGTGATGACGCCATTGGTGTACGGATATTAGAAAAGCTTATAGATCCTATTAAGAGCTTATCCCCTCATATTGAAGGAATCATTGGTGAAACAGATTGTTACTTCTGTATGGACTGTATTGATAAGGATGACTTCATCATTATTATTGACAGTACTTATTTAGACCTTGAACCAGGAACAATAAGTTACCTTCCCTTTTCAGAATGTGACACATTTATAAAAACTACCCATTCAGCTCATGAAATGAATCTTTTAAAAATGCTCCGGAGCGAATATCCAGAGATTCAAGGTTTTCTTATAGGCATTGAAATCAGCCGCATAGATTTTTCTCTTGAACTCTCACCAACATTGCACACTAAATTTGATGAAATCTGCAAGCAAATTCTACTATTTTTAGAGAAAGTTGTGAAAGTATATGCATGAGTTATCTATCATCTATAACGTTATAGAAATTGCAAAAGAATATGCTGAAAAAAACAGCTTAAAAAAAATAGATAAAATCAATATGAGCATTGGTGAGTTTTGCTGCCTCCAGGAAGACTCCCTTCATTTTGCTTTTGAGGGACTTCAGAAAGGGACCTTGTGCGAAAATGCCAAGCTTCACATTGAAGTTCAGGAAGCTCAGGCTTACTGTAAAAATTGCAACTTGGAATTTAAAATAAGTTTCACTGATAAACTTTGTCCTTATTGCAATGCATTCAGCCACCAAATTATGACAGGCTATGAAATATTAGTTGCAAGCATCGAGGGGGAATAATATGAAACAAATTCTAATCGAAAAAAGCGTACTTGAAAACAATGACAAGGCTGCTGCTGAGAACAGAGCTTTTTTAAACGCTCAAAAGGCCTTCACTATTAACTTGATGGGGTCTCCAGGTTCTGGTAAAACATCTGTTCTTGAAAACATTATCTCTTCTATCAGCCTGAACTATAATATGGCTATTATAGAAGGTGATCTTTATACTGCCAAGGACGCTGCCAGAATCGCCAGGTGCAATACAAATGTGATTCAGATTAATACTGCTGGAGCATGCCATTTGGATGCTTCTATGGTTCGCAAAGCCCTTTCTCATATTGATACAAAACACTTAGACTTTTTAATCATAGAGAATATAGGAAATTTAGTGTGCCCCGCTTCATATGATTTAGGTGAAGATATAAAGGTAGTTGTCATGAGTGTAACTGAAGGAAACGATAAACCGCTAAAATATCCCAGTATGTTTCAGCGCTGCAGCGCTGTCATCCTAAATAAAACAGACTTGCTTCCTATGACTGATTTTAATATTGAGGAGTTTTATCAAGATGTCTATTCTCTTAATGAGAATGTAAAAGTTTTTGAAATATCCTGTAAAGATGGAACAGGTGTCACTTCCCTCACTCGCTTTCTCATGGGAGCAATACGAAATAAAAAGGATGTTTAAGCTATGCCTAGTATAAACGTTAGGGTTAAAGGTATTGTTCAGGGAGTAGGCTTTAGGCCCTTTATTTATCAGTTAGCTCATCTTCATCAACTAAGTGGCAGTGTTCAAAATAACTCTTCAGGCGTTTTTATCCACTTAGAAGGAGCTATGCAAAACATCGAATGTTTTTTAGGTGACTTAACTACTAAAGCCCCTCCTCTTTCTAAAATTGATACTGTACATACAGAGCCTGCCAAAACGGAAGGCTGCATGGGTTTTCGAATACTTAAAAGCAGCTTAAACGAGGGACAGATCACTCTCTTATCTCCTGATATTGCTGTTTGCCAAGACTGTTTAAGTGATATTCATAATACAGCCGCAGTTAAGCGGTTTAAGTACGCTTTTACTAATTGTACTAACTGCGGGCCAAGGTTTTCTATTATAAAGGCCCTTCCTTATGACAGACCTTCGACTACAATGAAAGACTTCCCCATGTGCCCCGAGTGCCATAAAGAATATGAGAACCCTTTAGATCGAAGGTTTCACGCTCAGCCTACTTGCTGCAGTTTATGCGGCCCACAGCTTACACTAATGGATGCCCATGGTAATACAATACCCACAGAAGATCCGATTTATCAAGTCCGATTATTTTTAAAAGCTGGCTGTATTGTTGCTGCAAAAGGACTTGGCGGCTTTCACCTCCTTTGTGATGGAATGTCTGATGAGACGATCTTAAGTCTCCGCCGCCGCAAAAAACGTCCCTCCAAACCCCTTGCCCTAATGATGAAAGATTTGGGGACGGTTCTCCAATATTGCTGCTTAGACGAGAAGGAAAAAGAAATTTTATTAGGTAATAAAAAGCCTATTTTGTTGCTGAAAAAAAGAAATCATACGCTTCCTCATAGTATTTCTTTTGATTACCCGGACTTAGGCGTTATGCTGCCCTATACCCCTCTTCACCATATGCTGTTTGATGAAACGCTTAGCGTTTTGGTAGCCACCAGTGCAAATCATTCCGGGCTTCCTATGCTTTATAAAAATGAAGACGCTCTTCTAGAACTTAAAGATGTGGCGGATTACTTTTTAGTCCATAACCGCGACATTCACATTCCAGTTGATGATTCGGTCGTCAAAGTAATGCTAGGTGAAGAACGCGTGATTAGGAATGCCCGTGGCTATGCGCCTGTATCTTTTGATTTAAATTTAAGTCATTCTTCATCGCCACTCAACAAAGAGCAAACTAGAAAGAATGATGCATTATCTAATAACCAGGAGACTCGAACTGAAAATAGCAACTCCCTAAGTGCCGAGAATGAAATGCTTGCTTTAGGCAGCGAATTCAAAAATACCTTCTGTATTTCAAAAGAAAATCTATGTTTTATGAGTCAATACATAGGCGACCTGGCTAACGCTGAAACCTTAAGCCACTTTACCTATAACGTGAATCACTTTAAAACACTTTATAACATCAACCCTAAAGTAATCGCCTATGACTATCATCCGAGCTTTTCTTATCAGGATGAAGTAAAAGATGATAGTGCTGAAAAGGTTGGTGTGTACCATCACCATGCCCACCTCGCTGCCTGCTTAGCTGAGAATAAAATAGATAATGAAGTAATAGGTATAGCTTTTGACGGGATAGGTTATGGAAATGACGGGACACTGTGGGGAAGTGAATTTCTCATTTGTGATACTAAGCACTTTAAACGAGCAGCTCACTTGAATTACTTTAAAATGCCTGGAGGAGATAAAGCTGCCTTATGGCCCTGGCGGATGGGCATAAGCCTTTTGTATGAAACCTTTGGTGAAGAAACTTTTCGCCTCCTGCCCTCGCACCTCATTCAAAAAGATTCTTCATTTATCTTATCTATGTTGAAAAACAATACTATGAGCCCGCTCTGCTGCAGTATGGGAAGATTGTTTGACGCTGTTGCAGCTCTCCTTGGTTTTACACATCAAATAAGCTATGAAGCTGAAGCTGCCATTTACTTAGAGAACCTTGCTCATGCCAGTCCCCTGCATAATGACACCTATTCCTTTATTATTAATAAAACAACCAATGTGTGGGTGATTGATTATAGGTGCCTTATAAGAGAAATAGTTTTTGATCTTAATCTTGGCATCTTACATACCATTATTTCCCGGAAATTTCATAATACAATGAGTGCTGCCACGTTAGAAATATGCCAAGGGCTTAGAAAAGAATATCATATTAATCATGTAGCGCTTAGCGGAGGTGTTTTTCAAAATGAAATTCTGTTCTCTAGGCTCTGTCATTTGCTCGTTCAAAATGGTTTTATAGTTTTTACTCATAAATTAGTTCCTTGTAATGACAGCGGATTATCTTTCGGTCAATTAGTCGTTGCCTCAAGGCAGATAAGGGAGTGATTAATCATGTGCATTGCTATTCCCGGTAAGGTGCTCGAAATTTATCAAGGTGAAGCTTTAGTTGATTTCGGCAAAGTACAAAAGCAGGTCAATACCATTCTTATTGAAGACCTTGAAATAAATGATTACATACTCGTTCATGCGGGGTATGGCGTAACAAAAATTGATGAAATAGAAGCATTAAATACTTTAGAAGTTTTTAAGATGCTTTGTGACGACTTTTAAGAGGTGAAATGATGGCCTATATAAATGATTTTAAAGATCCTATTCTTGCTCAAAGACTACTTATTAAAACCTTAAAGTTAGAGAACCGTCCCCCAAATACGCAGAACACTACAACACCAAAATTAGAGAACTGTCCCCAAACATTTAACATTATGGAAGTTTGCGGGACACATACGATGAGTATTTATAAACATGGGATTGATAAACTTCTGCCTTCTTATATTAATCTTTTATCCGGACCAGGATGTCCAGTATGTGTAACTGATACAGCCTACATTGATATGGCTGCTGAACTTGCCTTGCAAGATAATGTAATTATTGCAACCTTCGGAGACATGCTTAGAGTTCCGGGAAGCACCTGTTCACTTAGTGATATGAGAGCTCAAGGCATGCATATTCAAACAGTTTATTCTCCACTTGAATGCATTGCACTTGCTAAAGATTATCCCGATCATGAGATTGTTTTTCTTGCAGTAGGCTTTGAAACGACTACGCCGGTTATTGCACTGACACTAAAGAGTGCAATAAAAGAATCGCTGCATAACCTCAGCATGCTCTTTAGTCTAAAGACTATGCCTCATGCTATGGAAAATCTTATTTTAGATAAATCTGTCAATATAAATGCTTTTATATGTCCTGGCCATGTAGCCGCTATTATAGGCACAAGGCCATTTGAAGTACTGTCCGAAACCTATCAAGTACCTATGGTCATTGCAGGCTTTGAACGTTTAGACTTAATATCTGCTATCTATACGCTGATTCAGATGAAACATGATAAATACTATGGTTGTCAAAACCTTTATAAAAGGGTTGTTAAACCTGAAGGAAGCCTAAAGGCCCTATCACTTATTGCTGAAGCATTTGAGCCTGCCAGCAGTTCATGGCGCGGGATCGGAACCCTTCCTCAAACCGGTCTCACTTTAAAACCTTCCTTGTCTCACTTTAATGCAGCGCTGAAGTTTAACTTAACCTTACCTCATGCTAAAGTACATCCAGACTGTATGTGCGGGGATGTACTAAGGGGTCTAAAAAAGCCTATAGAATGTCTGTTATATCAAAAACTTTGTACCCCAAGTCATCCTATAGGAGCATGCATGGTCTCTAGTGAAGGAACATGCATGAATTATTATAAATATAATAGTTGAGGTGATAGAATGGAGCGAGTAACTTTAGCCCATGGAAGCGGCGGCATTGAATCTAATAGGCTTATTAATGATTTGTTTTTTTCTTATTTTAATAATGAAGTTTTATGCAGACAAAACGATGCCAGCCTTATTAAATCCATAAGCGGAACATTAGCTGTTACAACAGACAGCTTTGTTGTAAGCCCCATATTTTTCCCCGGAGGAGATATAGGAAAACTGGCTGTATGCGGAACAGTCAATGACCTCTGCGTAAGCGGCGCTACCCCGCTTTATATTACCGCTGCCTTTATCCTTGAGGAAGGTCTTAATATGTGTCCATTAGAAAAAATCGTTTATTCAATGGCTAAAGCTGCTAAAAAGGCAAAAGTAAAGATCATTGCAGGAGATACTAAAGTAGTAGAAAAAGGAAAATGTGATGGAATTTATATTAATACTACAGGAATAGGAGTATTAGAAGGCTATGAACTTAGTCAGAAACTTGAGGTCGGCGATCAAGTTATTATAAGTGGTACGATAGGCGATCACGGTGCCTGTATTATGAGTAAAAGAAAGCACCTGTCGTTCCAAACGTCTCTTAAAAGCGACTGCAGTTCACTTGATGAGATTACAAAAAGGATATTGGATATAAGTTCCAATGTACGTATCATGCGCGATCCTACCCGAGGAGGCCTTGCTACTACTTTAAATGAACTTTTGGCCTATACCGATAAAAGTATAATGGTTTATGAAAATGCTGTACCTGTCAAAGAAGAGGTACAAAGCTTCTGCGATTTATTGGGCCTTGATCCTTTATATATGGCAAATGAGGGCAAACTTATCTGCATTGTTTCGAAGGAAGATAGCAAAAAAGTACTGTCCGCATTGCACCAACACCCTTTAGGCCAAGATGCAGCAATCATTGGAGAAATTATCCCCGATAGTTCTCATAAAGTCTATCTAAAAACCTCCCTTGGGGCTGCTAAACGGCTTTCGCCTGCAACTGGAGAACTTCTGCCTCGCATTTGCTAGGGTGACTATCCGTTGATCCTTTATTAGCAATACGAACCTTTCTAATTCAAAAGGGCCTGGCTCAAGAATTCTTAAGCCAGGTCCCTTTTTGTATGTATAAAAGCTATTATTGTTGTCTGCCTTCAATTGAACAAATAAGTACAGCTGTAGCGATACCCATTTTTCTGTCTAACATATTATTAATGTCTGATGAAAAGTCTAAATCAATTTTTTGAATAAATGGATTAAACTTCTGACTAAAAGAAAAAACTTTCATGCCACTAATCGTTCCAATAAAAGTCTGTGGAATAAGATTAGTTAAAATTCTTCTAATGAGTGCCAAAGCCATGCTGTCTTCTTCTATTTTTCCAATAACATTATCATTTGCATCTTGAATAACCCACTCGTCTTTAAGCATGGACTTGAATCCCTTGCGCTGCAAGCTTCCAAGCTTAATGCCTTCTTTTGAATCATATACATCATAGGTTGCCGAAAAATCGATAGCATTTCTTGCCGAAATTAAAAGAAGTTCTTCTGACATTGCTTCACTGGAGTAAATTCTTATATCCTCTTTTAGTTTAAATCCTTTTTGATTAACATAGAATTGAAGTCCCCCCTGCATATCATAGATGTGGAAAGCCGCTCCAAATAAACGTAATACCTTTCTTCTTATCATATACTTGCTTTGCATAAAATTGTTCATTTCACAAAACCTCCATTTATATTTTCTCACCCACTGACATAATTATATATCTTTTTAAAGACATTTCAATATAGCGTAAAAAATATGACAAGTTTTTTCACACTATATTATGTTTTACAAAAAACTATTTATCCTTCTGCAATTAACAAAATTGCCTAGGAAATGATGTTTCTCCCAGGCAATTATCTTACTTTTTGATTAGTCTATAATAAAAATCTTTTTAGCTGCTTTTCTATACGACCTCCAGCTTATAATGAAGGTTACAACAGTAAGCACTGCCAGCAAAATGCTCAGCTCCCCTAAAGATAACCGCTCGGCAATTAAGCTGATAATACCAATTCCTGCATTTAAATAGGCAACCGTTAAGCCCATTGCAATAATGGTTAAAATAATCGTAAATAAAAGGATAAGCCCAACCTGCTCTTGTGGGTCCTTCTTAAACTCATTACTTGAAAAGATAAGATAGTAAATACTGCATCCTATTATAGATGTGAGCATAATGATCAGCGTGACTGCTACAGGCCTTGCTTCCCCTTTTAATAGATAGATAAGGTGTATAAAACTGCTGCCTAAAAAGCAGATCACGTAAGTATTAATATAAATCATTATTATTCTTGTCTTAACTCTTATGGGAAGACTTGAAGCTAAAGTATACTTCTTCTCATCTAAATCTGAAAAAATTCCCATGCCTAAAAAGGTAAAGATAACTGCTTCAACATCAGCACTTATTTTAGACCCAAGGATCATAAAAACTAAAAGAACTAACCCCAAAAACTTATAAGATTCTTTTAGAAAACCACCTTTTAAGAGCAGGAGATAATGATAAAAATAGTTTTTCATTTTCTGCCCTCCTTCAGTCTAAAAATTTTAGCTGGGAGATGACAACTTAAATACCAGCCTATTAGTACTGTTAAAAGCAAGCTGATAAATCCTGCTTCCCCCCCTAGAAACACTAAAAATGAAGAAAAAACAGATAATATTTTTAAGTTACTATTGGCTGCTCCTAAAGCCACAAAGTTTTGAATCTTCTGCTGCGCGTTATTAGATATAACAAAGATGGATAAGAGTGCAAAGGATATATAGATAATTTCTCTTACTTTAGAACTGATAAAAATATACGTAAAAATGCCTTTATCCAAGCATATCAGGAGAAACAGAATATTAAAAAATAATACTAATGCCCCAGAGTACATTAAAATAATCTTATCTGCTTTATAAATTACAGTAAACACAAGTGTGTAGCATAGTACCAAAAAGCCTGGCAACGCACAGCGCAGAAGATCTAAAAACTGAGCTTTAATAACATCCTCCTTAGTTACTGGAAGCTGCATAGCAAAATTCATAAAGCTGCTTTTTCCGCTGTTTTTTCTCACCTCAATAAAGCCTGTATAAAAACTCCTTGCCATGCCATACCCTATAACCATAGGACTAAACTCTATCATCCCTATTGCCAAATGTTGACCTAACTTAGGATCAGTCTTATATAAAGTCATACAATAGGTTATAAAGCCTATGGCAAAAGCTGCAAAAACCCAGACTATAGCCGTGAACAGTCCTAGGGCAATAGAATTAGAGTCTCCTATCATTGTCCTAGAGGCTTTTAATAATAGCTTGGCTCTTTTCATCCTTCTCCCCCCATATCGTATAAACAAGCAGATTTTCAATGTTAGGTACTCTTATCTGATTCTCTTTGAAGCATTTTTGAGCCTTTTCTCTTAATATAAGGCCTTCAAACTTAACCTGCCCTTTTCTTAATCCTAAAAATTCTTCTTCTTTTCCTTTTAAGTCCTCAATACCCCCATCAACAAGGGCATACTTTTCTTCTATTTCATCGATAGGCAAGCTTTCTTTTATTCTGCCCTCATGGATAAGGGTAATATAGTCTGCTATCTTATCTAAATCAGTCGTAATATGAGTTGAAAAGAAAACAGCTCTTTCACCATTTGCTACAAAATCTCTTAAAATATCCAAAACTTCTATCCTAGCAACAGGATCAAGGCCAGCTGTCGGTTCGTCAAGGATTAAAAGATCTGGTTTATGAGCAAGGGCAATAGCGAGCATAGCTTTTGTTTTCATTCCCTTGGAGTACTCATAAATTTTTTGGCTTAGCGGAAGTTTCCAGCTGGTACACAGTGCTTTAAATAAAGTATCATCCCATTCTTTATAAAAAATTTTAAGGGCTTTAACGTGTCTATCTAAAGTTGAATTGGCTGTGAAGTAATCATCGGAAGGTACATATCCTATTCTTTCTTTTATTTCTACCTCGTGAGCTGTATGATCAAGTCCAAATATTTGAATCTCGCCTGATGTTTTCTCAACAGCATTTAAAAGCATTTTTATCGTTGTCGTTTTACCGGCTCCGTTTTCACCCACAAAGCCCATGATACACCCTTTTTCTAGTGAAAAACTAATATCATCTATTTTAAAGCCATTAAAGGCTTTCGTTAAATGACTAATCTGAAGTATAGTATCCACAAAATCACTCCCCAAATATTTCTTTTATTAACTCTGTTAATTGTTCCTTTTTTAAGCCTGCTTCTTTGAGGATTACAAAATAATCCTTGCACTCCTCTAAAAGCTTTTGCTGCCTATCATAAACTGCTTTTGACAGGTCCTGTATTTTAACAAATGTTCCTCTACCTGACATTGTATAAATGAACCCTTCATGTTCAAGGTCTATATAAGCCCTTTTGGTTGTAATCATACTTACATTGAGTTCTTTTGCCAGCTGCCGAATAGAGGGCAACGGGTCATTATTCTCCAAATACCCCTTGTAAATATTTTGTTTTATTGCTTCCTTAATCTGCTCGTACATTGGCATAGGGCTGCTGTAATCTAGTGTTATTTTCATTTGTCCACCCCTTTCCTCCATAAGATGACTTCCGTACATACCGTATATATATCATATACACACTATATGCCTATTAACGTTATTTGTCAATAGGTAAAAATTTATTCTTTATTTATCATGGGTAAGTACGCCACTTCCGCTTACTGGTATCGCTTCTCCTAAATAGGTTGGCTTTGGTTTGATTGTATTAACAAATACAAAGTCTTTTACCCTTGCTAAAAATTCCCTTGCTTTATAACGGGGCATTCCTGCATAAGCCCAGCGGTCAGCAGCTACTCCCTGAGCCTCTATCCCCATTTTTTTTGCGATATACAGTGCCCTTGGCAGATGGTATTCCTGGGTTACAATAATGACTTTCTTAGCTTCAAATATATCTCTTGCCCGGTAAAGACTTTCATATGTACTAAAACCTGCATGGTCTAAAAAGATAAGCTCTTTATCCACGCCTCTAGCTTCAATATAGTCCCGCATGCCATTTACTTCATCATACAACTTTCGTCCATGATCTCCGCTTAAAAGAAACTTTTGTGCTTTTCCTGCTTCAAATACCTCATACCCTTTTATCAATCGGTCCCTCAAGATATCACTTGGCTGTCCATCACTTCTAACATAGGCGCCTAAAACCAGTATACAGTCGGCTTCTTCCAGCGCATCGATTTCAACGATTTTTGAACTGGTGGTCTGTATAACAATATGATTAATGCCCAAACCCCCTAGGCCAGCTAAAATCCCGCCGCAAATTAAAGCTATGCATAGGTTAGCAGCAATTTTTTTCATACTTTTTATATTTTTCATTTTAGATTTTATTTTATTCATCGTTTTTTTCATGATTTTTCCTCCTCTATCTCTTTTTATATTGTAATACATTCCGCGATAATATTCAAAAAATTTTATATAGCTTACTTTTTTTTCTGCAGAGCAAGAGACAACATATAAACTTAAGTCATTTAACTCTGCAAAGTTTTTCTCAGAATGAGTATACATTATATCTTATCGTGCATAACTTAAATTTAAAGATGTGAGACATAAAAATTTGGTACCTTGCCATCAAGATACACTTTCTTGGCTCAAAATAAAAAAGGTCTGTAAACATAGTGTTTACAAACCTTTTTTATTTATATCTTTTAACAAAAACAATGATTAATATTATAATTTATAAGCTGCGTAAGTAGCTGCAATTGAAGCTGCTGCTGCTGGACCAGCTGATAACGGACAAGCAACTGTTGCAACAGCAGTAGCTGCGAGTGTTGCAGCTCCTACTATCACTGCTGCCCAGAATCCTCCACCATTAATATCCATCATTTCATTTACACTGATTTCTTTAAACGATTGGTTCATTGTTTTTTCCTCCTTAGATATTTGTTTATTATTAGGTATTATAAAAATATATAGCAGCTGTTTATAGCGGCTATTTATATCATCCTATACTCCGTACGCTAGTATAGGCAGATATCTTAAAATAAGTCTATTTATGAGTGTTTAATTTATAGATTAAATAGAACTTGTTAAAACAAACAAATCAGTTCCATTTGAGGAAAATATGTAATCTTTATTTATATAATCATACTATTTCTCAGGATTTAACTGTTAAATCCCCTCTCTTATGTAAGCATTAAACTTTTTATAATTCCGTACCTTATCATAAATAAAAATCATTACCTGCTCCCGCTAATGACTCTTTAAGTATAAATGAATAAAATGTGTTTTCATATATGATTTGAATAACATGTATTGTTTTTATACATAAGATGTAGTAATAATAAAAAATAATAGACCTAGCTCTAGCCCTAATTAGCCACTTATTAGAGGATTACTATTGTTTTTATCTTTTTAATGCCATGTTTGCTTTAAACAAAACAAAGAAAAGGCTTGTAAACTTAATGTTTACAAACCTTTTCTTTGTTTTCTCCACGGAGAGAGTGGAATCCGAACCCACGGAACACGCTCACATTCGCCGGTTTTCACGATCGGTACCTTAAATCTGATTGATTTCTCTTCAAAATGTTTAGTTAGGTAATATATCCTAATCAAAATTAAGCAGGACTTATATAAGGGTTTTATACCTAAGTTTTTTACAACTTAGGTATAAAAATAATACATGTTACGCAAAAGATATAGCCAAAGACTTATTTTATATCATAATCAAATATATAACAAAAGGATAGAAAAACAAATTCATAAAGTGGAGGAATAATAACCGAGTGAATCTCCAAGTTTCTAATAAACGATATAAAAGGTCTAAAAAAGATATTAACCAAATAGGAAATGTACTTATTTTTCAACTAATACTATCGGGGATTTTTTCAAGTGCTTTTTTTATAGTTTATCAATATACCAACTTACATATTATTATAAATAATCTTGAATTAAAATCTAATGCAATTTTATTAGGATCTTTTATAGCGAATATAGTTACAATTTTCTTGTATAGTAAAAAACTACAAATTAATATTTCTTCTTGGTTCGTACCCTACACTATTAGCCACAGAGAAGTTTTAGTATGGGCTATTCTAACAATTGGAGTAAGTAAGCTGCTAGGATATTTTGGACAACTAACGATTTATGTATTAAACAGAATTCTGAATGCTAATATAAGCATTCCAGTTAATGCATACACTGCGTCTTCAATTTGGATTACTATAACTACTCTAATTACGCATTGCATTATTGTTCCAATCGGTGAAGAGTGTATACATAGAGGGATGGTGCTTCAAAGCCTCAGAAAAAAAGGGAATAGATGTGCTATTATCGCTTCAGGTATGATTTTTGCAATGGTACATACAAATATAACCCCATTATTAAGTTATACTGCTGCAGGTATGATTTTAGGATATATTACTATAAAGACTAATTCCATTGTGCCAGCTATAATGATTCATTCATTAAATAACCTTGTCATAAGAATTCAAATCTTATTAGGCAATTCTTTAGGACAGTATGAAATTATTTTTAAAGAGGGTGTAGACGGAGTATTTATAGTCATAGCAGCTATTATTATTGTTTTAGGCTATCCAAATGAAAAACTCTATATACAGGATATTACATATGATACTAACACAAAGAATATAATTAAAGATTTTTTTAAAGCACCTTTGTTCATTCTAGCTATTTTAATATACATTTTTGTAATGGGTCTTTCTATAAATAGATAAGGAACATTATGGAGACATTTCTTACAAATTAATAATAATTATAGTTAGATTAGCGCGCAATCTATTATAATATAAATTCTAATTACAAAGGAGAACTTAAAATGAATAAATTCCAAGGTCTTAGTGTTAATGATTTGAGAAATACTAATGGTGGCTGGAGCCCATACGAGTTTATTGTAGAAAAGTTTGCAGAAACTTGTGCAGAATTTACTGTTCAGGTAATAAAGGATGTACAAACTGGTATGCAGGCTAATGCAGAAAAAGCTAGACAAAAAGAGATAGCCGCAGATATAGCACGCAGAAAACTATTACATTAATAGTCAAAGCTATAAAATAGCACCGCAAATTACAGCTTCTTATGATAAAATTAGCTATCATAGGAAGCTGCGTTGTTTATACCTAAAAAGGATGTGCAAAAGTAAAAGAGAATGTCGTGTATCTGCAAACGCAATCACTACATCCTCTTTTATTTAATTTCTAAAAACGGAGAGAGTGGGATTCGAACCCACGGAACGCTCTCACGTTCGCCGGTTTTCAAGACCGGTGCCTTAAACCAACTCGACCATCTCTCCAAACTATTTAGTTAGGTAATATGCCCGAAACCGGAATCGAACCGGTACGGGAGGTAAGTCCCGCAGGATTTTAAGTCCTGTGCGTCTGCCAGTTCCGCCACTCGGGCATATATACTTGCTACTTCTAGCATATTTCATTATAATGCCCTTTTTGACCCAAGTCAATACTTGTCTTAAGTAATTCTTCTAAAGATATTATAAAATTATTTAGCACTTTCTTATCGCAATTATTTCTATAACAACAGCCTTTCCATTACATATCTTTTTTAAATGCCATAAGAATAAGTTGAAATTTTGACTCAAACTCATAAAATCTATTGATATTTTATGAGTTCCTATCTAAAAGGAAAACCTCATTGTTTCTCGAAAAGTCATCTTCATATTAACCTATTAAAATTAAGTTAACTGCTTTACATTATCAACATAAGGCTTTAGTATTTTCATTATTTGCTCTACCTGAGAATTCATTACTTCCATTCTGATTAATTTAGATTTAATATCAATGTATATTATATTATTATCTACTTTAACTTGCCCAATTTTTTCCCACTTATATAACCTGCAATTAAAAACCAGACCCTTATCTGTAAAATATGGGTTTTCTGAAGCTTCTACTAGAAATAGAATTCCACATAAAAAAAACATTATTGCTGTGCCTATTATGAGAATATTTATCTCATCACTACAAATAAAAATGCTACTGCTTGAAAAACTAAATAGCCCCAAAATACTTATACTGTTAGCATTATACTTTTTTTTAGAAGATAATATCTTATTAAATAAAAACTGACTTATTATTTTAAATAGAATACAATATGCAATTAAGACTGCCTGAATTACTATTACTAAATATATAGCCACGTTTCTATCCCTCCATTTTAACTATTTTGTATTAACTCTGCTTACTTTTTCTGTCCTATAGATAAAATATTTATATCTTTTATTGATTATATAGATAATAAGCCTAAAATGTACTTTATCTAGAAATCTTATCTTAAAGCCCTGTGCTAAACAAACTCTAATAATACTTAGGAACATTATAATTTGTTTGAAAAGCCTTGCAAGCGTTCTTGTGTAATATGTAGTGTTTTTTTACATAAAATGTATTTATCTATTTAATAAGCTTTTGCTGAATTAGGCTTCTCTTCTAGTCATTACCAACACCAAATAATTCCATATATCTATATATACATTAAAGGCATACTTATCTAAGTCTCGTACTATAATATAATAAGTTATTATTCAAACTAGATGAAATGGTGTAATCATTCATAGTTATTTTAAGGAGGAGATTTTTATTAACTGGTATTTAGAAGTTCTCAAAAAATATGCAGTATTTAGTGGCCGCGCAAGAAGAAAAGAGTATTGGATGTTTGTTCTATTTAATTTTATCATTAGTCTGGGCTTATCCATCATTGATACATTCCTTATTAATAGTGTTTTAGGCTTTAATATTCTTTCTCCTATTTATTCATTAGCTGTACTTTTACCTAGTTTAGCTGTTTTTGTAAGACGTTTGCATGACATTGACAAATCTGGATGGTGGTTTTTTATAAACCTTATTCCTATTGTTGGTCAAATCTGGTTGCTTATTCTTCTGTTCACAGAAGGAACTAGAGGTACTAATAAATACGGAGAAGATCCAAAACTTCAGTAGAAAGATTAAAACTACATCATTTGATCTAGTAGCAAGAATATAACACTAAGCGTATATAAGATATCTCATAATAAATCAAATGATAAAAACACCCGCAAAACGGGTGTTTTCTGATGTACCATCATGAACTAGCTTCTGATCTATAAAGCTTTTAATTTATACAATTGTTCTTAGAAATGTAATGACAAACTTCGTGCCTTTCCCTTCTTGGCTATAAACAACGATACTGCCATTATGGGCTTCTAAAATGGTCTTAGTGATATAAAGTCCAATGCCTATACTCATAGGGTTAGTGCTTCTTTGTCCTTTATAGAACCTATTAAAGATCTTCGGCAGTTCTTCTTCTTTTATGCCGCATCCTTTATCCTCTATAATCATTTGAAGTGAAAGAGGCGTTTCCTCCCACGTGATATGAATCATACTATTTTGCACAGAATGTTCAATTCCGTTTTTGATAATGTTGGATAACGCTTCTGCTGTCCAGTCACTGTCATGTTCAATACTGCTTTCCTTACTGCCCTCTATTTTGATAGTTATGTTTTTTTGTTTTGCACTTAGTTCAATTCCTTCCATAGCTGCTGTAATCGTATTATAGATCGGTGCATTTACCTTATTAAAAAGTACGACCCCTGCTTCGAACCTTGCCATCTTAAGTAAACTTTTGATAAGCCATTCTATTCGGTCCAGCTGATTTTTACTGATAGTTAAAAACTTGATGCGTTCCTCTTCATCCATATGTGCATCTTCTCTCATCAGTTCATTAAACATAATTAAGGACGCAAGAGGCGTTTTGAGCTGATGGGTGATATCAGATATAATATCCTTTAAAAGATTCTTTTCTCTTTTAAGCGCTTTAAGGTTTTCCTGCAGCCGATTTGACATTTGATTAAACTCATGACCTAGAATATAGAGGTCGCCTTCTTTATGGCTTTCGAAGCTTTCGCTGAAGTCGCCTTCAACAATCCTTTCGGCTGCCACCTGAAACTTTCTGACTTTATTAAAGATATGATTAAGGTTTATTAAAGCAATTAAAAAAAACAGCAGAATAAAAGCCGAGACAAGAAAAAAACACCTGCCAAAATACTGGCTGTAAAAATTGCTTAAAGGCGTGTTTTTATAAGGTGCCATATGCTCATTATAAGAGTATTTTTTGAGAATCTTGCTGCCGTAGACATAATCCTCTTCGTAACCTGCAATATAGTTTTTGACAATGATATTTTCAAGTTCCGGATACTGCCTTACCATCGCTCCTACAGCCGCTATATTCTGCTTAATAAGCACCTCGTTAATCCCTTTGATGTTTGTTTGAATGACTAATGTAAGAAGGGCTAAACACAATATACTTATTAACAAAAAATATATTGAAAAGCTTCTTACTTCCCTATTTTTAAATAATGCTGCCATCCTCTACCGCTTCCTTCCATCTATACCCTACACCTCTTACAGTTTCTATGTATCTTATATGTTTAATATCTGTTTCAATCTTCTCTCTAAGCCTTCTGATATAAACATTTAGAGTATTGCCTTCAACAAAGTTGCCTTCAATATCCCATAACTTTTCAAGCAACGCATTTCTCGTAAGAATGTTATTACTATTTTCAATAAGCAGGATCAAAAGTTTATATTCTACTGGTGTAAGAAATACTTCTTCCTTATTACTAAACACTTTGCATCTAAGCGGCTCAATTTCTAAGCCTCCGCTTATGATTTTAGTGATTTTTTTCTGCGCAGTGTTTTTTCGTCTTCTCATTACAGCGTTGATTCTCGAAACAAGCTCCCCAATTCTTACAGGTTTTGTAATATAGTCATCTGCGCCTAAATCAAGTCCAAGTACTACATTGCCTTCATCTTCTAAGGCCGTCATGAAGATGATAGGTACATCACTATGCACTCTTATTTCTTTGCATAAATCATAGCCTTGCCCATCCGGAAGCATGACGTCGAGGAGTATGAGGTCAGTAGCATCATTTAATTTGTTTCTTGCCTCGGCTAAGCTTTTGCATCCAATCACATTGAAATTTTCTTTTTTAAGCGCATATTCAACACCTAGAGCTAAAGCTGCGTCATCTTCTACCAGCAGAATATTCATAAGATCCTCCTTTTTTATACTATTAGTTGCTAAAAAATACTTATCTCTATTTTATAGTAATTTATTTTATAATTCACCAAATATCGTAAATCTTTTTCTGATTGGACCTATATCCTGCTGCTGCCTGACAGGTAAAAAACTTTTGACATTCAAGCAGATTTAACATTTATAATAAAATCAGGCTGGAACTTTTTCTCTTGAAGTATCTGATGATAGAAGTAAGAAAAAAGACTCTCCAGAAATGAATATTTGGCCCCCACTTGTCTAAGCAGACAAATATAAGGCCATAAATATTAGCGCAGCTATCCCAAAATACAAAGCTGCTGTTACAAGTCTAATCTGTTCATCCCCAATTTCAGTCAAATACTGATAGTATTCTGAGGATACTATGCTAAATACAGGCAGAAATTCTGTTATGATTTGCAGGATAAGTTCCTCGGCTCTTTCTAATACAATCATACCTCTTTCTCCTTATCTCTTAATACTAACTTAGCTTTAAAGTCTTATTTGCTGCTATGAAAATGATGTTTAGGCTTTCTGCTTCATTTAACTTTTTATAGACTGATATAATAAAATCTTTTATATCACTATTCATATTTAAGGCAAAAGATAGCTTATACATGATGTGCCTATTCTGCTTAATGTATAATCCATCCGTATTTTATTCATTTCAAGTCCTATTAAATAAGCTAACTTGACAGCCTATCATTTTGTCCCTACTCTTCTATCCTTAGTCCATCGATAATATTCATATCATTAAGCTTTCTAAGGGGCAGAAGGGCTGCAGCAAATGTAATACCAATAATACCAATTGTTCCGGCGAGATATGGCCAAACCGGCAGATCAATTCCATAAGCAGCTACCGGGTTATTGCCCTTCAGGATTAGCGTAATAATCAAATATGCAACGATATTTCCAATCATTGAAGCAAGTATACCATAAAGGGTCCCTTCTAAAAGTACCAGCTTCTGAAACTGCCCCTTAGTCATACCTATAGCTTTAAAGACAGCAAATTCTCTTTTCTTAATGAGAAGATTCATAGTAATTGTATTAATAATATTAATGACTGCTATAAGCGTAATCAGTGCAATAAAACCATATCCCAGTGTTATAATCTGCATGAGAATGCTCTTACTTTGCTTCATATACTTGTAAACATCAAAGAATTCTGCACCCTTTTCACTTCCTAGGGTATTCAAAGTCTCATAAAATTTTTCGCTGGCTTCCTCTGACGTATAGGTCATACCCACAAAATTGTATCCTAACGCCCCTGTAACTTTTCCATAGTTCTTATGAGATAAAACGACTCCAAAAGTGTTAAGGTTATCATCTAGCAAAGTCTCCTTATCAATAATTGCTACGACCTTAAAAGTTAAATAGTGTCTTTGGTCGACAACTGCCTTTGCATACTTGATATCTTCTGTTTTATAATAAGCTTCGGACATCTTTGGAAGTTTAATCTCATCTCCTACCTGATACGTTGTAAAGTCTCCAAGAATTCCCTGCCCCTTTTGGTTTAAGTTATCGGCTTTGTTGATCAGAATAACCCCATTCTCTTCAAAATCTGAGTAACTGATATTAAGTTTATTTTTCTTTGTAGAAGTTTCAAAAGCATTTTTATCGTAAGCCATCAGCATGGCTTTTGAAATGTACATATTCCTATAAAGCACAGTCTTATTTTTTGCCCAATCAACTAGGTCATTGTAGTAATCTTTATTCAGTTTATCTTCTTCTATAAGGAGTGGCCCCTCATACACATTACTTAGGTAAGTCTTTGACACCCCTTCAATCTTTTGCAGTGTACTTACAAAATCTGCATCTAAGGTTTCTTCCAGCTTATTATCTTTTATTTGATAGCAGCCTTCAATTTCTGCATTGGCGTACATCATATTGGCAGATTGAATAACCAAATTGATAAAGACGTTGAAAAAGATAAAGAGAATGAGTGATATGACGAGCGAAAATGTAGTAAACCAAAATCTTTTTCCATTCCTCCTCATATTACGATAGGCAACTTGCCCTTCAAACTTAAAAATAAATTTTGTAAGAAGACCTTTTCGGCGTTTTATTTTTTCTTTTTTGATAACACCATTTCCTCTTATAGCTTCTATAGGCGCGACTTTTGAAGCTGATACCGCCGGAACGAACACTGCCAAAAAAACTGTTCCTATGCCAAGTAGCGCACTAATCATCATGACTTCCGGATAAAGCCCCAGCTTGAACCATTCAGAAAACCCCTCAACAATTTGAAAAGTAATATAGATTCCGGCATAACCCGAAAAAATACCTAACGGCAAGGCAATAAGGCTCATCATAAAAGCTTCTTTCAAAACCAGCTGTCTGATCTGCCCTTTGGTTGCCCCTACAGCCCTTAAAATACCAAAGTGTTTAATACGCTCAACAATAGAAGCATTAAAAGCATTATAGATTACAACAATTGTAGAAAGTACAATGATAACGATAATGGTAATAATCATAATCTCAAACTGTCTGTTTTTATTGCGGTCAGGCCCTTGCCGGTAGAGATATAAAAGCTCCTTATTAAACATAACTTCTGTTCCTGTATCTTCTGCAACTTTTTGAGCCATTTCACTTTTGTGCTTTTTGTCTTTCAGTGTAGCGAAATAGCCGTATGCATTGCCTGCTTCACTTATTTCATCGAGATAAGTAATTGCTGGATAACTCATACCTGATATAACAGCCTTTGTTGAGTAAGCGCCTACAATATTATAAGTTTTTGCAACACCTTCTCCTTCATGGTCAACCTGACCTGATAAAATCTTTTTGTCCGTTTTTTCTTTTAAGATATGATAAAATCTAACATCTACTATAAGTTCTGTACTATCTTTTGGAAGTCTTCCTTCCACAAGCTCCGGCTTAAAGATCTTTTTTAATGCAGCTTCATCATACCCTTTAATATCCAGACTTCTCGGCTTATCGCTTAGTGCTTCATCCGCTACCTCCAACTGACCGATCTTACTTATAATGCCTCCATCTTTTAACTCTGCATTTTGCCTGAGGACTTCAAGCTTTTCTAGATTGAGCTCTACAAATCCAACTTCAAAATCTCCAACGTCCTTTTTTACCCGATCAATGGTGTCATTCATAAGACTATAGTAAATAAGGGCTACAGCTGTAAACATAGCGATAGCTACAATAATACCGCATATTGTCAGTATTGTTCTTTTTATATGTTTTTTTAAATATTTAGGTGTAAGAGCCAAATAGCTTTTCATGCCTCCATCACCTCATCTTTTATCTCTTTGATCTCTCCATCTATAATGTTAATAATTCTATCTGCCATCTTAGCAATGTTTAAATCATGGGTAATTAAGATAAGCGTCTGATTGTATTTCTTAACCGAATACTTTAAAAGCTCAATGATCTCTCTTGAGTTTTTTGAATCTAGATTACCCGTTGGTTCATCGGCTAAAATGATGGACGGTTTGTTAGCCAGCGCTCTTCCTATCGAAACTCTCTGCTGCTGACCTCCTGAAAGCTGGCTCGGCAGGTGGTTTTTTCGGTCTTCAAGTCCAAGTATTTTTAGAAGTTCAGCTATATAGCTTTTATCTTCTTTACTGTGATCCAGCAAAATAGGCATCAAAATGTTTTCTTCTGCTGTAAGTACCGGAATTAGATTATAGGACTGAAACACAAAACCGACCTTTCTTCTTCTAAGAATCGAAAGTTCCTTTTCCTTTAAGCCGTACATATCAATATTATCAATATAAACCTTTCCGGATGACGGCTTATCAATCCCGCCTAAAAGGTGCAGCAGCGTACTTTTTCCTGATCCGCTGGGTCCTATAATAGCTACAAATTCTCCTTTATGAATAGACAAAGTCACATTATTTAACGCAACAACCTCATTATCTTTTTTACCATATTTCTTAGTCAGCTTTTCAGCCCGCAATATTTCCATAAAATAAATCCTCCATAAAAACTATTTTTATAATAGTCATTATAGAGGACTTAGCTTACATTTCAATAAATTATATGATTACAATATTGTCACTTTAATAATTTTAAAA
>CALJNR010000120.1 GCA_937981575.1 uncultured Clostridia bacterium | reverse complement strand
AACTGCAAAGTGCCAGCTTTGTTTATTCATTGCACTAGGTGCATATAAGGCTGCATTTAATATTGTCTCAAGTATATAGTCCGGTATTTGCTCTATGCTGTAATTTCTAATAGCTCTTCTATTTTTAATAGTTCTTAAAGTTTCATTCATTTGTTATCCCTCCCATGTTATACGATTCTAATGACTTCATCACTAATTAAATAATATAACAAATAGAATAACTTGACTACTATGTGATTTTACAAAGTGGTCCAATTTATGCACAAAAAAACATATTCAACAATCCTAAAACTAACAACACACTAAAAAGATTTAAAGAATATGCATTTTTTATTATATTCATATGTTACTAGAACGGCCATGTTTTTCAACAAAAGCTATTTATATAACAAATTCCTCTCTAATTGGAGTAAATACATCTAGTATAGCCCCATCCTCTAGAGCAACAACCCCATGGACAACACCGGGACTAGCCACATAGGAATCTCCTGCACTTACAATAAACGTCTCACCGCCGCACATCAGTTCAAATTTTCCTGATAAAATGTAGCCTACTTGATCATGGACATCATGGCTATGAGGTTCGCCCACACCACCTTTTTTAAAGTCAAAGCGAATCATCATCATCTTATCATTATGAACCATCAAAGTACGTGTCACGAGATCACTTAAAACAGTTACCTTTGCATCATTTTCTTTAATTACCATACTGCCTCCTTATTAATCCCTTATATTCTTTTAAATACCGCTTAAAAGATAATCTATGCCAAAAACAAAACCGTAAATACACATCTTGTAAATACGGCTTTATCTTTATATAACAGCTTCATAGATTCATTTTTGAATCTTTGAAATCACATAGTCGTAAAAAGCTTCTTTTTGTTTTCCCAGCATTTTATTCGTTAATAAAAAACCATGTTTATCTGTGGAGCTTATAACAACCATGCTCGGTTTTTTTGATATGCCTTTTATCTTATTCCATTTTAAATCTGAACTTTGATTTCCAGCTTTTACATGAATACCATTATCATCAAAACCAATTTCCATATCACGCGGAATAGTTGTTACCTGTCTTTTTGCCCGCATATAAATGATTACGGGCTGAATAACCGTAAATAAACAAATAGCGATGACCAAAAGTATTTTCATAAAGATGTTTATATCTCCCCAAAACTTCGCGGCCAGCAGCAACATAGCAGCAGTAAATATAACATTGCATACCCCAACCATTGAACCATAAGTACCATACATGGACAACTGCCAAAGATCAAAAGCTGTTGTTTGATAAGTAAACTTATATTTCATAGCTCTTTACCTAAATAAAGATGGGAGCCATAAACTTACTCCTGGAATGAAAGTAATCGCTAAAAGCGTAATAATCATACATAAATAAAATGGCAATGTAGCTTTTACAACCCGTTCCATCGATACTTTACCAACTGCAGAACCGATAAAGAGTACAGCCCCAACAGGTGGCGTTAAGAGACCTATACCACAGTTTAAGACCATCATAATACCAAACTGAATAGGATCAATGCCAATTGAAGTTGCGATTGGCAGCAAGATCGGTGTAGCAATCAAAATAATTGGAGCCATATCCATAATACATCCAAGAACTAAAAGGATAATGTTTAGAAGTATTGCTAAAAGAATTGGATTATCTGTAAGATTGATAATTGCATTTGCCGCCAAAGTCGGAACACCAAGTCGTGTAAGCGCAAATCCAAAAATACTAGACGTTGCAATCAGAATAAGTACGATAGAAAGTGTATCCACACACACTTCAAGAACTTTCCAAACACCTTTCCAGTCAAGCCCTTTATAAATAAATACACTGACAATCAAGCTGTAAATAACCGCAATAGCAGCTGATTCTGTAGCTGTAAATATACCACCAACTACACCTACTACAACAATAAGTACAGCTGCAAGCGCCCAAAATGAAACGCTAAATTGTCTTAATAAATTCTTAACACTGAACTTTTCACCCTTTGGATAGTTTCTCTTAACTGAAATAATGTAAGACCCTATCATTAAGGTCACTGCGAGTATTGCTGCTGGTATATACCCTGCGAGGAAAAGGCTTCCTACTGAAATACCCCCTGCAGTCGTCGCATAAATAACCATGTTATGACTTGGCGGAACCAAAAGACCCTCACAAGATGAAGTAATGGTAACTGCCGTTGAAAAGTCATCATCATAGCCTTGGTCTACCATCATAGGAATTAAGATACTTCCAAGAGATGCAGTATCTGCAGCAGCAGAACCTGAAATACCTCCAAAGAAGTATGATGCAACGATGTTAACCATTGCCATACCGCCTCGCATCCAGCCAACACAGGCATTTGCAAGTGCAATTAATTTTTCAGAAATACCACCAAATCCCATAAGACATCCCATCGTAATAAAGAATGGTACTGCCATAAGACTGAAAGAACTAATACCCTTTACCATCTGTTGAGCAATAGTTGCAAGCGGAAGTCCTTGGTATAAAAGAGAAAACAAAGCCGAAAGTGCTACTGCATAAGCAATAGGAAATCTTAAAAATACCATGATGAAAAAACCACCTAGCAAAATCAGTATTGCCATACTATTAACACTCATCATTTATGCTCCCCTCTTTTATAAAAAGTTTTTTAATATGATTATATATTGCCTCAATTTCAAAGATAACCATAGCTATACCTGCTAAAGGAACCGGGAAGTACATCCAGAACTTTGAAACGCTTGGCATACTCACATAAGATCCTCTTCCTCCAATTTGTGCTGCATATTTCCACCCTACTACTATCATAACCACAGCAAGTGCAAAAACTGCAATATCTGAAAGGATATCCAAATAGGTTACCACTTTCTTAGGTAAATACCTATCAAACGCTGTCATACGAATATGTGCATTTCTTCTAATAGCTAAAGCTGCTGAAAGAACTGCCATATAGGCCATACAAGTTAAAACGATTTCTTCACTCCATGCTGGGTCTGGAATAAAAGGAATGTATCTGCCAGCTACTGCCATAGTGGTAATAAGAATGTCTACTATTAAAAGTAGTTTGCATACCAGAAGGACAAAATTATAAACCACATCATATGCCGGTTTGACCTTATCAATTGTGTTAAAAATGCTAGGCATACCTTACCTCCTTAAAAATTTAGACACAAAGGTAACTATCCTCCTCTGTGCCTATAAAAACATTTTATTAATAGTATATAAATCTTATTTCATGTCAAGAATTTTTTGATAAAGCTCAGCATTATCTTTTGAAGCAGCCTCAATTGTACCTTTAACTGCTGCTTGCCAAGGTGCGATATCCTTAACTTCTACAATGTTAACACCTGCTGTTTTTAACTCTTCTAATACTTTGTTTTCAGCTTCTTGAGAAATTTTTCTGTTAAATTCTGATGCTAATTTACCAGCTTCCATAAGGATATTTTGTTGTTCTTCTGTAAGCTTATCCCAAGCTGCATCTGTAATGATTACTTGAATTGCGCCAAGTGTATGACCATCAAGAATCATGTTTGGTGCAACTTCTGGGAATGCATTTGATTTGTAGTTAGCGATAGGCTGTTCAGCCCCATCTACTACGCCTGTTTGAAGTGCAGAATAAAGTTCACCGAAAGCTACAACTGTAGGAGAAGCACCAAGTCCTTCTACCATACCTTGCATAACAGGGTCATTTGCCACTCTAAGTTTCATACCTTTTAAGTCTTCGAGTTTATTAACCGGTTTAACAGTAAAGAAATGACGGAAGCCTTCTTCTCCATAGAATAAACCTCTAACACCGCTGCCATTTTCATGTGGCTCTATAAGAAATTCTGGTGCTAAATCAGATGTAGCAAAATTCCAGAAATGCTCACGGCTTACAAACGTATAAGGAATAGAAAGCAGTTTTGATTTTGCTCCGCCGTAGCTAGTAAGACCAAATGCTGAGATACGAGACATATCAATTGTTCCACCTCCGCCAAGCATTGCATCAAGGACATCATTCTCTGATCCTAAAACACCGCTTGCCTGAAGGTCAATTCTAATCTTTCCACCTGAAAGTTCTTCAACTTTTTCTTTAAAGAAAGTATCTGTTTGACCAACAATAGTATCGAGTGGATTAACTTCTGCATAAACAAGAGTAACCTCTGGTTCTGCTGCTGGTGCTGCTGGTTCATCTGGTGTCTTCGGCTCTGCTTCTGCTGCTGGTGCCTGTGGTGCTGGCGCTGGTGATTGCAAACCACAGCCTGCCAATGATACTGCTAATAAACTACTTAAAAGTACTGCTGCTATTTTCTTATTCATATTACTCCTCCTATAAATATACGGATAAACTTGCTACATACACCTATGTTGCATTACAACGAGAGTTTTCCACAAAACACTAATCTTTATTCAAAAAATAACCATTAGTATTTAGTCGTTAAATAGTGTTTAACTTATATATTTATCATACAGAGAATGTTTTTATGGCACAATAAACAATCTGGCTATTAGCATGACTATCTTATTGACTTAAAAAAATAGCCTGCTATTCTTTCGAGTATAGCAAGACTATCTTGTAATCATAGCATTATTTTGTTTTAGCTATCTGTGTTATTCCATCTCTTGAATCTTTTTAATAACCTCTAAATAGCCGCTGGCATATTGATCATAGAGAGGGCTAACGGCCTCTACAAACTCACTTCGGTTCTCTACATGTGTAATAATAACGCCTGCATCCCTCAACTTTTTTTCAGATTCCTTTTCTTTTAGAAGCCACTTTTCTCTTTGAAATGCTTGCGACTGCTTTGCACATTCTTTAATAATTTCTAAATCCTCTTCTGATACACGGTCTTTGATTTTCTGACTAGCTACTAACATTTCTGGAATTCTTACATGTTCGTCTATTGTATAATACTTTGCAACCTCATAGTGAAGAGAAGTATCATAACTCGGATAATTATTTTCTGCCGCATCAATTATGCCCCTTTGCATAGCACTATAAACCTCTCCATAAGGCATAGCGATAACAGATGTTCCTAAAGTTCTTGCCATGTCCACGAGCATCTGATTCTCCATTACTCTAACTCTCAGCCCTTCTAAATCAGATAAGGTCTTTATTTCTCGTACACTATTGTAGAAATTGCGTGCTCCCGCATCATACCAAGTTAAGCCAATGAGATTTTTATCTTTAATGCTTTCTAGAAAAAAATCGCCAATCTCACTATTTAATACGCGCCACATATGTTCACTATCCCGGTAAATATAAGGAAGTTGCAGTACATTAAGCTGTGGTGAAACTTGTGCTGCCATTCCTGCACTTACTCTGGCAAAGTCTATACCCCCAAACTGAAGCTGCTCCAATATTTTATTTTCAGGTCCCAGCTGCTCGCTATCATAGACTTTAATGGCAATACGCCCGTTCGTTTTTTCTTCTACCAGACGTGCAAACTCCTTATCCGCTTGTGTTGTTGGATGATCAGGCGGTTGATTTTCAGCTAACCGAAAATAGACCGTAGGCTTACTCGATTCCTCATCTGGTGTTTTGTTTTTACAGCTCACAAAGATAAGAAGGCCTACTATACATAGCATGAGTATCCTATTCGTTTTCTTCATATTGCTTCTCTAGACCTCCATAGGTATAAAATTTGCTGCGGTATTCTGAAGGTGTTATCCCTTCATATTTTTTAAAAACTCTTGTAAAATAGTTAGGATCAATATAGCCGATTTCGCAGCTGATTTCTTTCATAGATAACTCTGGATTCTTCATTAGCCGTTTGGCTACTTTGATTCTAATTGAACTTAGATAATCGATAAAATTAGTATTAAGATGTTTTTTGAACACCTTACTAATATAGCTTGGGCTTAAATAACATACAGAAGAAAGCTGATCGAGCGTTAGGTTTTCTGCATAGTGCATATTAATATAGACAATGAGTTGATCTAAAATAATGGAAGACTTATCTGATTTCTGCTTATTAATCTTATCCATGTATTGATGGCAGAAATCTCTTAGTAAACACTTTGCCTCGTATTCAGTATTAATCTTCATTGTCTCATTAAAAAGATCAAAGGTATAAAGCGGTGCGTCAAATAATTTATCAGAAAGCCAATCACGGATAAGAATAAACTTCTCATAAAGCATAGCACGTAAATGTTCTATTGTTTCTGCGCGCTTAGAAATATCTTCAAACACAAGTTCAATATAACGGGTAAAACTTGCTTCATCTTGATCGTTTAGACTCTTAACCAGAGCCTTTAGATTCTGTTCGCTTATAGATTCTTTGACCGGCTGACGTTTATTGCAATTTCCTTTTGCCGTCCAAAAAGACTTCCACAAACACTCCAGTTTATTACATGGGTCTCCAATTCCAAAGTCTGCATAAAGTTGATATTCTTTAGCAAAGGAAACACTTATCTCCATGATTGCTTCTCTGACTTTTTTTTGAACCTGCAGCAGTTCATTTTCAGTATCGCCTAAAACGAAAAGATAAATAAAGTCTTTAAGGATAACAGAATATTTATAATCTACCATCACCTCAAGTCTTGTTTCTAATTTTTCTAGAAACCTTTTTCTGAGCATTTGTAAACGCAGCATGGACGGTACAGCTTCCGTATCTGCTTTTGTACTAATGACAACACCCATTCCCCAATTAAATTTCACGCCGTTAAATTCTAAGTACTCTTTACCTTGCCCCTCCTCAATATCCCCATTGATAAGTGATGTTAGGAATTCATTTTCTAGATACTTAGTAACTTGCTCAAGTTTAGACTTCATTTCTTCTTTGCGTAGTTTTTGTTCTTTGTCAGCTTGAAGAATTTCAACTGTTTTTTTAATCACCTCGGTAAAACGTTCATTTGTTGCAGGTTTTAAGATAAAGTCCTGAACACCTAGTTTTATTGCTTCGTGGGCATAGTCAAATTGGTCATAGGCTGTAAGAAAAATAATTTTACTATCCTGCAAAATCTTTTTTATGACTTTTACAGCTTCAATCCCATTGAGGCCCGGCATCTGGATATCCATTAAAATAATATCAGGTGAATGGAGTGCAGCATTTGAAATAGCATCTTGGCCATTTACTGCTTCAAAAATTTCAAAATCAAATAAGGCTTCTTTTTTTAATATAAACTTAATAGCATCCCGTTCAATAGATTCATCATCAACAATGAGTATCTTATATTTTTCCACCAAGTTCATTCCCTTCAAACTTAAATTCCGTGCAGGTGCCACAACCCTCTTTGCTCATCATTTTAAACGTTCCTTGCTGGCTATACATCATCATAAATCGATGATAAACATTGCTAATACCAATACTACGGTGAGAATTATCCTTAAAGCTTAGGACTTCCTCAAGCCGTTTTTTACTCATGCCACCTCCTGTATCTGTAATTCTAATCGTAATCATTTCTTTTCCATCACTATAACGATTAGTAACTTTTATGCGTAACCTTCCCCCCTCAACCTTATGCTCAATACCATGAATAATAGCATTTTCTATAATTGGCTGTAACATAAAAATAGGTACACTCGCCATCTGGCTTCTTTCATCCTCTATAATTTCATAGTTAAGACGTTCCTTAAATCTAGACTTCTGCAAGTAAATATATTCTTTAGCCATCCACAATTCTTCTTTTAGTGGAATAACTGAAGTTTGACTTCTAAGCTTGTACCGGAAAAGCTGCGATAAAGCCTGTATCAGTTTTAACGTATCTTCCGCTTCTTCAAACATAGCTGTCCTGGAGATGGTGTTCAAAGTATTGAATAAAAAATGAGGATTAATTTGAGACTGTAATGCTTCAAATTGCGAGGCCTTAAGCAGCTGTTCCATCCTCACAACTTCTAATTCTTCCTCATGGAGGCGTTTTTCAATAACTACCTTTTCTTTTAAATCACTGACATAACGCTGAATACTTAAACTCATTTTGTTGAAGGAATCAGCTAATATACCTACTTCATCTTTTGAGGCAATCGTTACTTCTTCAACCTCTAGGTCTCCTGAGGAGATCCTCATAGATGTATCTGCTAACTTTTTAATTGGGTTAATAAATGAATTGATGAATAAGAAACCAATAAACATGGCAAAAAGAGAACTAAATACGATAAGCATAATTGAGATCTGCCTCATGATCTGTGCTTCCTCTGCTAACTTTTTATAAAGTTCATTGCCTTCTTGCAAGCTTATGTAGAGCAAAGCTTCAATATAAGTCTTGGTATAAGCTCCAATACGTTCACCTTCATAATAGGCATTATAATAAACTGGGATATTCTGATCACGCTCCGCTATAGCTTGGTCCCACTTCTCATACGTACTCTCTAACGAGTTTCTCATCGCATTAATTGTAAAATAAGCATCTATAGAAACTAACTCGTCTTCAAGTTCTGCAATGAGCAGCATTATTTCATTCTTTTTTATTTCATAAGTTGTCTTATTTTCCTCTGTTTTCTCGCGTAAATACCTTACAACAGAGTGCTTATTTTCATTTGTAAAGACTAATAACCGATTAATATTATAGTAATTAGTCATTGTACCATTGAATTGATCAATAATGGCATAATTATTATTGTTTAAATATAAGTTAAAAAAGCTTATTATTGCTATCACAATGAAGAAATAGAATAAAAGCTTAGTTTTTATTGATAGACGCCGCCAGAAGTCCTTGAAGGTTGTCATAGTGTATGGTCCTCTCGAAATAGTCTTTACATTATTTGTTATCAGTTGTGTATAATTTATACCTTCTTACATTTATAAATTAATTATATATAGAGTTTATACAAGTGTCAAAATTAAAATATCTGAAGTTACTAGTCATTATCTATATTATTGTAGGTATCTGACAAATGGTAAGACATAAATAAAATATACGTAAATACAAAAAGAACATATTCACCAGTCCTAAATATGTTCACCATACAAGAAAGCGTGCAAAAACGCATGCTCATGTGAGATAGGCAAGTTTGATCCCTTGCCAGCCCGGGCGAACTTGCCTATCTCACAATAAAGGACTTGTGACTATGCTCTTTTCTTTAAATTACAAAAGCGCCTTGAAAATCAAGACGCTTGTTTGCTTTAACCCAAAATAAAAAGCGGGTGATGGGAATCGAACCCACGTGGCCAGCTTGGAAGGCTGGAGTTCTACCATTGAACTACACCCGCATAGTATAAAAAACTCTACAGACGATGATCCTTGTTTGCATCACTCGTTTTTGCAGAGGTTGTTTTTTAT
>CALJNR010000119.1 GCA_937981575.1 uncultured Clostridia bacterium | reverse complement strand
GGATCTGTTGGATCTGTTGGATCTGTTGGATCTGTTGGATCTGTTGGATCTGTTGGATCTGTTGGATCTGTTGGATCTGTTGGATCTGTTGGATCTGTTGGATCTGTTGGATCTGTTGGATCCACTTCGAACTCTGCTGTTACTGTCACATTGCCTTCTGGCATAATGAAACTTGTTCCATTAATGATATGATCGCTTCCATCATTGTATTTCAATGTTCCAGCTTTTAGCCTCTTGCCACTATCTGGCGTTATCGTTAAGTTAATCACGTCTCCAGCAAATGCTGTAGTTGAAGAAGCCGTAATGCTTCCACCAATTAAGTCATTGATACTTACGCTATATGAAGAACTTATAGGTTCAGCGATATAATTAAGTTCAATTAAATCAACCTTTGTCCATCCTCCACCTACTTGATCATCAGTGATAACACTAACAATTACCTCATCACCACTATTAATATTAATATTGTCTATAACATACTGATTCCAACTTCCATCTGCTGTTACTTGAACCATCCGTGCTTCTGAGCCGCCTACCTTAATGCTTAACTTTGTAATAAGATATGGGATTCCTGGCTCTGCTGCCTTGCTCATTGCCCATGCCTTTAAGGAATAGACACCACTTGGCAAATTGCTTAATGTTTGAGTATTGGCAGCTGCATAGGGACCTTCCCACCATCTGCTTAAAGCATAGGCTCCATCATAACCGCCAGCTTCTGTCTTGCTTAATGTTCCAGTTCCCCAACTATCCGTTGCTACCCATCCGATAATATCAGTTCCTGAAACTGCAGCAGCATTTGCTTCAAAACTTGGATTAATTATATAATTTTTAGGCGGTACATTTCCTGTGCGTATCAAAGACACATCATCAATAGCCAGTCCTTTTGAGCCGATGTCACCGGAAATAATGACCTTGATATCTTTTGTTCTTACAGGAATGTCTGCTAAAATAACAGTTCTATCTGTATTTGCTGCGAGTTCACTAAGAACGCTTCTTTCCGCAAGAATTTCATTTCCTGCTTTTACAGTCAACATGACATCATTAACTGCTCCGTCATTTAATCGAATCTTAGCCGAAAGTTTGTAAACTCCTTCATTTAGTTCTCTTACATCTTGAGATAAACTAAAGGTATATGGCGCACTTGAGTAACCCGTAAAGCCACCATTTTCTCCTTTGATTGGTGACCAGCCTTCTCCACCTGTATAGCTTGTTTCCCAACCAATTGGCAGGTTTGGCCACTCTGCTCTCGTTTCAGTAAAATCACCGTTTATAATATAGTTTTGTGGTGGCAAATCGCCTGTTCGAACCAGCACAACATTATCAAGTGCAAGTCCTTTAGAGACAATATCAGCGGTGATTACAATGATTAACCTTCCTTCTGAAACTATAATATTCTCTAGCTTAGCAGCATTGCCTTGCTTTAATGTATCTAATAATTCCGTCTCTCTTATAACAGTCTCTCCGTTTTTAGCAGCAAACTTAACGCTGTTAATCTCCCCGTCATTTAGTACAATGTCACCTCTTAGTGTATAAATGCCTGGTTCAAGATTGTTTACAGTTTGTGATAAGCTAAAGGTGTATGGCGCACTTGAATAACCGACAAATCCACCATTTTCTCCTTTGATCGGGGACCAGCCTTCTCCACCTGTATAAGTTGCTTCCCATCCAATTGGCAGGTTTGGCCACTCTACTCTCGTTTCAGTAAAATCACCATTTGTAATAGGATTAATTTCTCCAACCTTATTGAGCTCCACATCATCTACAAGAAATACTAAGCCACCTGCTGGCGCATCTGCTGTAAAGGCTATGGTAATTTGACCATTTCTTACTTCAATCGTTTTGCCTAAAGAAACTACTTTATCAGTATCTTGGGTATCAATGAAACCTGATTGCACTTCTTGATTACCTGAAATAAGTTTCATCCTGGCATTATTAAACCCACTTTTAACCCTCATTTTAGCCTTAAGGGTATAGATGCCATTTGGCACGTTTAAATGCTGCAAGAGACTGCCTGAGTAAGCATCCATGCTCCAGCATACAAAAGCGCCATTTTCCAGTTTTCCAGCGCCTTCAAACCCTTCAATAGTCCAATCTGTAAGGCCTTTAGAAAAATCACCATTTTTAGCAACATTAGTATACACTATATCAACAGGTTCCTCATTGCCTTCAACTTGAATAGAAATGTTTATGTTATCTGTTGCGATCGGAGCCAAATTATAGTTATGATATAAAATAGATGCGGAAACTTGGATATCCTCTGCATTATAAATGCGATCTTCTTCTGTAAGCATATAGCGCCAAGTTCCATCTACAGCTACCGGAACATTTTTAACCTTTGTTCCAATCTTTAATGTAACATATTTTACATAGCTGGCAGTTCCTTCTATAGCAGCTGGGAATGCTGTGATAACTTTGTCTGTCTCAGTCGTAATAGAGACAGTTGCGGCTGCCAGATCTTGTACGAAGTTTGCTCCTTTAATATCATCAAAGTACAATCTTCCTGTTTCAGGACCATTTCCAACTTTGTTGGTATAGATTGAAAATCTTGTAATATTTAGTGTCTTATCAAGTGTTCCGGGTCTTGGATCCCAGCTTGGTGCTACAAAGGATTCAAATGGCATATAAAGCTCTGTTGCACCAGTGCCCGTCATATAGCCAATTGCTTCCCAGCTAAGACCATTTGCTGTTTCTACCTGAAAGGTTAAAGAGTTGCCTGAGCCATCTCCCATATACCAAATTTTAAAGCCATCATAATCCTTAAGATTTAAGTAGTCCATGGATTTTGTCGCTCCTGCATAACCTGTCCCTGAATAATTATATTCAAAGCTCATACCATAGGAACCCTCTGACTTTTTCTCAGGATCAAGAGAAATATTTAAGCTTCCTCCGCCTGTATTCCTGGAATAGGCTGCCTGCAACAAAGAATTAGCTCCGTTATACCCTTCATAGTCATCGACCTTTGTCAAACTGCTTACATACACGTTATCAAGACTAATAGCCGAGTTTACTGCACCTTTGTTATAATCTACTTTAAGACCATAGTTCCCCGTATACAAATTCGCTCCATCCAAACTTGCAGATATACTTGAGGCGCCTTCGATACCTATCATAAATGCTTTTACTTGTGTAAAGTCTTTTACTGCACCTGGCGAGCTTGGTATAAGGGTCTTAAATTCAAACTTCACCATACTACTATTAGTACCTGTTAATGCTTGCGTTGCTGTCCATACGACATCATTCTTATCTGTTAGTGAAAGCACAAGATTATTCCCTGAGTTGTCGCCTTTAACCCATGCGTACAATACATCATACTGGCTATAATCTGCTTCTAATACTTTTGACATTTTCCCATTTGAATAGGTATATGCCGCTTGCAGTTTAGCATCACTGCCAAAGTAATATTCAGCATCTTCCAAAACATTGACCGGTGCCTTATCTCGCATCGGGAGACGCTTTGTACCAGAAGCTACCTCCACTGATTTTATAACTACATCACCAAGTCCTCCTGGATAGGTAATGCGCACAAAACGAGTGGGTTGCTTTACATCTACATTTGCAAATATGTACTTTGTATAATCACCGATTACCTCTGTTTCTGCCTGTGGTGTTACCGTATTAAAGTTTACCCCATCCATCGAAGAGGCAACTACAGGCTGAGCGCCATTTTTTCCATAGGCTATTACCCTAAATGATGTCATATCTGCTCCTGTTTTATAGATTAAGGTAGCTGCATTTGAATCATTTGTGGCAAGACCACTTACCTGTCCATCATTTATGAAAATAAGATTGTTTGATTTTGAAGCATATAGTGGATGATTTGAGTCAAATATCTCATCTTGAATCAAAGTATTTGCTAAGTATTTCTTAGTCTTATAGATTTCATTTTCATCCCCTGTAAAGGTATAAACGGTTTTGATTGAATCTAACATAGTAGCATTATTGGCTGCTACATAAACTCTTGTAAAATAAGTTGCTTCTGGTAAAGATTCAACCGAATACGTATTTCCAGAGCCTGTAACTGTCACTTCATCATAAATAATATCATCTTGTGAAACAAAAACTCTTGGAGCAGTTTCTGGTGTCCCTTTTGTCTTAATTTCAATACTAGTCATTGGAATGATTGCAGTGTATGTAATATAACCTTCCGTAGAACTTGTATTTTGAAGCACACCACCCGATACGGTTACATTTGCTGAATGATCGTAACTGTATGTATTGCGAATCTCTGTCGGATTTTGATCTGAACTAGATACCTTAATCATATCAAGATTATCTATAATAACATGCTCAGCTGATGCTGTTGACTGTACATTTGACCATAAGCCTACTCCTGATTCATTAACTGCTCTTAATCGGTAAGAATAAGGCCTTCCAGTAATAGCTGTTTGGTCATGATACCCTGCAATACAAGGAATATCTTTATTTTCCCAGTTCCGCCCGGAATCATGTACATATTCATCTTTATCTGCAATTGTTTCCCAATCTCCATCTTGTGGACTCAATCCCTCTGCTCTTTGTATTTCATACCACGCACCGCCTACAACGCCACGCCACTGAATATCCCCTACTGTACTAATAGGATATAATAGTGGTGGTTCATCTGTTTCAGGTGGTGGAATCGGCAGCAATTTTGCTTCTGCAATATTAGCTGCATCCCCATTTATGAGTCGTGCATACGCATAAATTGAGCGAACTATATTTGTTTCATCATAATAATCTCCTGTGGGGAAGCCCGGCCAATGATAGGCTGCCCAGTTCCCTGGGTCTTCTGGATGGAAATAGTATCCAAATCCATCTTTTTGAGCTCTTAAACTCCACATCATCATCCCATTAGTGCCCTCTGCAATACCTGCATCAAATACCTTATCTACATCCTGATATTTTGTATAAGCACCAAACTCTCCCAGAATAAAAGGCTTGCCCGGTAATGGCACCCCATGCGCATCACGAACAGGATTAGGTCCTTTATTGAAGGAAAGCCTAGTATCATTTACCAATTTAGTCGGGAAATGTCCTGTGTAATAATGGCTTCCTAATATATCAACATTAGGGTCTTTTAAAGATTCTGGAGTAGCATCCATTTTACCATCTAACAGTAACTGTCTTGTTCCCTGCGCTTTGATATGTGCAGCAATGTCCGTAGTCCACTCTTGCGGGAATCTTGGGGCACTTGTGCTGTCATAGGCAGCTAGCTCATTACCCGTTTCCCAACATATTACCGCTGGATCATCTTTGTATTTTATACCAGACACTGTGTTGGTTCTGTCCATTAAATGAGTTATCATTTGTTTAAACAGTTCTCTAGCCCTTGCATTCGTATAAAACTGCCATGCATTCGGGTCTAGGCTTGATGTAGTATTGATTGGAATGCCAGCAAGCTTAACATAACCATCCATTCCGCCAACCCAATGCCAGTGGTCAACCAAAGGAATAATGATACGTATTCCTTGTCTGTTGCAGACATCAAGCAAGTTATCTAGTCCGTTTAATGCCTCCTCATTAAAAGTTAAATTCCCTTGCGCATCAAGACCTGTTACGTAAGCCGTAGAAGCATTGTTTCCGTTAGCTACTGGAATAGTATAACTTCTTGTTACTTTTCCAGCCATTGCCTTGATGGTTTTAATGGCACTTTCTTGCTCCCATGGGGTATCTGTCAATGCCTGTGGGTAGTTTAAAGAAACATACTTTAATTCTTCGTCACCATCCATAAGTTTGATTCCGTCTACTGTAATAAAATTGTCAAATACAGTTTGGAACCTTTTCCCGCCAGACGTATCCAGCGGTATGTCTTGATACTTGGATAAGAAATTATCCGTGGCTGCTGATAAATCTAATGGTGCCTGTGCAAACACCATTCCAGTATTCATTCCAAATACACCAAAGAGCATACTTGTTACCAAAAATGATGCCAGCATTTTTTGCACTTTAAACATCATCACATCCTCCTTTTCTAATATATTGCATAGGAATTTCTTCCTTCCTAGCCCACTTCATATTGATTAGTGCCTAATCTATTGTTTTCTCCTTTAAATCATCGTATCATAATAAAATTTCCTTTATAATAACTGTAATTTGTATTTATATACAATTTTTTAGGTCATAAAATGCGAAAAATTTGAATACTATTTAGGGCACAAAAAAAGGCTGCAAGATCGTCTTATCTTGTAGCCTCATATTGTTAAATCTCTAATTAATAAACAGTATTTCGATACTCCTTTGGCGACATGCCGATTTTCTTCTTGAAGGCTCTGCCAAAGGAAACTGCATCCTCATATCCTACCATTCTTCCAATCTCATATACCTTAATGTTAGGATTAAGTAATAACTTTTTTGCCATATTCATTCTTGTGTCCAGTAAGTAATCTGAAAAATTGACGCCTAATTCCGTTTTAAAGAGGTTGCTAAAATAAGAGGCATTTAATTCCACATGATCTGCTACATCATTTAGTGTAACAGGCTCCATATAATGATCCTCAATATATTTTTTAGCAATCTGAAATCTCTTTTTACTCCTTTTGCTCCGCTCTTGCATTATATATTCAATGGCATTTTGTATGATAGATTTCATATAAGATCTGAGTTCGTTATAGGTATCAATATGCTCAATATAAAATTTATACTCATGATCATAGCAAAGTATAGCCGCCTCAAAATCTTTTACTCGTAAAATAAGAATTTCAATAATTTCTTCTATATATCTTTTGAATTTAGAAGGTTTTAAATAGCTTAAATCAAGAAAAACTTGATGAATTACATGCTTTGCATTAGGATAATCACACAGTTCTATGTAGTGGACTAGTAACGCTGCATTTGCTTCTACTTCATAGTTCATATCTATACATTTATTTTGTATCTCATGATATTCAATACGATGACTGCGACCCAAATAAAATCTAGTATCAGCTGCCTCAGCTGCCTCTAAATACGCTGTAGATATTGCGTCAATCCCGCTATAAACACGACTAACACCCATTGTATAGGTAGCTTCATCCTCTTCAATATCACTAAGCGCTGAGTAAAACGTCTTAGATATTACTATTTCATCTAATGGCTGTGCAGAAAAAACTAAAGATCTGATTTCTACTTTATGAATATACTGTAGGGCTTGATATGTAGTATGATTTTCAAATTTTAATTCTAAACAATTAAGGATTCGTTCTAGTTTTCCTGCATATTCCATATGGTCAATTTTCTGTTTATAATAATTATCAACGCGGGTTATCATGACAAAGTAATACCCATTCAGCTGCAATCCAATTTTTTGAATATTGATTAACTCTTCTGATCTATCTTTTACTGACATATGAAATAATTTATTGAGTGTATTCGCAACTAAAAGAGACTTACTTTCTTTTCTATAAGATTCTTCTACTGATTCCTCTTCAATTGACTGTGAAATCTTCTGAAGCAAAGCCAAAAAATCCCCCTTGTTAATGGGTTTCAATAAATAGTCTACAGCGCCATCCACAAAGGCACTTCGAACATATGAAAAGTTATCAAATCCGCTTAATACAATGATTTTAACAACAGTATCTTTTTCTCTAATATGTTTTATTAACTCTAAACCATCCATAATAGGCATACTAATATCTGTTATTAATAAATCTATTTTTCCGCAGGACTCGATCTCTTGCAACGCTATTTCCCCATCAGCAGCTTCACCAACCACAGTATAACCCAGATTACTTTTTTCAATAATTTTGCGCATTCCTTTTCTGATAATTTCATCATCGTCAACTAAAAAAATCCTCAATTTTTGTCCCCCCCTGCTGATCATTATATAGTATAATTATAAGTGATGGTTTTTACCTTTACAACTGATATTTGTTAAATAGATAAATTGCTAATATACTGAAAAGGATGTGTACTGTGACACTAATAAAAAAATTCTTAAAGCATAGCCGCGATATCCCTATACTGTTTCGTTTATTATTTATTGCCTTATTTGTATTTATCATTTTAGCTTTACAATCTTCCATTTATTTCACATTATTTGCCTCTGAAAAGAAAACTGCCACCTATAATATGGTAAGTCAAACTAACCATCAGGCAATAAGTAAGATAGATGATTACTTAATAGATATTATGAACATCACTAAGTTTCCGCTTACATACAAGCAAAATGACTCTACTTACTTAAGAGCTCTTAGTAATTTCAATATCACAAACGTCGCTTCCCCTCAATTTCAGATGATGAACGAGCAGATGTTTGAAGATATATTGGCCTATAAGAAAAACATTGATTCTTGCTTTATTTTCAACCTATCAGGTATAGCCGATTACAAGGTTCGAACCCCCATTTACAAAGTAATGAATCCCCTAGATGCTGTTTGGTTTAATCAAAGCATAGAAATGTTTGGAAGACCCACGATTGTTGATACTTATGAGCTTCCTTATGTTACCTATAAGCAAACGCCTATCTATGTATTTGGTATATCCCGGGGCATTGTACGTATTGACACGGGAAGTGTAATTGGCATATTATTAGTCAATACCAAAATTGATTATCTAAGAGACATCTGTAATAATATGAAAATAACCGATGGACATCGCATTATTATTTTGCATGAGAACTATACGATTTATGATACAGATGAATCTAATATTACGTTGAATGCTGCAACAGAGCTTACTGATATAAATTGGGATGACACTGAAAAACTGCAATCCATTATGATAAATGATCAAGAAGTCTTTGCCTCTTCAGTGCTATCTAAGCATAGTGGCTGGAGGATTATCAGCTTAATCCCAAAGGATGAATTATTCCACGATTTAAGAACTATACAACTTTCTAATATTATTTTAAATACAGTGCTCATTACCATTACCTTGCTTCTCATTATAATGGTTTCTTTTCAAATTGTTCGTCCCTTAAGAAAACTTGTGTTATTAATGCGTCTTGCAGAAGATGGGGATTTTAATGCAAAGATCAATAGTGATAGCAAGGATGAAATTGGCATTTTATCTCGTTCCTTTAACTCTATGATTAGTAGAATCAATAGTTTAATTCAAGAGGTTTATTTGGATCAGATTAAGAAAAGTGAATTAGAATTACAAATGCTTCAGGCACAAATTAACCCCCATTTTTTATATAATACCTTGGAATCCATCAGTATGATGGCAACTATTAATGATGATGATACTACATCTGAAATGGCTGCAAATTTAGGCAGTATTTTACGCTATGGCATCAGTAAAAGCAATGCGGAAGTATCGGTTAAAGAAGAACTGGATTGTCTTGAAAAATATATTTCTTTACAGCATATTAGATTTAGTTCTATCTATACCATTGAAATGGCTGTTGATCCTTCTTTATACCCCATTACAATGATTAAGTTAATTTTGCAGCCTATTCTAGAAAATGCCATTTTCCATGGTATGAAGGACATTCGCTCCGGTGGTAAAATTAGGATTACCGCCTATATAAAAAATAAATCAACTCTTGTTTTTGAAGTTACTGATAACGGTAAAGGCATGACAAAAGAACATGTGAAAAGCTTAAATGACTATATCAATGATGAGAATAACCTCTTTAACAGTATTGGTCTTAAGAACGTCAATAAGCGGATAAAAATACGCTACGGTGAGCCCTATGGGCTTATCGTGCAAAGTTCTAAAGAAACAGGTACTAAGGTGAGCGTAACGCTGCCGATTGATATGAGAGTATAATACTGCACTAATCGCTATATCTTATAATAAGCACAGCAAATTCCCCCAAATATTATTCTGAGGGAATGGCTGTGCTTATTGATTATTTTAAAATAAATATATTTACCGCTTCTTCTAATATTCTTGAGTTTTCCTGTAAGAGTTTTGTAGCTTCATCTAGTTTCTCGCCTGAATCTAGCTGTCTTTTAGCCGTTTCATTCACTTCGCCTGCTACTGCTGTAGCTTCCTCAATAACTGCTGATATCATTTCTACAGAGTGTAATGTACTGCTTTTTACTGACTCAATGTCCTGAATACCTGTAGATATTCCAACAAGGTTCTGAACTAAATGGTCTACTTTCACATCAATATTTCTAAATATAAAAACTGTGTCGGACAGCGCATTTTCCTGAGATTCTACAACTTGCTCTGCCTTACCTGCCATCACCACCATATGGTTTGTACGACTCTTAATAACATCTATACTTTTCTTCACTTTTTTAGCAGCATTCAATGATTGATCTGCCAATTTCCTGATTTCTTCTGCTACAACTGCAAATCCTCTACCAGCTTGTCCTGCTCTTGCTGCTTCGATTGAGGCATTTAAGGATAACAAGTTCGTTTGATCTGCTATTTCATTAATCACTCCTATAATATCTACAATAGAGCGTGACTCCGTATTAAGATTGGCTATTTCTTCAATGATGCTTCTAGTGATCTCTGAGGTGTCCTTAACCTTGCCATCTAAAGTATTAATAATGTTCATTCCATTATTTATTATTTCCTTCGTATCATCTGTAATATTTCTTATTTCCCGTGTATTCTCATAAACATCTCCTATTCTATTTGATAAATCATCCATCTCTTTAAGACAGTTTTCAGCTTCCTCCGCCTGTTGAACGGATCCTTTCTCCATTTCATTACAATGAACTGCTATATCCTTTGAAGCTCCTACGAAAACCTCAGTCGTCTGTCCTACAGCTTCGGCAGAGGTTCTAACATTTTCGGTTACTTGTATGGTTTTTTCAATTAAACCTTTCATACTTAAAATCATGTTTGATATACTAGAAACAAGTATTCCAAATTCATCCTTACGCTTAGTTTTGAGCTCTATCGTTAAATCTCCCTTTGCTGCCCTTTCTACACCATGTACTATATAGCTTATAATCTGGCTTATTCCTGTAGACATTAATGTGCAAATAATCAGTGCTATAACTACTGCTCCTATAACAATATAGAGCGTAATAAGCCTAATATCTTTTACTTGATTTAATATTACAGCCTCTGGTATTAGACTATACAGCAGTGCACCTGTGTTTCCTATTTTACTATATGCAAACATATACTTATCATCATTGTAGATAACATCTCTTGCTCCGTTTGCTTCTTCTGCGCTAAGTGCCTCTTCATAAAAACTTTCATTTATAATACTAAGCGGCTCAGAGGAATCCTTGCTGTCTATTATAGATTGAGTTAAGACTCTGCCATCTTGAGTTACTAATGATACATCACATTCTTCCCCCAAATCTATACTATCTAATACCTTTTGCAAACTCTCCATCTTCACATCAAGCGTAATATATCCAATGGGTTTTAATGCCATATTATGAATATATCTTGTCAGAGATGCAGCATACTTATCGTTTGATATTTTCAAGTTATCATCTATGAAACTATGATAACCAGTCCATATCATTTTTTGGCCACTTTCTTCTAACGCTGTTGCTTCTTTTGAATTAGAAAAATTTTTATAATCATCTGATACAAAGTTCCCAAAGCTTGAAATAGGATTATTCTTATTTGAAATAATACTAATTGAATAGATAAACTTATCAGATGCTACAGTTGCTAATACATCCTGTAATACTGCATTATAGGCATTATATTCCTCTAAACTATTTTTCCCATGACTGTCATTGTAATACTTTTGAACATTGATATTACTTACTAATTGTGTGGATTTTACTTCTACACTATCAAAAATCAAGCTAATATAATTACCGTTTGCAGCTACAGTTTGATGCGCTGAAGATTTATAATTATCAATAATTATAGAAGAAGCCTTTGAATATGTAATAACACCTAACAATACAATTAAAACAATCGGAATCATAAAGGATAGAATAAGTTTCATTTTAATTGTGTTGAAATTAATTTTATGCATTTTCCCCTTATTTTCATTTTTAGATTTCCTATGATTTGTCTTGTTTATTTTAAGCTTGTTTATTCTAATATTCATATGATACTCCTCCTTTGTTTAATAATCTAGCTTGACTATTGAATACTTTGATTTTAACTCCTCTAACTGACCTTCACGTTATCTGGTATCGCTTTGGATTTAAATTAGTCAATCGGGTTTCCTTTCTCATCAAAAGTTCGGATGTAATCTACAATTTCATCAAAACAAGCCCATGCAATCCCTACTTTTTGATCAGCAGCTCCATAACTCATAATCAGCTCATCTTCCATTACAATACCGCCCGTTGTAAATAGGCAGGGACAAAGAAACTTATCTGGCAGTTCCCAATCCTGTTTTGCATACATCAATCGTTTTGAGCATCTATGAATAATTTCTGGAAATGTATTCTCTTGTTCTTTTATAATCATAAAGCTTTGGGTATATCCATAATCAGGCAGCTGCTTTCCATGATAGGAAATAAGCCATTCTCCATTTCCTAACTTGATCGGAGGAAAACTAGCCCCAATTCTTTCTTCCTCCCAGTCAAAAATACCTGCTGCAAGTAATTTATGGGTAGCTTTATCTGTCACAAAATCTTTTATATTTTCAGCTGCTGCTAGACAAATAGAGGGCTTATGGACACCTTTTCCTGCTTCAAAAACACTCGGGTTATCTGGCCTATGTAGCATAACATACTGCATTTTACCATCTATCAGCATTTTCTCTGAGAATAGAAATACATCTCTATTATCTGCTACATTTCCATCAGTTAGTGTACAGACATATTGAAAAGCATTGTCATAATCTTGTTCTCTTAACTTACTTAAGTCTAACTTATATAAAACAGTTGTTGTATCATTGTTATAGGCTGCTGTTCCAAATGGATTATCTTCTGCCATCGCCCAATCAGGGACATTATCTTTTCTTTTATCGCCTTCCCAATATGGTCCAGGCGGAAACATACGGCATGCCGTGGATAAATAATATTCTTCCTCTACCATGAAGATTCTCGGGTCTTCAATACATCCATTCGCATGGTTAACAACCCGATTTCCTTCATCATCTCTTACATATAGTTTATCTATTTCATACTCTAGGGCCGGTGCCAGCGCAGGTCTCGTAAAATCTACATTCCAAGTCTCACCATTATCCTCACTTTTAGCATATCCTAAAAAAATAGGATACGGATCTGATAATCCTTTTAAGTTTTTTTGACTCCAAGGGCCGGTTGCTCTAAAGAGCATGTGGATGACATTGGATTCTGGATCTTTTACAATAGCTGGATTGAGGACCATGGTGTTAGCCCATTCACATCCTTCTTGCGGCACGATTGCTGGTTCTATAGAATAACGAATAATTGGTTTTTTCATGATGTTCTCCTTTTACTTATAATAAGATAGCTTTGCTTCATCTAATAACAATGTTATCATAAGAAAAACCCCTTTATAATAACAACAATTTGTATTTATATGCTTTTTTTTGGTTACAAAAAAAGACGCTGTAATTCATGGCCTTTTTTATTCTTATACCCATTGCATATCACAAACTTTGCTTGTGATACTGCCACAAAATGAAAAGGCTGAAAGTGTTTTTCTTTCAACCTTTTTCTCTTCTATTAAATAAGCCTTACTTTTATGTTTCTAGATTTTTACGAATAAACTCGCATCTTTGTTTTACGCAGTCTACACTTCTTAGCGGGTCACTTGGCGTGTTGAAGGTATAGTCTAGCAATTTATCTATTGTCGTTGTAGCGACATGTAAACGTGTATCATCTGATGCATAATAAATAAATACCTCACCCTTTTCATTTACAATCGCTCCATTAGTAAAAACTACGTTAGATACATCCCCTACCCGCTCTTTCCCAAGAGGTGCAATAAAATATCCTGAAGGCTCTGCAATTAATTTCCATGGTTCTATTAAGTCTGTTGCAAATACGTAAATAACATATCTTAGCCCAGCAGCAGTATTCCTAACGCCATGAGCAATATGAATCCACCCCTTATCTGTCTTAATCGGAACTGCTCCTGCACCATTTTTTTCTTCTGTTATTGTATGGTACTTTCTTTTACTAATAATCATTTCATCCCCAATAATAGGATGGTTTATATCATCGCACAAAGCAAATCCTACGCCGCCACCAGACCCCGTACTAATAAAATCATCTTGAGGTCTTGTATAAAATGCATATTTACCCTCAATAAACTCTGGATGTAATACTACATTTCTTTGCTGAGCTGATTTGGTTTTTAAATTTGGTAGTCTCTCCCATTTTATAAGATCTTTTGTTCTTACAATGCCCGCTGCTGCATTAGCCGCTGAAAGGCTGCTAGACATCTTATCCTTGCTCTCAGAGCAAAACACACCATATATGTATCCATCTTCATGATAAGTTAATCGCATATCGTAAACATTTGTTTCATCTGTTTCTGTATCGGGGAGTTCTACCGGATAGTCCCAAAATTCAAACCCTTCTGTGGCCTTCTTACTTTCAGCCACTGCAAAAAAAGATTTTCTGTCATTCCCTTCTACTCTAGCAACTAAATAATACTTTCCATCCTTGTAAATAGCACCAGAATTAAAAACAGCATTTACCCCTAACCTTTCCATAAAATAGGGATTTGTCTTTTCACTCATATCATATTTCCAAAACACAGGGATATGATCTCTAGTCAACACTGGGTTTGCCCAGCGTTCATAGATTCCATTATAAAACTTTTCATCTTGTTTATTTTTTCTTTGAACCACTTCTTGATACTTTTTTAAAATCTTTTCTTTATTCTCTTTAAACATTTCTCATCCTCCTATTGATTTCAAAACACATTCTTCCATTATGATATGGACATTTCCAGGGTTCGGTAATAGGCTTTTTACTCTGTGGGGATCTCGATTCATCTAAGTCCCAAAACCATTCTCCGCCCTCTCGTTTGTCTACAAAATAGGTATGAATGTATTCCCATATTTGTTTTGCCGTTTCTAAATAAACTTCATTTCCTGTATACTCATAAGCATTATAGAACCCAACAACGCCTTCGGCTTGTACCCACCATACTCGCGTCTTATCTACCTCCCCAAGGAAATTTTCATTATTAATTGATCCATTTTCAAGGGCTTGTTTTAAAATTGTATCTACTAAAATACTTGTATAGCTTCTTGTTACCTTTGATATTTTTTCATCTCCTAATACCTTACATGCTTCATCCAATAACCAAGAAGCTTCAATATCATGCCCATAAGAATGCAAATCAGTAATCGAATTCATGTTTTTATCAAAGAATACTTCTAATCTTTTTTTGTCAGGATTAAATACCTTCGTTTGAAACAACATCAAAATCTTTATTAATTTTGCTCTTACACTAAGGCTATTTGTTACTTTAAATAGTTGGGTATAGGCTTCTAATAAGTGCAATAATGTATTCATGGTTTTATCTGCTATAAGGCCATTCTCTGAAAGCTTTTCATTGCAAATCGGCTTCCAATCTATCGTAAATGCTTCTAAATAACCATACTCATCCGTGCATGTATCTTCTACTTTGTGAAACAGCTCCATAGCATAATTTAAAGCTTCCTGTACTTTAAAGGCTTCATAATATGCACTTAGTGCATAGATAGCAAACGCCTGATTATAAGTATGTTTCATATCTTCTTTCACACTGCCATCATAGCTTAGCATCCAGTATAAACCGCCATTTTTTCTATCCATACATTTGTTAAGCATAAATTCATACGCATGCTTTGCATAGATTAGTAATTCCTCATCTTTTTTCATAAGATAAGCATTAGAAAAGAACCATAGAATTCTGCTATTTAATATAACGCCTTTTTCTGCATCCTTATAAATTTTTAAATCAAAATCTACAAAGCCATAGAAACCACCATTCTCTTGATCCATTAATTTCTTCCAATAGGGAAGAACCTTTGTTTCATAATCTTTTAATATTTCATCCTTTAACATAACCGCTCCTTTCTTACTCCTTAACAGCACCTTGAGTCAATCCGCTATAAATGTACTTTTGAAAAAACAAGAAAAGAATTAATGTAGGTATCACTGTAATAATGATCCCCGCACAAATAACCTGCCACTGCGTACCATAAGGTCCTTGAAAATTGAATAATGAGGTTGAAATCACTACCAGCTTACGACTGGTCATATAAAGAAAAGGCGTATAAAAATCATTATAGATATTAACGCCTTTAATAATAACAACTGTTATAATTGCTGGCCTTAATAAAGGCATAATAATCTTAAAAAAAACGGTAAAGTATGAAGCCCCATCTACAATTGCTGATTCGTCCAAGGACATCGAAATATTTTCAAGAAACTGAATAAATATGTAAATAGCAATTATATCCGTTCCTATAAAAAGTAATATGACAGAGGTCCTAGTATTGATTAACTGCAAGCTGTTCATAATTTGATAACAAGTCACTTGCATTGTAACCGCAGGGACTAATGTAGCTATCATAAAGGCCGACTTCACTATCTTTCTTGCTTTAAATTCAAACCTATTTAATACATAAGCGGTCATTGTTCCTGTCAGAATGGTTCCAATCATAGATATAATTAAGATAATCATTGTATTTAAAAATCCTAGAAGCATGTTTCCATCTGTAAAAGCTCTTATATAGTTCTCTAAGTGAGTAAAATGATTTGGAAAATCCAAAACCCCTGAATCACGGAACTCAATAGGCGTCTTAAAAGAAGCAAAAAAAACAACTACTAATGGTACAATTGCAACTAAAGAAGCTAAAATTAAGGATACATATTTTAATAACGTAAAAATATATTTGCTTATTTTCTTCATTGTCTTGCCTCCTTATCTTTAAAGCAATACTCTTGTATGGCTGTTATTAATAAAATAAGTACAAGCAATACAACTGCCATCGCAGAAGCTAGTCCAACTTTTTTATATTTAAAGGCCGTTACAATGGTTTGAATTACAAAAGTTGTTGTCCCATTTGATCCATTTGTCATAATATAGGGGATCTCAAATACACTGATTGCACCTTTTACTGCTAATATTAAATTCAAACTTACCACTGTCTTAATACTTGGCAAAATAATATGGCGAAATTGCTGCCATTCATTTGCGCCATCTATCTCCGAAGCTTCATATAGCTCACCATTTATAGATTGAATTGCACCAATGAACATAATGAGATTAATTCCCATGTACCGCCAAACAGATACAAAACTTAATGAAATATTATTGATGTCCCTGTTTTTTAACCAATAGGGTATCTGTTCTATCGGAACCCCGATTAAAGTAAGCAGCGAATCTAAAGTTCCCATTCTTTTAAAGAAGTATAAGAAAATAAATCCAATAGCAACACCATTAATTAAATATGGCAAAAATAATATTCCTTTAAAAACGTTTCTTCCTTTCATTTTAAAACTAAGTATACTTGCAAAATATAATGCTAGAGTCATCTGTATAAATGCCCCTATAAAGTAATAAATGCTGACCTTGAATGTGGCAAAGTAATCTGGTCTAGTAAACACCTGTACATAATTATCTATTCCAACAAATTCTCTCTTCCCCAGATAACCCATTTGATAAAAGCTGAATTGAATCATTTTTGCAAAGGGGAGGTATGTAAATACAATTAATAACAGCAAGGGTATTAACAAAAAGGTAAAAACAATAATCCACTTTTGTCCCTGTCTACTTTTTATCCATTTTGTAAACTTTATATCCAATGAGAGCCCTCCTTATATAAGTTAAAGTTATTTTATAAAACAGGAGACGTAGCACACTATCCTACGTCCCCATTTACTATTTTCCTAAATAACCTTACTTAACCCCTTCACTTTTTTGTGCTGATGCCCATTTGCTATTCCAATCATTCATAATGTCGTTAAAGCTTTCATTTACAGCTCCAATCGCAGCTTCAATAATTCTAGCTTTTTGTTCATTGGAAGTTAAGCCAACTTCAGATGCATCATTTATTTTATCAAAGAGTCCTTCATTTTCAGCAGTAGCTGGAGCATTTGCAATTAATTCAACATTTGCATCTGCAAAATCTTGTAATGTAGCTGGTAATGCATCTGCCTTTAATACAGAAATTCCACCTTGTGATTGCGCAAACCCAGACTTTTTAATTAACCAATCTACATATAATCTGGATGCCGCAATATCCTCTTTAGAGCTTTTTGAATTTATTCCCATGCAATAATCTGCTGATGCAGTTGCATATTGTTTTCCTCCCACGGTAACAGGGAAAGGCATATATCCGATATCATCTGGGCTATCAGCTTGTTCTTGCATTTGTACTACTGCCCAAGATCCAAGAGCCATTGCTCCGATCTCGCCTCTGCCTAGCATACCTTTACATGCCTCCCAGTCTGTAGTTGTAGGATCTTCTTCAATTAATCCCTGATTAGCTAAATCATACATTAACTTATACACGATATAATGTGGTTTTCCTTCAGAAAATGGATTATCAGCCTTTACTAATACATTATTTCTATAATTAGCATCTCCTGTTGCTCCACCATAGGCATAGTCTTCCCAAGCACTCAAAGGCCACCCTGCTGCATAATTTGTATAATAAGGAATAGCATCCGTATTATCCTTAATTTTCTTCATAGCCTCTAAAAATTCTTGAGGTGTTGAAGGTATCTTAGTAATACCTGCTGCTTCAAACACTTTCTTATTATATACAATACCTTGTGCATTGCATGACCATGGCATGCCATATACTTCACCACCACTTGCTTTTTCTGTTATGAAGTTATATTCAGATTCTAACGCTTCGACCTTCCCAAAAGACACAAAGTAATTTGGCAATTCATTGGTTGAAACAGTCTTAGGAATCATACAAATATCGCCCCAGTTATCAGTAGTAAGACGTATTGTCATATCTTCTTCATAATTCGTCATTGCTTCATACTCAATTTTTACATTTGGATAGAGTTTGTTAAACTCTATTATGTAGTCTTTAAATACTGTATCAATTAGGTCTGTCCTGTTTGTAAAAACAGTTAATTCTGCCTTAATATCACTTGAGACGTTACTTAATGTTTCAACCCCCTTATTATTCCCACCGCTATTGCATCCTGCACATGACATAATAAGTAGCATCAAACTCAAAACACTAGCTAATTTCTTTTTCATTTTATTCCCCCTATAATTTTATAATCTAAGCATGAGTTATAACCCATAAATATTATATTATAGATAGAGAACAATTTTACTCACTCAAATTTGTATTTCTATGCATTTATTTGTTTATTCAAACTATTATCTATAATCTTCTGCATCGCCAGGCAGCAGCAATGAGTTTTCTTTTATATAATTCACTAGTTCATGAATTGTCGTATATGCAATGCCTAAGCAAGTATCTGCTGCACCATAATAAATAGCTATCCTGCCTGTTTCTTCATCATGAAGTGTGGCACAAGGAAATGTAACATTTGGCACAAATCCTGATACTTCATATTGTTCTTCTGGTGTCATCAGATAGTCTTTTGTACGATATAATACTTTGGCTGGATTATCTTTATCTAAAATAGCCGCTCCAATACTATATACAAATCCATTACATGTCCCATTTACACCATGATAAAAAAGAAGCCATCCTTCCGTTGTTTCAATAGGTACTGCTCCCGCCCCTATTTTTTTCCCTTGCCACCAAGTTTGTCCGCTTGTCATAACCCTTCTGTGTCTTCCCCAATGGATCATATCAGGGCTTTGGCTGATAAATATATCTCCAAATGGTGTATGTCCGCTGTCACTGGGCCTGCTAAGCATCAGATATTTGCCATCAATTTTTTTAGGAAAAAGTACTCCATTACGATTGAATGGAATAAATGAATTTTCTAGTCTTGTAAATGTTTTAAAATCTTCAGTTACCCCAAGTCCTATAGTTGGCCCCCCAAAGTCGGTACACCAAACAACATAATACTTGCCATCTATTTCAACTACTCTTGGATCATAAGCATATTCTGTTTCATAAGCTGCTCCTGTTTCATCTACCCAATGTATTTCTTCTTCTTCGATATCCCATTTAAAGCCATCCATGCTTCTTCCCACGTGTAATTGTGGTATACCATTTCTATGATCTGCCCGAAAAACGCCAATAAATCCATTTTCATAAGGGACTACTGCACTATTATATATTCGCGCTGCTTTTTTTGTAGCATTCCAGCCCATAATAGGATTTCCATCATGTCTCCACATAACATCTTTACAATCTGCTGGTTTTTCCTGCCATGGTATATTATTTAAAGCCTTACCAATAATCTTAACTTTACTCATATTTGATTCCTCCTTATCACTTTCTATAGTTAGGATACCATTTAGGCGTATCAAGTAAAATAACACTAGTTTGCATTTATATGCACCATTTTAGATTATGCACAAAATGAAAATGCCTACTTTCTTAGCAAAGCTAATCTTTCTATTATTCACTCCAAAATTAAAATAACCCACGCATTCCAACTAAGTTGTTAGAAATGCCTGGGTTATAACTATAGAGATGGCTTCCCATCGTATTTTTTTAAGCTACTACTAAAATGGATCAGATCTTCAAACTCATTTTTTTGCATATTCATATACAGGAACTTCAGTATCTATTAAAATACTGCTGCTTATCCTACTCATGCTTTGTGCTTAAAATTAATCCACCTTCAGAATAAGTTCAAGAATTCTTTTCGCACAGACATCCATTTCTTCTCTGGAAATAAGGCCTAATGCTTTGGCTTCAATGAGGCGTTCTGGATAACCGCAGCCCATTTTTACATCATTTCCAGCCTTGGTTTCTTTATAATGTTCTCCGCAAGTCCACCAATCTGTGGTTACCATCCCCTTAAAGCCCCATTCATCTCTTAATATATCTTCTAGTAATTCTCTGCATTCTGACGCACGATGACCATTAATAATATTATATGAAGTCATAATGCTCCATGGGTCTGCTTCTTTGACTATGATCTCAAACGCCTTTAAGTAAATTTCTCTGGCTGCTCTTTCTGATACTCTAGAATCACTGTTCTTCCTGTTTGTTTCTTTGTTGTTTAGGGCAAAATGTTTGACAGTCGCTCCAATATGCTGAGATTGAATACCCTTTACCATTGCTGCAGCCAGCTTACCCGTTAGGAATGGATCTTCAGAGTAGTATTCAAAGTTACGCCCGCACAATGGACTTCTATGAACATTAATGGCAGGCGTCAGCCAAACGGCTATATTATTTTCCTTAACTTCCTTAGCACCAGCTTCTCCAACCGCATAAACAATATCTTGATCCCAAGTACAAGCAAGCAAAGTGGAGCAAGGCCAAGCCGTTGTATTCACCCCGCACTCCGGAGCAATACGCAGCCCCGCTGGACCATCAGCCGTCATAACACTCGGAATACCATACTCCGGCATATTCCCATATCCAAAGGTATTTGCAACACCAGTATTAGGCTGTCCCCCAAGCAAATGAGCCACTTCTTCATCTGTCATCTGTGCTAAAAATTCATCTACTGTCATCTTACCCTCAGCTACCTCATAAAAAGTACGAATCCCCTTCTTAAACGGCTCTTTCCATAGCTGATAACTCTGTCTTGCCCTTACCGCCGGCGTATAACCTTCTGTCCTATCGACTGTCATTTTTTCAAGACCGCAAGCATCAGGATCATTGGCTTCTTTTAATGGAAGCTGTTCAAAACTGCCGTCAGATAGCATCCTTTCTTTCAGTGAAGTGGGGGCTATTTTTTCACTCAGCTGCATTGTAACCTTGTTTTGTGGCAGCGAATAAACAAAGTTGATCTTTTCTGCATCACGTACTGAATTCCCAACAAAAAATACATAATCTCCGGCTTCTAGTACATAAGCAGATTTTTGAACTTTACCTAAATCATCATAAGAAGCCATTGAATCAACTGTAAACTCCAAGCTAAGAAGCTGGCTTTCTCTCGCTTTTAATAATCGGGTCTTTTGAAAAGCCACTAAACTTTTTGCTGGTTTTCCAAGGAGGCCCTTGGGCGCCCCTGCATAAATCTGAAGGACTTCTTTCCCATCTATAGTTCCAGTATTTGTCACCTGAACGCGAAGCTTAATGATCCCCTCTTCTTCCTTTGCAGAAACCACTGACCAATCAAAACTTGTATAAGACAAACCAAAGCCAAATGGATAATTAATCTTATCTGCTGCCCCAGGAACAGTCTCAAAATAACGATAGCCCACATAAATATCATCCGTATAATCTACATAAGCTTCAGATTCATGAAAATTATAAGTTGATGGATAATCTTCCAAGCTGCTTGCAAAGGTGTCAGATAACTTGCCCGAAGGATTGCCGATGCCGCAAAGAAGCTCTGCAGCAGCCAATCCGCCTTCCATACCGCCCTGCCATGCCATCAGGACAGATTGGATTTTATCGTCTTTAACAAACCAGCTGGTATCTACCATGCCTCCAACATTCATCACCACAACTACCTTGGCAAAATGATCTTTAACCTTACTTACCATCTCAGCCTCTGCCTGAGTCAGATAAAAGTCTCCGTTTTCAAAGAGTTCTCCTGATTTCTTCGTCAGCGCCTCCTCATGCTCCCAGAGGTTTTTATTTTTTGTGTCTACCACGCTTTTTCTATCCCAGCCTTCTCCAGAAAAACGACAAATGGTGATGATTGCGGTATCCGTATATGCTGCAGCCCCCTTTAACAAATCTTCCGGAACTTTAGGCTCAATGGTCATTCCTGGTACTGCTCCCCCTGCATATTGCTTTTTAACGTCTTCCCGGTAAAAATCAGATAAATTCTCAAAAAGGGTGACTTGTTCTTTTAAGGCTTTCATGCCATTGTAAAGACTCGTAATATACTGAACCGTTACATCACCGCTGCCGCCGCCGCCTTTCACATAGTCAAAACTGCCCTTGCCAAATAAAGCAACTTTTGAGCCTTTAGCGAGTGGAAGGACATTCTGGTTATTTTTTAGAAGGACCATCCCCTCTTTGGCGGCATGCTTTGACAACTCTCTATGCACTTTAGATGCCGTAACCCGCTCACCGTTCTCTCCTAATGGTATGCTTGGATTAAAAAGTACTCTTTGCCATTTATTCATCGTAACCCCTCCTAGTTTTAATGCGGTTGTATCTCTTTTCATCTTATTACTTGCTCAAATAGATAACAAGCATCTTTCTGACTTTTTACTATGTCGATATTGACTTTTTCATAATCTGTGCTACTTTTAATATAAATCATCTTTTTTCTAGGTTTAAGCTTAATATGAAAGGTTGATAAAATCTATGCCTACTCATGAAATCATTACCTCTAACACCAGACTTCCTGTTTATTTTGATATTTATAGCTCTTATAATCAGCTGATCCCCAGCCACTGGCATAACCACTTGGAAATTCTCTATATTTTCCAAGGCACCATGCATATCGTTCGTCATGATGAAAAGTACACCCTCAATGCGCATGATGTATTCGTGGTTAATTCCGGCGATATCCATCTGACCCAAGGGCTCGGTAATATTAAAGCTTTGCTGCTCCAGGTTCCTTATGAACTTCTTGACCACTCTATTCCTGAGTACAGGGCAGTACGCTTTAGAGAATATTTCCCTAAAAGCAAGCTAAATGAAGACCCCGCATTTCAAAAAATGATTCAGCACCTGCTTGCAATGAGAATGCTTTACGAACAAAGAGAAGATGGCTTCGAACTTCTTTTTATCAGTCATCTTCATCTCTTTTTGCATACACTCTACAGTCACTTCGCTGTTCGGCAAGATCTTATTCAGCAAAATAAAGCCGCGAAACATCTATCGCGGCTAAAACAAGTCATTGATTACGTTGAGGAAAATTATATGGAAACTCTTAGTTTAAAAGAAGCTTCATCTTTAGTGGCACTCAATCCAGAATATTTCTGTCGTTCTTTTAAGAAATACACCGGCTTTACTTTTATGGAATATGTTAACTTAGTCAGGCTGACCCATATTCACAGCGATATTCTGACTACGGATGATAGCATCACAAGCATCCA
>CALJNR010000118.1 GCA_937981575.1 uncultured Clostridia bacterium | reverse complement strand
TACTATTCATTTTAAACTTACGGGTTTGCATATATGAAAATACACTAATAGCTAATCCAAAAAGTACGCCAGATATCACCCCTGTTATTATCCCTAATGTTAAATTCCAAGATATTAAGCCAAACAGTATACCCATAACTAATCCAAATGGTATACTTGACAGTAAAAAATTTTTAAATAATTCCTTCATTGTTCTCTCCTAATAAATAGAATTTGTTTTAAAATAGTGTGAAATGTCATCTAACATCCTAGTTCTTTCCGGCATTCATCAGTTTCCAAACGCCTGACTTATCCTTATTTAAATACTTTCTGCAACGTCAATATGTATGGGTTTCAATTCCTCCACTGTATTGGATGCTCAAGCAAGATTGGCAGCTGTGTAGTACTGTCTCCAATCGCTGCATTGATCTGCCTTTGGGTTAGAAAGAAACTCTTAGACAAGTCTGCTCCTCTAATATCAGCATCACGCAAATCAGCCCCTATCAAATCTGCTCCTCTCATATCCACCCCTTTGAGGTTAGCAGCAATAAGGTAAGATCCTCTTAAGTTTGCCCCTCTTAGGTTTACTTTCCTAAGATCTTTACCGATAAAATCTGCTCCTTTATTGGTGATCTTTTGATGTCCTAATCCTTTATTCTCTTGACAAACTTTAGCTCTCTCAAAGTTACTGGCCTTTGCCAGCAACGCATTCACCTGTTCTCGTTGAGCTGCAACATTAACTTTAAGCAGTGTATGATGTTCAAGCTTAGTAAGATGTTCTATCTCATCAAAAATTGATTTGATTTCCCTATGCATAGTAACTGCCGAGCGCAGCATCAGCGCTTCATTCAGATACCATAACATTTGATGTAGCTGCAGCATAATTGAGAACACCTCAAACATTTGATTCCTTAAATCAGGAACTCGCCTCCAATCCTTCCCGTTGAATGTACTTTGCGAAACTTTTTGTCCTGCTCCCATACAATCAAATATTACACAGCCTTTAAACCCATTATCCCAAAGATTATTATGGACATTACAACTAAAATCTTCTTTAAGGTTTAAGCAAGGTTCTCCTATCTTTTTATCCATTGGGAAACCATCTATAGCAGAAAAGTTCAACGCGATACAGCATAGTCCAAAACATTTTTTGCAATCGGCTCTCAAATCTAGTCGTATTGTATTTATAGAGTCAAAGTCTTTTCCCTGTTTAAGTGTTGGCTTTACTCTTTTTTTATTTTCATATTTCATTTTTTACCCTCACATCTATTCTTTTTAAAGACCTCGACTAATTATGTACACCCTATGAATCATTTATAGGATGCCCTTATTATCACGAAGTTGATTGATATTTTTACCTTTAGCATCGACCTTTTTTAGCATTTGTAAAAAGTTTTCATTCCTTATATCAATATATCCCTGACAAGAAAACAATTGATCTTACCATTCTTTTGCTATCGCTTGACGTTTTGGTATGACTTCATTCCAAGTTTCTCTGTTTTTGTCAGTATAAAATTCAACATCTTGATTCATTTTTATCATCCTTCATTGTTTACTTAGCAGTTACCAATAGCCGCCGCATTTGCATCCATTGTCAACTAAAGTTCCTACACTCAAGACGTTCCTCTGTCTTAGATAACTCTTATCTTAGGCTGAGGAGTGTGCTTTGGCTCTAACTTCTAAGAAGGCACTATCCTAAGCAGCCAAAGCGAACTTGAGTGAATCCATACTTTATCCAGTTTAATTAATCAACCATTCTTTGGCAGGTTCCATTCCAGAAAAATAACCCATTAAAATATCTAGTTCAATTTTATGATCGCATACATACCTTTTAATGTTCTTTTTACCTGTCGCTGTAATACCTACTAATGCTAATTTCATTATGCTCCCCTCTAATCTTAAGAGACTTCTAACAATAAAACTTGCAACCTCATATGTAACTTTAGTATCGGTGATATCATACAATACAAACGATGAGGTAGATGGTTTTATACAAACTTGCTCATTTAACTTGATTCGCTCCAAAACTAATTCAGTATTATTATCTAACCCATCTAAAATTAAGCACAATATTTCACTATTATTATACGGAAGCGAAAACGGATTTCTTAAATCAGGAATAATATTTTTTTTAGCCTTACTAAAAGCATTTAATAATTTCAACTTATCTTCCTCCTATGTCTCACATTAATACCCTAAATAGCAATACTAACATTTCAAAGTATTTTTAACATTTTATTAATACAGTAGTTTATGTCATCTAACGCTTTTGCAGTTACTGATGCCTTTGAGGAGGGCGAAGCGAATGATAACTGTCCTGTTATACGTCGTATTGTGCCCTATGCTCCAGACAGCACCAAAAAGATACTCCCTTGAACTTAGCCCTCGAAACTTTTTATATAAAAAAAATCGCAATAATGCTTCCAATTAGCCGAGCAAATTTTATTTTTAATAAACTTGCCTTATTTGGGATATAGTAGTTGCAATTTCTTTCAAGCCATTTATTCTTTTTCCAATATTGGTAATCTACTGTGTCTTGACGTTGTGTTGATTTCTGCCAACTTTTCTGTTGAACCTTAAATGCAATTAGTGAATAAAGCGAGGGGTTTTGAGCTGAATTGTTTTTAACTGCTTTGAATAATATCTCAGCTGCTTTTTTAATCTTATTGTTGTATTTTGATTCCATCTCAACAGAATCCATTAGTACACCCGCCCGAAACTTACTACTCCCTGCAAAATCTATACCCCATGAAGTGAATGCGTTTTTGATTGTGTTTATTGTATGATTGGATGTTCCCCCTCCCGAAGTAGTTATTATATATGCCGTCTTCCCTGCAAACGCTGGTCTATGGCAGTTAAACGCCATCCGGTCAATCCAGTTCTTCATTATCCCATTAACATCTTCTACATATACAGGACTTGCGGCAAGTATTCCATCAGCTTGCTGTATCTTTTCTCTAACTGCAAGCAGATCATCTTTTAAAGGGCATTTTTCTTCTCCTTTGTCAAAACAAATTCTACATCCACAGCATGTAATTATATCAAGATAGCTTAGCTGTACTTTTTCAACCTCCAGAGCAATATTCTCCTTATCTGCAGTTGATAAAAGCTGTTTTTCAATTAATGAAACCGCCTTATTAGTATTACCATCGATTCTATAGCTGCTAACCAATGCTATTATTTTCATTATAGTCTCCTTCTTAATACAATCCCTTGAGACAATCACATGACCCTTACAACAGATGAATTTATGCGTAAATTCTTACTCCATGTTCTTCCCCATAAGTTTATCAGAATCCGTCATTACGGTTTTTTATCCAATCGATTCCGCTCTGAAAAGGTAGCTCTTTGTCTGAAATCCATCGCTATGCAACAAAGTCCGCGGCTTCGTTCAACAAGCTCTCTCAGATAACACGCTCTGTCCCCAGATAGGCCTGCTTTTTTGTGTTATTAGATATATCCCTAAAAGTTAGATGATGTTGTGTACGGACATTACCAACATCCACGATTTAATCGATTTTATTGCATAATAGAAGACCATTACAAATCTACCTTTTCACTATATTTATAAAAACTGGTAATAACCACATACCCAAGTATTACTTGGAAGAATGGCACAGAATCTAAAACATACCTCATCAAATGTATTCCTGGATATATTTTTATATTCTGCGAAAACTGACTACCAATATAAATCCATATATAGATTAGACCAAAATATAATGATGGTATGCCAACTAAAATTAATTTGGGTAAATTGATTTTCCACATTCCTTCTTTTCTTATTTCTCTAATTATATGTTCTGATCCTAAAAGTAGGCCAATACATGCACAAATAAGCACACTACTCACCATATAATAAAAATTAAAATGAAGTTCTTGCCTTAAATATTCCTTAGATAAATTTTCAACATATCCTTTTATAATTGTTGTTTTTTGCAAGAGAAAATTCCTCAGTTTTGCAAAGATTTTTTCTCACCCCAAGGTGGGGAATTTTTGTGTGGCTTGCAGGCATATTTTATTTAAATCTTCCACATTTATTCCACGGTTCCCTTGACCATGAGCCTCCA
>CALJNR010000117.1 GCA_937981575.1 uncultured Clostridia bacterium | reverse complement strand
AATACCTCGTCTCTATAACTTAGAGTTATAGTGCGGGGTTTTTTATTTTGAGATAGGAAAGTTCGCCCGGGCTGGTAAGGGACCAAATTTTACTATCTCACATGTGCGTGCGTTTTTGCATGCTTTCTTATGCGCGATAGATAAGCGTTAATTGTTCAAAATTAATTTTAAAAGGAGAAATGATAATGAGTAAACCAACCTATTACATTACAACACCTATTTATTATCCAAGCAACAAGCTGCATATCGGACATTCCTATACAACAGTAGCGGCAGATGCAATGGCGAGATATAAACGTCTTAGAGGCTATGACGTCATGTTTTTGACAGGAACAGATGAACATGGGCAAAAAATTGAAAGGCGTGCACAGGAAGAAGGGGTAAGTCCACAGGCATTTGTGGATAACATTGTGGATTGGATCAAAGAACTGTGGAAAACTATGGACATTACTTACGATAAGTTTATTCGAACAACAGATGCTGAGCACAAGGAAACGGTTCAAAAAATCTTCAAAACACTTTATGATAAGGGGGATATTTATAAAAGTGAATATGAAGGTAAGTATTGTACACCTTGTGAAACCTTCTTTACAGAACATCAGTTAGTTGACGGCAAATGTCCAGACTGTGGCAGGGCAGTGGAATCTGTTAAAGAACAGTCTTACTTCTTTAAGCTTTCTGCTTATCAAGAAAGACTCATTAAGCACATTGAAGAGAATCCAGAAGTTATTCAGCCTCAAACAAGACAAAATGAAATGCTGAATAACTTCTTAAGACCAGGGCTTGAGGATTTATGTGTATCCAGAACTTCATTTAAATGGGGAGTACCAGTAGAGTTTGATCCAGGACATGTGGTTTATGTATGGATTGATGCCCTTTCAAACTATATCTCTGCCCTTGGTTATCTTCAAAACAATGATGAAGCCTTTAAGAAATACTGGCCTGCAGATGTGCACCTTGTTGGAAAAGAAATTGTACGTTTTCATACGATTATATGGCCTGCACTCTTGATGGCACTCGATCTTCCGCTTCCAAAACAAATCTTTGGTCATGGCTGGCTTGTGATCAATGGGGGGAAAATGAGCAAATCAGTAGGGAATGTGGTTGATCCAAGTATTCTTGTAGACCGTTACTCCAGTGATGCCATTCGGTACTTCCTCCTTCGTGAAATAGCTTTTGGTCAGGATGGAAACTTTACTAATGAAGCGCTGATCTCAAGAATCAATTCAGACCTTGCGAACGACCTTGGCAATCTTACTTCAAGAACTGTTGCAATGATCGAGAAGTATTTTGAAGGCGGCGTACTCCCAAGTGAGCATGAAGGGAATGAATTTGATGCAGATATTAAAGCTTTAGTTGCTGCTCAGATTCAAAAAGCTGAGGACAATACTGAAAAGCTTTTCTTTAATAATGCTCTTGAAGATATTTGGGTAATTATTCGAAGACTGAATAAATATATTGATGAAACAATGCCTTGGGTGCTTGCAAAAGATGAAGCGAATAAGGCGAAACTTGCAGGCGTTCTTTATACTTTAGCTGAAGGTCTTCGTATTGTGAGCGTTATGATTGAGCCGTTTATGCCGCAGACACCAGAGAAAATCTGGGCGCAGTTTGGGATTGAAAGAGGAGCACTTACTGCGTGGGACAGTATCCACACTTGGGGAACACTGCCGAAGAACATAACCGCTATAAAGGGAGAAAATATGTTCCCACGTATTGATAAAGAAAAAGAGCTTGAAGCTTTAGAAAAAACAAGCGGCGCAGCTGCAGGTACTAAAGAAGAATCAAAAGAAGCTGCGAAAGAGGAGCCAAAAGAAGTTAAAGAACCTGAATACATCACAATAGATGATTTTGCTAAGGTAGAACTCAAAATTGGAGAAGTTATTGCTAGTGAACGCGTGCCAAAATCAGATAAACTATTAGTGTCTCAAATCAAAATAGGTAATGAAACCAGACAAATCGTATCAGGCATAGCAAAATATTATGCTCCGGAAGAATTTGTAGGCAAAAAGGTTGTTGTAGTCACTAATCTTAAGCCAGTTAAGCTAAGAGGCATCTTATCAGAAGGTATGGTGCTCTGCGCAGCAGATGAAAATGACAAATTAGTAGCAGTAGGACCGTTAGCAGACATTACAAGTGGGTCTATCGTAAGATAAGAAGTGAATAAATGATAAAAACAAAGCCCAGTTCCTGCAGGAACTGGGCTTTGTTTTGAGATAAGAAGGTGGGGCTAATTATGTATGCCAGGCATTAAGGCTTTCATGAAGTAATTTAAGGCCTTTGATCATTGCAGCTTGATCTAAATGACTATAGCCCATGATTATTAAATTTTTATCAAAGTCTTTAAAGGAGGAATGGAGCCAGACAGGATAAACTTTTACGCCTTTTAGTTCCAAAAAGTTGACGAGCTCTTTAGTGAAGCTTATATTTTTAAATGATATGATAAGATGCAGGCCGGTAGATTCCCCTTGGATTGTAATTGTATTTTTAAAAATAAGAGTTAAATTTTCAATTAGAGCATTGCGACGCTGCAGGTAAACTTTTCTCATCTTATGAACATGACGTTCTAGCAGCATGTCATTAATAAATTGTGACAGAGTCAGTTGATCTAAAATGTTGGTAAAATAGTCAATTCTCCTTTTGTATTCGCAAAAAGAATCAATGAGTACCGGAGGCAGAATCACATAGCCGATACGAAGGCCAGGAAAAAGAATTTTGCTGAAGGTTCCAGCATAGATTACTAAATCGGGAGCCAGTTCGTATAAGGTACTAACTGGAGCCCCTATATAATGAAATTCACTGTCATAATCATCCTCAATAATATAAGATTTTTTGTTTCTCGCATACTCAATAAGTTCAATCCTTCTTTGAACAGGTAAAACAGAACCTAACGGGTATTGATGAGAAGGCGTTATAAATATAAACTTCGGATTAAGATGCGGGGGGAGCAGGGCTGTTTGAATGCCCTCATGATCAACAGGGATACTGAAGCTATGAGGGTTTCTAAATGCAAAGGTTTTCTTAATTTCTATATGCAGTGGATCCTCGATGATATAGGAGTCATCTGGCCTAAGCAGTAAATCTGCCAAGATAGAAAAGCTCTGAATAGAACCTGAAGTAATGATAACTTGTTCTGGGCTGCAAGAAACCCCGCGCATTCTAAGCAGGTATTTGCACACTGCTTCTCTTAATTCTAAGCACCCCTTGGCCTCGGCATATCCAAAAATATTGCAATCAGAGTCTAGGTAAACCTGAGTTTTAAGGCTGGACCACTTTTTAAGGGGCAGCAGTTCAAGTGCAGGTATGCCAGAGCGGAAATCAATAGCCAAAGGACCTGATTGGTTAAGCAAAAGTTCATTCCCGTAGGGGTTTTTTGGGGAAACAGTACTTTTAGGCAGAAAAGTTCCTTCAGAAACAAAAGTTCCTACATTAGGCTTAGCTAAGATATAGCCTTCTAGCAGCAGCATTTGATAAGCTTCTAAGATAACATTTCTTGAAACACTTAAATGGGAAGCTAATTCTCTTGATCCGGGGATTTTCTCGCCGGCAGTTAACTCACCTTTTAATATTTTATCCCGCAGCTGCTGGTAGACTTGTCTGATGATAGGCATTTGCGACTTTCGATCTATTTCAATCCATAACATAAAAACGCTCCTTTTTGCCGGTACCATCAAAATGATTCAAAGGTGGTACTAAAATATAGAAAAATAATATGTTAGATTATATCAATAATAGTTATCAGGTTCAATGACTAAGCACCAAAAAAGCTTAATCGTATAGATTTCACATTGTGGAACTTAAGTTATTTAGAGGTATTCAGAGCCATGCATGATGTGAAATCATTATGAGAAACAATGTTGCCCCGATAAATAACTTAAGTTTATAGGTTGTTCCTCTATAAGAAAGGAAAGTTAAAATGATGAGTAAACATAGTATGATGATTTTAAAAGGCATAAAAAAAGGGGTTCCTATAATGATAGGCTTTATACCCATTTCAACTGCGTTTGCCGTTATTGCACTGCAAACAGGGCTTTCGCCGCTAGAAACTGTCTTAATGTCAGTCATGCTGCTGGCAGGGGCCAGTCAGCTTATGGCAGTTAATATGTTAGCTATAGGAGCCGGAAATATAGAGATTATTGCAGCCACTTTTATTATTAACATCAGGCATCTTATTATGAGTACCTATGTGATGAATAAACTAAAAGATGTATCAAAACCTTTAAAACTTATATTAGCATTTGGTGTTACGGATGAAACCTTTGCAATGCTTTCAGTGGAAGAGCCGGAAAACTGTAATTCATACTTCTTTGCGGGAATGGCAGCTGTTACTTATGGAGCGTGGGTTCTGGGAACGATGCTTGGCATACTGCTTAATACATTTATTCCAGCGTCCATATGTTCAAGTATGTCTATTGCGCTATATGCGATGTTTATAGGGCTTATCATGCCAAGTGTGCAGAAGAATCATAAAGTGCTTTATATTATAGGGATAAGTATTGTACTCAATATTGTACTTGGTATGTTTTTAACATCAAGCTGGGCAGTTGTTCTTTCAACGCTTCTTGGAGGAATAATTGGTTCAAAGATAGTAAGGAGGGAGAAACAAGATGAACGTTCAAATGCCGATTGTACTAATGATTTTGGGGATGTCCGTAGTAACCTACATTCCTAGAGCCCTGCCAGCTTTTTTATTAGATAAGATAAGCATATCTCCTAAAATAGAAGGCATCTTATATGCTATCCCTTATGCTGCGCTGGGGGTATTAATATTTCCAGGAATTCTGTCAGTAGATCAGTCTAATCCCATAGTTGGCCTTGCGGGCGGGGGGATTGCAATAGTACTATCTTATTTTAAATTAAATATTACCTATGTGATTATCGGGGCCGTTTTGGGAGTTATAGTTATGAAAATGTTTTTGTTATAAGGCCTATGAAAAGTAATAATAAGGAAGTGAAAAAAGATACTTGATATAAGGGTGAGGATTGTATATAATTATATTCAAGCACTAAAATATTATGCGGTTGTGGCGGAATCGGCAGACGCGCTAGATTCAGGTTCTAGTGGGAGCAATCCCGTGGGGGTTCAAGTCCCTTCAGCCGCATTTTAATGGCCTTAGTCATGAAATAGCAGTTGGCAAAAAAACACTTCATTGAATGATCTGCTGAAAAGGAGATAGTTGAATGAAGTGTTTTTATATTTTTACATAGTCCGAATACGTTAGGGTTTGGTAACAAAACGGCCTTGTTTTGGTTTTGCAATTTCATTGAAATGTGCTGTCAGCATCTCTAAATGTTTTGCAAGTTCTTCGCCTCCCATTGGCTTTCCGTGACTTGGGATGACTAAAGAAGGATTGAGTTCCTTAAGGCGTCTTACTGAACTTTCTGCCGCCTGCCAGTCTGTAGTTAGATATTTTGGCGGACCGCTTATTTTATCACGGTGCATAATGACAGATAACAAGGATTCTTGTTTTGTTGTAGAAAAGGCATCGCCGACAATGAGTATGCGATCTTTTTCTCTAAATAATGAAACATGTCCATCTGTATGACCGGGAGTGTGTATCCATTTCCAATCAGGCATGCCGGGAATGCTTCCATCATCAGGGAGCGCTGAAACATGACTACTTATATTGATGCTTGTGTGCGGAAAAGTTGGAGACATTTTTGCAACGATCCCTTCATCTACGGAAGGATCGCCTTTTGGATAATCTTTTTGTCCTGTCACATAAGGTAGTTCTAGCTGATGAATATATACAGGCACATCCCAAACCTCCAATAGTTTGATAATTGATCCAACATGATCAAAATGGCCATGAGTAAGAATAATGGCCGCAGGGCGGCTGTGCCTGCCAAAGCGTTTCTCAGCAGAGTGCAATATATAATCTGCTGAATTTTCAAGACCTGCATCTATAAGAACCCAATCACCTATAGTGCTTTCGGTGCTTCCAACTAAACAAGCTGTGACAACTGCAAAATCAATAACGAGTATATCGGAGGTAGCTTCTTTAGACGATGCAGCCATTGCAGATAACATTTCAACTAATTTACTACCCATTTTTAGAATCCTCCTAGCCGTAATTTGAGTGGGAATATGTTTTAAGTAGTATGTGTAGATATGATTATTTTATGATTTTTATGGGTGAGTGTTTAGTTTACAAATAGATATTCGTATATTTGGTATATTTCGCAGTAAAACTTGCATGAGCTTAATGAAGGCAATATTATGACTTGACAAAGAATACGACTGCAAGTATTATAGTTTTACATTTTATGGTATATCAATTCCTGTTTATTATATTTAAGGGTATGCTACATATTTCTTTACGGCTTATAGGCAACTAATCCACACATTAAATTAACATCTTAGCTTCTTCTTAGTGACGGAATAAAAACAGCTTTTGTCATTTTGCCCATTTGCAACCTGGAAATTAAATAATAATGGAGGAATAGGTAATGGCTATTAATATTTTGGATCAATCTTATAAGCCGGATATTCAAGAACTGGGAGAATCTATTAGTGGAGAATTAAGTAAAGTATGGTGTGAGACAGCTTGTTTTATTGAAGAGTCTTTTAAAGCAAAGCCTCAAATCGATTACAGCACGTGTTCGGGAAAGCCAGGATGGAATCTTAAATATAAGAAGAGCAGTAAGGCGCTTTGCACTCTCTATCCAGAAACAGACTTTTTTATCATATTAATTGTGCTAGGGACTAAGGAAAGAGAGCAGTTTGATGTGATGCAGGAAGATTTTTGTGATTATATTAAAGACCTTTATGATGGAGCCAGATTATTTAACAATACAAAATGGCTCATGATTAATGTAACCAATCCTATCATTTTAGATGATGTGAAAAAATTATTAGAACTAAAAGTTAAAAAACAATAACCATGCTATAAATAAAAGGTATGCTGCCAAAACGTTTGCAGCATACCTTTTATTTATAAAGAAACATCAACGGATATCCATTCGGAGGAGAGGAGGGCGTATTCGTAAGTATCCAGCCAAATAGGATGACCCTCTTTATCAAGCTTAAAATATATATTCTTTATAATGTTTCTGTTGCTATAGATTCTATATCTTTAAATTTGTCAGGTTCTGCATCTAAATGAGATGCGGTCAAAGGGAAGAAAATTAGCAAATCCGTTCCTTCACCTTCGTAGCTGCTTACATGCATAGCAGCGCCATGGCTGTCAGAAATCCATTTGGCAATAGCAAGTCCAAGACCTGTTCCGCCGCTGCTTTTATCCCTTGCATCTTGAACCCTGTAAAATCTTTCGAAAAGATGAGGGAGGTGTTCTCTGGCAATACCAATACCTGTATCTTTGACAGAAAGAAGTACACTTTTGGATGTGCGGATTGCGTGGAGTGTAATGGTGCCGCCTTCAGGGGTATACTTGATTGCATTATCCACCAGGATCCTTATAAGCTCTTTGATAAGGTGATGATCTCCGAGTATCATTACTTTACCATCACCTTTGCAGATGAACTCGTGCTCATCATCAATAAAAGAGGTTTCTTTAATAACCTGCCTTACGATATCTGATAAATTAATAGGGGTCATAACAACTTTTTGAGTCCCTTTATCACTCCGGGCTAAGAAAAGAAGCTTTTCTACCAGAGCTTTCATATTTTGCGTTTCGTCTCTAATGGACTGAATCCCCTCTTCGAGAATCTTAGGATCTTCCTTTCCCCAGCGGTCCAATAGATTCGCATAGCCCTCAATAACAGCAATAGGGGTTCGAAGTTCATGGGAGGCGTCAGATACAAACTGCTTTTGCCTTTCGATAAAAGACTGAAGGCGGTCCATCAGCTGATTAAAGTTTATAGCCAGATCTTTCAGTTCATCTTTGGCGCCAGAAGTCTTAAGCCTTTCTTTCAGTTCGTTTTCCTTAATGTTTTCAACTGTCTGTGTCATTTCTTTAAGCGGATACATCATTTTTTTTACAACTACTTTTCCGAAAATAAGAAAAAGAACAAGGGACATCAAAATTGAAATCCCAACGATCCATGAAAGATAAAATGTAAGCTCATTAAAGGAAACATTCCCTTCCTCTAAAAAGTAGAAGATAGAAGCAAATGAAACCAAATAAGTGAGGGACACAATGATAAAATATAGAAATCCATAAAGAAGGTTAATCTTAAAAGCAATAGAAAAACGCAGTTTATTAAAGTAAAAAGCTATAACCTTAAAAATACTGAGAAAAGTATAGTTCAAAATGGCAAACAGAAGCTTGATGATAAATCCGATAAAGGAAAAAATAAATTTAAAAAGCTTCATCACTAATTTACTCATCTTTTATTTGATACCCCATTCCTCTAACGGTATAGATTATTTTATCTTCGAACTTCTGGTCGATTTTGCTTCTTAGATAGCGAATATAAACATCAACAATATTCGTGTCACCGGCATACTCATAGCCCCAAACCTTCTCCAGCAAAGTATCTCTTGTCAGAAGCATGTTTTTGTTCAGCATCAAATAGTGCAAAAGTTCAAACTCCTTTTTTGTAAGCGCAATAGGCGTGCCATTGTAGTTTGCTTCAAACTTATCAGGACAGACAGTGAGCTTACCGCACTTAAGTACCTTGGATTCACTAGAAGATGGGGAAGGGCTTTTAAGTTTAAAGATTACCCTGATTCTAGCTAAAAGCTCTTCGATGGCAAAAGGTTTAGTCATATAATCTTGTGCCCCAAGATCGAGTCCCATTACTTTATCTGTAATATCATCTTTGGCGGTCAGCATAATAATTGGAATTTCTGAAGACTGACGAACTCTTCTAAGAACTTCCATGCCGCTTAAAGAAGGCAGCATAACATCTAGAATAATAAGATCATAACTTTCGCCTACAGCCTTTTCCAAACCTTCACGCCCATCATGAACAGTATCCGCTAGATAACCCTCATGCTCAAGCTCCAATTTCAAGAATCTAGCTATTTTTACTTCATCCTCTATAATCAATATCTTCTTTATCATAATGCCTCCTTAATGAACATAAAAAAGCCCCTTCTTTTTGTCATGTCTCTGCAACAATTTTAACAAAAAGAAGGGGTAAATAACAACTACTTATTAATATGATCTATTGTAGTATTAATCTTTTCTGCGATATCATTCTCGCCCTTGAACTCCAGTTTAACACCGCAGATTAAAGCAATAAGAATAGCGGCTGCAGATACGTGAATAGTACATAAGATAAGAATGATAGCGAGTGAAAGCGGAACATCTATAAAAGTACGCTCTTTCCTTCTCATGATAAAGCTGGTTGCATTGAGTTTTTCAATAAAGGAAGTTACCTTTTCACTTTTCTTAGTAAAGCCTGAGCCAGAGGCTTTGCTTTTAATCTTTTGTTCTTTTTCTAAGTAAAGCAGTGCCTCTACAACATCTCCATTAGTCTGCTCAAGAGCAGCCTTTGCCTCCGCATAAGACACATTAGCCCTTTCCATAATTAAATCAATTTGTTCGATTGTTATTGTTCCCATCATTACATCTCCTTTTTAATGTTTTGATTTATAGCTTTATTATAGACTTCAATTATTAGAAAAAAATAAATCGAAAATTAGAATTTGATTAGAATTTGTAATATGATATAATCTGAATTAAGTGAAAAGAGGTGCAATATGAATAAAATAAGTATCGTTGAAAAACTAAGAAGCTATAGTCTACCGACAGAATGTGTTATTTTTGTCATGTTTGTTATAACGTGGATGACCTATGACAGAAAATATTTTATAGTAACTTTTCCATTAATTATTATCATTCCTTTTATACTAAGGCTTCTTTTTGATAACAGCTGGCTTATCGTAGCAACAGCTTTTATAAGCAGCATTAGCACCGGGATGATTAAAGATGATTTAGGATATGGTATATTTTTTGTTATTGGCATATTAACAGCTTCTTTTTCTGGGACTCTGCTTGCTAAAGGAATAAGAAGTGAGAACAAAAAGAAAAGGATGATCCTTACGGTTATAGGCTTAACGGCAGTCATTCTTTCTGGGCTTAATTATGCAGAAACATGGGGAACACCCGTGGGGTATTTAAAAGCCAAACAAATAATAGAGGACTATATTGATAAGACCTATGATGGGAAGCTTAAGATAGAAAGCGTTGAACGCAGCTTTTTGAAATGGAGCGGATACTATGCTCATGTATCAGAAGAAGGGAGACCTAGAAACAAATCAATGATAGAATACTATGAAGGGCAAAGATCTATTAGTGATACTTATCATAGCCAAGTAAATGGCAATATGATGGATCAAGTTTCAAATATGCTTACTTCACTTGTTGTCATGCAGACGGATTTGACAGATTATGAGGTTAATCTTTATGCCAAATTTGAGATTCCAGAAGGTAAATACAGATTAAATGATCATTTTCTAGGAGATGAACCGATAAATGTTGATATTCAGCTGCAGCCTGATTTCAACTGGAAAAGAGAAGATAACAAGAAGATAGAAGTAAAGGTTTATAAAGATGAAACGGATTTTGCAGAAGATGCCTACAAGATCATTAAAGTACTTCAAAACACAGGCTATCAGTATCAGGAACTGCGTGTGTATTATTTCCTTGAAGATGGTAATACCACTTATGAAGTGGTTCTAAAAGAGGGGGGAACAGTCGATGCAGATTCAGAGCTTCTTGGCAAAGTACAAAAAGTGGATTATTCTAAGGAGAAAAAACAATAAAATTCTAATCTTCTCTAAATAAAATCAAGGCTGCCTAACGTCATAAGCAACAAATGACGTTAGGCAGCCTTGATTTTAGTGAAACTTAGAATAGGTTAGTTTTAATTCCTGTATGCTGTTAGTGAGTTCGCCTGCCATGAGATTTAATTTTTCAGAATACTGGGTCTGGGTTAAAGTTTCGGCGCTGATTTCTTCAGTAATATTGGCAGCTTGTTCTACGATTTGGGAGATTTCCGATAATGCAGTATTTAGATTGTCCCGCATGCAAATTACATCTTTTAAAAGAACAGTTCCTGTATGTATTTCATTATTAATGTTTTGCATCTGAACAAAAATCTGATTGAAGGTATCTGTAGCTGTGTTTACAATAGGCAGCTGGCTGTCAAAAAGCACCATAGATTTTTCAAGTTCCTTCATTGTAAAATCTTTTTTATCATGAATAGTCAAAACTGTTTTAGCAATCGTATCTATAGCTTCCTGAGTTTGATAGGAGAGTTTTCTTACTTCATCAGCAACAACGGCAAAGCCTTTGCCGTGGGCCCCTGCTCTGGCTGCTTCTATTGCGGCATTCAGCGCTAAAAGATTCGTTTGATCGTTAACCGTTCTTACGATATTAAGGATATTACTAATGTTGGCAGCTTCTTCGCCGAGGGATTTGACGTGGTCGTAAATGGCCTTGGCATTGCTGATTGTCGTTTTGGTACTGTCAGAAAGAGTATTTAAGCTTTCTTTAGTATCTACACTCATTTGGGTTGTTGACTTTGAAAAGTCCTGAATCTTATAAATGCTTGTACTTACATAAGTAATACGATCAGAAAGTTCATTAAGAAGGCTTACACTTTCTTCGATCTGAGCACTTTGCTCTGAGGCACCTTTGGCTACGTTCTCAACAGCGGTATAGACATCTTTTGCAGATTCGGAGGTGCAGGAGGCTACTTGCTGAAGGTTATGGGTATTTGTTTCGACGATGCTTGTGACATCATGGGCGTCTTTGATGAGTTCCTTTAAAGAGGAAGCCATTACCTTAAACCCTTCGACCAAAAGGCGCATCTCATGATTTGATATTTTGACCTTCTCTGAGAGGTTCGACACAGCAGATAAGTTGCCGTTGCCGATTTCATGCATATAGAGAGACATTTTAGTAATAGGGGTTGAAAGAAAAGCAGCAAAGCATATACTAATCGCAATGATAATAGCGAGCAGTCCAATAAGAAAGATAAATAATTGAGCAAAGGAACGATTAAAGTCTCGCATAAGAATAGGGATATCCGAGTTAATAATAAGCACCCAGCCATTAGAATATTTGCTATAGCTAATCATAGAATCAGAGAATTTTAAGGTATCTGATAAGGCAGAACTATTCTTAATATCTTCAATATACTTAAGGTATTTTGACTTTAAATTTTGTGTTACTAACTCTACGTTGTCAGAAAGTGCGATGTTTAGGTCTTTATCCAATATTAATATGGGAATATCTGAATCAATGCTGGCGTTTTTAATCAGTGTATTAAAATAAGAACGATTGAGTGAAAAAAACATAAAGATATCATTATTAGTAATAGTATCATCTAACCGCCTGGCGATGTATAGCTCATCGGAGTTTCCGGTGTTTATTAACAGCCAGTGGTTATTATAACCTGTATTTGATTTTAAGTTTTGATAAACATCAGACTGCATAAAAGTATCGCTTGCAAAATAGTCAGAGTTGCTGCCTTTAGAGATGCTGGAGCTATAGATCAGGGTATCATTACTTAGTGTGTAAAGGCCGTCGATCACTTTGTTTTTATTGAGTAGATTTAGGATAAAGGCATCTAAATCTACTTTCATATTCAGTTGTTTTCCTTTGTCCATTGTATTATATTGTCTGGTATAGGACTTGAAATTACGGTCCAGAGTAATTTCGGAGATAGTATGATCGGCAATATTTAGGGATTCGTTGATATTAGCATTAAGCTGATTGACTACTTTTTGAGAATACAAAGAGACGATGCTCTCAACACAAACAGTAATTTTGTCTTTAGTTACATTCATAATAATAAGACAAGGAATAATACCAATGATGAGTAACAGAGCAATGATTTGATGTGATAGCTTCGTTCTGTTAAAAAGAGAAATTAGAAAATGATAAGACCGAGCTGTAACCTTTTTTTGCATAGTACATTCCTCCTAAACATTTGTTATTTTACTATTGTAACAAATATTTAGGTGTTTTTATTTGACTATATTAACATATATAACAATAAATTAAGGACTTAGCAGCTATTTTATGTATTAGACTGCCTGTAGGCGTGAGGAGATGTATTCATATATTTATTAAACATTTTAATATAGTAGCTTTGGTTGCAAAACTGATAGAAGGTTGCAATATCAGCAATTGATTCATTGCTGTACTTAAGAAAATAGGTAGATTCTTCAATGCGCCTTTTAATAATATATTGGAAAAGCGTAATCCCTACTTCTTTTTTAAACAGTGCACTTAGGTAATTTGGATGAACATAAACGCTGTTTGCAATATCCAGAAGCGTCAATTTTTCTGTAAGATGATTCATAATGTAAGTCATAGCATTACGAATCACAAGCGAAAATTTCGAGGTGCTGACATGGTTCACCTTTTCAATAAAGGTTTCAACCATCCGATATTCCAGTTTATCAAGCTCAGCGAGAGAATCGGTATTTTCTATTTCGCAGATGAAAGCATCACTTAAGTTGAAGGCATCATCATCCGTTACGCCGCCTTTTATGGCAGCTCTTGTAAAAATAGTACATGAACAAATGAGTGAGTTTTTCAGTGAACGTAAAGGGTTATCAGATAACTTAGCACGGTTTAAGGAATTAATTTCTGAAAGGATCTGCACAGCATTCGCTTTGGTTCCACTCTTTATCAGCCTTATAATGACTTGTTCTAAAAAGTAAGGGGGATGCTGAAACATATTTAGTCTGTTTTTATAGGTAGTGACAAAATAATTTTCAGGCGGAGAAGCAGATTGGGAGGCGAGTGTTTCGCAACTTGTCTCGTCTGAAGGGGTAAAAAGGCTGAGTATTAGTTTGTTAATATAGAAACAGCTCGTCGTATCTACAAGGTGAAGCTTTGAAAAGTAATCATCTAGTTTGTTTTTTAATTTAATAGGAAGAAAATGCTTTTTAATAAGCGTTGAGAGCTTTGAGTCATACATGGCTTCTTCTAAAAAAGGACCTATGACGATAGTATTGGATGCATCGAGTTCAAAGAGGATGAAGCATTCATAATAATCATTGGATAGATATTGACATGTCAAAAATTGATTGGGACTGTAATTAAGATTTAATAAATCTGTACTTTTGTGTAGTAAAGAAGCAATAGAAGCAGATTTTTCGGGAAAATGCTGGACTAGTGAATTATTACTATATAAGCCGACGGGAAGTTTTGTAAAATGGTGAATAATTTCTATTTTCTCTAGAGTGCTTCGATTTATATAACTATGTTCCATAAAAACCCCTCCGATTTAGGTATAAGTTATAGATATATTATTCATTAATATTATAATACTTTTATTAAAATAGTAAAATACTAATTTCTTTAAATGGTATAAAATTAATCTATAATCATTAAGTAAAGCCAATAAGTGCTTTGATTAAGAAAACTTAAGCTAGGTTGCAAAAGTTTTCGAAAAAAATTCAAGGGGGAATTTCAATGAAAAAGTGGTTAGCTCTTTTAGCTACAATGACAATGATGGTTTCAGGAGTAGGATGTGCTGGGAACAATACGAAACAACCAGCTGCTGAAACTAAAACAGAAGTTAAAACAGAAGCGAGTGCAGCAAAAGAAGAAAGTGCACCAGCAGAAAAACAAAAAATTAAGTTTGCAGTACAGGCAGACAGTACACCAGCGCTTGAGACGCTTATTAGTACCTTTAACAGTACTCAAGACAAATACATAGTAGAGTTAGTTGAATTTACAAACGACTCAGGACAAATGCATGACCAGTTAATTACATCATTATCATCTGGCTCAGCTGAATATGATGTCATGTCATTAGACGTTGTTTGGGCTGGTGAATTTGCTGGTGCAGGTTATATAGAAGCATTAGACATGATGATGGATGAAGCTGGCATGAAAATTACAGATTTTAACGCTGGATCTATGGCGTCAGGAAGCTATCAAGGGAAACAATATACACTTCCTTACTTCCCAGACTTAGGGTTCTTATACTACCGAGCAGATATCGTAAGTAAAGAAGATGCTGCAAAATTAGACAGTGGATCCTATACTTATGATGACCTTTATGAAATGGCTTCAAAATATAAAGGACAGAACGGTACAGAAGTAGGCTATGTATTCCAGTCTAAACAATATGAAGGGCTTACTTGTAACGTTGCAGAATTTACTGGCGGTTATACAGATATAAAAGCTGGACTTGAAACAATGAAGAAATTCGTAACTTCTGATTTTGTTCCAAAAGATATCTTAAATTATGATGAAGGTTCTACACATACAAGTTTTACAGAAGGCAAATCAGTATTTGCAAGAAACTGGCCTTACCAATACGGTATGATTAAAGGCGATGAATCAAAAGTTAAACCTGATCAAGTAGGTATTGCACCTCTTCCAAAAGGCGATGTGGTAGGCGGATGGCTTTTAGCGATGAATAAAAAATCAGCGAATCCTGAAGGCGCGTGGGAATTCATGAAATTTATTGCAGGTAAAGAAGGTCAAAAGATCAATTCAACAAAAGGTGGGTATCTACCAGGGGTTAATGAACTGCTTAATGATGAAGAAATCAAAGCAGCTAATGAACTTCTTAAGTTCCCAGGTTTCCAAAAAGCATTAGAATCAACTGTTGCGAGACCTGTAAGTGCAGAGTATTCAAAAGCATCTGATGCTGTACAGGTAAATGTTCATAAGTTCTTATCTGGAAGTCAAGACTTAGACAGTGCAGCAAAAGCTGTTGAAGAAGCGGTAAAATAAGCAAAGTTATTATTAGAACAATTGAATCTCTTAGATGATATAAGCTATTTTGGGAATAGCCCCATAGAAATGGGGCTATTCCTATCTTATTGAATTAATATTTCAACATTAAAGGGGGCGAGCGCGTGGAAAAGAGAATATCTTTTAAGGAATTTTTATTTATATTGCCTATACTTATTATTATTTCTGTTTTTTCTATTTGGCCCATACTAGATTCCGTTAAATATACAGTGTTTGATTACCGTCTGAACGACCAGCAGAACTCCAAAATGTTTTTAGGCAGTAGTTTTAATACAAGCAGCTTTAATGAGAATGCAAAGTATGTAGCATATTACCTGAAAAAGGATATGGAAGCTGTAGAAGATGAAACTCAAAAACAAGAGTTTGAAAGAATTATTGTCTATGTTAAAGAAATGATGGCAGTTTATGAAGGTCAAAACCAAAATATAAAATTATCAGGAAACGAAGCACACGAAATAGAAGACTTTATCGAAAAGGTTAAAATGGATATATCAAATTTATATCAGGTTAATGCAGCAGCAAATCTTAGCAATAGAGATAATCTGCCTATGATTATTGAAGACTTAGAAAAAAGCTTAATCAGCTCGAATTTTATAGGCTTAAAGGCGTATGGAAAGGTTTTGCAAGATGGAAGGTTCTGGTCAGCCCTTAGAAATACGCTTGTCTTTACAATAATATCAGTTTTCATTGAATTTACGTTAGGACTGGCGCTTGCCATGATTATGAACAAAGCTATGAAGGGGATAGGACTTATAAGAACAGTTTCTCTTATTCCTTGGGCTATCCCGACTGCAGTATCTGCACTGATGTGGAGCTATATGTATGATGGGGGCAGCGGAATCATAGCTAAAATATTAGCTGATATTGGTTTTGTCAGCAGTCCGGAGCAGCTTCTGCTTACAAGTACAGGGGCTATGATTTGTGCAATTATTGCAGACGTTTGGAAAACGACACCTTATATGGCACTGCTTATTTTAGGAGGACTTCAGACTATAGACAGCGGCTTGTATGAGAGTTCACAAATTGATGGGGCAGGCATTGTTAAGACTTTCATGGCCATTACGCTTCCTCTTTTAAAACCAGCAATCCTTGTGGCACTGCTCTTTAGAACATTGGATGCCTTTAGGGTATATGATTTGATTGCTGTATTAACCGGAGGAGGACCTGGAGGGTCTACAGAAACACTATCTATTTATGCTTATAAAATTATGTTTGGACAAACAAACTTTGGCTATGGCTCAGTTATCGTTATGATGATGTTCCTTTGCGTTGCGGCAATAGCAGCATTATTCGTTAAAGTGCTCGGCGCCGATGTTATGTCAAAAAATTAGGGGGGATATAATGGACAAAGCACAAAATGTTAATCGAATATGGCAAACCATATTTATACTATTAATTGTACTTTTTATGGGTATTATTATATTCCCTTTTTTCTGGATCTTAGTAACGTCTTTTAAGCCGACTAGTGAAATATTTGGAGAAGGAGCTTATTCCATTTATGCCGGAAGAGCAGTTATAGAGCACTATAAGACAGTTATCTTTGAAAAACAGATTCTTCGTGCAGTTCTGAACAGCTTTGTGGTAGCGACAACGACAATGGTTTATGTGGTCAGCATAGCTATTTTAGCAGCCTATGCCATTTCAAGATTTAACTTTAAAGGGAAAAATATTCTGCTTGGACTTATATTAGTGATTTCGATGTTTCCACAAATGATTGTAGTAGGTCCAATCTACAACTTATTTACGATGCTGAACCTTACAAATAGTTATTTTGTTGTGCTTCCTTATTCAACGATTACACTTCCGGCGGCAGTATGGATTATGGTAACTCACTTTAACAAAATACCTCTAGCTATTGAAGAATCAGCTAAAATAGACGGAGCCACTCCGTTTGAAACATTAGTCAAGGTGGTTTTTCCGCTCGCAGCACCAGGCGTATTTACAACGGCGATTATAACTTTCATTTCAGCATGGAATGAATTCTTATTAACAATTACAATAAATACAAATAAAGAATACCATACGGTGCCAGTTGCAGTAGCTTTTTTGAGAAGTCAATTTTCAATATTATGGGGGCAAGTATCAGCAGCAACTATTATTGTGACGATCCCTACACTTATTATTGTACTGTTATTCCAAAAACAAATTGTATCTGGACTGATATCGGGAGCTGTGAAGGAGTAGTGAATTAAATATGACAGAAAATTACGGATGGGAAATTATAAGTGATTCCCTTGAAGCTTCAGAACTTATAGTAGATGAAACATTATTTCACACGGCTAATGGCTATCTTGGGGTAAGGGGAAACTTTGAAGAAGGTTACCCGAATGCGTTTGATACGATAAGGGGAACTTATATTAATGGATTTTATGATATATCTGAAGTTAAACATGGTGAAAAACTAAATGGATTTATAGAAAGCAAGCAAAAGATTATCAATATTACAGATGTTCAGGGGATAGAGCTCTTTGTTGATGGAGATAGGTTTTCTTTGTTTGAAGGGGAAGTTTTAGACTATAAGAGAACGCTGGATATGAGATCTGGTGTTGTGAGTCGGCAGATTGTATGGAAGTCTCCTAAAGGTCATATGCTGGAAATTACGATTTGCAGAATGGCGTCTTTTGTAAGTACGGATCTGTTCGTTATAGACTATACGGTGAAATCCTTGAATTATGAAGGGGAAATTGTACTAGTTTCTACGCAGATAGGAGAAGTGTCCAACTATTTTAATCCAAATGATCCCAGGGTAGCGGGAGAATTTGAGCAGCATTTGACAGTTAGGGAAGTAAGAAGAGAAGATCATATTGATCTTATCCACTCAGAAACAAATGCTTCAAAGCTTAGAATGACCAGCGCGGTTAAACATAGTGTATCAGCGCAGTGCCAAACAGAAAGTACCAGTGACAATAGATCACTGACTACTAAAATAAAGTTTCAAATAAAGGTGGGAGTCTCTGAGAGGCTTATCAAATACTGCGTATTTACAGATTCAATCAGATACTCAGACTGCAGTCAGAGTGCACTTTGCAAAATGCATGAGGTAACTCGGATGCCGATCGAGAAGGTGTATGAACTTCAAAAAGACTATATGGATGCGTTTTGGAAGCATGCTGATGTGACTGTAGAGGGAGATGAAAAGCTGCAGCAGGGTATCCGTTTTAGTATCTTTCAGCTATTGCAGTCTGCTGGAAAAGATAAATACAGCAATATTGCAGCTAAGGGCTTATCGGGCGAGGGATATGAAGGACATTATTTCTGGGATACAGAAATCTATATGCTGCCATTTTTCCTTCTGACTAATCCCGCTCTAGCTGAAAACTTATTAAGCTATAGATACGAAAAGCTGGAAGCGGCCAGAGAAAATGCAAGGATACTGGGACATCAAAAAGGTGCTCTTTATCCATGGCGGACTATATCGGGAAGTGAGTGCTCGGCATACTTCCCATCAGGTTCAGCACAGTATCACATTAATGCAGATATAGCCTATATGTTTGTGCAGCATTATCTTGTAACTAAAAATACGGATTTCGTGGTCAGCAAAAGTGCAGAAGTATTATTTGAAACAGCAAGACTTTGGATGGATACGGGGCACTACGTTGGTGAAAGTTTTAGGATTGATGCAGTAACGGGGCCTGATGAATATACTTGTGTTGTTAATAACAACTACTATACCAATGCGATGGCAAAATATAACTTGAAGTGGGCTGTTAAGTTCTATGAGCTTGTTAAAGAACATGGGGGTTCAGCATTCTTTACTAACAGCATAGGCCTTGATGAAAAAGAAGTAAGAGACTGGCAGGAAGCTTATCAAAAGATGTACCTTCCTTATGATGAAAAGCTGGATATTAATCCTCAGGATGATACCTTTTTTTCAAAAGCAGTATGGGACTTTGAGAATACGCCAAAAGAAAATTATCCGCTTCTCTTACACTATCATCCGCTTTACATATACAGGTATCAGGTATGCAAACAGGCCGATACGGTGCTTGCACACTTTTTATTAGAAGATGAACAAAAGCTAAGCACAATTCAAAATTCCTTTGAGTATTATGAAAAAATTACAACCCACGATTCATCGCTTTCAACTTGTATATTTAGTATCATGGCTGCAAGACTAGGAAACATTCGTAAAGCTTATGATTATTTTATTCATACCACACGGCTTGATCTGGATAATACCCATCATAATACAAAAGATGGTATTCATACAGCCAATATGGGGGGCACCTATATGGGGATGGTATATGGCTTTGCCGGGCTTAGAATAAAAGAGACAGGGATGTATTTTAATCCAGTTATTCCCGAGGAATGGAAAAGCTACACATTTAAAATAAGTTATGAAGGCAATTTGATGCAGGTTAAAATCTGCAAAGAGAAGTGTGTTTTTACACTGCTTAGTGGAACAGGCTGTGATATCTATGTATGGCATGAAAAGTATCATTTAGAAGATGAACTCGTCAAAGAACTAAAATAAAAAGATAAAAGATAAACTTACTGAGAGAAAAGGACATAGGGGTATGTCATAGATAGTATAGATTTCGCATTCGTAAATTTAAGTTATTTGCGATGATATATGATGTGAAAGCATTCTGAGAAACAACGTTGCACCGATGAACGACTTAAATAGATGTTGTTTCTCTATAATATAGGTAGATTTAAGGAGAAAAAAGATGCACAAAAAATATAAAGCAGCTCTATTTGACTTAGATGGCGTGCTGGTGGATACAGCTAAGTATCACTTTTTAGCTTGGAACCAAATCGCCAAGTCTCTAGGCATAACTTTTACCGAAGAAGATAATGAGCGCCTTAAGGGAGTATCCAGAATGGAGTCGTTGGATATTCTGCTTTCATTAGGAAGCGTAATCCTTACAAATGAAGAAAAGGTTGAACTAGCAGATAAGAAAAATAAGATTTATGTAGAGTATATCTTGAAACTAGATGAAAAGGATATACTTCCTGGCGTTCTTCTGCTCTTAGAGGAACTTAAGGAAAAAGGAATTCGAACAGCTATTGGGTCGGCTAGCAAAAATACTCCAGTTATCATAGAACGTCTTGGCATAAAGAAATATTTTCAGGCTATTAGTGATGGCAACATCATCAGTAAGGCTAAGCCGGACCCGGAAGTATTTATTAAAGCAGCTGAAATGATTAACATAGAGCAAAAGGAATGTGTGGTATTTGAGGATGCAAAAGCGGGCATACAAGCTGCTAAAAGAGCAGGGATGTATGCTGTAGGAGTAGGCAGGAAAGAGGATTTGCCAGGGGCGGATAGGTGGGTTTCAACGCTTCTGGAATTAGATAGTAATCAGTTATTTTAAAGAATATATAAAAAGGCTAAGTCGTAATGGTGATGATTTAGCCTTTTTTTGTAGCATAAGTATGATTGTCTGGCTGATAAAGAAATGAACTTACTATTTAACATGGACTTTTTCATGTTTGATTATTGGAGGAACTGCATTTTAATATTTATCATATTTTTTGTGTTCTTGCTTCTCATGCTTTCTTTCCTTAATCCTTTGGCGTAGTACAACAACAAGGAAAATAAGTCCAGCAATAGCGGCAATCGCCCAAAGTCCTAAGTATCCAATGATTAATAGTCGCATAGCTGCCTCCGGTTTTAGTTAGAGAGAACAACGGCAGTGCCATAAGCCACCATTTCAGCAGCGCCTGCCATAATAGCTGAAGACATAAGCCGAAGGCCAACAACTGCGTTAGCACCGAGTGAGTTTGCTTCATCAATCATTCTGCCTATGGCTATCTGTCTTGCCTCGGTCAGCATTTCATTATAGGAGTTGAGCTCGCCGCCAACGATCGTTTTAAAGCTTGCCGCAATATCTTTACCGATATGCTTGCTTCTTACAGTACTCCCTTTTACAAAGCCTCTTACTTCTAATATTTCTTTGCCTGGAACAGAATCCATTGTAACGATAATCAAAATACATCGCTCCTTTAAAGTAGACTTACCCCTATATATACCCAAGGAGATGATATTCTATTCCTAAAGGCAGAGCAGTAGTGTATTTACAGGGAAAGATGATAGGAATTTCATGAAGCTGAAAGGGTATTTTGTCATAAGAAAAGTTTTTGACATGGCCGATTAACAAGTTTTTACGGTAGACAAATTGAATACCCACATATTAATATAGAAGATATACTGGAGTAAGTATAGCGATATAGTAGATTTAAGTAAGTGGGTGAAACTGTGAAAGAGAAAAAACCTATTCTTTTGATTGATCAAGATGACGTTCTTGCAGAATACATACTTGGGGTTACTGAGGCCTTTAATAAAAAACATAATACCAAGTTTACAACGAGTGACTGTATAAGCTGGGATCTATTTTCGGTTTTTGGCGAGAATATAGCCGAGATTATGCATGAGCCGGAGTTGTTTAGACATTTGGCACCTGCTGATAATGCAGTAGAAGTATTTCAAAGACTTTATGAAAGTAAGCTTTTTGAAATGTATATTGTAACAGCAGCGAATCCCAAAGCGGTAAAGGCTAAGTATGAATGGATCCAGCAATATCTTCCCTTTTTTCCTCAGGAGAGAGTTATTATATGTATGCATAAGTTTATGATAAAAGGGGATTACCTTCTAGATGATGGTATGCATAATATAGAAGCATTTAGTGAGGCGGGAGGGGTTCCTATTGTTTTTGAAAGACCCCATAATGGGCATTTACCTCATAGATATCTTAAAATAAAAAACTGGCTTGAATTCGAGGCATTTATTCTAGATAGATGTTATGGAGATAAAACAAAAGAATGTTCTAGTGATAGAGCAGAAGCTATACATAAATATTACGAAAATATTAAGTAAATGACTAGGGGGATAATACTATATAACCTTAGTTTGTATGTAAACTTAAAAATTAGAAAACCTTGAGGCTACGGGACATGAGTTGGTTTTTTACAAGTTTCGAGGCAAGAGTTGTTGCGAATATATCCAAGGAATTGACAAATTTTGATATTGATTATATAATAATTATGTAACAATTAATTAACAAATCTTAACAGACATCGGAGGGCATAATGAGACTTAATTACAAAATGCTAATGTGGATTGCCATAGCGACTGTGGGGATGGGGAGTGTTAATTCCTTTGCATCACATATTGGAATTGTAGTAGAGCAAACAGCTGTTTTTACAAAACAAAATGGAGTGCAGGAAACTTTGCAAACGGGAAGCGAAGTTCAAGTAGAGTTAGATGAGGGCTTTCATCAAAGTGAAGTGATTAAAGTACAGGTAAATGGTACATATGGACATGTAAACAAATCAGATATACATATGAAGCAGATAGAAACAAAAATATTAGAAGATGGAACAAACCTGAGAAAAGAGCCGAATTTAAAATCTGCCATTATTACAAGACTTTCTAAAAGTACTGTTGTGATAGCTTATTATAAACATGATGAGTGGTATTATGTTGAGCGGGGAGATGGGGCTCGGGGGTTTGTTCATCAAGCTTATATCGATGAAGAGAACCTCTATTTGTTAGATCGCAAAGATATACGTACTGTGAATGCATTAATGGGAGAGGGTGCAGTGAAAACGGCACTTCAGTTAAGACCGGCAGCCTCAGCCTCAAGCGCTGCTGCTGAGCGCTCAAAGGAGGCTATAGATAACCCCTTTGATTTAGAGGATGTAATCTGGCGCAAACGTGAAAATATAGATCATGAAGCTTCGGAAAATATTGCGGCTGTTAAATCAAAAACAGCTGAACTGCTTGCGGAGAATGCCAGCAGGCTGACTCTTCTGTCTGGAGACAGAATAAAAGTTATTTTAGATGAAGACTTCCATTATAATGATATCGCACAAGTAGATATGAATGGTACATATGGATACATCGAAAAAAGAAATATACAAATGAAACAGATTCAAGCGCGAGTTTTGACCGATGGAACCCTGCTTAGGAGAAATCCAAGCTCTGCATCAGAGGTTGTCAGAAGACTTGCTAAGGACGATCTGGTAACTGTTTATTACAGATATATTGACTGGTACTTTGCAGAATCAGAAAATGGTCAACAGGGTTTTATTTATAAAACACAAATAGATGAAGAGTATCTTTATCTGCTAAAACAAAAAAGTGAGCTTAGCCAAACTCAGCCTATTTCACCAGGAAAAACATCACAAGTAGAGGTTGTAATGTGGTCAGAAGCAGCGAAGATTTTGCCGAGAGGTGGTAATGCTATTATAGAAGATGTTTATACTGGGAAACGTTTTGGCATTAAAAGAACTTTCGGAAGTAATCATGCTGATGTTGAAACATTAACGAAAGCAGATACAGAAATTATGAAAGAAATATGGGGCGGATTCAGCTGGGAAAGACGGCCGGTAATCGTACATGTTGCAGGGCGAAGGCTGGCAGCTTCATTAGCAGGGATGCCACATGCAGGTAAGGATAGTGCCCCTAACATAGCTTATACTTCTAATAGATCTGCAGGATACGGCTATGGGATCAATTTAGATGCTGTAAAAGGAAATGGCATGGATGGACATATTGATCTTCATTTTAGAGGGAGCAGGAGGCATGCTGACGGAAAGATTAAAGCAACTGTTGATGCTAAACATCAAGCTGCAATAGATGTTGCAGCAAGGCAGAA
>CALJNR010000116.1 GCA_937981575.1 uncultured Clostridia bacterium | reverse complement strand
GAAAGGAGAAGCAAAATGAGTTATTCAAATAGGAAAAATTCCGAATTTCACACTCACTCTTCTCAAAACAAATATTCGAACGCTAAAGATCAAAATTATAAGCTTCCATACACCAATAGTTACATGGGATATCAATATTTTAGAAATGCATCCGAAGAAATAAAAGATTATGGTCCCAATCCTTTTGTTATTAATATAGAAGAGATTACAACAAGTAATGATACATTCCGTACAGCTTTGTGGACGGGTGAACATATGCAGCTTACTTTAATGAGTCTTGAGCCAGGAGAAGATATTGGGCTGGAGATGCATCCTGATGTAGATCAGTTTATACGTGTAGAAGAAGGCAGAGGGATCGTTATGATGGGTGAAAGCCAGGATATGCCTAGTTTTCAGCAGCCTGTATCTGCCGACTTTGCCTTTATTATCCCCGCCGGCACCTGGCACAACCTTGTAAATGTAGGTTCAACACCTCTTAAACTCTACTCGATCTACGCTCCGCCTCAGCATCCTTTTGGAACTGTCCACGAAACGAAAGAAATCGCCGAAGAAGCCGAACACGATCATCACTAAAAGGAAGTGGCTTAGCGCATATCACACATGCACTAAGCCACTTCTATAGTATTTGATTATATGCAAAGCAACATTTAGACGAGTATGCATTGATAACTTCCTGGCATTTTATCTCAACTATTTTATGTCTCCCGCTAACCTCAAAACTGCCATATAAAAGATGCTTATCGAAAAGACGCCTAAGCCATTTAAGAATAATAGAGGCCTTATGAATTTTGATTTTACTATAATATTTTCTAAAGTGTGTTAAATGACTTACTATTTGTGCTATTATGTATATATATCAAAAGGAAGGGGGGAATTATATGCTAAACACAGGTGAAAGACCAGGTAGAGGGGATTATGAATGTACTGTATGCGGTGAAGTCATTACCCTTAATAATCCTACGGATGCATTACCAGTTTGCCCAAGATGTCACAAGACAACTTATGTAAAACTTTAGCTTCCTTTTATACTCACCAAACGTAAATGCTCATAAAAATTTTCATTTATAGGATATCAAGCTTACATATTATCTTTTAGCCTGGTTACACTAAATAAAACACTGTATAACTAGGAGAATACTATGCAAAGTATAAATAAGTCTAAAGTATTTATTTCTGCTATTTTATTAATTGCTATTATGTTTTCATCCATTCCTTTATATGCTGGTAATAATGTCATTATTAGTAATGCGGCACATAAACAAACCATTGAAGACTTCCTAGCTCAAATTAAATCAATACAAACTGATGTATCTGAAATAGCTCAGATAGCTTTTAATAACCCATCTTTCCAGGAAACAAGACAATTAAAATCACGTATCTATGCAATCAATGCTGTTGTAGAAGAGCTCTATGTAGTTATGCAGGACTACTTTGCTACTGTCCCAGGCGTTAATGAGCGCAACAGGCATATCTTACTTGCCTTCAATGTTCTAAACCTAACAAAAAGCAACATATACACACTCAATGTATTACTTAATGCTTCAACAGAAGAAGAAAAGTTTGCACTTTCACAGGAGTATGCAGCAGCACTAGAAAACTCACTCGCTACTTTAACCCTGTTAGAAAGTATTCTTGCAAAATTCTCATAGCTTGTCTTTTCACACGTTGAATAAAAAACCACCAACCGTTTATTGGTTAGTGGTTTTTTATTATTCATAAAACATTGAAGAAAAAGTCTTGATTGGAATAAGCCTCGCATCTCCTTGTTCAAGTATAGACATAGGGAAAGTTTCGCTTTCACTTCCTCTGCCGTCCATGAATTCCAGCTGAAAACTAAAATCATCAACAGATACTACTCTGCCTACTCTCCAATCTTCGATATTTTCCATTTTCTCAGAATTAAACCGCGAACATCTGATTTCAACCTGATCATCTATTGTCATGTAATCACGCTCCTTGATGATATTATCTCACTAACCACTAACCACTATTCAGCTCTCAAGGTTCTTATCAAAAGTCAATCTATTGACTTTTATTAGCACTTAATAATGCTGCAATCATAAAACCTAAAAACTCACCCACTACAAATGTTATTAATAAACCTACTATATACATGGAATCACCCTTCCGATTCGCCTCATAATAAATGTATTACCATTTTTTAGAGTCCCCATACTTCACACCTCTTGTTTTAGGAGTAAAATCTGACTGTTATTATTTTTCTTCCACAATTACTGTAGCATTGTAAATAATAGTTCTTTTCCTATTTAGGTCAAACAAAATCTTATCACCCTCACCTGATTCAATATCAAATCTACCTGAATAAGTCTTAATTGGTTTCCCTGTCATATCATACACGGTTAATATACGCTCTAGGCCCCCTCCATACTCTGAAGAAATATTTTTTATATTCCTTTGAAAACCTGCTGCACATCTTGATAGTATTAGCGCTTACAAAATGATTAACGTTGTCATAATCATCTTCTTTTTCATGTTCATTCTCCTTTTAGCTTGATATTAATTTCAAAAAATTACTTGTTCTTCTTAGGCCACATAATTAACTCTATATAATGAAGAACTTTCCCTAATCTATATTAATTAATACAATAGTCATCTCTATTAACTTTCAGCAACACATACTATTTTTTAAACCCACTATTATAACTATTATGTATTTTATAAATAAGTAAAGGTGCCTCATGCTTTACCTCTACTTGTAAAAATATTGACTTTGTTAACAATGAAATGATGTGGTTAATCTTCGCAAACGGTTATTAAACTACTTATCAGATGTCCCAACTATCGGCCCGCAGAATAGGGATATATTGCTTTTATTAATGCGCTTAATACAGCCAAAGCCCTCATCTCACAATAAAAACTGCTATTGACGAAAGGTCTAGATATACATTATATATCTAGACCTCAGATTGAAGACACTACATATAGTAGCCTTATTTTATCTCTCTACGCAATTTGTGTGATAACAAGATGTGCTGAAACAGGCCTTGTTCCCCCTGCAAGAGGAGTGATGGTTAGTGCAGTAGAATTTCCAGCAGGATTTCGTACAGTAAGTACTGAATTGATGACTGTCGTATCTACAAGAGCCATTCCTACTATCTGGGAAGTCCCTGTTGCTCTCCCAACTACCGTATAGTCTAGATCAGCGCCATTAAGAGTCAAAATCAGCTGCCCTGCTTCGGATACGCTTACCTGAAATAAGACCTGATAAGTGCCAATTGCGGATAAGTTAAATGAACTAGGGCCAGTACGGGCAATAACGGACCCACTAGTAGGTCCATCTTGTGGAAAGCTTACATCTGTACCAGGAGCAACTGTTGATGCATTATCAGGAGGCATCAATGCAAAAAAATCTGCAAAGTTTAATACTCCTGCTGGTCCTGTTGGCCCTGTTGCTCCCACTAGTCCTGTCTCTCCCGCTGGTCCTGCTGGCCCTGTTGCTCCTGCTGGTCCCGTTGCTCCGGTTGCTCCGGTTGCTCCTGCTGGTCCCATTGCTCCCGCTGGGCCTGTCTCTCCCGCTGGGCCTGTTGCTCCTGTTGCTCCTGTTGCTCCTGCTGGCCCTGTTGCTCCTGCTGGTCCCGTTGCTCCTGCTGGTCCCGTTGCTCCTGCTGGTCCTGTCTCTCCCGCTGGTCCTGTCTCTCCCGCTGGTCCTGCTGGTCCTGTTGGCCCTGTTGCTCCCACTAGTCCTGTCTCTCCCGCTGGCCCTGTTGCTCCCGTTGGTCCTGTCTCTCCTGCTGGTCCTGCTGGCCCTGTTGCTCCTGCTGGTCCCGTTGCTCCTGCTGGCCCTGTTGCTCCCGCTGGTCCTGTCTCTCCTGCTGGTCCTGCTGGTCCTGTTGGCCCTGCTGGTCCCGTTGCTCCTGCTGGTCCTGTCTCTCCCGCTGGTCCTGTTGCTCCGGTTGGCCCTGTTGGCCCTGTTGCTCCCGCTGGTCCTGTCTCTCCTGCTGGTCCTGCTGGTCCTGCTGGTCCTGTTGGCCCTGCTGGTCCCGTTGCTCCTGCTGGTCCTGTCTCTCCCGCTGGTCCTGTTGCTCCGGTTGGCCCTGTTGGCCCTGCTGGGCCACTTGGTCCTCTTGGTCCTCTTGGTCCTACGCAGCAACAGTCGTCGTAGCAACAACCATCATCACAGCATTCATCATGCCAGCACTCATTATTCATCTCACTATATTCATCTTCGTAATCATCCTTATATCGTGGGTCACAGTAGATATTATCTCCTCTTCCCCAACACTTGCTATCTTCCATCCTTTAGTACGCCTCCTTATGCTGCTTATAAACTATTTAGACAATTATAAACATCCAAAAACCTAGTTTTATACTATATATAATATGTTTGCATATAAAATACGTACCAATCGGACATTATATGATGGTGCTGTTTTATGGATACAGCTTTAAAGCACTAAGGCGTCATAGAACAATCTAAAGTCGCTTTAAGTACTGTATACATGATTATGTCATTTCTTTTTCATAGTAACCCGTCTTTTCTAGCACTGCCATATGTGCTTATTGTATGTCCCTTTTCATTAATCTTGAAATTCTTTTTCTCCAAATATAAATAACCCACAAACTCTGAACTATCTTCAGAAATCCGTGGGTTATAAGCATGCCGGTGAGGCTGCATACTTCATTTCTTATCTAATCCCAATTTTACTCTGGCTTTCCCGCCTCTATTAGTGTTTTGTTAACAAACATAAAGATACTTTGGATAACCATTACTGCTCCTGTCCCAATAAGCAGCCACTCTATTTTTATAAGGTCTGCTGTCGGGCCAAATATCAGCATCCCAAGAGGCATCATTGCGCTTGATATCATACTTAGAACACTAAATACTCTTCCAAGAAAATCTCCTTCAACTTTCTGCTGTAATAAAACTGTAAAAGGTGTATTAAAAACTGGCATTGTAACACCTATCAACCCCATAAAAAACAAATAGCTCCAAAACATAGGGGTTATACCTAACACAAAAGTCCCCATCCCCATAACAAGAGTAGATAACGCCATCGAATGCATTTTGTTTTTAAACCCACCCCATGAAGCCATTAAAATTCCTCCTGCCATCATACCACAGGAAAAAGCAATCTCAATGGCCGTGAGACGCCAAACATCACTTCCAAAACTACGTGTAACCTGAATCGGCGTTAAGAAGGCAACTGGTGCTGCCGCTAACATAAAGATACCACAAAATATAAAAATACTTTTAATAAATTTATGATTTTTGATGTAATTAAATCCATCAAGCATATCACTAAAGTAACTTATCGTTTGTTTTTCCAATGCTTTAGCATGAACAGGCACATGTAAAAAGAAAAACAATGTCAAAACTGCTGCAGCAGCTGTAATCACGTCTATAAAAAATATAATCTCCATAGTTGTTGTAGTAAGCAGTATTCCGCTGATCATCGGAGCAGCTAACATAATCATAGATTGAAGGCTTCCATTAATTGCATTAACCTTGGTTAACTTATCTTCAGGGACAAGCTGCGGAATAAAGGCTCCAACTGCTGGGGCTTGAACCGCTGAGCCCAATGCTCTTATAACTAATACGACAAAAAGCATCCACATAGAATCATAGCCCATCATAAATAAAATAGCTATCGCAAACGTCGCTAATGCGATAAGAGAATCCGACAAGATAATAAGTGTTTTACGGTGATAGCGGTCTGCCCACACCCCAGCAAAGGGTGATAGAAAAAGCGTCGGCAAAAAGCCGCAAATGATCGCTAGGGTTGCCATAACGCCTGATTGTGTTTTTAACGTGATGTACCAACTGATTGCATACTGAACCAGTGCCGATCCAAAAAGGGACAGCGTCTGGCTGGCTAAAAAGAGTATTATCTTTTTCTTCCAATTTTCATTCATTTTATTTTCTCCAGTCATTTCTTTTCTGATATAAATATGTTTTATGCTATTGCTGACTTTTATTATGACTTTCATTTTATCTCCGGCTTTTAACCTTGGTTCTCTTTTTGCAGCAATAAAAAAACACAGGCTTAGCTTCCTGTGCATCCGCAAACGAAAAATATGTATCATGAAAATAAGCTCATTTTATTAAAATATGTTTCATCTATACAACTTATATGGTTTCAAAAAATCAGCCAGAGTTTCGATTACCCTTGCACACTAAAAGGCTCTAAGCACTATTTAATTAGTTCTAGTAAATGTTCAATCGAAATCTGTAAGTTTTTTTAAGAATCCCTCCATCCAATAAAGTCAAATAGATCGTATCACATACACTTAATTTTTGCAACTGCTGATTATATAGATTTATTGTTTCTCATAGCATTAACACCTGATAACACTTATAATTTTGCTGCTAGATTAAACGATCTGCATCAAGAGTTTTAGAGGCCTTAGGTATCTTGAGTTATTGAAAAAGCACCTACTGGGTAAGTAAGTGCTTGCTAAAAGTGTTAACTTGTTTCATATATCATTTCCAAAAATACTCTGCTAAGGATATGACACATGGCATAGTTAATATAGAGAAAAGGGTACTTAAACATACCATTTTAACGGCCCTTTTATAATCTTGTGCATTCATTTGTGCAAATACTGCTACATTAGAACCTATTGGGGCACAGGCCGCAATTATTATAGCGCGTTTAACATTTGTATATTGCTGAGGTACAAACATTAAAGTCATTATAGTAACAATCGGAATAACTACCAATCTCACTGCCGCGCTCCTATATAAACTTTTTTCTGTGAAAATTGACTTAATATCTGTCTGTGCCATATAGATTCCTAATAGCATCATTGCCACTGGGGCATTCATATTACTTATAGAACCTATTGCATTGACAATCACCTCTGGAAGCTGTATTTGGGTAAAAAACAGTATCACTCCTATTGCAATACTTATAATAATAGGATTTCTCATAATTTTTTCTTTCTTAATACTGTCTAGGCGTTCCGTCATAACCGCCACACCATAAGTCCACTGGAGTAAATTCAAAAGGGCCACAAAAGAAGAGATATAAAAAACGCTCTCACTGCCTAATACAGCACTTATTAAGGGAATACCCATAAATCCTGCATTAGAAAAAGATACACCAAAATTTTCTATCTTATGCTTTTTCCCAAAAATAATGCCAGCAATAAGTATAGCTATTAATAATGCCCCGATTGCCAAGAAAAAAGAAACAAAGAGCCCCTCCACTCGTTCCGAAGATCTTTCCACATAATATGATTTGATAATGACACTAGGTAATATGATATATAAAAGCAAGTTACTCAGTTCTTTACTTCCTGTTACAGAGATCAGTTTTTTCTTAAACAGCATATATCCCATTCCCATAAAGATAAACATACTTATTAACTGTTTCATTAATATAATAGTAATACCCAAAGTTTTCACTCACTTTCTAAAAAAGGGCAATATAGACCTTTTTCTTTCTCTTCTATTGAAACTAATTACATCAGAGCCTTCACCTCTATCATACATTTTAAATTTTAATTCACATCACTCTAAAATGTAGGGTAACAGCTCATCAAAAACTATTTTGTAACCATTTGCATACATATGTAATCCTTCAATAGTTAATTCTTTTTTTAGTTGCTGTTCCTCATTATATAACCCTGTGTTAAGATCAATATATTTACAACCTTTTTCCAGTGCTAGTTTTTTTATTGCTTTATTCGCTTTTAAAAGATTCGTATTGTTTCTCTGTATAAACCAACTTTTATCTGATTTTCCATGAAAGTTGTCTTTTTCATTAACTGGATAGTATGCCATAACATATATTTTAGTATCTGGCAATTTCCTTTGTATTTCATTTAATATATAGGAATAATTATTAAGTAAAGCCTCTAAAGTATAATCTTCACAAGCAATATCATTTGATCCAATATTTATAAAAATCTTAGTTGGTTGCAAATCGTAAATGCAAGTTTCCATAACCGCTATTAACTCAGTTGTTGTATAACCACCGATTGCACGATTATATATTATTTTACTTACTCCCCCATTTTGTAAAAACTCATGGATTGGAAAGCCTTCCATTAATGAGGACCCAATCAATAAAGTTTCACCTTTTTTTGCAAATTGATTGAGTATCTTAAATTTCTCTACTTTCTCTTTCTTTTCTTTTAACGCATATTCACTATAGAAATCATCCCAAGTCATTTCATTCCCCCCTTTCAAATAATTGTATTAATTGAGCGGGATTTTATACTTATACTAAACAGTTTTTTCCCATCTTTATGCTCAACCCTTATATGTTTATAGCTATTTCATCTTTTTCTAGCGCAGCAATATCTTCTCATCTTCCGCCTATAGATCAGCTTCTCTTATTCTATTTTTCTTGCCCTATAGAAAATCTTTTTATTTTTACTAAGTATCATCGAATATCGTAGACACTTCTCAAACGAATTTCATCTGGTTTGCCTTCAAGTATTTTTATTGTCTTACTTCCCGCATTCATATCAAAATAGTTATCAGAAAGTTTTAGGTTGTCTTCTTTATTTTGTATTTCAACACTTTTGGCATATGTTTTTGCAGTTACAATGATTTCATCCCCAAAAACCTCATAAGATAATTCAGGATCTAAATAATTAAAATACTTAGGTAAAGAAAATATAACCGTACCACTGGAAATACTCTCATCATTGACATATAACGCATAACTTACATAATGATTAAAAATATCAGCATCATTAAAATATACCTTTTCTAACCATTGACTGCTTAACATAGGAACTGTCACATGTTGTTTGCCTTCTCGAATGATGGTGCCAGAATTACTCCTAAGCGCCCATCTCACTTCAACTTCTTCAGCTTTTCTCGTCTCATTAGCCACACTTAACTGAATAGACTTTTCTATATCAAACGCTTCTGTATTAACATTTGTGTTTTGGGTGATCATCCCTTCTTCAGCACAAGAAATCATAAGCGGCGCAAAAAATCTTTTTGCATAGTAATGTAATGCTTTCCATCTGCCACAATAGTCAATGGATGACCAAGACGTTACCGGCCAGCAGTCATTCAATTGCCAATAAACTGCCCCCATACATCTTCCTCTATTACGCCTAAAATGTTCAACTCCATAACGAATAGCCTCTGCTTGAAGTAATTGCGATGCATAAATAAGGGTCTTAAAATCTGATGGATATAAAAACGTTTGTTGTAAATAACTCATGATCTTTCCGTTAGCACTTGTATTTCTTTGATGTTTTTCCATAATGTAAGAAAAGATATTTAAGTCTTTTGGATCATCAGTAAAGGTTTCTATCGTTTTTAAGCTTGGAAATGACTGAAAACCAAATTCCGATAAGTACCTGAAATGGTATTTCCTAAACTCCGAAAAGGGTACATTGTTATGCCATACGTCCCAATAATGCACATCGCCTCTCGTATAATCATTCGGCGCATCAAAAGCCCCTCCTGATGAAGGACTAGCCGGCCAGTAAAATGTTTCTGGATCAAGTTTCTTAACTATCTTTGGAATGACATATTCATACATCTTAGTATAATCTGCCTTTTGTGAAGGCCTAGTAACCCAAAGCCCGCCATTAACAAACATCTCCATTTCATTATTCCCGCACCATAGGCCAAGACAAGCATGATGTCGGATTCTCTTGATATTTTCCTCTATTTCATGCACAATATTTTCTTCAAATGAATCTGTTAGTTCATATACTGCACAGGCAAACATAAAGTCTTGCCATACTATGAACCCTAACTCATCACAGATATCATAGAACCAATCATTGGGGTAATAACCCCCGCCCCACACTCGAATTGTATTGAAATGTGCCTGTTTACACTGAAGAAGTAATTGATAAGTGGATTCTTTTGTAACCCGTCCAATAAGGTTGTCTTCCGGGATATAATCGGCTCCCATGGCAAAACAATCTATTCCATTAACCTGGTGTGCAAAGCACGTCCCCCAACTATCATCTTCAATATGCATAGTCATGGTACGCAGTCCAATGCGTCTTTCCCATCGGTCTGTTTCTATACCGTCTACCCTCTGAATTACCGTAGTGGTATATAAGTGCTGCTCTCCATAACCATTTGGCCACCACAGTTTAGGTCTTTCAATTTGTATCTCAAGTGGTGAATGATTGTAAGTTTTTTTCTCCCCATCTGGAGCAATAATTTCCACATCATATGTAGTGGCTGCCTCTTCATAAAGAGTCTCTTCTACTTCAAACTTCAATGTCACTTGTTCTGCTGCATGAACCTGTTTAATATAGACACTATCGATTTTAGCCTTTTCAGTACCTAGCAATTTCACATTTCTCCATATGCCAGCATCCGGCAAGTGAGGACCCCAGTCCCATCCAAACATATAATGTGCCTTCCTTATATGTGGAAATCCAACCATAGCTTCCTCAGAACCATCTGCCTGACATTTTTTATATTCCTCCCGAATATAGTTTATTGGCGAATGTAATAAAACCCTTAGATTATTGTCTCCATTAACGAGTAATCTTTTTATATCAAACTTCCAAACGCGATGCATATTATGAGTTGATCCAATGAATGTGCCATTAAGATACACATCTGAAATTGTATCAATGCCTTCAAAAACTAATTCTATCTTTTGGCACTTAGAAATCATCGGATCGACTGTAAACGAAGTAACGTATTCATAATCGTTTTTCATTAATTCCATTGCAATCTTTTCATTGTCTTTCCAAAAAGGATTTTCCATCTTTCCATTATCTAATAAATCTTTATATACAGATCCTGGAATAGCTGCAGGTATAAATGAACTATCTTTTACATTCCTCATTTTCCAGTTTGTATTCAGCCATTGCTGTTTCATCCAAAACATCCCTTCTGCTTAATTTTATATTTATCTTGAATCTCGTATATTTTTATTAGAATATTAGTTAGAGATAAAAAAATATCAGGAACTCAAAAATAGGTTATAAAACTTAACCTGCTTTTTGGGCCTCCTGATTACTTTTCTTACCTCAATTACTTAACTGCACCATCCGTCACCCCGCCTATGATGAACTTCTGCAAGAATACATAGACTAATATTGTCGGTATCGCAATAAAGATAATTGCAGATGACATAAGCGGCCAATCCGCCATCCGATCTCCGGCAAATGAGTTTAGTGAGGTTGCAGCCGTCCTAACCTTAGGCATATATATATAAGGCGTAAAGAAGTCATTGTAAATTGCTAAAACTTTTAAAATAAAAGTCGTTGCAATGGCAGGTTTCAACTGTGGCAAGATAATAGACCAGTAAATTCTAAATTTAGATGCTCCATCGATCTGAGCACTTTCATCCAGTGCAATGGGAATCTGATTGATAAACTGTAAGAAGATATAAATCTGCATGATATCTGTTCCTATGTACAAAATAATGCCTGCAAACATGGTATTATATAATCCCAATGCTTTAATAAGTGTAAATGTAGCAATGGTTACTGTCATGCCCGGTATAAATGTAGGTATTAAAAAGGCTGCAAACAAGAACCCCTTTAATTTGAAATTAAATCTTCCTAGTGCATAAGCTAGCATTGTGCCAAGAAATAATGCAAGTGGCACACTAAACAGTATTAAAAGAAATGTGTTCCAAAATCCTATTGCAAATCTACCTTCAATAAATGCAGTGATATAATTTTCCAAATTTAAAAAGTTCTCTGGCCATGAATAAACACCATTCATTAAGTACTCTGTTTTTCCTTTTAAGGATACAATTAATAAAAGGAAAAGTGGTGCAAATACAAGAAACACGCCACCTACCAATATCATATAGGCACTAAGTCTTCCTTGAATACTATTAATTATAAAAGTGGAGTTCTCATCTGCAGTATGTAACTTCTTCATTATGCCCCTCCCTCTTTTAAGAACATTTTTTGAATAAGTGTGATTAAAATAATAATGATTAATAAAACAACACCCATCGCTGCTGCTTTACCGTATTTACCGTAATCAAATGCTAAATTTAATGTCTTCGTGATAAAGGTAGCCGTTCTCCCATTTGGACCACCTTTTGTAATCAAGAACGGTTCGAAATACACTTGCAAAGCGCCATTAAAGCTTAACAAAAGTGATATTTGAAAGACCTTCTTAATGTTAGGAAAAGTTATAAGACGTATTGTCTGAAAGAAACTAGCTCCATCAACTCGAGCTGCTTCATAGATTTCATGAGAAATTGACTGCAAGGCTGCCAAATATATTACCATTGTAAAGCCTACGTACTTCCAAAAGCTTATAAAGGCCAGTGAAAAGTTAGATGCATAACTCATACTAAAAAAGCTAATAGGTTTTAGCCCCATTAAATTTAATACCATATTGATCGGAGAATTAGTAAAGTCATACATATAATTGAACATAAATGCAACTGCCACACCATTAATAATATATGGCATAAATAATATTGCTCTAAATGTATTTTTCATTTTGATATTACTGCTTAATAATATTGCAAGAAACAAGCCTGCAAATTGTTGTATAACAGCCATAATAACGTATGCCATATTATTAGCAAATACTTCAAATAGCTCTCTTTGCGAAAAAATATCCAGATAATTTTTAAACCCTACATATTCCATACTTGTCGACATGCCATTCCAATTTGTAAAGCTAATCTGAAAAAGCTTAAACAGTGGATAATACGAAAATAATATTAACGATATAACGGGTACTATAAGAAAACCAACAATAGTCATTCTGTCACTTTTTCTCTCCATGCCAACCTCCATTCATACTTCTTTTAATCTTTTGAGCAGCATGGCCGATGCCAATACTGCTCGAAGGATTAAACAAAGTATAGTTGCCTTCTAATATGCTTTACGAGCTGCTGCCCATTTTTTATTCCATGCATCGATCAACGCTTTTGCTTTTTCGTCATCTTGTTCCATAACATAAGTCAGTAAGAATGCTTGCCCATCTATTTCGATTTCATTAATGATCTGGCTCATTCTAGCATCACCTTTTATTTCTGAAAGAGGTTCAACGCCATAAGAAAGCAGTTCAGCAACAAACGGATCCGCAACTGTTAGATTTACATTTGAAGGAATATCTGCAGCTGTAACAGGCTTTTCTAACATATATGTCAAAAATGCTTTTGCAAGTTCTGGAGATTTGGTATTTTTAGAAATACCCCATTGTTTTCCTGCACCTGATTTAATGTTTTTAGATCCAGGGAATGGGAACATCCCTATATCTTCTGTTGCTGCACCAAGTTCTACAAACTGCGCAGGCAGCCATGTTTCTGAATAGAACATTCCAGTCTTAGCTTGTGCAAAATCTAATTTAAATTGATCCCAGTTTGCTGATAAAACGTCTTTTTCTAAGTACCCTTTGCCATATAAATCTCTAATAATATTCATAGATGTCAACATTGTTTCATCGTAAATTTCATCTTGATCTGGGTATTTGTGCTGTCCTTTCACATCTCCGGCAGCTACATTAACTTCACTCCATCCACACCATGGGTAAATTGGCCATACATCTTTAAAAGCAGTACCAACAGGTGTAATGCCTGCTGCTGCGAGTTTATCGCAAGCCGCCCAGAACTCTTCTAGCGTAAGCGGTACCTTATCAATACCGGCTGCCTTAAAAGCCTGCTTGTTATAAATCATTCCAGCATAACCAACAGTTAATGGAAGAACATATAAGTTGCCATCATCACCTTTTCCATTTTCATAAAAAAGAATATCATCGGCTGTAAATGCTAAATCATTAATTGGTAAGAAATAATCACCATAGGTGCTCGAGTTAATCGGCTCTACGACATAGAAAAGGTCAGGAGCCTCTCCACCTGCAACTCTTGTTGCAACTACTGTTTCATAATCTTTGATTGTTTCAAATTCTACAGTTGCTTCTGGATGAAGTGCCATGAATTCTTCAGCATATGTTTTCAAATTTGTTTCTAAATCAGTACGATTACTTGCAATTACAATTTTCCCACTTAACTTCGCTTCGGTTTCGGGAGCTTTATCTTCTGATCCTTTGTTTTCTGTGTTTATATTATCTGTCTTTACAGCTTCAGGCTTCTTTCCGCATCCAACCATTGATGACATTGATAAAGCTAAGACTAATAATAATGCAAATGATTTTTTCATATTTCATTCCCCTTCTCTTAATATTGGTTACTCAAGTTGCAACTCTTAATCTTATTTTACAGTATTGCTTATCCCTTTAACATGATTTCTATTTGCATTTATATGCAGTTTTTTGTTTTACTGAGTAAGCAACTTATTTTAATCTTGGCATTTCTTCCCGTACTAAGGTGTTTTCTGCCCAATATAAATTTCTAATGGCTTCATTGGTATTCGCCTCAAAGGTAAGTTCAGCCCAACTCATACAGAATACCCATCTTGGTTGTGTTAATAGTTTTTGCGGAGTCGGCAAAACATCACATTCACCAATGGCTATTGGTTTATCGCCTGCTACACTTAATGCTGTTTCATATTTCTTTTGTGTAAAACCATCTCCATTATAGAAGTCAACAGAAAAAATATCCCAATATTCATCTCCTGGATTATACTCTGCCCAGCTATAATCCAAATCCTGCATATTCCATACCCAAATAATATTATCTAATCCCTTTTGATTTTCCATATAGTCTTTGGTCAAACGATACAAGGCAGCCGTTCCATGCTCTCCTGGTCTTCCTCCCCACCAAAATAATCCTTGATTCATTTCATGAAATGGTCTGAATAATACAGTAACATTATTCTCTTTTAAGTATTGAAGATACTCACTGTAAATATCCAGCCTTTTTTTCCATGCCTTATTAAGCGTTCCACCTTCTTTGATGAGACTGTTCCATTCGTCATCTGTTAATTGGGTTAAAACGCCGCCCTCCCAGTTTCCTATTTCATCTTGATTTGGCGCCGTTACATGAAGCATTAACTGAACAATAGCACCTTGATCCCACTGATTCTTACATTCTTTAATCATAGTCCATCTATTTTCAACATCTGCCTTTGAAAACAAAAAATCTCCGCTCCACATACCTGGCGTTACCCCTGTTCTCGCCCATGCACGATCCGTCTGTTTCGTGGGTTCAGCATTTGGTTCTCGGTTATGCATACTAATTATTGTATATTTTCCACTTATTTGATTAATAAAATCCATAACTTTCATATCGCCCTTTATTTTAGATGGTAACAGCAATTGTTTTGCTCGGTTATGAACTTCCTCATCTATCTCATCCTCATTCACTGGCATTTCCGGCTGTTCCACATAAACCCCTACTTCATAGATTGAGTTCCCATATTGGGTGGCTCTTGTCTTCAAGTCAAATTTGATATACCTCATACTGCTGCCTGCTAGATGAATGAGTTCATTACCGCCTTTGCAGTCATTTTGCTGATACAAAAGCTCCCAAGTCTTAGAATCATTGGAGCCCAGTATATCATATTTTTTTGAATAGGCATCTTCCCATTGAAGTAAAATATAGTTAAATGCTGTTTCTTTTTCTAAATCTATAATAAGAAATTGTTGATCTTCATATAATGATGACCATCTTGTTTTCTCGTTTCCGTCAACTGCATACTCTCCTTTATGTTCATCACTCTCTGTTGATGATACAATTATAGCCTTACCCAAAGCTAAATTATTGGTCCCAAACAAATCATCCTGAATGTTAAACTCCCCTTCTACTTCAAAAGAAATCTTTTGCTTCTCAGATTGTGCCACAATTGTTCCATCCAAATACGCAACCTCTGCGACCAAGTCTACGTCTTTCGCTTGATAAACCCTGTCATTTTCTGTAATGTTATAAGACCACACCCCATCAATTACAGGAACATTTACTTTAGCATCTCCAAAAGATAATGATATAAATTGTACATTTGCAGCTGTTCCTGTGATTTGATACGGGAAGCCTGTGATTGTTTCTTTTACCTCTGTTGTAATCTCTACTTTCGCATCCTTTAACTTTTCTAAAAAAGAAGCTCCTCTAATCGCATCAAAATATAATATCCCTTTGGCTTTTTCTCCTTTTTGGTTCGTATAAAATCCAATTCTTTCAATGCCTTTTGTCTGGTCAAAGGCTCCTCTTGGTTCACTATCCCAACTTGGTGCTCCAAATGATTTAAAAGGCACATAAATATCTTTCCCTCCCTTTGAATCAAGAACTCCCACACTTTCCCAAGTAACGCCCTCTTTATCAATAAGCTGAACTGTAAATGAATTTTTAGATCCATCCATATCACACCATAGAGCAATGCCATCAAATTGACTAAGATTTAATCCGTGTGTATCTTTTACAATGCCAGCATATCCAGCTGTTTTATAATCATACACCGCCTTCATTCCGTAACTTCCCTCTACTTTGTTCTCCGTTTCAAGTGTCAAACCCATGTCGCCGCCATTGGAATTTCGGATATATACTTCTTTTAGCATTTCTTCCTCGGTATAGGACTCAAAATCTTCTATCATAGTATATTTTTCTTCTAACTGATATTCAAAATTTTTTATTTGCAGCTCGTTTGAAGAGGATAGCTCTATTTTTTCTCCATTTTTAGTACATGCTGCTAATACTATGATCAGTGAAATAGTCCCTATAACATGAAATATTCTTTTTTTAATCATCTTCTAATCTCCTCTAATTCACAAATATATAATGAGACAAAGGATTAGCCTCTCTCTATTAAGTGAGGCTAATCCTTCTTGTTTCTTACTTTAGCTTAGGCAGTTCATTTCTTACAATAACATTAGAAGCCCAATACAGGTTTTGAATCTCAGCGTTGGTATTGTGATTGAATGTCCATTCTGCCCAGCTCATCACAAAAACCCACCTTGGTTGAGCTGCTAATTGGCTTGATGTAGGCAATTTACCACATTCACCAATAGCAATAGGTTTGCTTCCTGCAACGTTGAGTGCTGCATTATACTTTGCTGTAGTAAATCCATCTGGATTGTAAACATCTACAGAAAATATATCCCAGTAGCTGTTTCCTGGATTATAGACACTCCAATTTAAGTCTAAGTCCTGCATATTCCATACCCATACTAAGTTAGATAAACCTTTTGTATTGACTAAGTAATCACGGGTTAAGCGATATAATGCCGCAGTTCCGTTAGTCCCTGGTCTGCCTGCCCACCAGAATATGCCTTGATTCATCTCATGAAAAGGACGAACAAGCACCGTAACATTGTTATCTTCTAAATATTGAAGGTACTGAGCATAATTATCAAGTCTAGCTTTCCAAGCCCTATTCAGTGTCCCTCCATTTGTAATTAGACTGCTCCACTGTGTATCATTTAGATAACTTACAACACCACCATCCCAATTACCAGGCTCTGACTGTGTTGGAGGTGTAACATGAAACATGAGCTGAACGATAGAACCATTATCCCATTGTCTTTTACACTCATAAATCATATTCCAGCGGTTCTTTACATCATCTTCTGAAAACAAAAAGTCTCCGCTCCAAAGCCCTGGATATTGGCCGGTTATACTATATGCTCTGTCCGTCTGCATACTAGGTGAAGCATTTGGTTCTCTATTATGGATGCCAATTACAGTCTGCTTTCCACTGATACTCTTAAAATAATCTAGTACCCCAATACTACTTGCTGCTTCCGGTCCATATATCTCAAACTCATATAAAGAAAACCCGTAGGAAGTAGCTCTTTTAATCCCATACATTTTAACATACCTCGCAGAAGTTGCTGGAAAATTGATCATATTCGTACCACCTGTACCACTGTAATTAGAATAAACAGTAGTCCAATTCGTATTGTTGGTCGATGTCTGTATCTGAAATTGTGTGGCATAGGCCGCTTCCCATTTTAGCTGAACACTTGCTACCATTTGATTAGATCCAAGGTCCACGATAATAGACTGATTATCTTGAAATGCAGAGGCCCATCTCGTATTTCCATTTGCATCTACCGCATACTGGGGAGCATGACTGCTTGATTCTGTTGATGTGGCTGTTACAGGTCTCCCATAAGCAAGATTTATGGGTGCAGCCTGAATCGTGTTTTCAGGCACAATTAAAATTCCTACCACTAGAGTAAGGATGATTAATAATACACTATATTTTTTAATACTTTTGTTAGTTTTAATCACATTTCGTCACACCTTTCAAAATTTCAGAGGAATACTGCTGAAAAAACACATCATAGGCCTATAACTTATTGTATCTTTTATTCATTAAATATAGTACAGCACATCTTTTGATTTATATGCATTATTTTACATTTGTTTATTATTTAAGTATTACTGATAGTTACTAAAATTATTTTTTATTTAATGATATTTTGCCCAACCTACAAATATTTGTAGGTTTATCATCCTCGTTCAATCCTTAAGACATTAATTCCTTTGATATTAATACTATCAAATACGGTAATTACTTTCTCTTCGTTTGGCAGTAATTCAAAAAAATTATCACTGTATTTTACACGGTCATCTTCTGCTGTAAGAAATGCAACTGGAATATAGGCATCAGCCATAACAGTAACTTCTAAGTTATTCCCCTTTGGTTGACTCTTTACAATTTTCGCCTTTCCATCTGGTAGCGCTAAATCCCTAAAATAAGGTCTTACATCCGTTGCGACATCAAAATGATGATTGCTTATCTCTTTGATATAATAAAAACCCCTTGAATGATCTTCTTCCACTGATTCTAATGAGAACTTGTAATAAGAATGCGGGCTGAGGTGATAACACATTTCCTTGCCTATTTTCTTTTTACCATCAAATGTCATAAAGCCGTATTCCACGTATAGGTCATACGAATAGGCAGTCTCATTAATCAGAGTATATTTTACAGTGTGATTTTCTATCTTTACAATAAACTTTTTGGCAGCAAATGCCCTCTTTAAATAATAAAAGGAAATTTTTCTAGTAAGATAATAATCGATAATAGTCCATCCTGTCTCTGGCCAACAATCATTATACATCCAAATCAAATTACCCGAACAATATTCCTTGGTTCTTAATGCGTTTGACATATCTTCATAGAGGCACCCTTGTAACACCCCACTATATAAAAGATATTGTTCCATACTTAACCCCTTTACATCTGTCAGATGTCGCTGTATGCCAGCATCAATTGCCCCTCTTTTCCGATTCTGCTCTCCATGATGTATCCATATGTCACTTCCTACGTTTATTTCTTCCCCATCATGATACCGCTTGACTGTACTGAGCATTTGAGCGCCAAAGAAGCCATATTCACTTGAAAATCTAGTCTGAATACGATCGAAAGCCTCTAGCTCATACTTAAATTGCATCTTAGTTTCTTCTGCATGACCAAGCCACTTCCAGACATGTGAATCGCCCGAATCCATATTGTTGGGTACATGGCTAAAATAGGGGGAGCTTGGCGCATAGGCTATATAGGGTGAATGATTATGTACTGCCTTTGGCTGAATATAGTTAAATATCTTCGCACCATAAAAACGCTCTGGTGCAATGCGCTTTGGAAACCACTCTGTATAAGACTCATGGATCTCATTATTACCTGTCCATATTGCCATACACGGATAATGTGCTAACCGCTTTGTCTGATACTCTGCTTCTAACGTTGCTTGATGTAAAAACCAGTCTAAATGATCTGGATAAAATGCACAGGAATACATAAAATCATGCATAAGCAAAATGCCATTTTCCGAACAAAAGTCATAAAAATAATCTGGCTCATAAGTTCCGCCACCCCAAATACGCAGCATGGTAAAATGAGCTGCTTTAGCTTCTTCGACCAATGTTCTATAGGTCTCTTTTGGGGTTCTGAGGTAAATTGAATCCGTGGGTACCCAATTTCCACCTTTACACCATACTTTTATGCCATTTATCATAAAACGATATTCTCTTGTGCCGTCCTCTCTTTTATCATGGTTTACTTCAATCATTCGTATGCCGATTTTTTTATCCTGCATTTCATTTGTAACTTGCCTACATATGACATAGGCTTTCGCTTTATAAAGATTCTGTTCTCCATACCCGTTTGGCCACCAAAGCTTAGGTTGAGTTAGCTCTATAGTCTCATGTATAAAGTTTAGTCCCCCTACCAGATAGAGTTCCTTAGTCCCTGATAAAACTTCTTTATCACCGTCAAAAACACTATAATGCAAGACCGCATCATCCGCACTGCAAACGTTTATATTATCTATTTCAAAAAACATATCTAACACAGCCTTATCTTCTTTAAGCACTACTGTATCTGCTCTGAAAGCTGTAATTTTAGCCCCTGTAATACCTTCTAGATAAATACTTCGTCCAATGCCACATGTGGGGACTGGCTTGCACCAATCCCAGCCATATGTATATTGCGGCTTACGCAAATAGATTCTTTGATCACATATGGCTTCTGTACTCATACAATAAAAAGATATACTATCTCTTTCATAGTGATCTTCAATTCCTGATGTAAGACGAATAGTAATCCAATTCTTTCCTTCTTTTAAAAACCTTTTAATATCTTCATAGAACGGGACAAAACTGTTTTTATGCTTTGCTATAATATGCCCATTAATAATAATATCAGCTTTGTAATCTAGCATTTCAATAAATAGCCGTACCTCTTCATTTTGAAGTAATTCCCTTGTAACATGAAAATCCCGCGTAAACCACCAGGATAAATCCTTTATCCAAATTGATTTTTTTGTATTGTCTTTTATAAGCGGCTCTTCAATAATCTTATAATTAATGAGCGCACTTGTTACATCTCCCGGAACTTGAACTTCCATAAATCCTCTGCGATAAGGAAATGGCTTCAGCCCTTTATCTGAAAACTCAATACCAAATTTACCTTCTTTCCTCTCCATTACTTCGGTAAACCGTTCTGCCGTTACATCCAGAAACTCTCCCCTTAATCTCCATATGCCTTCTAATGATATCTTCTCCATATAAACACCTCATTTCAACCTAATTTTAAAAAATTAACTCCGCCACAGATCGTGTAACGGAGTTAATCCAATGATTTAAATTTTAATTATTCATTAAATAGATTTCTATTTTGCTAATATATTATATAATGCTTGAGCCATCAAAGACCTTTGTACTGTATCTTTTGGTGAAAGTTCGTCCCCCATGTCACTCATAGTACCAGCTTCAACGAAGAACGCCATTGCTTCTTTTGCCCATGCTGCAACTTGGTCAGCATCGCTGAAATCACTGAGTTGTTTTCGTGCTGTAGCTGTAGGTAATTCACCTTTTAACTTTAAGATATTGTATAACAATGCAAACATTTCCTGTCTTGATAGTTCCTTCTCTGGTGCATACATATTGTTACCTATACCACTTGCTAATCCTAAACGTTTTGCTTCAGAAAGATAATTTGTATAATAGGTATTGCCTGCATCCGAGAAATTGTTTCCATTATCTTTAGGCTCAATACCATAAGTCCTCATTACCATAACAATGAATTGTCCTCTTGTTAATTTTGCCTTAGGACTATAGTTGTTGTTGCCTGTTCCAAATGTAATACCTCTAGCAACGATAAAGTCAACAGCATCTTTATACACTGCATTAGCATCAACATCATTAAAGCTGACTTTATTATATCCTACTGCATATTGTGAGAAGTGGTTAGTTTTAAAAGTAACCATTCCAGTTTTTGGGTTATACACACTATTGCTTACGATGTCTAGCTTGCCCTCTGCATTGATAAAGTAAATGACGATAGCATTTGCATTTTCGCCTGCTTTTAGTGTATAAGGTACTGAAACAGTTATATTCCCTCCAAATTGAGAGATTGTTTTCTCACCGCTTGTCACTTGGAAATTAAATACAGGTCTATTACCGATAGCTTTCTTTGCCTCTTCAGAGAGTGCTTCCACATCTACTTTAGAAGCTGTTATCTTAATATCGCCTTTTGCTTCACGGTTAATAGTAGATAATGCTGCAGCATCAAAGGTCATTTCTGCTATTGGCGCTGAAAATTTTAGTGTGTCTATCTTGTTGTTAATCACAGCTTCAAAAGCTTTGCTAGGTATATTCATTTCAATTGCTGTGTTTACACTTGGGGTATTAACCTTTATTTCAAGATTAGACTTAGTTCCTGTCCCTTTACCAGTTGTTGCCGCTTTGATCTTACTTATTGCATCTAACATTCCTTTTTCAGATACAGATAGTGCTGCGTTACCTTTCGAATCCATTTTAGCTTGCGCAACAAGTATCCCTATAACAGATTGTGGTATATTGCCATTTTTTGCAGTTTCTATGATATTAACCGGAGGAACAACTACTGGTGCGCTTCCACCACCTCCTCCTCCACCTGTTGTTGGTGTTGTTGGTGTCGTTGGTGTTGTTGGTGTCGTTGGATCTGTTGGGTCCGTTGGATCTGTTGGGTCCGTTGGATCTGTTGGGTCCGTTGGATCTGTTGGGTCCGTTGGATCCGTTGGATCTGTTGGATCTGTTGGATCTGTTGGGTCCGTTGGATCTGTTGGGTCCGTTGGATCTGTTGGATCTGTTG
>CALJNR010000115.1 GCA_937981575.1 uncultured Clostridia bacterium | reverse complement strand
GCAAATTCTTCTAACTCAATATTCTCTCTTTCAGCTAAATACTTAATAGCTTCTGGAAAGGTCATATTTTCTTTTTGCATTAAAAAAGTAACTGTATTCCCTCCAGCACCACATCCAAAGCAGTAATACAGCTGCTTATCTTCACTGACAGAAAAGGATGGTGTCTTTTCATTGTGAAACGGGCACAATCCTGTATAAGAACTCCCTTTTTTAGTAAGCGTTGTATATTCGGAGATTAGAGTTACTATATCACTTCTTTCCCTAATAGTTTCTATTATATGTTCTGGATAACGCATCTACTCTCCTTCTTTCTTTATAAGAACTACCTTAATAAATATTCCAAGAAGTTGGAAAAAACAATTCACAATAAGTATGAATAGCATAACGATCTGTCATACCTGCAATATAATCGCATACTATCTGTGTTTCTAAATCTCCAATTTCCAATCTTTTTATATATTCTTTTGGTAATTTATCTACTTTACTAATATAATAGTTGTAAAGCTGATAAATAACTTGCTTCGCCTTATCTTCTTGCTCTTTAGCAAGAGATCCTACATAAACTTTTTCAAATAGAAACTCACGCATACTATAAAAAGCAACTCTTACTTGCCCACTCATTTGAATAATCCCTTTTTGATGACTTTCTCTTATAATATCCGATATTAATAGATGTATACGATCACTTGAAGATTCCCCTAAAATAGTGATACACTCCTTGGGTAAATCCTCTTTTTTTAAAACGCGACCTCTTATGGCATCATCAATATCGTGATTAATATAGGCTATTTTATCAGATATTTGTACAATTTCTCCTTCTAAAGTGCATGGTCTGCCCCTTGTAGGATGATTTAAAATGCCATCTTTCACTTCATATGTAAGATTAAGTCCTTGTCCCTTATTTTCAAGAGCTTCTACGACTCTTAAACTCTGTTTGTTATGAGAGAAGTCATTTTGTGTTAACTCTTGCAGCATATGTTCTCCTGTATGTCCAAAAGGCGTGTGTCCCAGGTCATGGCCTAGAGCAATTGCTTCCGTTAGGTCTTCATTATATCCGAGCGCTCTTGCAATTGTTCTTGCAATTTGTGCTACCTCAAGTGTATGTGTAAGCCTTGTCCTATAGTGATCTCCTTCTGGAGAAATGAATACCTGTGTTTTATGTGCAAGTCTTCTAAAAGCCTTTGAATGTAATATTCTATCTCGATCTCTCTGAAATGCAGTTCTTACCTCACATTCTTCCTCATGCATTTTTCTACCTTTAGAATCAATTGACTTAGCAGCATAGGTACTTAAGTGCGTCATTTCAAATGCTTCCCATTGTTTTCTATAGCACATAACAATCACCCCACATACTAATATAAATACTACATAATCTTCCTATTTCCTTTTTTTAATGACATTTTTATAAAAAAAATAAAAACCCATATTAAAAACATGGGTTTTTATTATAAATTATTAAACTATTGTATAAATTTTATTCTTATTCTCTAGAAGTAAAATTTATTTATTTTTAAGTGCTGCTTGAGCTGCTGCTAAACGTGCAATTGGCACACGGAATGGTGAGCATGATACATAGTTTAATCCTACTTTATGGCAGAATTCAATAGAAGAAGGATCTCCACCATGTTCGCCACAAATACCAAGTTTAATGTCTGGGCGAGTTATTCTACCTTTCTCAACTGCCATTTGTACAAGTTGTCCAACTCCAGTTTGGTCAAGTTTTGCAAATGGGTCTGTTTCGTAAATTTCTTTAGTATAGTAATCTTCTAAGAACTTACCAGCATCATCACGTGAGAAACCAAATGTCATTTGTGTAAGGTCATTTGTACCAAATGAGAAGAATTCTGCTTCTTCTGCAATAGCATCTGCTGTAAGTGCAGCACGAGGTATTTCGATCATTGTACCTACATGATACTCAAGTTCAATACCTGCTTCTTTGATTGCAGCTTCTGCTGCTTTTACAACGATATCTTTTACAAACTTAAGTTCTTTCTTTTCACCTACTAGAGGAATCATAATTTCTGGTACAATTGCAAAACCTTTTTCTTTTTTAACTTGAAGTGCCGCTTCAATAATGGCACGTGCTTGCATTTCAGCAATTTCTGGATAAGAAACTGCAAGACGGCATCCACGGTGTCCCATCATTGGGTTGAATTCATGTAATGATTCAACAGTTTCTTTTAATTCTTCAAAAGAAATTCCCATAGATTTCGCAAGTTCTGCAATATCTTCATCACTGTGAGGTAAGAATTCGTGAAGTGGTGGATCAAGAAGACGAATTGTAACTGGTCTTTCTCCCATTGCTTCATAAATACCTATAAAGTCATTCTTTTGGAATGGAAGAAGTTCTATAAGTGCTGCTCTTCTTTCAGCTTCTTCTTTAGCAACAATCATTTTACGAACTTTCATAATACGATCTTCTTCAAAGAACATATGCTCTGTACGGCAAAGACCAATACCTTCTGCTCCAAATTTAACAGCATTTGCTGCATCTTTTGGTGTATCTGCATTTGTACGCACTTTAAGTGTACGCACTTTATCTGCCCATACCATTAACGCTTCAAAATCACCTGTAATTTCTGGTTCAACTGTTGCAACGTCTTCTCCGTAGATGTTTCCTGTTGAACCATCTAATGAGATATAGTCGCCTTCTTTATATGTTTTACCATCTAAAGTAAAAGTTTTTGCTTCTTCATTAATTTTAACTTCTCCGCATCCAGATACACAGCATGTCCCCATACCACGCGCAACTACAGCTGCATGTGATGTCATACCTCCACGTACTGTTAAGATACCTTTAGCTGCTGCCATTCCTTCAATATCTTCTGGAGATGTTTCAAGACGAACTAAGATAACGCGTTCACCTGCTGCTGCTGCATTTTTTGCATCTTCTGCTGTAAAGTATACTTTACCTGCCGCTGCTCCCGGTGATGCTGGAAGTGCACTACCAATAACTTTCGCTGCTTGAAGTGCTTTTGGATCGAACATTGGATGAAGTAATTGATCAAGTTGTTTTGGATCAACACGAAGAACAGCTTCTTCTTCTGTAATTTTACCTTCTGCAACTAAATCTACTGCTATTTTAAGAGCTGCTGCTGCAGTTCTTTTACCATTACGTGTTTGTAAGAAATAAAGTTTTTTATCTTCAACTGTAAATTCCATATCTTGCATATCACGATAGTGGTTTTCAAGTTTTGTATAAATACGTTCAAATTCTTGGTAAACTTCTGGCATATCTTCAGCAAGTTGAGAAATTGGGTTTGGTGTACGAATACCAGCAACAACGTCTTCACCTTGTGCATTGATTAAGTATTCACCGTAAATTTTATTTTCACCAGTAGATGGGTTTCTTGTAAAGGCAACACCTGTTCCTGATGTATCTCCCATGTTACCAAATACCATCATTTGTACATTTACAGCTGTACCCCAGCTTGCTGGATAGTCATGCATTCTTCTGTAAACATTTGCTCTTGGGTTCATCCAAGAACGGAAAACAGCTTTAATAGCTTCCATAAGTTGAAGTTCTGGGTCTTGTGGGAAGTCTACGCCTTTTTCTTGTTTATAAAGAGCTTTGTATCTTGCGATCATTTCTTTTAGATCATCAGCAGAAAGCTCTGTATCTAAAGAAACACCTTTTTCTTCTTTTATTTCATCTATAATTTTTTCAAAACGTGGTTTTGGTATTTCCATAACTACGTCTGAGAACATTTGAATAAAACGACGGTAAGAATCGTATGCAAATCTTGGATTGTCTGTTTTCTTCGCAAGTCCTTCTACAGCAACATCAGTAAGACCTAAGTTTAATACAGTGTCCATCATACCTGGCATAGATACTCTTGCACCAGAACGTACTGAAACAAGTAAAGGATTTTCTGTATCACCAAATTTTTTGCCTGATAGCACTTCTAGTTCTGCTAAACTTGCTTTAATTTGAGCTTCCATATCTGCTGGAAGTTTTTTACCATTATCATAGTAACCTGTACAAGCTTCTGTTGTTACTATAAATCCTTGAGGAATTGGCAGACCGAGTTGTACCATATCTGCAAGGTTTGCACCTTTTCCTCCAAGTAAATTTTTGTCTTTTGGATCTCCTTCTTTAAACATATAAACCCATTTTTGGCTCATGTTCTTCCCTCCTAATTTTTCTTTACTGCATGAAATAGTATCTAATTCTTAGTTTAGTTTGGCGACGAATACTAAG
>CALJNR010000114.1 GCA_937981575.1 uncultured Clostridia bacterium | reverse complement strand
ACTGATCTCGCCAAGCGCCAGCCCTCTTATAATCAGCGTCGAAGACTGCGAACCGGCATTGCCTCCTGTGTCCATCAGCATAGGAATAAAAGCTGCCAGTACAACAACAGACTGAAGTACATCTTCAAACCTTCTAATAATGGTGCCTGTAAACGCCGCAGAGATCATCAGTACCATAAGCCATACGATCCTGTTTTTAGCCAGTGTCCATACCCCAGTTTTCAGATACTCTTCATCTGAAGGGGCCATAGCTGCCATCTTTTGGAAGTCTTCAGTATTTTCCTGTTCAATAATATCTACGATATCATCAATCGTAATGATCCCAACTAATCTGCTCTCGTTATCTGTAACCGGAATAGAAAGGAGGTCATATCTTTTGAAGAGTTCTGCAATGTTTTCCTGGTCATCTAGCGTATGCACCTGAATTAGTTCTGTTTTCATAATGTCTTTAATAAGCACATCTGAGTCACTTAAGATAAGTTTTCTAATAGAAACAATACCTTGAAGCTCTCTATTTTCTGTTGTAACATAACAGGTATTAATGGTTTCTTTATCAATCCCTGTCTTTTTGATATATTTTAGAGCCTCTTCTACAGTCATTTCTTGTTTGAGGCTTACATACTCGATGGTCATAATACTTCCAGCAGAGCCTTCCGGATACTTAAGCAGCTGGTTGATGATTTTCCTTGTATCTTCATCTGTATTTTTTAGTACTCTCTTCACAACGTTAGCCGGCAGCTCTTCTATGAAGTCAACTGTATCATCTATAAATAAATCATTAATAATATGCGATACTTCTCTGTCTGTTAAAGACTCAATCACCAAAACCCTTTGTTCATGCTCCATGTAAGCAAATACATCTGCTGCAATGTCTTTAGGAAGCACCCTAAATACCTTTACAACATTTTCCTTGCTCATCTCTTCGAAAAGTTCTGCAATATCAACTACGTTTCTACCTTGTAGTTCTTCTCTAGCTTCCATGAACTTTTTATCATCTATAAGCTGTAATATCTTGTCCATTCTTATTCTTCCTCCTTGAACAATCCACCAGCATGTGAGGGCTTCTTGCTCATTATTTGTCTAAAACCCAATACTTATTAAAGGAATAGCTTTATTTGAAGGAACATTAGGAACACCCAGAACGCAGCTCACATCAATCCGAAAAAATGGACAAGTCAGCTGCATGATGGGTTAAATATGTATATACATTTTTAGCCCTAATGTTCTTATTACTGTCCTCGTCCATTTCCTCACCCCCCGTGTATCTGTATCTTTTAAACTATACTCATTATACAACCTAAAATGGCGCCGAGTAAAGCCCCAAGCCAAATGATCGCATTCAGCTCCTTAGCTGCAATTTCTAAAATAACTCGCTCTAGCTCTAGAGTATCAAAAGCATTAATACGGTCTTCTACAACTTTAGAGAGATCGATAACTTGAAGTGCTTTAGAAAGATCGTGCTGCACAAAGTGGGTATAAAGTTTTTTTACTGCGCCCTTTAGCATATCACTATTTTCTTTGATCTTGAACGCACCGATAGGCTGATACAGCAACTCCTGCATCTCCTTTTGAATGAGCTCTGTTATAATATCTTCTCCGTTTTCGGCAACAACCTTATTAATGATGGGTTCCAGCTTTTCTGCTATGTTTTCTATCATACTGTCATTGATGAAAAATGAAAACGCTCCGAATATGGACCTATCAAATCCATTCTTCACTTCATTTACAAGGTGCTGGGCTGCCATTTTGCCTAGATCTAGCTGCAGCACTTTATTGTATGCTTTACGCGCTGCTGCTCTTTTTACTTGCTGCGTCAGCTTTTCGAGTTCTTCTTCGCCAAACAGCTTCTCACCTGTTTCTTTTACTGTCCATTCATCTTCCTCACATTGATTTATTAGGCTTCCTAGTTTTGCATCAATGTGATCATAGACATTTTCCTGTAAAAGCACCTTTGAAAGCACTTCTTCATTAATCAGTTCTCTTGCTACAACTGCTCCTATGCTTTTAGCAACTCTGCCTTTTTCTTTTGGAATAATGCCAGGTGTAAATGGCAGTTTTATGCCAAAAAGATAAATGGGTTTTAGGGGCCTAAACAGCATCTTAATGGCTATTCCATTTGTAATATAACCTATAATGCCCCCAACAATAGGTCCAATCAGTAGTTCAAAGTTCAATGTACTCATCTCCTGTTTATTTATCCGCTTTAGTTTTAATCGTATGTATTATATCATTTCCTGTAAAGTTGTAAAAGATACCAGTCCCACGGAATAGAGCAAGAATTGATGGGTATATGTTTTTTTGTTTATGTATAATAGGGCTAACTGATTTTAAAGGAGGAAGTTCCACTATGTATTTCACAGGCATAAAACGCTGCATGTCTTTAGGCATTGCTCTTGTAATAGTTTTTACCTTTTCCTATTTACCTGTGCAGGCATGCATTATCTTTACAGCGGGTAATGGTGATAGTGTTCTGGTTGGTAATCATGAAGACTGGATGTATGCCTATACGACCCACATGACGGTTACGGCCCCAGGCGAAAGCGGCTATGGAAGGGTATGCTTTTATATCTCAAGTTATGTCCAGGGCGGCATGAATGAATTTGGCCTCTGCTATGATTCAGCTTCTTGTCCGTCTTCTGAAACCCCTTATTTTGAAGGCGCTCCCCAGCTGGGAATGGATTTTGGGGAACAGGTCCTCGCTAAGTGCAAAACAGTAGAAGAAGCTGTAAAGATGCTTAAACAAAACAATATTCCCAAAAACTTTAGTGAGCATATGCTGTTTACAGATTCCACAGGTGCTTCCTGTGTGATCGAATGGGTTGAAGGTGAACTGCGTATTATCGAGAAAGAAAAGGACTATCAGCTTGTCACAAATTTCTGGCTGTCAAACCCTGAACTTGGCTGGTATCCCTGCAGCCGCTTTGATACAGCAACAGAAAAGCTCAGCACCTTAGGTCCATCCATCAAAAACTTTGCTTCTATTTTGGAAGCGACCTCGCAAGACTGGGGTGAGGGAGGGACACTATACTCTACTATCTACGACCTCAAGAAAAAAGAAGTGTATATCTTTAGTATGGGTAACATGACAGATCTATGCAAAATTAGCCTTACAGATCGTTTAATCTCAATGCAAAAAGATGAAAAACTGACTATCCCGACAAAGGATCTTCATTTTGATATGCAGCTTAAGAACTTAACAGAAGAAGGGCTAAGAGCTGCCCCGTCTTCTGCCTTGTTCCTATCAGCCGAAACTTCCAGTACATCTGATGCTGCCCTTTTATCTACCGAAACTCAGGAACCTTCCGTTTCTAATGCAGTTATAGCTAAGCCCAAACAAACACTATTCTCTTCTCCTTGGCTGCTCATAGCAGATGGGATGATTGTTATCACGGTGTGTTCTTTACTTGTTATTTTGAAAAAGTACAAAAGATAAAATTTCCCTCTATCTTTCGAGCGAGTCAACTTAGGGTCACTAATTAACGCAGCTTAAATCTTGATGGATAATTTAATCTTTTTCAGCCAACATAATACTAAGACAATTTAACATTATATGATGAAAAGAGGTCTAAAATGAAATTACGTCAAGATATGCAGTGTCCTAAATGCTCCGGCAAAGACTTTACGGCCAAGTATGAATCAACCTATGTCTATTCATATACCATCGATATGAATGATGATGAAGCAGATAACCTGCCTTTCCTATTTGATAACAGGCAGAAAAAAGATTCCAAGCAGTATATAGAATGTAATGGCTGCAAAGCCCAGTATCCTTGCGAATTTACAATGGGCAGCGAGCATATGGATTTTACTATTTTACAAAAAGCTGTCCGCGGCAACTATGTCGATGATGTAGAGTTTTGGGGCTAAAAAATCCTCCCGATTATTCGGAAGGATTTTATTTTTACCATACTGTTACCCTTTTCCTATAAATGCTTTTAAGCATTTCCCGGTGGCAGAAGAAGTATGCTCTATGATCTCATGAGGTGTTCCTTCAAAAATAATTTCTCCTCCCGCATCTCCTCCTTCCGGACCTAGATCGATAATCCAGTCAGCCTGACTAATAAACTCTAAGTTATGTTCAATAACAATAACTGTATTCCCCTCATTAACAAGCTGATCTAGGAGAAGCATCAGCTTTTCTATATCTCTTGGGTGCAGTCCTGTAGTTGGTTCGTCTAACAAATAAAGGGTATGCCCCTTTGTCTTTTTACTAAGCTCTTTGGCAAGCTTGATTCTTTGACATTCTCCCCCTGAAAGGGTTGATGTTGTCTGCCCAAGCTTGAGATAACCAAGCCCTATCTCTTTTAACATCTTAAGCTTAGCCCCTATTTCTTTTTGATTCCCGAAAGCTTCCAGTGCCTTAGATACAGTTAAATTCAGAACGTCATTAATACTATAGCCCTTGTATTTTACCTTGAGAACCTTCTTTTTAAACCGCTTACCTCTGCAAGCCGGGCAAGGGACTTCTACATCGGGGAGGAAATGCATCTCCAAGCTTAGCATCCCCATGCCTCCGCACTTTTCGCACCTGCCCCCCGGTACATTAAAAGAAAAATGTTTGGCTGTCAGCTTTTCTTCTTTTGCCGCCACGAGGCCGCCAAACAGACTGCGGATGGGTGTAAAAAGATCTGTGTAGGTTGCAACATTCGAACGACTGAGGCGCCCAATAGGTGACTGGTGCATCGTAACAACCCGACTTAACTGCTCTAGTCCCTGCACCTTGCTGCATTTCAGTCTCAAATCAGGCTGGCCGTTAAAATACTGATCTGCAGCCCGATCCAATACATCAAAAATCAGTGTTGACTTTCCAGACCCTGATGACCCTGTCAAACATACAATGCCATGAAGCGGAATATTTACATCAACATGCTTTAGGTTATGCTCATAGGCATCTGTAATCTGTATCCCTTTCTCTTTATTTACGATCCTTCCCTTGCCTTTTAGGCCTCTCATATCTTTTTTCAGGTATTTCCCCGTAACCGATTCTGCATTTTTTATAAGTTCAGAGGGTGCTCCTGCTGCAACCATATACCCTCCGGCGTCTCCAGAGTAAGGGCCAAAATTAAGAATATAGTCTGCCTGCTTCATAAAATCTGTGTCATGTTCAATAACAAGTATGGTATTACCCATATCCCTGAGTTTCTTTAAAGAAGCAATAAGCTTATCAGTGTCTTTAGAATGGAGGCCAGTAGTAGGTTCATCAAGTATATAAATGACTCCTGTTAAACCTGAACTTAATAAAGATGCAAGCTTAAGTCTTTGGCTTTCTCCTCCGGATAAAGTAATAGTAGGCCTGTCTATGGATAAATAGCTAAGCCCAATATCAAGAAGCCCTTGTAATCTTGCAGTTAAATCACTTGTTAATCCCCTTACAACGATGCCTCTTGAATCTGTGTATTTAACAGATAGATCCAAAAGCCACTCCATAAGTCTGCCTAATGGCATTTTGGCTGCTTCCACAATGTTTAACCCTTCAACCGTTACACTTCTTGACGCTTTATTTAGTCTTTCGCCCTGACAATCCTCACATAAGGTTTTTTGAAAGTACTCCTGAACCCTTTGACTGGCTTCACTGCTTGTTTCACTTTCTTTGTACTTTCTGTTCATACTGGTAATAATGCCTTCGAACTTCCCTCCCGTAACCGTTTTAGGGGGTTTATGATTGGGAAAATGCTTTTGAAAGGCTTTGCTCTCCGCCCCGTAGTAAAACAAGTCTTTCTCTATTTCATTGTAGTCTCTAACGGGCTTTGAGATATTAAATACAAAACCATAGTGTTTACCTGCATTTTGAAGGCAGGTCAAATAGTGATGAATAAGTATATTTTCCCATCCCTTGACTGCCCCCTGCTCGATTGTAAGGTTCTCATCTAAAATAAGTTGTAGATTAAGTTTTCCTACATAGCCAAGCCCCGAACATGTGGGACAAAAACCTTCTGGCTTGTTAAATGAAAAATGAGACATCGTAAGAACTGGAATTTTAGTCTGGCATTTTGGGCATGCAGCCACTCCGCTTTCCTCTTCTTCCCCTTCACACTCTCCTTCTATGTCAAAATCCGCTTCTTCCCCAGGGATCCATTCAAAGGAAGGTTTAATCACTGCGCCGCAGGACGGACATGCCCTTTCTCCGAGCTTTGCAAATAAGATGCGTAAATACGTATAAATTTCTGTAACGGTTCCTACTGTAGATCTAGGATTTTTGTTTGAGATGCTTTGTCCGATACTGATAGATGGCGAAAGGCCTATAATGGCATCCACCTTCGGCTTACTCATACCGTCTGTTACAAGGTTCATAGACTCCATATACTGCCTCTGGCATTCCCTTTGCAATATATCCATCGCTAACGTTGATTTTCCTGACCCTGACGGGCCCGCAAGCACCACCAGCTTATTTTTAGGAATTTTAATCGTAATGTTTTTAAGGTTATTTTCTCTTGCCCCTTTAATCTCAATATAATCTATCATGGTTTCACCTCTTCTTTGCAACAAATGCCTCCATGATTTTATGTTTCATCATGGAGGCATTAGCGAGTAGTCTAGTCAACTTTCAAACGCACAGGGACCTGCAGCTCTGTCAGCCAGTCCTCAGCACTTTCTTTATTCCATATCCCATCGATATAAGATTCTCTAGGATGGTCAAGTACTTCATAGTTATTTTCTTTAATCCAGTTAAAGACAAATGCATAGGCTTCACCTAGCCTCTCATAAGGGCCTTTATGCAATACGCAAACCGCACTTGGCACCTTGTCGATCTTTTTGAACTTTAGAATATCCGAATCCTCTTTCATTTCAGTAACTGCTTCACATATTTCTACGTCAATATCTTTTTCTTTGTACTCCCCGTCGTGGTATATATTAAAACAATATTCCGGAACAGCACATACGCAGCCAAGTCTTTCCATTTCTTTTGCCATTACATTAGGACACAGGTGAAAAAACACACCATAATTTTCAACAACCTGCCTCATAGATGCGACAATAACTTCCGGTAACTCTTTTATAATTGGTGTATACATTTTCTCATATTCTCCTTCCCTGCAGCTTAAATAACTGCGAATTTGTAAAAGTTTTGCTTTTTCAGCTTCTATCGTTCTAAGCACATCTTCTTCTTTAAGTTTTAAAAAGAGATCTATTGCTTTTGGATTTTCCAGTACTTCTTTGATATCATTTAATGAAAGTCCCATTTGTTTTAGTGTCAAAATCTTATGGAGGTCTACCAGCTGGCTGGTGGTATAATACCTATATCCAGTGAACTCGTCCACATGCTCAGGCTTTAATAAGCCTATTTCATCATAATGCCTAAGGGTTTTTGTTGTAATCCTATTGATCTTTGAAAACATTCCTATTGTAAACACGTACTTCATCCCCTCTCGTTTATACTCAAAGTACTCTACTTTGAGTATAAACTTTACCCTAAGGGGAATGTCAATCCTTTATTCCCATTTAAAACATTTTATCGATATCACTATGCAGATCACGCTAATCATTGCCATTAGAACGAACTGGAAAAGAAAATTTTCTTCCGGCATTCCAAGAGATACACCCTTTAAAAGTTTGATCCCTTGAGTAAGCGGAAACACATCTGCTGCAATCTGCAGCCCTCTTGGCATAATCTCATAAGGAATAGTTGCCCCAGATAAAAAAAGCATTGGAAAGTAAACGAGTGTACATAACAGATTAGCAGTCTTGATATTAGGGGCTACACTTGCAATCAGCATGCCCATGCTGTAAAGCGTTATGAGCACCAGAAGGTAAACCAGAATGAACTTGATGCCTGAACCCATAAGCTTATACCCAAATGCCAGCTTTGCTGCAAGAAATACCAGACTTGAAGATACAACAGAGATTAAAAACTGCGTAAACCCCTGTGCCAGGAGAAGCTTCATTGGACTTGTCGGCGTAACCTGAAAACGCTTTAGAATCTTTTTATGTCTGTAGTCAGCTAATGAAATCGGCACCCCCATAAGTCCTGTCGCACAAATCCCAACCGCTGCTACCCCGGCAAAAGAAAGCTGAAGCATCGTATAAGCTGCCCCATCACCAGCTGGTTTGTCTTTATAAATAAATCCAAGCAAAAACATCAACCCCACGGGGAAAACAACACCAAAGAAAATAGCATCAATGCTTCTAATTGCCAGAATGACTTCTGTTTTAAATAATATTTTTAATGATTTCATCTTACATCGCCTCCTTTTCGGTATAGAACAAGTAGGCATCTTCTAAAGAGCCTGCTTCGCACCCCTTTATCACATCCTGTGGTGTTCCCTGAACAATAATACTTCCCCTCTTTAGAATGCAAATTCTGTCACACAGATACTCCACTTCATCCATATAGTGTGAAGTAAGAAATAGTGTAACGCCTTTACTTCTTAGGTTCTCAATATATTTCCACATATCTCTTCTGGCCTTCGGGTCAAGACCTGTCGTAAGTTCATCCAAAAAAATAATTTCTGGATTTGGCAGGACTGCTAGAAGTACTGAAAGCTTTTGCCTTTCTCCTCCTGAGAGTTCACTGACGAAGTTTTTTTGTTTATCACTCAGTTCAAACTCCTCCAGCAATACTTTATAATCTTGACTTTTAGAGTAAAATGAAGCTGTCAGCTCGCAAATCTCTTTCACCTTGATCTTATCTTGGTAGTAGGACTGCTGAAACTGCACCCCCACCCTTTCAAACAGTTTTTTTCTGTCTTTATGCGGCTCCATGCCCAAGAGGCTCACTTTGCCTTCATCCATCTTTTTCGTTCCCAGTATGCACTCAATCGTTGTAGACTTACCAGCCCCATTGTGGCCAAGCAGGCCAAATATCTCTCCCTTCATAACTTCCAGATTCAAATGATCGACTGCAACTAAATCACCGTAGCACTTCCTTAAGCCTGTTACCTTGAGTACTGCTTTGTTCTCTCTCATATTTCTCTCCTCCTGCCACTTTTATTTCCTTCAACAAAGTGAGTGTATACCTTGCCGTAAGGTTAAAGTCAAGAGCTGTTTTTCAACTTTTATCAAAAATATCTACCTGTATTTTCTGCCTTTTCTGATGTACCTTCTTTACCTCTTTGACTATCCTTTACGGCGTAATTTATAACCATACCATAAAAAATTCTTATGAATTTCTTTAGAAACTCCTCTTCTCTTTCTAAGCTCATTTCGTTTTTTGTTTCTAGGTTTTGCACCTTCATTCCTCCTTGCTCACTCTAATTTCTCTATCAAGCAAAGTGTATACTGTGACGTAAGGTTAAGGTCAATAGGTGACGACAAAAAAGAGCGAAACGGTGGAATGTCTCCGCCTTTTCGCTCTCATTGTTTTTCCTTATAAGGTGTTATTATTTTTAAATGTGATAAGCCTTAGTCATCTGTTTTTTAGTTCCAAGCTTCAAGAAGCTCTAAGTATTGCCCTTGATCTTTTTTAGGAAATGTCTGAACTACTGCTTTATAAGACTCTTTAACCATCTTCTTCATCAGCTGCGCATCAACATCAAGATTAGGTTTAACTGTATTCCAATGTTCTTTATTAAGATGATATCCTGGGGATACAGCCTTAAAAGCATCCCTATAAGCTAATGCCTGAAGCGGCTCACATTTTAATGATACGTCTCCCTCATCATTAATAAGTGCAAACATTTTTTTATTGATCTTAAAAACCATTGGTGTATCTCCAAACGGATAATCAAGTACTGCCATAGGCAGTGACAAACAATATGCTTTTAAATCCATTCTCTTTTCCCCCTTGCATTAAACATCGTATCCTTTAAGCCTATTAGTCTCTTTCTGTCTTTGGCCTTGGACTTATGAGCTCTTCATAAGCCTTATGAATTTCAGCAAGGTCTGCTAAACTAAACTTTTTTGATAGATAACTTACTTTATCTATTCTCTTTAAGGACTTACTCATCTGCTCTTCAAAGATTTCAATCTCTCTATTTCCTGATGAAGGTATACTGCTTAATCTTCTTCTCATACTAAGAACGGATTTTATCAGGCTTTCTTTACTTTCGCTCATTATAGCCTCCTTGTATCATGTGTAAATTATTTTATATTTTATTATATCTGATTTACGCTCATTCTCCTAGCTAAAAATGTTCTTATGCTCATTCATCTTAAACAAACTTGATATCACCTTACTTAATCTGCTTACTGATTCTTTCTGCCCGTCAGAAACTTTTTCAATCTCTTCTGAGGCTTTTGCCGTTTGCTGCGCATTTACTGAAATAACCTGCAAGCTTGTAGTTGTTTGTTCTACTGCCGATGCAACGCTTTCTATCGCACGATTCACTTCATAAACATTTCGGGTAATACTCTCAGATTCAGCTGCCAAACGATCAATAAAGTGGTCCATACACTTAGCATCTTCTAAATACTGCGTCCCTGTCTCCATGAGTATTTCATAATCTTTAATGACCTTATGCTCAATAAACCCTAGCATTTGTCTGGATGCATCAGATAAATTTTCAAAAGCTTTTTGCACTTGTCTGGTTAAAACATCAATATTTTTAACGGCTTCCGATGACTGCCTTGCAAGTTTTGTTACTTCGCTTGCAACTACAGTAAACCCTTTGCTTCCTTCGCCGGCTCTTGCCGCCTCTATTGCTGCATTGATTGCTAATAGGTTAATCTGTGATGTTATTTTTGAAATCGTGTCTGCAATGAGCTTAATTTCAGAAACGACCTTTCCGGTTTCGATAGCCTTAACCATCTCCCCTTCTTGTTCTCTATAAATTTGCTGCGTCATATCATTTGAGGTCTTCACATATTCTTCAGTCTGTTTGGCCCTATTTCTTATTTCTCTTATAGCTGCCTCCATGCCGCTTACTTTCTCTGAAAACCCCTTTAGCTGCATGATCATTTCATTACTTGAAGCCGTAATTTCTTCTATTGCAGAAGACGTCTGTTCCATACCAAGCGTTATTTCAGCTACCCCATGATGGACATTATGGCTTTGCAAGTTAATCTGCCTCGAAGTTTCACTTAACTTAATACCCGAAGTCTGTGCAGCTTTAATGTTTCCATCAAGACTTTGAATAAGGTAGTTAATGTACGCTATCATTTGATTAAAGTTATCCGCTAATCTACCAATTTCATTGTCCGCTTCTACTTCTGCATATACTCCCAAATCTCCGCTTGTCACCTTCTGCATCAAAAGTGTCAGTCTCTTAAGAGGTCGTACAATATACCGCGATAAGAAAATGATGGAAAGCGAGATACACAGTAAAATTGCTGCGGTCATACCTATCAGCATTATTTTAAACTTCTGAAAGGCCATATATTCTTCTTCTACATTATAGTCTGCCCCAATAATGCCAATTATTTTTCCAGAATGATCTCGCAAAGGTATCATCGCGCTTATCAGTATGCCCCAGTCCCCGACTTCAATAACCTTTCCACTATAGCTGCCGCCTTGCCACACATACTCAAAAAACCATAAACTTTCCTCTACATCGCCTATATGGGATAAGTCTTCTTCTGCTGACCCGTCTACACTATAAATAAACTCACCTTTATTATTTTTCGTCATTGTATAAAGATACTTAGCGCCAGTCAGCTCCCTTAATTCACTTAAAGCTAATCTCATGCTTTGATAGCCTTCTGATTTTTCATCTTCAACTGTTTTTAGGGTGATAAAAACGTTGGTATCTATCAGGGTTCTAGCGGCCTCAGCTATTTTCAGGCTTTTTTCCCCTAAACTCGTTACCAGTAGATGATAGCTTTGTATATAGGCTGTAACTGAAATCAAGCTGACAGCAGCGCTTACAATCATAATAAATAATATGGAGATTTTAATCACTAAACTCTTTTCTTTCTTTCCATTTGATCTAAACATCTTCCCCTCTCCTTAAATAAAGCCTATCTTGCTTCATTGTATGCATTCTTTTCTATTTGCTTTACAGTACTGGAGAAGATTTATAAAGTTTAATAGGTAAAAAAGAGCCAGGTTTTCTGGCTCTCTAAATCGAAACTATTCCATTTTATATATAGACTAAAAACTTGATGTGCTGAACTTAGATGAAAAGTTATCAGCGTACTCTTTAAACTCTCTGCTTTCAGTAATGAATCCATTCACTTCATCGCATATTTGCTTCGCCATTACATTATAGTGGAAGAAGTCCTCACTTTTTATAGTCATTAGTGTAGAAGATACCACCGTTTGCCCACTCGCCCTTAGAATATCAAGTAGTTCACCTTCCGCTGACAGCATAAACTCATTTTCTTTCGAAACGTCAATCTGGCTTTTTAGCAAGCTTTCTTTACTGTAATAATACTCATTCTCCGGAAATATAGACTTCCAGTAACTGCACAGTCTGCCGATATCTTTTTGCTCTGTTTTAAATCCTTGAACTAAGAGCGGATAAAAAACTTCCCACTCCGCTTCATCTATTTTATCCTTCCCTTTGCATGATAAAAGGAAATTAATAATCTCTTTTGAGATATCAACAAAGTCCCGGGTATTGCTTCGGTTATAGTAAATCGAATAATCATCATTTTGATTTAACTTTTGTCTTATCTCGAATCTTACATTACTGTCATCAGGGGCATGGTTAACATTTACGTGTCCAATAGATGGATAGAGAAAATACCTGCCTGGTTCATAACTTGCTGTTATCTCCTCATTATTAATATTATTTATTACTTTAGTAAGCATACTGTGATTCTCCCAGCCTTGGAATCCAGAAAATCCTTGATGGGCATAGGTATCAGCAAAAGTATGCAGCAGCATTCCGATACGCATCAGATTATACCTTTCTTGTTTGTCAATATACTGCTGTTTTGCTTTTGTTAAAAGCTCTGTCATAAGTGATGGCGTATCAAGAGAAGCCGGAATTGTTCTCCAGTTAGCCCGGCTTGTCTGTTTTGTGTTAAGTCTCTGAAGGGGAATAAAGTGAAACGGAATAACGACCCTGCGCTGATATCTATCAAGAATCAGCCTTGCAAAATCCGGAAGGGAATTAAAGCCTGTTGTCACTGGATTAAAGAGCCATTTGCCATTCGGCAGTTTATAAGCCAGATGTCTTGCATAGTCCGGAACATTATCTAAATACATGTATGCATATAGGTCGAAGTCGTCTACAAACTGAGAATAACTGGCTAATAGCTGTGCGTCATCTTCTATGTATCCTGCTTTTAAAGCTAAGCTCTTTACAGCAAAATAATGATAATTAATATCCATATCATAACCTCCTTGTCATTTACCCTTTTTTATTCCAAGCTACTATGTCAATGTAATAATCATTATAGTCGTTATCATCTGAGTCTTCTATACAGAAATTGTAACCATGTCCAACAATATTTGCACAACTGTCTGTTATGTTATAAGAATTAATTGTCTGCTGAATGTTAGCATTAGGAAAGTTAACCATAATCTCAATTCTTAAGTTATTTCCTCCTTGGTAAGCAGCTGAATCCTGAGCTAATTTTTGCAGGTCTGTAGACGGTGAAGTTTTGTTAACAGTAAAATATGTACGACTGTCATCTTTTAGTACAATTGTTGCTGTGCTTTGACACTGCGAGCAGATCGACCAAAACATGTAGTCTCCTTGTCTAAAGTTCTTCAAAAAATATGTTGCATTTTTTGCCATATAAAATTCCTCCTATTTTGTAATTAAATATCTACTGCTTTTCTATTTGGTTATTCAATAGACTATATGCTTTATATTGTGAAAGAGTCTAAAAGCATAGATCTAATGTTAAACAAAGAGTAAATATACTTACAATTTTACTGAATATTTTAAAATATGTCAATAATTTAATCTTTCAAACTTCTTTTCTTCTAGCCTAAATTTGATAGACAAAATTTTAAGTATGCAAAAAAGCCTCTAGAATTGAACTGACCCCTTAAAGTTAGATTTTCAGGTCTAACTTTAAGGGGTCACCTCGAGTTCCTAAGGCTTTTTTCTAATACACAGTTCATATACTAATCATTTTAATTAATATTAATAATCCCTACTCCTTTGTGCTGAATCTATCAAAGCCTGCACCGTTTTGATTAATTTCTATGGGGTTATCACGTCACTTATTATTATTTGAGATGTACAAGCTTCTCGCTGACTTCCCACAGCTTTTTGGCAAGCTCTTGATCATAGGAAAGCTTTGAAGAAGGAATAGCTTTTTTATCACAATAATACTTGCCTGTGACACCCTCGACCTCGTCGGATACAGCTAAATACACGGTTGTAGAAGCTCCCTCTTGCGGCGTCTTGAAAAAGGGTTTCAGCATGCCTGTTAGTGCTCTCCCAAATCCTGTCTCTCTGTTAATTCCCATCTCTGTTGCTACAGCTCCTGGGTGAAGGGCATTGACAGTAACCCCACTCCCCTCAAGTCTTTCAGCTAATTCATAGGTAAAAAGCACATTGGCAAGTTTAGACTGCGAGTACGCTTTGACTAAGTTGAAGTTCTTTTTAAGATGAATATCCTCAAAGTGAATTTTTCCTGCTTTATGGGCTCCTGACGAGACATTAATGATGCGGGCTGGTGCACTGTTTTTAATTGTATCCAGAAGCAGGTTCGTCAAAAGAAAGTGACCTAAATGGTTGACACCAAACTGCAGTTCACAGCCATCACTGGTTTCATGTCTTTTAGGCAGTATAACCCCCGCATTGTTAATAAGGATATGGAGCCTCTTATACTGTTTTTTAAATTCGCTGGCGAATCTTCTTATGCTCGCCATGCTTCCCAGGTCACAGAGCATCATAAAAACACTGCTGCTTCCGCTTTCTTCCTTAATGTCCTCTAGTGCCTTGTCGCCTCTTTCTTTATTTCTGCAAAGAATAATAACATGATGCCCAAGTTTTGCAAGTTCCGTTGCTGCAGCCTTTCCCATCCCTGCATTACCTCCCGTAATAAGGACAGTACTTTTTTCGTTCATCCCTTTCACCTCCACTCATTCTATTTGATCTGCTCTCAAAAAAATCACTTGTCTATCCATTTTATGATCAGGTTAATAGATTTTTATTCATCATCTGGTGCGCCCTATGCATAATGCTGTATAAAATGGTTATCTTAGATATATCATACTGTGATATAGAGGTTCAAGATGAAACAGCATACTCTTTCTAAATTCTATATAATCTTTATTTTATCTATTACTATTATATTTACAGCATTCCCATTAAATGCTTCTGTTACCGTCAGCAACCTTAGACATGAAGCCATCATTAAACAGCAAATTAGTGGTATCAGAGTTATACAAAATCATGTTTTTTCTTTATCGCAATCCATTATATGCTATCTGCCTCAAGACCGATCTGGTATAGAAAAAGAAATCAATTTTATTAATGGAAGAATAGAAACATTAGGCAAAGAAATTACGGCCTATCTTAGAACAACTCCTAGTATTAGTCTTGAAAACAGAGATGCCCTTCTTGCCTGTGTTTCACTAAATTTTATTAAAAATGCGCTCTATCAGCTCAGCATACTCTCAGGTCAATCGAGTAATGTAGATAGGAACATTCTTTTGGAAGACTTTTATCTTTATAAAAGGTTTAGTGTTGAAACACTTGATGCACTGGAGGATAACTTTTAAGTTCTATTGACAGCGCTGACAGAAAGGAGCTTTTAAATGCTTGAATTTATTCATGACTCATCTATCGTTTTCGGCAGAATTGTTACTATTTTGCCTTTACTGTTATTCGTTACGTTATATATGGGAAAAAGGGCTATTGGTGAACTGCCTGTTTTTGACTTTTTGATTATTGTTATCTTAGGCGCTGTTGTAGGCGCTGATATTGCTGATCCTGAAATCAAACATCTCCCTACCTTTGTAGCCATTATTCTTATTTCCCTTATCCAAAAGCTCGTTGCGAATATCAAAATATCCAATCGCAAGATCGGAAGATTTATTACCTTTGAGCCCACAATCATTATACAAAATGGGAAGCTGCTTAATGATAATCTTAAAAAAATCCACTATTCCATTGATAACATTCTGCAAATGCTCCGCGAAAAAGATATATTTGACATTAACGAAGTAGAAACGGCCATTATCGAATCCAGCGGAAATCTCAGCATTCTTAAAAAACCCAAAAAGAACGCAGTCACTTTAGAAGATATGAAAATTGCTAAGAAGACTTCCAATATTACCTTTCCCGTTGTTATAGAAGGCAAGATTTATGCCGATGTTTTAGGCTTTTTGGGTCTAGATGAATCATGGCTTAGAAAAGAGCTAGAACACCAAAATATTCTTGACATAAAATCTATTTTCTTTGCCTCTATTAATCATAATCATGACCTTCAGATCTCTCTAAAAGACAGTAATGAAATACTTATTCCTATTATTAAACATTAATCCTTAAATCTTACTTCCTAATAATTTATTTCATGTTCTGGAATTCTAAGAAATATGCCCTCTATAAAAGAAACTGTCACTTCATGGTACAGTTTCTTTTTGAATTTTTACGCTAATGATTAACCTAACGAAATTGTACATCAATCCATCTTTCTAGATGCTGTCTATTTTTTGCAGCTTAGTCCCTCCTTTATGCATCTTGGTCGCTGCCCCTTTACTCAGCCTAAATTAGTCTTTATAGTGTAATTAAGAACATCTACTAACAGGAGGGGATCTCATGAAAGTTACTGTAGACGAATCTCCAAATCATCTTGAGACAGAAATTATTATTAAGTGTTCTAGTGCTGATAATGAAATTCTAAAACTTGTCGGTATGCTGAAAGGTTTTCATGAAAAGATCTTTGGTGTTATTAATAAAGAGACGCATATCATAGACCCAGATGATATTTTTTACTTTGAAAGCGTGGACAAAAAAACCTTTATTTATACCAAGGATCAAGTTTTCGAATCCCCTCTTAGACTCTATGAGGTGGAAACTTTGCTTACAAAATATGATTTTTTCAGAGCCAGTAAGCAAACCATTATTCATATCAGCAAAATCGAGAAACTGACACCTAGACTAAACGGGAGGCTGGAACTACTTCTTGAAAATAACGAGAAGCTTATAGTATCCAGGCAGTATGTATCCATTCTCAAGGAACGCATTGGTTTATAAAGGGAGGGATTATTATGAAGAAACATATGGAGTTTATCGTTCAATTTAAATTTGTATGGTCCATGTTTTTTACGGCATTTATTATTATTTATAGTATGGTCAATATGCTTCTTGGTCAGGAGTCCATGACGTTTATTACAATTTGGCAATTTGTCTTTCTAACTGTTATTCTCACACTTATTTATTATCTTGCTTTCGGAGACCTTGCACTTAAGGGGCTTCAGCAAAAATATAAAGTGCTGATTCATTTCTTTCTTTCTTATAGTGTACTGCTACTGGCTGTTTATTGGTTCGGATGGTTTGAGATCTCAAATGGCTATCTTCTGGGGCTATTTACTTTGGGCTGTATCATTCTTTATCTCTCTATAAGCTTTTCTCTTTATGTGTATTATAAAAGTACTGGTGAACAATTAAATAACAAGCTTGCACTCTATAAAGCACAAAAAAATAAGGGGGCATCAAAATGAGTATACTTGAAATCAAGAATCTTACTAAAAACTACGGCAAAAACCGCGGCATCGAAAATGTATCTCTTAGTGTTAATGAAGGGGAAATATTCGGCTTTATAGGTCCTAATGGAGCCGGCAAGTCTACAACTATCAAAGTTCTTCTTAATCTAATTTTCCAAACCTCGGGAGAAGCTAAAATATTTGATTTAGACTGCAGCAAGGATACAGTCCGTATTAAAGAAAGCGTTGGCTATGTCCCAAGTGAAGTAAGGTACTATGATAATATGAAAGTTAAAGAACTGATAGCTTATGCTAAGTCTTTTCATCAAAATGCAGATCATACTTATGTACAGGAGCTTTGTAATACCTTTGGTGTTGAGCTTGAGAAAAACATATCTGAACTCTCTCTTGGCAATAAGAAAAAGGTGGCTATCGTTCAGGCACTCCTTCATAAACCTAAGCTTTTAATACTAGATGAACCAACCAATGGGCTTGATCCGCTTATTCAGCAAAAACTTGCCGATACGCTGATGGATCTTAAAGCAAAAGGAACAACCATCTTTTTATCCAGCCACAACCTGACTGAAGTAGAAACCTTTTGTGACAGGGTAGCTATCATTAAAGAAGGAAAAATCATAGCTATCAAAAGCATTTCAGAATTTGCTAACAAAAAGACTAAACAAGTTACTCTTAAACTTGCTCACGATATTTCCGCTAACCTTTTAGATCTTGGGGTGCACAATCTAAAAGTTGATAAAGATACTATTTCTTTTAACTATTCGGGAAACATCAACAGTCTTATTGCTTTACTAAGTACCTATGAGATAAATGACTTAACGATTGAAGAAAAGAGATTGTCTGAGACCTTTATGAGCTATTATGAAACGGAGGGAAAATAAATGAACGTTTTTAAAATGGAGTTTAAAAAAGGATTAAAACCGCTCGTTATCTGGAGTATCATCTGCATTTTATTAATGATCTTATTTTTATCGATGTTTCCTTCTATGAAAGACAGCGGTATGCAGGAACTGGTTAATACTAAAATGGGTGCTATGCCCCCAGCACTTCTTGAAGCTTTTAATCTCAAAGACGTACCGGACTTTTCTCAGCTAAATCAGTACTTTTCTTATGTATTTCAATATATTGTGATATCAGGCTACATTTATGCAAGCCTTCTTGGGGCTAAAACACTTATCAAAGAAGAAAGCGAAGGAACTATCGAGTTCCTTTATGCACAGCCTATAAGCCGAACAAAGCTTTTAACGATGAAGTACTTAGCTGCCTTTGCCTTATTCTACGTTTTTATATTGATTATAGGCTGTGCATCTATTCTTATGGCACTAGTCGTTAAGCCTGAGGATCTTGAAGTCTTTCAGCTCTTCATGGACTTCAAGCTTATGTTTTCCGGTCTATTCTTAGTAGGCATAGTCTTTATGTCTGTAGGGTTTTTGCTTTCTGCTTTAATTCCCCATTTAAGACTTGCCATGCCTCTTTCTATTGGACTTTTCTTTATTAGCTACATTCTAGGCATTTTTGCAGGAATGATTGAGAAATTTAAATTTTTCAGATACTTTTCTCCATTCCATTACGCTGTTCCCTCTGAACTTATTAAAGATGGTTTTGATCCTATCTACATTGTTTTGGCATTGATCATCACTGCTGTATCCTGTGTTATTTCCTATACACTTTATAGAAAAAAAGATTTTAGAATATAAAAACAGCTTATTGAGGAGATGCCCTTGCAAAAGGGTATCTCCTTTTTGTTATAGTTTCAGCGGAAAATTCCTATTCTGCTGAAGCCCTTGACTTATAAGGTGCTTTTATCTTGTCTAGTCATGTAACCTTGAGCCCTTAAAAGTAAAACCCTATCTTATTAGCAACACATTGCACTTTGCTGTTGACAGACAATTCTTACTATGATATCATTAGACCGACGGTCAGTCTACAAATAACAAGGAGAACTATATGGTCAGAATACTTAAAAATCCAGATGATCGCAAAGCTGAAATATTGGACGCTGCTTGGCAGCTCTTTAATACCAAAGGCTTTGAGGCCACTTCTGTTAACGATATACTGCAAAAAGTAGGCATTGCGAAAGGAACCTTTTATTACTACTTTAAATCTAAAGATGAAGTGCTGGACAACGTTATCGAAAGAGGAATCAATGAACAAGCCGCAGTGCTTGAAGTAATTACTGAAAATCAGAGTTTAAACGCTCTCGAAAAAATCAAAAAGATACTTGTTGCAGATAAAGAACTTCATGTGAAAAACGCTGAGGTTCTCAATTACCTTCATAAAAAAGAAAATATCGTTATGCATCAAAAAAGCCTAGTGCTTACGATCCAAAAACTTTCCCCTATTTTAGCAGAAGTTATCCATCAAGGCATCAAGGAAAACTTATTTAAGACCAACTATCCTCAAGCAGTAGTAGAACTTATTTTGGCAGGCATGAGCTTTCTCCTAGATCCTTCTATCTTTTCTTGGAGTAAAGAAGAATACCTGATTCGAGTTAAAGCCTTAGCTGATGTACTGGAAACAAGCCTTCGGGCAGATCAAGGAAGTTTTGCCTTCTTATCAGATATGGCAGAACAAATGATTCATTACAGTTAATTATAAAGGAGGAGTAAATATGAGTAATAATGTGTGTCCATGGTGGCTTGGTTATATGCTCATTAACCCAGTAAGGCGGTTAATGCATAATCCAGGCAAAATTTTAAGCTCCTATGTTAAGGAGAATATGAAAGTTATAGATATCGGTCCTGGTATGGGGTATTTCAGCCTTCCTATGGCAAAGATGGTCGGAAGTACCGGCAAGGTATTTTGTATTGACGTACAGGAGCAAATGTTGAGTACACTTGCAAAACGCGCGGCAAAAGCTAATCTTGACGGCATAATTACGCCCCGCAAATGCAGCTTCAACTCGCTTATGATTGAAGATCTTAAGGAGAAAATCGACTTTGTTTTAGCTTTTGCAGTTGTTCATGAAGTCCCTGATCAAAAACGGCTTTTAGTCGAAATTAAAGAAGTCCTGAAGCCTGGCGGCAAGTTTCTTCTTGCAGAACCATCCGGCCACGTAAGTATTAATGATTTTGAGCATACTGTGCAGCTTGCAGAAGAAATAGGATTCAGTGTTCTGGATCACCCTAAAATTTCTCATAGCAATGCGGTTCTGCTTAGCCGGTAGCTATTCGTTTTATAGGTAACAACTAAGGCCTTTTCTGAAGCATTGTTTCTGCTTCAGAAAAGGCCTCATATTATATAAATCTTTCAACCAGTTTACCAAATAGCTTAACAAACTTATCCCGCTCTTCATCGGTATCAAACGCTTCTAACATAGCCCCTAATACTAGTTCTTCCTGCTTGTAATGCTCTTCTATAGCTTCTTTCCCTTTATCTGTTACTAAGAGTCCAAAAGACCTGAGATCTCTTTCACTGATTACTCTCTTAAGCAAGTCTCTTTTTTGAAGCCTGTTTACGGCGCTTGTCAGTGTGCTGCTTGGAATATTAAAATGGGTGGTGATTTCTTTAAGGATAATATCTGGTTTTTCATAGGCCGCTTTCAGAATGTTTACTTCCAGAACCGTAGCACCCTCCAGCTCCTTTGTACATATATTGAGCTTATTGCTAAGGAGAAGCTTTTCCCAATTCTTCATCAGTAGCTTGACTTGTTCTTTATTAGTTTTACCGCGCATGTTTTATACCTCATGAAATTTCTTATCGCTTATATTTAATCATTCCTATGTAAGCATAATGATTAGGATTATTATAAGGGCTAATATTTATCGGGTCAAGACAAGCTTCCGGCTCCAGCCCTTCCTCTTTACAAGCTAGGAAAAAATGTGCCATAAAAATACCTGCATCTATTTTATAAGCATCATATTTATCCCTTTTTGCAAAAATCAGTGCTTTTTCTTCATCTATAACAACCCGCACCGGCTGACTGTTATTCGTTGACGGGTATCTTAAAGATAAATAAAGAATACTTCTCATCCATGAATAATCATTTAAATAAGTATCTATAGACTCTCCCCATTCTTTAAAAAATGCTATTTCTGAAAGCTCTTTTCTTTTAGAGGTATTTAAAAGCTTTCTAAAGCCATCATTTAAAAAAGCTTCTTGGGCATATCCAAAGGCAAGTGTAATAACAGGCTTCTCATTTTTTGCTAGGTTGCATACTTCCTTTACCTTATCTTGACTAAAGGTGCCCAGCCAGCACGTGCTTATCCCCCTGGCCTGAAGCCTTATTACAAGCTGCTGCAAAACAAAACCAAGGTTTGTGAGTGCATCTTCTGAAGTATCAATGATTCCTACTATACAATGAGGTGCATTAATTTTGATAATCCCCGCCGCTGATCCTAACCCTAACGGCTTTACAACCTCCGGATCAGTAATAACCTCCAGCCTTAAATAGCTATTTGTACTTAAAGGTTCAATATTTTTCATCTCTCTTTTAATCTCCTCAGTTAAACTTCCATCTACCAGCTTATCAGTGTATTTTCTTATAGATATCCGTTTTGTGATTGCATCATATAAATTCATAGCATTTCCCTCTTCTAATTATTACGATATTCGTAATTTATTTTAATCGTATTATATTCTTTTTTGTTTTTCTTGTAAAGTGCCTTTTAATAAATTTAGAATGTTTTCTTCTCTATGATAGATCTTACATCTTTATATTTAAGTTGTCTGAGTACTACATAACGTGAGGCCATTATGATCAAGAACATTATATAGGTAAACAACTTGAGTAGACGAGGTGTTTGCCTTTATAAAATAAAAAACTAGAACATCGCCTGATATTCTAGTTTTTTATTTTATAAATTTTTTCATTTTTAATATAAGGTAAAAAGTACTTGTCGCCAGAGTTAAGCAGCAGACTCTCTGCTTTTCCTAAAACCAAAAACCCATTTCTATCTAGGGACTGATAAAAATTTTGGAGCACCCGGCCTTGCAAATCATGATTAAAATAAATCAGGACATTTCTGCACAAAATCATTTCAAACTCATTTAAGCTCCCGCTTTCAGTAAGGCTATGTTGAAAAAACAATACATTTTTGCTTAAATAATCTTTGACCTTAAAATAATCCCTCTTCATATCAAAATAGTCGGTCACACATTTTGTGCCTCCTGCCATTTGATAGTTTGCAATTGTTTCTTTGCTAGTGTCTATTCCATAAAGTCCATTCTTAGCTTCCTCTATTACATAAGGATTAATATCTGTTGCATAAATCTGAGCTTTATGAAGCATGTCAAGCTCGTCCAGCAAAATAGCTACTGAATACGCCTCCTGCCCACTTGAACATCCTGCGCACCATATTTTAATATGCATATAGGAATTAAGATATGGAAGGATCTTATTCCTTAGGGTCAAAAAAACTTCTGGATTTCTGAAAAATTCGGTGGTATTAATCGATAGATCCTGAAACAGGTGCTCAAACACCGAAGGATCTCTCAGTACGTCCTGACAAAATACGCTGAATGCACGGCTATTTTCTTTTATCATACATACGTTGATCCTGCGCATAATACTTGCCATGTCATAGTTAGTATAATCATAGCCATACCTCTCATAAACTTTTTCTAAAAAACCTCTGACTTCCTCAAGTGAAAATTCATATTCTGATGACTCTTCATCTTTTTTGATTTCCAGGTATCCGCTTGATATATATTCACACTTTATACCTACTTTATGTAGGTAGATATATAAATACATACGAAAAACGTAGACTTTGCAATAAGTTCTTTCTGCTATCTGATATAGCCTTTCTACAATATCCTTATGCAGCATATTAGCCTCAAAAAAGGTTATTGTTAATCCCTTTGCACTCTGCTTACATAAAAGCCCTAAGAGTTCATTGACCTCATCTTGATAATATACTTCTCCGTTTACGGCTATATGTCTTATTCCTTCTGTATCATCGTATATATTTATTTTCATATACTATTCCTCATTATCATTGTTTTGAAATCCATGCCCCCATTACCCGCATAAGGTTATTGTAATCAATAGGTTTTGGAATATAGTCATTGGCTCCAAGCTCAATACACTTATCTTTGTCTCCCTTTAGTGACTTAGCTGTAAGCACGATAATAGGAATCTTTCTATACTTATTATTGTCTCTGATCTTTTTGATGGCCTCATAGCCATCCATCTCCGGCATCATAATATCCATCAAAATAAGATCAACCTTTTCTTCATCAAGTTTTCTAAGGGCAGTTTTTCCATTATCAGCTTCTATAATATGAGCATTATACTCTTCAAGCACAGCCGCCAAGCTGTATACATTTCTTGGATCATCATCAACAATAAGAATACGTTTGCCATCAAGACTGAGTAAATATTCATTCCCAACACTTACTGTCTTGTCGATCTGTATCTTGTCTATTTCTTTTTCTTGATGGAGCAACATGATAACTTCATCTAATAATCTTTCATCTGAATATGCAGTCTTGACTATGATACGATCAGAACATTTTCTAATTTCTCTTTCTTGCTCTTTTGATAGCTGCCCCTCTGTATAGATGATGACAGGCATATTTATTTGACATTCATCTAAAAGCTTACAAACCTTAGAACTTAACTCATCCTTTAGTTCTAAGTCAAGTATGATCACATCATAGTTTGCACTTAAAATTTCTTTACTGGCTGTATCGTAATTAGAAGCTGTAATAATCTCAATCTCTATCTCTTCCAAAATGGCCTTAATGTGTTCTTCATGCAGCTTACTATCTTCAATCAATAATAACCTTTTAACAGAATCCTTCTGCGAGCTAACCATTTCAGTGATAACTTCTATGATGCGCTCTTCCTCTACAGGTTTTTGATTATATCCAACGGCTCCCATCTTTTGAGGCTTATCACTTATATCTTCTGATGAAATAATATGAATAGGAATCTGTTTTAATTCTCTTATACTCTTAAGTTCCCTCAACACTTTCATGCCGCATATATCTGAAAGCTTTAAATCAAGAAAAATACCTGCAAGCTTATGCTGCTTCGCATACTCAATGCCACTTCTGCCATCTTTTGCCGCAATAACTTCTACTCCCATCCTAAGAGCGATACTCTGGATATATTGCGCAAAAACTTCATCATCTTCAATGATTAATATATCTTTTTGAAACCTTCCCTCATCTGCCTCAGTCAGTACTTTTTTATCAGGATTTTCTTTTATGCTTTTTTGACCCGTTTTTTCGATAGGGCTATGACTTGTTTGTAAATTTTCCCGAACAAGACTTGGAATGCATAAAATGAATTCACTTCCTTCTCCAGCCTTACTTTTAACCTTAATTTCACCGCCCATAACTTCTGCTAGTTTTTTTGATATTGAAAGACCAAGTCCTGTTCCTCCATACCTTCTGGCAATCGAATTGTCCCCTTGCTTAAACTGTTCAAATATAAGTTCTTGCTGTACTTCTAAAATGCCTATACCGCTGTCTTGAACAGAAAAAATAACGCCATCAGACATGACGGGGTCATGTTTTAATTCAACTTTAATAAATCCTTTTTCAGTAAATTTAATCGCATTGGATACGAAGTTACGGAGTATCTGCGAAATTTTATGTTTATCACCATAAAGATTTTGCTGAATAAAATCCTCTACTGTAAACTTTAGACTTTTTTCTCCAGCCATATTCTTAAACATATTATTTATTTCCTGGGTAATGTCGCTTGAATGGAATAAGTTATTTTCTTTAGTAACAGCTCCCGACTCCACTTTAGACAAGTCAAGGACATCATTAATAAGCCTTAGCAGCTCATCTCCTGCACTATGGATGACTTCAATCTTTTCTTGATCTGCAGCACTTAACGCTTCTTTTCTATTATTTAAAATAAGCCGTGACAGCAGAATAATAGAATTAAGCGGCGTTCTAAGTTCATGGGACATGTTCGCTAAAAATTCAGATTTGTATTTTCCGGATAATTCTAGTTCTTCTTTAGTCTTTTCCAGCTTACTGTTTTGATCATTTAATATTCTTGTTTGTTCTTCTAAAAGTTGCTGATGCTCTTCAAGCTGTGCATTAGTCTGCTGAAGTTCTTTACTTTGCTGCTGAAGCATCTGATGCTGTTCTTCAAGCTCCGTGTTGCTTTGACGAAGCTGCTCTGCCTGCTGCTCTAACATTTCTCTTTGATTATAAAGTACAGAATTAACATGCTTAAGCTCTTCTGCCTTTTTGGAGACTTCTGTTCTTGCTTCTTCTGATACGCTAAGCAAGTCTATTATTTTAGCATTTTGCATAGCAGAATAAAGACTGATTGCTATAGTGCTGCTAACTTCATCTAAGTATTCAAGTTTTACCTTATCAAAACCTGTAAGCATTGATATCTCAACGACCCCATAAAGCTCTTCTTCATACATAACAGGGAAAACATAAGCATTTATAGGTTTTTCACTAACAATAGCACTGTATATAGGGCTTTCGCCTATAAGTTCCTCTGTTAACAAAATAGGCCTCTTTTCAAAACCCGCCTGTCCAATAATTCCTTCTCCTAATGCAAATTGCTCTTGCTTTTTATCTTGTTTATGAAAGGCGTAGGAAGCCATCCACTTTAACATACAGCTTTTTTTGTCGTAAACATAAAAGACTCCCTTACCAGCTGATAAAGTTCTGCATAAACTGCTGATTGTTTTCTGAGCAATCTCCTCCTCACTGCGGCACTCTGATAATATTTCATTAAGCGTATTTTTGCTGTCCTTAATCCAAAAAAGATCTTTCAGCTTCCTGGCAAGTTCATTGTAGATCTTGGACATTGCGGCAATCTCATTATCACCTTCTTCATCAACAAGTGACAGCTGCCCTGTTTGGATACTCTCACTCACAGTATTTTTAAGCTGATTAATAGGATCAACTATACTCTTAAATATAATCAAAAATAAAATTAAGAAAAGCAGGCTTAATCCAATCGTACTAAGCGTAAGATAAACATTTTGTTTTTTTTCTAGGCTTATTGACTCCTTAACAAGTTCATATGCCCTTTCTTCTGAGCTTCCGCTAACTTTCTTAAGCATTATCTCAAGTTCGTCTACCATCTTAGGAAACTCGTTCTTTGATAAATGAGCAGCTTCATCAATATTGCCCCTGATTGAAAGATCGATAAGGTGTTCCCTTCCTTCATCCCACTCAAAATAAATATTTTTTATATCATTATGTAATTCTTTAGCTGGCCCTTCTGTACTCAAGCTCTCTATAATTTTAATATTATCTACAATGGATTCATCCAGCATCTTTATAGTATTAATTTCTTTTTCTTGTTCTTCTCTTGTTCTAGATAATAGAAGATCTCTCGTTGCTCTTTGAACTTTAATAATATCAACCCGCATCTCTGTCGCTGCATTGGACATCTGGAGAGGGCTGTTGTAAATAAACCTGGATGTATTACCCAAGTTATTCATTTGTTTTATTGCAAATCCCCCAAAGGCAATAAAAGCTGCAATCCAAAGAAAAAGCATTGTCATTAATCTGGTTTTAATACTTATGTTTTTAAGAAATTTCAAAAGTCCTCCTCCTTATACTCTACAAGTATAAAAGTTTAGTTAAACATATATATCAGAAAATTCAATGTTTACTTTTTGAACAACATTATTATCTAGCCTATATGCTTCATTTTCCTCACTTAATTCAGCAGTATCCCTATCTAAATTTCTAGGAAGTTTAACAAAAAACTCGCTGCCTGTCTGATACTTACTCTTTACCCCAATAGAGCCTCCATGCATTTCAATAAGGTGTTTAATGAGACTTAGTCCTATTCCGCTGCCTTCATTTCTTCTTGTCAGCAGATTATCCCCTTGTTTAAACCGTTCAAAAACCTGTTCCAGCATCTCTTCACTCATTCCTATTCCTGTGTCTTTTACATAAATCCCAAGCGTATTACCAAGATCCTTAAGTTCTACATAGATCGATCCTCCTGCTGGTGTAAACTTAATCGCGTTGGATAATAAATTAAGAATAATCCTTTCTATAGCATCCAGGTCACAATATACTTCCATCTCCTCTAACTCTGTATCAAAGATAAGTTCTATTCCTCTGTTATTGATATAAGGAACAATAGACATGGTAATAGATTCTATAATATTAATAATATTGCATTTCTTAAAATTAAGGATAAAGTGCCCGGCATCCATCTTCGTAATATCAATAAGATTATTAACTAGTCTAAGCAGCCTGTAACAATTTTGCTTTTGTATGTAAAGCTTGTCTTCAAGCTTTTTCTTTTCTACCACCTGTTCATCTTCTATGTATAAATCAATAAGCTGCATAGAACTTAGAAGAATATTAATGGGTGTTCTTAATTCATGTGAAACATTAGCCAAAAACATACTTTTAGCTTCATTAGCGGCTTCTGCTTCTTCTTTTGCCTTTCTAAGCTCTTTGATTTGTTCAGCAACTTTTTGTTCAAGAAGCAAGTTAACATTTCTTTCTTTTTCTATGAGACTGAGGTAGACACTAATCCGATTAATAAGCTGATACTCATCTATGGGTTTAACAAGATAATCAACAGCCCCTATTTCATAGCCTCTTTTTTTAAATTCCTCACTTTTATAAGCTGCTGTCAAAAAAACAATAGGAATATCCTTAGTCTTTTTTCTCTTTTTAATAAGTGATGCAATTTCAAACCCATCCATGCCTTCCATCTGTATATCTAATATAATAAGATCTACTCTTGTATCATATAATACAGCAAGTGCTTCTCTCCCGCAATCGGCTTCAATAACTTCTGCATCAATGTAGGCCTTAATCAGCTCTCTAAGGGTGAATAAGTTATTATGATTGTCATCCACAATTAGAATTTTGTATCTACATCTTTGTGACATTTTCTAGCCCCCATATCCATTTTTGTAATTTTATCCCTATTTATATTTTACTCAAAAATTGTAATTTGTCAAAGCATTTGGATATATATGGAAAAGTGTATATTTCTCTTACTCTTTATGTTTCATAGTCCTCTTTATCGATTTTTTTTCTTTTTCTACAATTTCAGCTCAATAACTCTAATAAGCAAATAAACAAAAATACAGACAATATCTTAAACCTCTAAGATATTGCCCGTACCCTCCTAAAACTTGCATCTCCTATAAGCTGCTATAGTTCTACTTTATATTCACTATAGCTAATAGTGTTTTACTATGTTACATTCTTTAAAAATAGACTTGTTAACAACTATTTAAAACTTGCGTCCCCCACCACCGTGGCTTGCGCCGCCGCTTGAAGTGTGGGTGCTGCTTGTGCCAGATCCTCCTGAGTTCGTATTGATTGTTACATGTGTTATCTTCGTGTTTACATGTCTATCTTCAGCATGAAGCAGCTTAAAAGACCTGGGATCTAAATAAGTATTCGCATTGGTTCCTATTCTTCCTTTATTATGAGCAGCCATAACCCCCACCACACCAGCTCCAATTCCTAAAGAAATGACGAGACAAATCAAAGCTTTTTTAGATGGGTTTTCTGTTTCCCTATAAACTGTATAGGAAGGATCTGAAGGATTTCCTGTAAAACTTTCATCCTTTGTCACTTGGTTTGCTGGAATGCCTTCCTTAACGTAATATTCAAGACTGTTAAGAAAAGCTGCTGCGCCTTCACTGTAGTTGCCTTCTGAAAGATGGGGGTAAATTTTATCCAGCATATTTTCTATTCTTCTATCTGTTAAGTAGTGGATAGCTTTACCACAAGTCGAAATATATACTTCCCGGTCTTCCATATTGATAAGAAGCAGTACGCCATCTGCCTCATCCCCATAACCAAATCCGTTCATATCATAAAAGTCATCTGCATAGGCACTGGATGTTTTGCCATCATTTTCATTAGTCGTAATAATGATAACATCCATATTTATTCTTTCACTAAGTGAAACCGTTTGCTTCTCCAGACTTCCTTTTTCTGAAGCACTAAAGAGCTCAGCCTCATCATAGATCTTTTGGGCAGCTGCCATCACAGTCAAAGCAGATATAAATAACCCTGCCAAAAGCATGATAACGATCAAGAGGGTGTATTTTCTCTTTTTCATATGAATATCCCCCCTACAACGAATAAGATAATAAATGCAACAGCCGAAACGCCCATAAACCAAAGGGCCATCCTTGCTTTACTAAGCGGCAGACTGCCTGCTATCTTTCCAGTTTGCCCATTCATGGCAAAAACATAAGTCTTCCCTTTGTAATTATACGTAAACATCCATGTAGGCAAGAGCACATAGGTTGCTCTCGACTGATAAATATCTGCAAGGCAGTTGTTAACACTTACACTGCTATAACCTGTAATTGTATCTTCCAGCAACCTTCTGGAATAGTTTTGGATACGCTCTTTGATGCGGTCATAGACTTCATTTTCACCTACATCATACTTTTCTGCCAAGTATCCGGAAAGATATGACATAGAAAAGTCTCTCATCTGGCTGTAATCATATGGTTCTAAGGTTTCCATCAATCTATCATCTGTTTTTTTAGAACCATCCGCAGGAATACCTCTGAATTTTGCCGTTCCTGCTCGTACGACATCATAGTATTTAGTCTCTGTATACCTTTTATCTCCACTGGTCCAGGTTCTAATATTACGGGCACTTGCGGACATCTTCCCTCTTATATCACAGTCATAGAGCCAAAATGGAATATAAACCCCTGATAAAAGCTCCAGCTGGGAGCTTGAAGTAAAGTCCTTGGAAAGAAGCGGTTTCTTTTTGCACCACTTGATAAAAGCCTCTGTGGCTGCAGCTCTTTCAAAGGTAAAAGGGATAACTTTACTCGGCCTGTAGGTTCCTGATAGGTTGCCAGGCAAAATAGCTGGGTTATGACAATAGTAACAAAAGGTTGCGGCTGTAGTGTCGTCGGTTACGATCTCTGCCCCGCAGCTCGGACAACTGTAGCTTCTCGCATTACTTTCGAATTCCGCTCTTTCCTCCTCTGCTGCATTTTCACTCCTATGCTCTTCTTGTTCCTCTTTAAGTGCTCTTACTGCGTCTTCATCAAAGTCACTTAAACAAAATTCACATTTCCAGCTTTGAAGGTCTGCATTAAATCCCAGGGGACCCCCGCAATTTGGGCATTGATAAGTAATAACTGACATCTCTTTACCTCCCTGTACTTAAATCGCTATGCCAACTAAAGCATTAAGCTTATTTGTCATCTAGTCCTACGTTGTCTGTCTTATTGACTAGATAAGATCTTGGTCATTAAATGGATCGCCGCACTCTGGACAAAACTTAGGAGCTGCTGCAAAATCCTTAGGCTCATAGCCACATTTATCACAACGGCAGCTCTTAGGCCCTTCAGGTTTTTTAGTGCCGCATTCCGAGCAAAACTTCCCGCTGTTTGCTGCGCCGCAGCTGCAGGTCCACGTGCTATTTGAAGTGCTTACTGGCTTTGCGCCGCCGCAGCTCGTACAAAAGCGGCCCCCATTCATTTCCCCGCAGCTGCACTGCCACTCTTCTTTCGGCAAAGCTGCTGCCCCTGGCACTTCCTCTTTGGCTTCTGCCGCTCTTTGCTGCTCTCTCATTTGGCTTTCCTGCATTTGCTGCATTTGAGCGCTATTAGTCTGTGAAGCAGCACCCATAAATCCTCCAGCTGCCTGCATACCTACTCCCATGCCCATAAAACCTGCCATTGATCCATTGGCATTAGAACCTGCAGCCTCCATTCCCCTTGCAATTGACCCTTGAACATACCCCTCCCTAATTCCTGGTTTTTCAAGCATAGCTCCTGTATTACGCATGTGAATAAGTTTGTTGGATTCAGCATCATAAGAAATACTGTCAATACCGACAGATCTTATTTCCATACCACGCATCTCATTCCATTCTTCATCTAGCACAGTCATCATGTATTTTCTTAGCATGTCTCCCTTAGATAAAACGTGGGATATTCTTATACCGTCTACGGACATCTGATTGATTGCTGTCTGGAACGCTGTTAAAAACTCTGATAGATACTGCTCATTAATATCATTGATATCTACTCGTTCTTTATCCTTAGGAATAGCTTCCATGTAAAATTTTATTGCGTTTACTATTTTAATTGAATAAGTACCAAATCCCCTAAGGAATAACTCTGCATTATAGAAATTATCGAAATAGCTGATAGGATTTTTTGTTCCAAATTTGATACCTTTTATTTCTTGCAGATTGATATAATATACCTTCTGAACCCCTGGCGTAATCCCCCCGAATCTATATCGGTCAAAGGTTTCTTTTAAGACCTCTCCGAACTCTCCATTAAAAAGTGAAGGCAAAGACGAATGATCTACCTTATACCTGCCTGGTTCAACTGTATAGTCAACAATCTTTCCATTGTCTATAAGCATCATCAGCTGATTAGGATAGACATTGATATACGAACCATTAGATACAGTACTGGCTGATCCTTTAAAGTTGCTGTTTCGGCTGTCTCCAGCTCTCATCTTGATGCCTGGGGCCATAACTGTCGTATCACTCATCCTATCCGGTTCAATAAATTCCAGCCATTGATCTGCCAGTGCTCCCCTAACCGCATTCACTGCTGTTTTAATAAGTCCCATATAATCCCTCCAAAATTTTTATAGTTCTTCATACTTGTTTAAAAACCACGTATGTATATTAATTTCTCTGATGCCGCTTCCGCAGTATTCACAGCTTTTGTGTCCCAAATTCGTTACCGGCGCACCGCAGTTCGGACAAGAAACGCCCACTGCCCCTTTGTAACCTGCTTCTTTTAGTTTGCTGGTGTCTTGAATGTACACCAAGCTGATATTGTACTTCGTTTGAACCTTTAAGTCTTTTCTCCCCTTGATCACTTTTCCTTCTTTCAGCCTGTATTTATAGTATTCAAGTGCTGTCTGAAATACAACGATGCAGGTTCCAGCTTCTTTTTGATAATGTGTGATTGCTGTTTTATGTATTTTTACATTATCATAGATTTCGGTAATCCCTTGCGAGTTAAGGTCCTCTATGTAACCTTGCACTTGATATTTCAAATCCTCAGAAGCATTGACAACGCTCTGAACATTTTTGCTTTCCACAGCATTAAACACTGACAAAAGCATATTCTCTGCTTTTTGGGTAAACTCAAAGAGATTAAATGCCGGAAAATCCTTTTGAATAAGCGGCAAATACATTTCAGTCATGCTAGATACCGACTTTGGAGTGCTTGCCAGATGCTGCTCTTGGGCTTTAAACCCCTCTGCAAAAGAGTCTGTACCGAAAAATGTATTTGCCCATCTTTTGCTCACCTTTTTCAACTTATAGTACAGGATAATGCCCATCACAAAAAGAATGATTATAATAACAGCTAATACCTTCATTTCTCCTCCATTTAAATGTCTTTTCCTCCCTTAACCTTAGCATAATATAGGGTATAAATCAATAATTGCTCAAATTACATATACATTAGTACACAATTCAAAAAACCGCCTTACAAGAGAGTTTTTCTCTTTGTAAGACAGTTTTTATAGTGTAGGTAAGTTATATATTCTCTTGAAGAATTTTTTTGCTTTTTTCTTTTGGCCCTCTAAAAAGGATCAGTGCCAATATAATGAAGATTAGGCTTGCAGCGAGTACACTTAATACCTGCAGTACATCTAGCTTAGCAAAATCAATTTCCATATAATCATATACCTTTCCAAGGATGCTTTTAGGATAATACTGAACAAATACAGTGATGCCGTTATTCAGAAAATGCATCAGCATCGGAACAATTAATGAGCCTGTTTTGCAAACAGCGTAGCTGAGGCTAAGTCCTAGAATCATTGTTGGGATGATTCTGATGAAATCTATATGCATGAGTCCAAACAATATGCTGCTTAGTATGATTGCTCTTTTATCTGAACTCTTATCTTTGAAGGCCGTTACCAAAAACCCTCTATAGAGAACCTCTTCACAAACCGCAGGTAAAAGGGCTATAACCGCTACGCTTGTGACTACGCTCTGATCTCCTATTAAGAACTCCGAAAGCCTCTTAGCTATTTCCATATTCTGCGGAAATAAGTAGAGAATAAGCTGAGCAATAAGAAGCGCTGCAATAAAGCCTCCCATCCAGAGATTTACTCCTCCTAACACTTGCCGGATACTAGGAAGCTTTATTCCAAACAGCTGTTTAAAATCTGCCTTAATGTAATAGGCAAATAGCAGCGGCGCCCCTATAAATATAAGCTGCGTTAGCGCCACTCCCCCAAGTCCAAACTTAACTTGCAGCAAGCCGCCAATATAAATAAGAAGAAGCAGTACGAGAGCATACAAAACAAATCCATCACTTACAGTCGGCATTGTCCCTATCTTAATATTGCTTCGCTTTTCAAGAAAAGAGAATCCCTTGCCGCTTCCAAAGAGGATATCTTCTGAGTTAAACATCTTCGAAAGCATAAGCCCCCCAAGCAGCATAAATACTGTATTCGTTGCAAATACAACAGCTACCAGTCCTATATCATACCTGAAGGTTAGAACACTCTTAATAAGAAGCGAGATATTTACAACGGGAATTGTTGCTGTCAGTCCATTAAGCTCTACATTAGGAAACATCGACGCATAGGATGGGATCATAACAATAAACATAATCGGTGTAATATAATTTTGAGCTTCTTTGAAGTTCTTAGCCAAGGAGCATACGCACATACTAATCGCAGCTACTACCATAGCAAAAAGACAAATACATATAAGCGTAAGCAAAAGCGGAAGAATAAGCTCCTGTATGTTTATATCTTTTACGCCTAACGCTTCGGCTCCACCAAGCCCTACTACCAAGAAAGCTATTGAGCCAGTAATAGATAAGATATTTAATAAAGCCGTTACAATAGCACTCACGGATACAGCCAAGTATTTCCCCATAATAAGCTCTAGATTTGAAATAGGCAGTGTAAGAAGGGTTTCCAGTGTTCCTCTTTCTTTTTCTCCTGCCATGACATCTATTGCGGGATAAATGGCCCCCATTAGTACGCCTATAATAAGAATAAAGGGAAGGATCTGTCCTAGCAAATAGCCCGCCATTTCTTCATCTCTTGCGGTATTGATGGTTTCATATAAAATAGGTTCTAAGATATCTTTTTCTTTTAGCCCCGCCTGACTGATTTTATGTTTAACTATTTCATCTTTATATTCGGCTAATAGCTCCCTAAGGCGTCTTTCTGCTGTCTTTGAATCATCCACAGAAGAATTCATGTAGATTTTGTATGTCTCAGATCCGCTCTCTTCCAAGATTTCTATATAAGCCGCAATCTCTCTTTTCTCAAGGTCTGCTTTATAGTCTTCCGTTTTAACTAGTTTTAGCTTTCCCTCACCTTCTTTTTCCTCACTTAATTTATTTAAAATGAAGGCATTAGGGGGTTTATTAAAGGCTATAGATAGTTCTTTTTGCTCCATACTGTTTATAGACATCATCATCACTTGACTTCCAAAGATCATCAGCACAGGATACATAATAATCGGAAGAATAATCATCATAAACAGCGTTTTTTTATCTCTAAGAATATCTGTCATTTCTTTTTTGAAAATAGATGCTATAATGCCTTTTCTCATGCCCATTTCCCCCTTTCTTTAACCATTTTAATAAAGACATCTCTAAGATTGCTTACCCCAGCTTCTTCTTTTAGGCTCATAGGCGTTCCTTCTGCAATAACTTCCCCTTGATGAATCATAAGAATTTTGTCACATAAGCTTTCTGCTTCTTCCATATAGTGCGTTGAATAAAGAACAGCTTTACCTCTTTCCCGTTCCCCCTTCATAAACTCAATGATGGCGTGACTGCTAAGGACATCCAGCCCCAGCGTAGGCTCATCAAATATATAAATTTCCGGCGAATGAATAAGACATCTCGCAATAGAAGTTCTTTGAGTCTGTCCTGTTGAAAGGTGTTCAATGCGGTTATCAATGAAGCTTTTCATATCCATTAAGTTAACAATCTTTTCTGTCATTTCTTCTATCTCTTCTTCACTCATTTCATACAGCTTTCCAAAAATGTTAAAGAGTTCTCTAGGCGAAACTCTTCCGTAAAGCTTTGTATTGCCCGATAAATAGCCTATTTTCTTTTTTGCACTGTTTCTATCTTCTGCATAATCATAGCCGGCTACCCGAATACTTCCTGATGTAGGCGTTAAGATCCCCCCCAGCATTCTTAACAAGGTTGTCTTCCCCGCTCCATTTGGTCCTAATATCCCGTAGATTTCACCTTTTTGTGCCTTCAGATTTATATCATTAACTGCCAGAAACTCTTCTTTTTTGGTTGTTAGCCGCCTACTTCTTCTTTTGCTCTCTTCATCTTTTACCACTCTTATGAATGACTTAGATAACCCCTTGGCTTCTATCATTTCCTCTCCCCCTATATACTTAAAATATGGCTGATTGCTAAACGCTTTTCACTTATCACGAAATATTGCCTTCGCTGCTAAGTCTTTCCCTTATTGCTTAATATTCATTTCGTCACAAAGTGTTTATCTTGTGTATATCCTATATACACACTATAGCCCTGCTTTTTCTATCTGTCAATACATTTTTATGCGCTAAGAGACTTCCCCTGTTCTCTTTTATCACCCATCATACTGAACAATCCATAACTCCTCTCCATAAGGCATGTTATCCCATACTAAATAGTTATAAGGAATCCCCTCCGGCAGATTACATGTAATCATTAATACTTCTCCGGTATTAAACTTGTCCTTTAAGAGCTGGTAATCATTTATACCATACGCCTCGTGATACTTTGAGATATCGTAGTCATACTCAGCTATCTTATCTTGATTAATGTTGTGCGCTTTTAAGTTAGTTATCATTTCGTCTGCATATAGCAAAATAATATGACTCGGCTGTTCCTGTAGCGACTTAACTTCATACCTTTTATCTTGAAGTCCGACCTCTTTCAAGACATTCTGAATGGATTCATTTAGATCTTCTTGATTAGACAGATCTCTTATAATTATTCTGGCTTGACCTAGCTTTTCTACATTACTTGGCCAAATAGGCTGCGCCTCCGTTTTGGGGCCGTTTTCCTTGACAGCCCCAGCACTTGCTTCTTTTTCCTGCGGACTTATAGAATGCTCTACAGGTCCGCTAGAACCAAAAAAAACTAATGGCATCTTGGTTTGATTAAGTCCGAAACTATAAAAATACGCTACAGCTGATGTCCCTATAATAGCTATACAAAGCAGAATAAAGATAGTACTTAATTTTTTGTCCATAGCAATACCCCTTTTCAAAATAAGCTTTTTGAATTTCTTCTCTCTCTAATCGTTTAACGCAAGTAACCGCAACGCGTATCCATATATAAGCATTTTAACATAATTTCTAACTAAAATCCTAGTTTTTTCCTAAAATAGTTGTAAAATTCCTAATTTCACTATTGAATTACCAAAATATAGTTTAAAATTTGTTAAAATTTAATATATTTTATAATATTTTATAAGTTTTATTAATCTTATAAATTTCATACCTATGTTTATGTAAAATTTATAAGTTCTCTCTTATCCTCCGCACAAGTTTCATATAACTTATAGCAATTGCTATGGCAAAAATCACTGTAACTATACTGCTTGCTTCTATTCCAAAACTACCCCCTGTCAAAAGATCTTTTCCCGGCAATAACTGAGCAGCAAATAGGCTTCCTCCTCCAAGCTGCATACCGCTTACCAAAGATCCAAATATATTGCCTTGTGCAAAGTTCCACGCACTGTGCCACCCACATACTCCCCAAATGCTTCCTTCCCCCAAAGCATAAAAAGTCGTAAAGATACCCACTAATACTATATTTGTAAACCCTATAAAACTTATCCCTTGATTTCCTAAGTGTAAGGCAGCAAAATAAAGCGATGAAACAGTAACAGCAAGCTTCACACCCTTTTTTAATGCAAGTGCAGGAAGCATATACCCTCTTATCAATATTTCTTCCGATGCGCCTTGTACAATCCATCCTAACAGCATAACTCCAAAAGGCAGGATCTGACTAAATCGGATCCCTTCAAACTTTATTTCTCCCCCAGCAAGGATAACAACTACTAAAATTGCACCTGTAAACATTAAGAGGCCTAGTCCAAATCCTCTCATATAATTTTCAAATGCTTCTTTCCCCAGCCTAAGCCCTAAACTACTAACATTTCTTCTTTCTTTAAATTTAACAAGCATAAAGAGCAGAATAATGGCTGTCCCTGTACTTATGATAAGCCCGATGGACCGATCATTTATTTTTAAAAGCTGCATGGCAACTCCCGATACACTCCCCCCGATAATGAAACAAAGAATAGGTATCAGTAAAATAAGCACAACTGAGGATAATTTTTTATTTTTTTCCCTCTCAACATTTCTGAACAACTCATACTCTAGATTAAAAACATTTTTCATTTTATTTCCTCCCTATTTACCATCTATTTGATTGCTTGCATAATTCTAGGTCTATTAGATTTTGCAATTGCCTATACTATCAATTATTTATCCGATACAATTCTTATATTTATACAGACATTCTATTTTATATCAAAAAGCCACAGCATAGCTGTGGCTTTTATATTAAACTGATTTACACTGATGACATCTATAATCTTTAAGTCACATCATTTATAACGTTGACAAAATAAGTTTACAGCTACCCTGAACTTTGTAAGCGCCGTACCTGGCTGGTATGAAGATTGAATCACCCTTAGAAACCTTAAGTTCATCTTGACCTGAATAAACCCTTGCCTCCCCTTCTACAATTAGAAGTGAATGAAAAGTCTCTTCATCTGCTATTAATTCAGCATGATCATAGATATCTAAAAGGTCTACATTAAAATATTTACAAGATGCAACGTTGCCTCTTTGATAACCGTTAGACGTTTTTAAGGTATATTTTGTTTTTGCATCCTCAGCTTTTTTCAGGCTGGTAACCTGAAGAGCTTTATCAATATGAAGTTCTCGCGGTCTGTCATCTGCTCCTACCCTGCCATAATCATAAACTCTATACGTAACATTAGAACTTTGCTGAATTTCTGCTATCATAATACCTTTGCCTATGGCATGCATCGTCCCTGGGTTAATAAAGAAAACATCTCCCGGTACTACATCTACAACATTCAGAACATCTGTTAAGGTATTCTTTTCAATATAAGACTTAAATTGCTCCTTGGTAATATCCTCTTTGAATCCATAAATAAGCTGAGCCCCTTTTTCAGCTTCAAGAATATACCACATTTCAGTCTTACCGAAGTCCCCTTCATTTTGAAGTGCATAGTCATCATCAGGATGCACTTGAACGGATAGATTATCTTTAGCATCGATCAATTTGATGAGTATAGGCAGTTCATCTTGCCCCACAGCCTTCTTGCCTAAACAGTCTTTTTCTTTAATAAAATCAGCTAAACTCGCTCCAGCACAAGGACCTTCTGCAATAGTGCATCGCCCATCTTTATGAGTAGATAGTTCCCAGCTTTCTGCAATAACACTTAACTCACTTTCTTTATGATAAAGGGTCCTGAGCTTTTCTCCACCCCAGATATAATCTTTGAAAACAGGATTTAACTTCAGCATACGCATCCTCCAGATTCTTAGTTCATATTTAGTAAAACATCAATATCTTTAACGAATTGATCAACTTTCTGCTGGGCATCTGTTTGACTTTCGCCTACAACCGAAGCATAGATTTTAATTTTAGGTTCTGTCCCTGAAGGTCTTACCACAAACCAGCTGCGATCCGCTAGTATGAACTTAATAACGTTTGATTTTGGAAGGTTGATAGACTCTATACTATTTTCCTCGCTGTTATATCTTTGAGAAAGTTGATAATCTTCTGTAACAGCAACTTTTATAGTTCCAACTTCTTTTGGTCCATTATCCCTTAAATTTGCTATAATGCTCTTAATTTTTTCTTGTCCATCTTTACCTTCCATTTCAATAGAAATAAGATGTTCTTTATAATACCCATACTTTTCAAACAAGTCATTAAGTGCTTCCGCAAGACTCTTACCCTTTGTCTTATAGTAAAGTGCCATCTCAGCAATGAGAACAGAAGCAATAACTGCATCCTTATCCCTTACGAAGCCTCCAGCGAGGTACCCATAACTCTCTTCAAACCCAAGTACAAAATGATTAGAACCAGTTGTCTCAAACTCTTCTATTTTTTCTCCTATATATTTAAATCCGGTAAGTACATCCATAAGCTGTACATCATAGTTCTGCGTAATTCTTCTCACCATTTCTGATGTAACGATCGTCTTAATAATGGTATCTTTTGAACTCAATATGCCTTCACCAAGTCTTGCACTTAGAATATACTCTGAAAGCAGAACCCCTACCTGATTGCCTGTAAGCACCTTATAGTCTCCGCTAGTTTCTTTAACAATAACGCCTATTCTATCACAATCTGGGTCTGTTCCAAATATGAGGTCCGGCCCAATCTCTTTTGCCATATTAACCGCAATATCAAAGACCTGTGGGTTCTCTGGATTTGGATAGGGCGCTGTCGGAAAGTTCCCATCTGGCTTTTCTTGTTCTTTTACAATGTGAACATTTGTAAACCCTAAGTTTTCAAGCATTGTTCTAACAGGAATATTACCGCTTCCATGAATCGGCGTGTAAATGATTTTAAGCTCAGAAGCCTTTTCTTTTACAAGGTTTTTTCTTATAACAAGACTTTCTACTTTTTCATAGTATGCGTTATCAACTTCTTCTCCTATATAAACAAGCATTTCTTTTTCTTTTGCCGTCTCAAGCCCAATGTACTTAATATCTTTAAAAATATCTACTGAATCAATATAGCCTAATATTTCTTTCGCGGCATCATCTGTAATCTGCCCGCCATCATTCCCATATACTTTGTACCCATTGTACTCTTTTGGATTATGAGAAGCTGTAATAACAATCCCTGCTTTGGCATTCATAAATCTTACTGCAAAAGAAAGCATTGGTGTTGGACGAAGGCTCTCATACAAATACACTTTAACACCATTAGCTGCAAGTACCTTAGCTGCTGTTTCTGCAAATACATCTGACATATTTCTTGAATCATAAGCAATACAGATACTTGGCTTTTCAAAAGTCTTCACAAGATATAAAGCCAGTCCTTGTGTCGCCTTTGCTATGGTATAGATATTCATTCTATTGGTTCCCGCTGCAACTTTTCCTCTAAGCCCGCCTGTACCAAACTCTAAGTTTTTATAGAATCTATCCTCTATTTCTTTCTCATTTGTCAGTGCCCTTAACTCTTCTTTAGCAGAATCATCAATAACACTGCTATTTATCCATAATTTATATATTGCTTGATAATCCATAATATCCCCTTCCTAAACACACACATTAGAATTTTAACTTAATCATTTTAACATTAATTAACTTAAAATTCTATAATACAAATACCTAAAATTCTATTTTATTTACTCCATCCTTTTAAAAAAACCGCTAACTTCTACAAGAAAGAGTACAAAAAAACGTACGCACATGTAAGATAGGAAAGTTCGGTCCCTTGCCAGCATGGGGCATTTCCTATCTCATCAAAACAAAGACGACTTTTCATCAGAAAAATCGTCTTTGTTTTGATTCTTCACTTATGCGTTGCGTTTTGTTTTTAATAAAACGCATAATAGATACACATTGGGTTTGTATATGCTTTGCCGCTATTTCCTCTGCGAGTTTTTCGTCTCTTTCTTGAAGTGCCTCTAAAAGGGCCATGTGTTCTTTATGAACCAGTTCACTTTCTCCAGCATTTTTAAGATAGGCAATCCGGTATCTATGGACCTGTTCTCTTAAATTATTGAACAGCTGAATAAGCTTATCGTTCTGTGTGGCATTAAATATTGTCTCATGAAACTCCACATCTTTTTCGATCATTGTCTCTATATCTTTTTCTTTTGCAGCATAATCATATTCTGTGATGGCAAGCTGAAGCTTTAAAAATGACCGATCATCCATTCTCTTACAGGCAATCTTGGCTGCAAGGGCTTCAAGTGCCGCTCTTACTTCCAGTACATCTTGAATGTCTTTTTCAGTAAAATGAGCAACTTGAGCTCCTTTTCTTGGAACCATTACAACCAAGCCTTCAAGCTCCAGCTTTCGGATCGCTTCTCTTATAGGTGTACGGCTTACTCCAAGCTTTTCGCCCAGCTGTATCTCCATCAGCCTTTCACCTGGCTCCAGTTCCCCTGTAAGTATTGCTTTTCGTAGTGTCTGAAATACAATATCTCTTAATGGCAAATACTCATTTATTTTCATGCTAAAAGTATCTTCTTTCATTCATTTGCACCCCTTTTTGCATTTTTGAATAAGTAGTAGTTGTAAAAACATCTCTTACATTAAGCTGCCCCTTGAAGTGCGTTGCTGCAGCATAGGCTTTCTCCTTACTGTCAAACAAACCAAAAACTGTTGAGCCACTACCACTCATCATCGCCCCTGCTGCCCCGCATCTTACGAGTTCTTCTTTGTAAGTCCGTATGATAGGATGCATAGGGATTGTAACACCTTCTAGTACATTAACCATATTATCTGCAATACGCTTTAAATCTTTTTCTCTTATGGCTTTGATCATACCCTCTGTATCTGGATGGGAATGAATTTTAGAAATATCAAGGTTTTTATAAACAGATGCTGTAGATACACTGATGGGTGGCTTAGCCAAAACCACATACGTATAAGGCATTTCTGAAATCGGTGTAAGCACTTCTCCTATTCCTTCCGCAAGTACGGTTCCCCTAAGTATACAAAAAGGCACATCTGCCCCAAGTTTAAGTCCCATTTCCATAAGCTTCTTTTTAGAGTGCTTTGTATCAAACAATCTGTTAAGACCTATAAGTGTTGCTGCTGCATCAGTGCTTCCTCCAGCAAGACCTGCTGCTACAGGAATCCTTTTGGTAATTTCAACCGCAACTCTAGCCTCAAGCTGAGCTTCTTCAAAAAAGACCTGGCATGCTCTATAAACTATATTTTTCTCATTGGTTGGCAGCCAGGAATAATTGGTCTGGAGCCTAATCCCAAGAGTTTTTGTCTTCCGTATAAATAATGTGTCATATAAATTAATAGTCTGCATAATCATGCGAAGGTCATGATAGCCATTTTCTCTTTTTCCAACTACATCTAGTGTCAAGTTTATTTTGCCTCTTGCTTTTAATATAATTGAATCCATAGCTTCCTCCTTCGTATTTTTGCTTATTTGTTCTATTATAAACTCACCTAAATCTTAAGTCAATTAAAATGCATTTAGTGTATACACAAAATATCTTTAGTCTATATAATTCATTATTTCTGTATATACTTACATTTGCTGCAGAGAAACAACCTGTAAATTTAAGCTGTTTATCGGCGTCAAGATGTTTCTGAGGGTAGTTTCATATCATGTACGCCCATGAATAGTTTGACTCTAAAATGTGAAATCTGCATATTTATAGGATATCCATTAACGCCTGAATTTCTCAGTAAAAACATAAGGTTTTTCATCCAGAAACATGAAAAAGCTTTAGCAGACACACAGCATATAAAATAGTGTGCGATGCTAAAGCTTAAGTAATCTATTCTCTAGAACTTAACTTTTTTTAGAATAATAATTTTCTGCCCCGGATGAAGCATATCAGAAAGATCAACATCATTTATTTCTTGTATATCTTTAACAGAAGTATTGAATCTTTTTGCAAGTTCCCATAGCGTATCACCTTTTTTAATCTGATAAACTGTCATGCTAGGGTACTTATCCAGTTCTTCTTTTGTCATATCTTCAAGGGTGATCTCTTCTAATATACTTAAGTTATTTTTTGTATACACTTCTGCTACAGTATCTAGTATATACTCAAGAACAACTTCCTTTTTACCTTGTGAGTATACCTTGACATCTTTTGCCATAACCCTAGGAACAATCATCATCTTATTCTGAATGCCTTTAATCTCCATATCTTGTGAGAAAGGTATGATATTTACAGCAGTATCAATTACATTCCCAACTTCCTTTGATATGTAAATAACTTTTATATCTAATACCCCTTTGATTGTCAGCTTGTCACCGGAAACTACCTTTTCTTCCACTGTTGGTCTTACGGAAACGCTGAATACTTCATTATTATCCGGAATAAACTCTTCGATGGCAATAGCCTCTTTTTTAGGAACAGATAAATGCGCCCTATTAAATAAATTCATGTATTCCAGCATCTTATCTTGTGTTTCTACCTTTTTGCCTGGGCAGTATAAATCTGATACAGTAGACTGACCCATCTTGTTAAATTTATAATATTTCGCTGTTACAATAAATTCTGATTCTATAACTCTATCTTCACCATCATAATCAGGTGCAACCTGCATATAAGATGGCGCAGCACTTAATGTACAATCCCAGAAAACTTCTGCATCTTCTTTTGGAAGGTCAACACGTCCTTCAAAAGGCACTCTGTGATTGATAATTTCTACGTTGTCTTCTCCCCCACCTGCTTTATATAGGGTGCATACATCTAATATCCCATTATACATAAGTTCTGAATCTGTTCTCTTAACCTGTTCCTCTTGAATTTGAATGCAGCTCTTTAGAATCTCTCCAATGCTAGGCTTAGACTGCATTACCGTTAAATCTTCTCTAACAATAACTTTATCTTCCTTTTCTGTACCAAGCGTTACAACTTCAATGTCTGCCTTCTTAGTTTGCACTGGGTAATCGGTATCAATGCCTGTAATAATAGTAGTTTGTTTACTCTTAGTCGCAGCTGCATTAATTCCTATAATTGCCTTCACGTTAAGCTTTCTTTCATTCAATATATTATAGCTCATATGCTCTATATTATATTCAAAATCGACCCTCTGATCTTTATCAACACCATCCATAATCACAAAATCTTCAAGAGGAATATTTCCTTTCATTGTGTATACACAGGTTTCATTATTTTCTGTTGTATAAAGAACTAAAACATCAACTTTTCCCCTATACAAAATGCGGTCCTGACTTACATCCATCTGATCAATATTAATTTTACCATCTAATTGAAGTATTCTTTGCATGTCAGGCTTTCCATCTGGTACGATAATGTCACGTTCTTTAATTACTTGAACACTTTCTCTTTTTGTCATTTCATCTAGTGTGATTGGCTCTCTTATCAGTTCTACTGACATTTTGGTTCCCCCTCCTATAGCATTATATACAAGTTTATGTATACATCCCTAAATAATATGATTTCTCCTAAAATTGGACTAACCACTACTAATTTTATATATATTCTTCCCCCCTCAAGATTATTCCTTTTAAACAATGCTTCTTTGAATATTTTTTTGTTTCATTATAATAAGGACCGTATTGGGTCCTTGTTATTTAAAAGGTATAGTATTCCCCATATAATTTATCATTTTCTCTTTAAACTCTTCTTCTGTATCTGTAAAAAGTGGTTTTTCTAATTCTCTTCTAATTTCATCTTCTGAAAGGTTATCATAATCAAAATTTGACGCGTATTGTACTGCGCTCGTTTGTTTAATCTGTTTTTTAATACCTTTTGATTCTTCTACAACAGGGCCTCCTCTTCTGCATTTGCCTATAATCTCATACCCTCCTAGCCCGTTAAACTTTGTGATAGTATTCTCTAATGCCTGCTCAATATAAAGCACCTGGTGAAATGGACATTGAGCTACCCTTTCTACAATAAAAACTGGATCAAGCGCATGGATAAGCACCCTTCCCGGCGATGCTGCATAATCCGCTCCTGATGCAAGAATGCCTTCAAAATAAGATTGGCACGCACCAGCGAATATCACCAAATCATCTGTGCTGGGTTTAAGCGCCCTAGCCCTTTTTACGGACTCTATAAAGTACATAGAGTTTCTGTACTCATTTACATCATATAAATCTCTATAATGCTTATTCAGAGAATCATGTCCTGTAAGCACCAAAATATCTGGTGAATACTTTTCAAGCAGATAGCGTACTTTTTTTGGCTGTTCGGATTCCATTACATGCTCTCCAATAGCTGGAATCTCTAATGTTTTATAATACTTCAGGCAGAGATTAAGGTAAAAGGCATCTCCATCTATATGAAGTACTGTTCCTGTCTTTTGAAACCTAGGCAGCTTGCCTTTTTTGTTTTCTTCCCTTTGCCTGATAATCTTTTCAACATTTTGCTGGATCGTATTCATAATATTTGTTTCTTGATTCGTAAATCTCATGCCATCTGCAAGTTCAAGGTCTTTTATGGGGGCATCTGCTATTACTCTATAGGATATCCCTTTTAATCTAGCTACTTGATGCGGCGAAATATATGTTATGCGGAATAATATATCTTTGCCATAGGATAATCTAACAACATAATCCCCTATACTAAACATCGTGCTAACACCTCTTTTGACTCTATTTACTATTATGTTTATTATCCTCTGGCTAGTCCTATTCTCACTTTTTAGGGGTTACTAAGTAATTTCTCGTTATTCTTGTATTAAAAACATTTAGAAATATCATAGGCGTATAAAGTATGTCACTTGCCTTATCATAAGCAAGTACTAAAAGATACATAGGCCTGCATAATAAAAATCCCTTAGTTAAGATTACTTTTGCTTAACTAAGGGATTTTCCATTTTATCTTACAGCCACGGCTCTATCATTTGTTTCATCGTTTTTTCTAGTTCCTCTACTTTTTTATCCGCATCTTCAATGCTGTTTCCTTTTACACCAAAGTAAAACTTAATCTTTGGTTCTGTGCCGGAAGGTCTTATGCACACCCACCCACAGTCACTGAGTTCATAGTAAAGTACATTTGATTTTGGCAACCTAATATCTTCTTCTTTACCAGAAGTTATTTCTTTTCTTTTGCCTTGTTGATAGTCTCTTTTTGCTAATACTTCAAAAGAAGCCAGGGTATCTATCTTGAGGGCTCTCATATTCTCCATAATCTTTCCTATTTTGCTCATGCCCTCTATGCCTTTTAACGTAATAGAAAGTATACTTTCTTTATAATAACCATACTTTTCATACAGTGATACAAGTGCTTCATATAAAGTCATTCCTTTATCTTTATAGTAAGCTGCCATTTCTGCTGCCAGCATACAGGCAACTACGGCGTCTTTGTCTCTTGCATAAGTCCCGGCAAGGCATCCATAGCTTTCTTCAAATCCAAAAAGATACTGTTTATCGCCATGTTCTTCAAAGAGTCTGATCTGCTCTCCTATATATTTGAATCCAGTCAGAACCTCTATCAGCTCTACGCCGTAGTTCTTGGCTATTGCTCTTGCCATTTCTGTTGTAACAATGGTTTTTATAACCACGCCATGCTCCGGAAGCTCTCCTTTTTGTTTTTTTCCTGAGAGAATATACTCTGTAAGCATTGCACCAATCATATTACCCGTCATCACTAGGTATTTGCCTTCTTGGTTTTTAATGAGAACACCAACACGATCTGCATCTGGGTCTGTTCCCATAATAATGTCAGCATCTACTTTCTGAGCCAGCTCTATAGCTAGTTTAAAAGCATTTTCATCCTCTGGGTTTGGACTTTTAACTGTTGGGAAATTGCCATTTGGTTCTTCCTGTTCGTCTACAACATAAACATTCTTAAACCCAACTTCATTTAATACCCTTCTTACAGGTTTATTGCCTGTACCATGAATAGGGGTATAAACAATCTTAAAGTCATTTCCTATTTTTGCTACTACCTCTAAATTCAGCGCCTGTTCTTTAACCTTTGCAATGTATTTATCATCAATCTCTTGCCCTATCCATGTCAGAAGATTTTTTGCTTCAGCTTCCTCGGACGCTATATGTTTCACTTCATTGAAATCAGTTATTTTATTAACTTCACCTATAATCATCTTATCGTAAGGTTCTATGACTTGGGCTCCGTCTTCTCCATAAACCTTATATCCGTTATATTCTGGCGGATTGTGGCTTGCAGTAATAACAACGCCTCCATCGCACTTAAGCTCTCTTACAGCAAAAGATAATTCCGGTACAGGTCTTAATGACTCAAACAGATAAACGTGGATGCCATTAGCTGCGAATACTGCCCCCGCCTCTTTTGCAAACTCATAAGACATATTTCTTGAATCATAAGCAATAGCTATCTTAGGTTCTTTGATATTTCTTACCTTTAATAAGTAATTTGAAAATCCCTGGGTAGCTTTTCTGACTACATAAATATTCATACGGTTTGTCCCAGCCCCAATAACGCCTCTAAGCCCAGCTGTTCCAAATTCAAGTTCCATATGAAACCTGTCTTCTATTTCCTTTTCATTCCCTTCAAGTTCTCTTAATTCAGCTTTTGTAAGGACATCAAAATACTCATCATCCAGCCAGCTTTGGTACCTATTATTATAACTCACTTACTATCACCTTCTTTATATTAATCCTTATGTGATCCCACATATAGGTTATGTTACTGCTGTGGGGTTAATTCATAGAAATAGTTATTTTGATTATCGCTGCCATCTAATATAATCGTTGTAAAGTAGCTTTGATAGCCTGATTTTTCTAGTGAAACAGCATAATCACCTATTGGAAGCGTCGTTCTAAATGGGGTCTGTCCTTTATAAACGCCTCCAATATAAACAAATGCCCCTGAGGGATTAGATGAAATATTAATCGTATAGTTTCCATTAGATGGATTTAAATTGCTGTCTCCTGAATTTCCGGTATTAGGATTTACTTCTTCTATTTTTTGCAGGGTCACAGCAAGGTCATAGACAGCCGTATCAAGGTCTATCTCTTGCTCCCAATTTTTATAGCCTTCCGCTTTTACAATAATATTATACTTATCATATTTTAGAGAAATCTTGTCTCCTTTTTTAAAGATCCTGTCTCCTATCTGAATCGTATAATCAGCATCCCGATTTGTTACTTTAAGATTAAGTTCTGTGTATGCTTCTTTTGCATCTTTCAGGGAAATTTGGTGATGTTCTCCTGCAACAAAATTCATTTCTTCCACAACAGGCTCATACCCTTTAATATTAATCTGAAGCCTATGTTTTCCAGGTGTAAGTCCTATAGGCCCAGTAAGGTCCTTTAACGGAATCATCCTTGTTCTGTCAATTTCCAGCATGCCATCGGTATTTGGCAGGTCAAGTATTTCAAGTGTAGCGCCATTTTGAAGCACCTTAATACTCCAGACTGTGTCCTCAGCCCCCTGAAGCTGCAAAATATCGTACTCTCCTACAAAAGATGGACTTACTCCTTTTCCGCCTTCTCTAAAAACCATCATATCTTTTGTAAAGTTATATGTTTTTTTTCCTATATTTATCTGACTTTTAGATGTATTTACAATCACCCCGCTGATATCTGGTTTAATCCAGCTTCGTGAAGTTTTGTTAATTGAAAGGATTTTTTCCTTATCTGGCTGAAAGACCACTTCCACAATGTCTCCAGCCTGTATAGATGACAAAGGAATAACGCCTCCATATCCATCACTTACTTTAGTAGTACTTGTTATGCTTCGTCTTACTATTTGGTTTTTATGTATATCAAATGCTATAAGCGTCTCGTCATCTATTTGCTGCACAAGTGCAAGTACTGTAGCGCTGTAGTCTACTTTAGGCTGAACCTTTTCTATTTCATTATTCATTTGAAGGTTACTGTTTGTCCCACTTTTATCAACATAAAACTTTATTCCTATAAACATCATAATCATAAGCATACTGAATCCTATAACAGCTGTTACAATCATGCTTTTAACAAATGCTTTGTTATCTTTTCTCACCTTATCACTCCTTTTTGTGATACGATTTATATGACTCTATATTCATTTTACATTGTTAGTGTCAAATGTCAATAAATCCGGCTATTTTACTGGCTTTACCATATATAAATAACACCTATCTCTCATGAAGAAGTTTATAGTTTTACGACTGGATGGATTTTCATGCTGCAAAAGAAAATAAATAAAACATACATTAAATGGTGTTCAAAAAGCCTAAACTTTTTGAACACCATTGCTACCAGGAATTTATCATTTTTGCAGCCTTAAGCTGGTTATCAATATAAACAATCATATTCTGCCATTTTTGCTCAAACATATTATAGTTCCATCTTCTTTTGGAACCTAAATATTTTGTACATATACTGTTATATCTTTCTGGATAGATCATCATCGCTTTAAGCATCTCAAATTCTTCCTTTGGCAGCGGTCTTTTGCTGTCATAGGCCTTAATCAAATTATAGAGCATCTCAATATCCCACTCATTCTTCTGCATAATCCTTCCCAAAATATGCGCTAAGTCTATAATCTGAATATCATAGTTACAAAGATCAATATTACTTAGCATGTATTCTCTCAAGTGCGTTTTATTAACCGTATGATACGTATAATCTTTATGTGCTACTGTTCCATTTATTTTTACTTTTTCAACCAGCCGATCTGCAAGCTCTCTGCTTATCCCATCTAAGGCTACTTGTTCAAGCCCCGCGTACTCATCACAGTAATCCAGAAACATAATCTCAAATTTCGATTTTTGTTTAATTACCGTTATATTTTTCTTAAGCTTATTGTTTTGAATGCTTCTTTTTCTATAATAATCATATAGGTTTTTAACATTAGCATGTTCTGGACTTCTTATTTTACTTATAATGTTCCCTGAGAACTTATGAAATTCTGCTAAAATATAAATTGTATTTTTTAAATCCTCAAAGTCTTTAAAATCTGTTTCTTCACATTCTATGTAATTTTGCATGATATAAAGCTGATCGCCACAGACAGCATAGGGGACTTTTTTCTTAGTCGTATAAATCTGATTAATATTTTTGAAGTTACTATGTTTCAAATGAGTATCCACCTCAAAGTCAAACATGATTTGATCTTTCGGCAAATCAACTTTTCTAAGCAAAAACTTACCTTTATTAGTATCTAAATAATACGCACTGCGTATATATTGGTATTTTCTTATACTTAAATCATACTGAGATGTAATCTCTTTATTTAATGGTCTCACCTTCTCACCCCTTTTCATGCAATATTCATTTTAATCCGTATTCAGTTCATTCTCGTCTTCTTATTTATATGATACATAATTAGAAAAAATATCTATTTTGCCTTTATTTTTTCTAATTACTCCCTAACAATTTGTACTTCCATACGCTTATAGATATGATATAATACTCCTGTTGTATACAATTATAAACTTGCAGAGGTGAACTTATGAAACGCAGAGGTTGGTTAATTCCTATCCTATTCTTTTTTATATCTATAACTGGACTTCTTTTTTATCAAAAAGATCAATATACCCATTCATTTGCTGTTCCTACTCATCTCCCACCGATTTTGTGGTCTGAAACACCGGTAAATATTACTAGGATATATCTAAGTGAAAAGGGACAGCAGATTGAAGCTGCAATTGATTCTGGGGACTGGGTGCTCACAAGCCCAATCGCTGCAAGAGCAGACAGTTCTTTGATCTATCATATTATTCAAACCTTCAAAGAACCTCAATTAACAAAAGTCGTCGATACTGATCCTGAAAACTTAAGTGAGTATGGCATAGATGAAACTTCTTTTAATCTTAAACTTTACACCAAAGACAATCATATCCATGAACTTATTCGTGGCAGCCTAGCGGATGGATCTTACTATTATGTTTATGCCCCTATGTCTAATACGATTTATACGATGCCTATATCCACATTTGATAACTTCCACGCCGAGCTTAACGTATGGAGAGATAAGTCGTTAGTTTATATAAAGGAAAAGGATATAGAAAAAATTGAACTTGCCTATGAAGATACATATTATACACTTTATCCTGCTCAAACTATAGATGGGCCTGTGTTTAAGGATGACCGCCTGGATGAAAAAGCCTTAAAAAACTTAATAGGATTTTTAACAACATGCAAAGTTAAACACTTTATTACTGATACGGCAGATAGTAATCTCCTTAAAGCTTATGGATTTAACACCCCTCATTTAACAGCAAAAATTTTCTTAAAGTCTGGAAAAGCTCAGATTATAACGGTAGGTAACATTACAAAAGAAGAAAACTTATGTTATGTAGTAACAAGTTACTCCAATAGTATTTTTGCAATTCCCTATTTCGATTTCTCAGCGCTTAAGCTAGAAGAAGCGATAACCGAGGACTTTGCTCCCCTTGAATAAAGAGTCTTAATCAGATAACATAAAAAAATTGTTGACTTGATCACTTTAGCATACTAAACTAGTAATGTACTGATTTAAAAACTTAATTCATATTGGAGGATTTAGCATGAATACCCTTATAAAAAAAATAACTGCATTTTCTTTAGCTGCACTTACAGCTTTCACACTTATTGGCTGCAGCCCTCAAAAAACCAGCACAAGTACACTTGATCAAGCGACATGGGTCGTTGGACTTGATGACTCCTTTGCTCCTATGGGCTTTAGAGATGAAAAAGGAGAAATCGTTGGATTTGACGTGGATCTTGCAAAAGCCCTTGGCGAAAAACTCGGCAAGGAAATTAAGTTTCAGCCTATTGACTGGTCTATGAAAGAAACAGAACTTAAAGCTGGCAATATCGACTTTATCTGGAATGGCTATACGATTACAGAAGAAAGAAAAGAAAAAGTAAGCTTTTCTAATGCCTATCTTAACAATAGCCAAATCATTGTTACTTTAGCAGATTCAGCTATTGAAAACAAAGCAGACTTAAAAGGCAAAACTGTAGGTGCACAAAGCCAGTCAAGTGCAGTGACAGCGATGGAAAAAGAAACAGAAGTTTACAGCAGCTTTAAAGGCGGAAAAGCGGTGACCTTTGAATCTAATGACCAAGCCCTAATGGATTTAGAAGCCGGAAGAATTGATGCTGTCGTAGCTGATGAAATTCTTCTTAGATACTATATCGCTTTAAAAGGTGAAGAAAAATACAAAATATTATCTGAAGACTTTGGTAACGAACAATATGGCGTAGGCATGCGTAAAGATGATCTAAAAATGGTTGAAGCATTTAATAAGGCTTATGCAGAAATGAAAGCAGATGGCACAATCAAGGCTATTTCTGAGAAATGGTTTGGAGAAGATATTACAAATTAATTTTAGTTCCCTTCAATGAACAAAGGAGGATTCAAATTGAACGGCATTATGGGCTTTTTTGAATATTTTACAATGCTTATGCCCCAAGTTTTGCATGGTTTAGTTGTGACCATGCAAATTTTTGGGTTTACATTAATTCTATCTATCCCTTTAGGCGTTATTATTGCTTTGGGGAGATTATCAAAGTATAAAGTGATTAACTGGATTACTGGTATTTATATTAACATTATGAGAGGTACTCCTCTCTTACTGCAGATTGTCTTTGTTTTCTTTGGTCTCCCTCTTATTGGCATTACATTCGGAAGATTTTCTGCTGCTCTTTTTGCATTTACGTTAAACTATGGTGCTTATTTTGCAGAAATCTTCAGGGCAGGTATTGATTCTATTGATACCGGTCAATATGAAGGTGCTGAAGTCCTCGGCCTTTCCCCTAAAGACACTTTCTTTAGGATCATATTTCCACAGGCGCTCAAAAGAGTTCTTCCTCCTGTTGGTAATGAAGTAGTAACCCTCGTCAAAGATACAGCCCTTGTTTATATCTTAGGTTTAGATGAGCTTTTGAAAATCGGAAAAATAGCTTCTAACAGAGACGCTACACTGATGCCCTTAGTTATAGTAGCACTTGTGTATCTTGTGCTGACTTATATATTATCCAAAATAATGACGTGTATTGAAACAAAATATAACTACTATAGATAGGAGGTACCAAATGCTTAAAATCCAAGGATTACGCAAAAGTTTCGGAGATATCGAAGTTCTAAAAGGCGTAAACTTAGAACTCAAAACAGGAGAAATCCTCGTTATTGTAGGCCCCTCCGGAGGCGGAAAAACTACTTTATTAAGAAGCATTAACTACCTTGAAAAATGCAATGCTGGAACCATCGAAATAGATGGTAAATATTTAATGCATGAAGGAGTGTATGCTTCCAAAGGTGAATTAAAAGAAATCCGTAAAATGATTGGCATGGTTTTTCAAGGGTTTAATTTGTTTCCGCATATGTCTGTGCTCGAAAATATTATTGAAGCACCAACAAGAGTATTTGGCAAACCTAAAGCCAAGGCAATAAAAGAGGCTCAGGACATACTTGGTTTCTTAGGCTTAACTGAAAAAGAAAACAGTTACCCCTTTGAGCTGTCTGGCGGTCAAAAACAAAGAGTTGCTATTGCTCGTGCTTTGGCCCTCGAACCCAAACTTATGTGCTTTGATGAACCTACATCTGCTCTCGACCCAGCTTTAACTGATGAAGTAGCTAAAGTTATCAAAAGCTTAAGCCAAAAAGGTATGTCTACATTAATTATTACACATGATATGGAATTTGCAAAAAAGGCTGCTGATCGGATTATTTCTATTGATAACGGCATTATTATTGATGATCACATTTATGATAACGGAATAAATGATTAATTTACTAAAAAAAGGGGCTGCGGTACGACTAACTCATTAAGTTAGTC
>CALJNR010000113.1 GCA_937981575.1 uncultured Clostridia bacterium | reverse complement strand
TATTTCAGATACACCCTTGTTGTGGTCAATTGCTATAGTTGCCGCTATTCCCGCTGCCTGACCTAAAGCGTAACAGGTCGGCTGAACTCTTAACGATGACATTGCAACGTGAGTAGCAGAAATCGCTCTACCAGCCACAAGAATATTTTCAAGTCCTTCTCCTTTTGGTATCATACATCGATAAGGGATATCATAACTATCGATTTTTCTCTCGTCACAGCTCTTTTCCCCGTCGGGACTGTGTATATCAATCTCATAATTCGTTTGAGCAACGACATCTTCAAATCTTCTACCCATAAAAAGATCATCTTGGTTCAATGTATAAAGCCCTTTGATCTGATTAGTCTCTCGTACACCTACTTGAGAGCCTATATGCGAAATAATATAGTTTTCAAATCCATTCCTCTGTAGATAATTAGCTACAGAAAAAACTTGCTTTAATGACTCTACTACTGCATTATTTAATTCATTTATTTTGGAACCATTCCCTTTAACCCTTGTCATGTTAACAAGTAGTGTCCCCTCGCTAATATTCTCCCAATATAAAGTACGTCCTTGAGGTAGATCGGACTTTTCATTATAGTAATAACAACCTTCTGGTAAGATATTATCCACTTTTTGTCCTGTGTTTTGCATTTGAAACATTAAAGTCATTGGCTGCGTTATGTCATCTTCACTTCTGCCCGTAATATATTCTGCTCCCGCATTTATTGCAACGGCTGCGTCTCCCGTACAATCAATAATAATTTTACCTATCATTGACATTAATCCTTCTCTTGTATGAACGATAATGCCTTTTGTAATATTCTCTTCCTTTAATACTGTTATGAAAGTGGTATGGTAAAGCACTTTTACCTTTTCCTTCTCTAGCTTCTGGTTAAGATAATATCTATAAAGAAAAGAATTAAAGTGAGGATCAAACTTGTTTTCATTGGCGTTCTTTAATTGCTCTGGTATAAATTCTGATAAGATTTCTTTATAAATACCAGTAATATTGCCAACTGGCATGAAGATGCTTACATTACCTAAAGTCCCCATTCCACCCAGTTGACCGCTCTGTTCTATTAATGTAATCTTTTTACCACATCTAGATGCAGAAATTGAGGCAGCAATACCAGCAGGTCCGCCACCAATTACTATGACATCTGAACTCTCAAGCTCGTTAGTACTAATTATATACTCTTGTTTCATTTTTTATTTCTCCTTCATCAAGTTATAATCTTCTATAAGTTTTGAATAACAAAAGAGACAGTTGCAACATGCCAACTGTCTCTTTTTCGTTGATTATACTCGCTTATTTTGCTGCGTCAAATTGTGCTTGTAATTGCGCTCTAAGCTCTGCATCTACTTTTTCTATTCCTGCGTCTTTTAGAGCTTTAATATAATCATTCAAAGTTTTTTCTGCATCATCACCAAAACCTAAGTTGATGATTGGTTTGTATTGTTCAATAACTTGTGTCGTTGCTGCCACTTCTGATTTTACATTATCAGGATTAAATGTCATCCCAATAGCTGGGTGGAAAGTTATTTGCTTCTCAAAGTAACTGTCTGCTAATGCTTCATATCCTTCAAATGCTTCTACTGGACGTGTCTTAAAGTTATCAAAACACCATTGACTGTATGACCCGCCGTATGTTGGTGATAGTACTTCAATTTTTCTAACTTCATCTGTTCCAACATTGTTTGTGTGTTCTCCTGGTATACCTTGCATCAGTAAATAATTGATTTCTGGATCATAACCTAATAAGTCTAGTACCATAAGTGCTCTTTCTGGATTTTTGCTTGTTGCATGAATTGCAGCACCATTTCCTCCGAAACCTTGTGCTGGCAACTTTTTACCACCTGTTAAATCAACATATTCTATTTTCCAGTCAGGATTGTTTGCCTTAGCATTATCCCATATAGCTCTTGCTCCTTCAATATTAGTAAATGTAACAGCGCCTTTACCTGCGTTAAATTGATCTGATGTATTACCTTGGTATGTAAGTGCACTTCTTGACCAATAACCTTTTTTTCTCCACTCAACCATTTTCTTCATATAATCAAGCATGCCATTTAATTCATAATTTGGAGTGGTCACTAATTCATCTTCTTTTCCATAGTTGAAAGTTAATGTGCCAATACCATCTGCTGCAAACCATTGTTCTTGTGGTGTGTATAACAGCGATCTTATTGTTTCTGTGGCAGAACCTACATCTGCTAAAGGAATCATATTAGATTCGTTTGCTAAAACAGCATCCATATACTTTTCCAAATCTTCAATCGTTTTCACTTCTGGAAGGCCATATTTTCCTCTTAAATCTCCCCTAATAGTAACTCCTTCATGAATAGCCCATTTACTATTAGCTGGAATCATGTAGTTGCTGCCATTAACTTTTGTGCTATTAAAAGCAGCTTCTGGTAAAGTCGCCATTGTCATAGGCGCATATTGATTAAGCAGCTCTGGTGTAAGCTCTAAGAAACCTCCCTTTGAGGCTTGTTGTGTATAAAAAGCCCAGTTCGCTGTATAGACCATATCCCACTCTTCACCCGATACAAAAAGTAATGGATATCTATCTGCCCAGTCTCCCCATCCTAAAATAACAGGTTCTACTTCTGCATTAACTTTTTCTTTTAACTTGGCATTAATTTCTCCCCATACTTTATCCATATCATCTGGGGCTCCTCCAAGAAAATACATTTTAAGTTTAACATAATCTAACTCTTCTGCTTTAACTTCCTCTGGTGTTACAGATGACTCCTCCTTAGCTTTTTCAGTAACTTGTGTTGGAGTATCTTCCTTTTTCCCACCACAACCTACCATGAGTGTACTCATCATAGCAACTAGAAGAATTAAGCTTAGTGATTTTTTCATTTTTAACATCTCCTTTTCATATTATAAAGTAATGGCAAATAGTATATAAATGAGTTATTTAAGCTCATTAATATCAACCTTTAACAGATCCAACCATAATTCCTTTAACAAAATACTTTTGCAAATAAGGATATAATAAAATAATAGGACCAATTGTTATAACTGTCATAGCCATTTTAAGTGATTCACTAGGTGAACTTGTCTGTGTAAATCCTGGTGGCAATTGACTTCTCATCTTATTGAGTGCCTCAGTAGAAGCTAATAAGTTATGTAAATAATATTGCAAGGGCATCATATCACTCTTATCAATAAATAACATCGCATTAAACCAATCATTCCAATAATTGAGAGCTATAAATAGCCCCATAGCCGCAAGTACTGGCTTTGATAAAGGTAATATTAATTTTATGAAAATCGTGAATTCTCCAGCGCCATCCATTTTTGCTGATTCTGATATAGAATCTGGAATACCACTCATAAAGCTTCTTACGATGATAATATAAAAAACATTAAATAGTAGTGGAATGATTAATGCTAAAATATTATTTTTGAGTCCAAGATACTTCATCATCAATATATACCAAGGTACTAATCCGCCACTAAACAAGGTCGTAAAATAGAAATAAAAAGAAAATTTACTTCTAAACGGAAAATCTTTATGTTGTAATACATAAGCTGTCATCGATGTTAAGAACAAAGAACAACTCCCACCAACAAATGTAATAAAGATCGTTATCCCGTAAGCTCTAAGCATTGCGTCTGGTGCTAGAAATATCATTTTATAAGCCTCAAATGAGATTTCTTTAGGAATGAGCGAAAACCCATCTCTTAGAATGGACTGCTCGCTTGTTATAGAGCCTGAAACAATCAAAAGAAAAGGAACAATACATATTGTCGCCATAACAATTAAATAAAAATAAGCTATAAAGTTAAAAACTATCAAGTCCTTTTTATGAACTATTTTCTTGGTCATTTTATGTCATCTCCTTCTATCTTAAACTTTTAAAACAAGGAATAATCCTTTTGATATTTTTTAACCAGACTGTTACATA
>CALJNR010000112.1 GCA_937981575.1 uncultured Clostridia bacterium | reverse complement strand
GGCCTATATTGAAACAGCAGAATATGACTGCCTAAGGGATGAAGGCATCAATTACGCTAAGGCTCTTAGAAAAGCTGGGGTAAAGGTTTGGCTTGAAGAGACCAAAAGAACAATACATGGCTATGATGATGTTCAAGAAAGTAGCATTACAAAGCAAAGTATGGAGAAACGTATCGAGGCGCTAAGAGAAGGTTTTAAGATATAAATATAATTTTTTAATATGACATACTGGTGACATATTTTATCTGCTAAACTCTTTTTATGAGATAGAAAAGTTCGTCTTGCTAGCAAGTGACCAAGCTTTTTTATCTCACATGGGCGTGCGCCTTCTTTGCACGCTTTCTTATAAAATAGATGAAAGGGGTTTTAGATATGAATGAAATGTGTGAAATGGTTTTTTGTCAGTCTTGCGGTATGCCGCTCACTAAAGTGGAGGATAAGGGAACAAATGCAGATGGAATAGTTAATGAGGATTACTGCGTTTACTGCTATAAAGATGGGGCGTTTACACAGGATATGACGATGGAACAAATGATTGAACTTTGTGTGCCTTGTGTTTCAAAGGGTGAGCCATATGCAGATGAAGAGACTGCGAGAAAGGGCATGAATGAATTTTTTCCAACATTAAAAAGGTGGAGGTAGGATACTATGGAGATTATAACCGTTAACAGCGATAATTTAGAAACGGAGCATATTTGCTGCGCCATAACTGAAAAGAAGGGAGAAAACTTAGTAGCCACTAAAAAGGCTTGGCTTAAGGAACGGTTTGAAGAGGGGCTTGTCTTCAAAAAAGCTGATGTAAGAGGCAAGGTTTTTATTGAGTATATTCCTGCTGAAAAGGCGTGGGCACCGATTGCTGCAGATGGTTATATGTTTATAAACTGCCTTTGGGTTTCAGGACAGTATAAGGGGCAAGGCATTGGCGGACAGCTCCTTAATGAATGCATAAAAGATGCAAAAGAGCAAGGGAAAAAGGGTATTGCAGTGATTTCGTCTAAAAAGAAAATGCCTTTTTTATCTGATCCAAAGTTTTTAAAATACAAAGGCTTTGAAGTCTGCGATACTGCGAGCCCTTACTTCGATCTTCTATGTCTTAGGCTAGATCAGGAGGCGACCTTGCCAAAGTTTAAAGCCTGTGCTAAAGAAGGAAAGATCAAGAGGGGGCAGGGAGTGCATCTATACTACTCCCATCAATGTCCTTTTACAGAGAAGTATACGTATCTTCTTAAGCAGGCCGCCGAGAAGCAGGGTATAAGTTTTATCTTAAAACAATTCAAAACCGCTGAAGAAGCGCAAGAATCTCCGGCGGCTTTTACAACCTATAGTCTTTTTATAAATGGTGAATTTGTAACCAATGAGATTTTAACCGAAGATAAATTTCTTAAGCTGCTGAGTGAAAAGATTGGATAGTGGGTAAAAAAAATAATTCTTTTTGTATAGAGGTGCGGTCTGAGCAAGTATTATCAGACTGCGCCTTTTTATTTCAACAGAAAGCTCATTTTTGTACTAAGTTTTAGTAATGCTTGAAGACGATAAAATCGAAGACTTGGAAGAAAGCGTGCATATGATTATTAGCGAAGAAAATTATGAGGAGAAGATAATTAGAGGGAAAGATATAAAATAAAGTATGAATTAAGCAAATGACGGCATATAATGAATTATTATTTAAGCTGCAAGGCGAGGAGGGCAGCGCTGGAGGGGTCCAACATTATAGTAAAGGAGCGAGGCAGTGAAAAAGTCAGGATTTAAATTGACGATGCTCATACTAATGATGGCACTTTTATTAGCTGCTAGTGGGTGCGGGGCAATAAAAGATAAGGTTTCTGAAAAGGTTTCGGAAGGAATCATTGAAGGGGCTTTAGGGGGAAAAGTTGATATAGAAGAAGGCGGAAGCAAGATAACCTTTGAAGAGGGGCAGATGGAAGTGGGAGAAGACCTTGAGTGGCCGAAGGACGCCATGGGAAATCTGCCAGTACCTAAGGCTAAAATTACTTTTATTATGAAAGACGACAGTACAGGAACCTGCGGCGTAACACTGAGTGAATTTGCTTTGCAGGATGCAAAAAAATATTTAGAAGAAATAACTGCCTTAGGGTTCAAAGACGGCATGAACATCAAAGATGAGACTTCTTTTATGTATACTGGAAAAAGGGACGATGGCTCAGGGATTCTTTTCAGTTATACGGTTGAAGCCAAAGAAGGTGTAATCAGCTTCGAAAAGCCTAAATAAATTTCAGCATTTTTAAAACTCGGGGTTAAGAGCGGGTTAAGCTAAACCTTAATAAGGTTTAAAAGACTATGAGCGTATCATTAAAAGAGTGTATGGAACAATTGGTTCAGTACTTTTTAATGGTGCGTTTTTTTACATTGACATTAGTACTATATAGTACTATAATGAGCCCAGGCAGGTGATAAATATGGATAAGCTTCGGGAAGGCGGCTTTTTAATCTCTAAGATTAAACAGGTATCGGCTCGTATCTTTGATAAAAAGCTTAAAGAATATGAAATAACAGATCTAAACACAGCGCAGGGACGTATTATTTTTTCGCTCTGGCAGCAAGATCATGTTCCGATCAAGGATCTTGTTTCGCGGACGGCGCTTAGCAAAACGTCACTTACAAGCATGCTTGATCGGCTGGTGCAGATGGATTATATTACGAGAAAGCCGGATGAAGCGGATAAAAGAAAGACGGTTATTGCACTAACTGAGAAAAGCAAGCAGCTTAAGAAGCGTTATGAAGCGGTATCGCTGGATATGCTTGCGGTGTTTTATGAAGGACTTACTGAAAAGCAAATTGACGACTTTGAAACGACTTTAAATCATATTTTAAATAATCTAAATACGTATGAGGAGGGCTATAAATGAGTAAGGATGTTTTGAAAATAGTCTATTCATTAGTTGAAAAAAGTAAAAATGTCATGGTGGGGTCCGTAGATAATGAGGGCTACCCTAATATGAAAATGATGTTTAACGCCAGGGAACGGGAAGGGATCAAAGTTTTTTATTTTACAACGAATACATCTTCATTAAGAGCAGCACAGTTCCTAAAAAATCCGCAGGCAAGTATTTATTTTCATGATGGCAGATTTTTCAAAGGCGCCATGCTGAAAGGCAAAATGGAAGTTCTTTGTGACCAGGAAACAAAAAATCTCATTTGGAGAGACGGAGATACGATGTATTATCCAGAGGGAGTAACAGACCCTGATTACTGTGTGCTGCGTTTTACAGCAGAAACGGGAAGACTTTATCAAAACTTTGGTTCAACAGATTTTGTTGTCGGTTAATTATAATCCTCTATTTTCACATACATATGTAACTTGAAGGTAGAGGATTATCTATTAAAAGGTATAATAAAGGGGTACGTTACATACATTATAAATTTAGTAATGGGTGTTTGATGCTGGTATATCAATAATAAAAGGAGATGGCTTATGCAGTCAGACTGGAGTTTAAAAGAACTGTATGAATCGTTTGAAGGAGAAGCATTTAAAGAAGATGTTAAAAAAATAGAGACACTTATTTTTAAACTTAAAAACTGGGCAGATGATCACACTATAAGCTATGATCATGCAAAAGAAAAGTTAGAAGAGTATATTGAGCTCATTATGGAGCTTACTAGTCTTCATGAGAAGCTTATGGCCTTTACATCACTGACGCTTAGTATTGATTCTAAAAATGAAGCAGCAAACAAATATGATGCTGTAATTGAAGAAAAGATGAGTGAACTGGCAGGAACGTATGCAAAAGTGAGTACATGGATCGGAGGGATGAAGGAATTAGAAGAGGTGCTTCCTACATCTCAGCTTCTTAGGGAACATGCTTTTTACCTAAGAGAAATTGTAAGAGAGCAAAAACATATCTTATCAGAAAAAGAAGAAGACATTATTGCGAAAATGCAGATGAATGGATCAAGTGCATGGAGTACGTATAAAAACCTTCTTATTGCTACTCATAAAGTATCTATTAATGAGGGCGGTGAAAAGAAAGAGATGCCGCTCACAGAAGTACTCAATTTGGCCCATCACAAGGACAAAGAAACAAGGAAGAAAGCCTATAGGGCTGAAATTGAATCCTATAAGAAGATTGAAGAAGGAGTGGCTGCTGCGCTTAATGCCATTAAGGGAGAGGTAATTACAGTCTGCAAGATGAGAGGTTATGCGTCCCCTCTCCAAATGACCCTTGAAAGGTCCAATATGGATCAAGAGACTTTAGATGCTATGCTGAAAGCTGTTAGAGAAAGTCTTCCGATTTTTAGAAAATATCTTAGAAAAAAAGCTGAGCGGCTAGGCTATATAAATGGGCTTCCTTTTTATGAACTGTTTGCGCCTATAGTAGAGAAAGAAATGCATTTTCCTTATGAAGAGGGGAAAAACTTTATCCTTAAGAATTTTAAATCCTTTACCAGTGATTTGTCTGAGTTTGCGAAAAAGGCGATGGATAGCGGATGGATTGACGTATTCCCCAAACATGGCAAAAGCGGAGGGGCTTTTTGTTATATGCTTCATAATATAGGCGAGTGCCGGATTATGCTGAACTATGGCAATGCCTTTAGTGACGTGATTACGCTGGCGCATGAGCTAGGGCACGGCTTTCATGATCAGTGCTTAAATGGTGAGAGCATCTTAAATATTGACTCGCCAATGCCACTGGCAGAGACAGCCTCTACTTTTTGCGAAACCATTGTTAAAAAGGCTGCTTTAGAAGAAGCTGATGAAGAGGAAACTTTGGCTATACTTGAGATGGAGATAGGAGACTATACACAGTTAGTGGTAGATATTTATTCAAGGTTTCTTTTTGAAAGTGAAGTATTTAAAAGAAGAGAGAATGGCCCGCTTTCAGCAGAAGAACTTAAAGGCATTATGCTAGAGGCGCAGAAAGAAGCCTATGGAGATGGCCTTGATCCGGATTATCTGCACCCTTATATGTGGACGTGGAAACCGCATTATTACTATGCAGATTCAAATTTTTATAACTTTCCATATACCTTTGGGCTGTTGTTTGCAAAAGGTCTATATGCAATGTATGAAAAAGATAAAGCAAACTTCCCAAAAGCATATGAAAAGTTCCTTTCATCAACAGGCAAAAAAACAATCCAAGATGCAGCCAAAGAGGTGAACATAGATGTGCGCAGTGTGGACTTTTGGAGAAGCTCACTTAAAATTTTAGAAAAAGATATTAATAAATTTATTGCACTATAAGTCAATGCTTTTGACTAGCATTAGAAATAAATACAGCCGCTGCAACGATCTTGCAGCGGCTGTATTTATTTTGAGCTAGGAAAGTTCGTCTTGTTGGAAAGGGACCAAGCTTTCCTAGCTCACATTTACATATTTTTTTGCATGCTTTCTTGATAAATAGGCAGGCATCTTCTACCTATAAGGCTAAACGCAGCTGTCTGATATAACTTATTGTGATTAACACGTTTAGGATGTGCGTTATGGCCGGCTTACTAAAGGGCAAAAAGTTAAATTTGCCTAGAGTTTTGACTTAGACTTAGACAAAACGTCAAAGGCAACAGCAGTCAGCAGTACAAGTCCTTTGATACTCATCTGCATGTCACTGCCAACTCCTAGGATAGACATCCCATTATTAAGTACGCCCATGACAAGTGCTCCGATAATCGCTCCGATAACAGTTCCAACGCCGCCGTAAGCCGAGGCGCCGCCTATGTAACAGGCTGCAATAGCGTCAAGCTCGAAGTTAAGACCCGCTTGAGGAGAAGCCGCATTAAGCCTTGATGTAAAGGCGATGCCGGCCAGTGTTGCAAGAAACGCCATGTTTATGTAGATCAAAAAAAGCGTTTTATTAGTATTAACGCCAGAAAGCTTAGCAGCTTTTTCATTGCCTCCCATGGCATAAATATAGCGTCCAGAAACCGTCTGCGTTGTAAAAACGGAGTAGATTAAAACAAGTATGCCGATGATGGCGAGAATAATTGGAATGCCCATATAAAGGGAAAGCCAGAAGAAAAATAAGTTGATAACAACAGCAATTAAAACAATTTTAAATATAAAGAGTGGTAATGGCAGGCTTTCAAAATGATACTTTTGTTTAGCACCTCTGCTTCTTAATTCAATATAAATATAGATGATCGAAATAATACCACCAATCAAAATACAAGTTAAGTTAAATCTAAGTCCAAGACCGGCAAAAAGATCCGGGATAAAGCCCGAACTTATTAAAGTAAACTGATTAGGGAAGGGGGAAAGGGTTAATCCCTGAAGCATTGTAATAGTCAGGCCTCTAAATAGGAGCATGCCGGAAAGTGTCACGATAAAAGCAGGAATACGAATATAAGCAATCCAAAATCCCTGCCAGACGCCGATCAGAAGACCTATGAAAAGACAGATGATAGCGGCCAGGATAAGGGGCATCTTCATATTAACGACTAATGTCCCCATAACAGCACCTATAAAAGCGCAGACAGAGCCTACAGACAGGTCAATGTTTCCACTAGATACAATACATAAGGTCATACCAATAGACAATATAAGCACATAGGCATTTTGGAGAATTAAATTGGCCATATTCATAGGGACTAATAAAATCCCTTTTGTTGCAATCTGAAAAAACAGCATAATCACTACAAGAGCGATCAGCATGCCATACTGCCTGAAGTTATTTTTAAAGATATTCTGCACGCTTATATGCGGCAGAGCTGATTTTGAAATACCAGATGGGGTTTTCATTGTTATTACCTCCTATCACTTTGCATAATACATTTCATGATACTTTCCTGAGATGCTTCGTTTTGACTAAGTTCCCCTACAATCTTTCCTTGATTCATTACATAAATTCTATCGCAGACGCCTAGTATTTCAGGAAGTTCTGAGGAAATCATAATAATACATTTACCGTCATCTGCAAGCTTATGGATGATTTCATAAATTTCATATTTTGCGCCTACATCAATGCCGCGGGTAGGTTCATCCAAAATAAGGACATCGGGAGCAGTAAAAATCCATTTGCTAAGGACCACTTTTTGCTGGTTTCCACCTGAAAGGTTACCTGTTTTTTGAAGAATACTTGGGCATTTGACGCCCAGTTTTTGCCGGTACTCTTCGGCAATACAGACTTCCTTATTGGCATCTATCAGCAGCCGGTCTCGAAGTGCTGGCAGGTTAGCAAGGGAAATATTGCTTTTTATATCCTGAGTAAGGACAAGGCCTGCTGATTTACGGTCTTCAGTTACATAGGCCAGACCATGGTCTATGGCCTGTCTGATGGTTTGGAGGGTAATTTCTTTGCCATCTTTTAGCATCGTTCCGCTTATAGATCGGCCATAGGCCTTGCCAAAAAGGCTCATGGCAAGTTCTGTACGCCCTGATCCCATTAGGCCTGATATGCCGACTATTTCCCCTTTGTGAACCTTTAGGTTTATATGATCGACCACTAGTTTGTTTTCAATATCTGGGTGATAAACTGTCCAGTTTTTAACCTCAAAGGCTATTTCTCCTAGTTGAGAAGTGTGTTTTGGAAAGCGGTCTACCAGTTCACGCCCTACCATCCCTTTAATAATTCTATCTTCACATATGGCTGCATTACCCTTTTCTAACGTTTCAATAGTCATACCATCTCTTAAAATAGTAATATGGTCGGCAACCCTTGAGACCTCACTGAGCTTATGAGAAATAAGAATGCAAGTGATGCCATCACGTTTTAGCTCCAAAAGGAGCTTAAGTAGATTATCAGAGTCGTCTTCATTTAATGCTGCAGTAGGCTCATCCAAAATCAAAAGCTTAACGTCTTTTGCAAGTGCTTTTGCAATCTCTACAAGCTGCTGCTTGCCTACTCCAATATCTTTGATACACGTATAGGTATTTTCATGAAGACCGACTTTTTCTAAAAGCTGTGCGGCTTTGATATGCGTCTGGGTCCAGCTGATAAAATGTTTTTTGGATTGTTCATTGCCTAAAAAAATGTTTTCAGCAATAGAAAGATAAGGAATAAGCGCAAGTTCTTGATGAATGATAGCGATTCCGGCTCTTTCGCTGTCTTTTATTTCTTTAAAAGCACATTCATTGCCTTCGAATATAATTTCCCCGCTATATGTACCATAAGGATAAATACCGCTTAGTACATTCATCAAAGTAGATTTACCAGCACCATTTTCACCGACAAGTGCATGGATCTCTCCCTTTTTTACCCTTAAGTTCACTTCATTAAGTGCTTTAACACCAGGAAAAGTTTTAGTAATACGTTTCATTTCGAGGATCAAATTGTCCAATGATACCACCTCCTATAAGAGCTCGTACAGGTTATAGATTTTATTTAAGCCGAACCCTCTCGTTAAGAGTGTTCGGCCTAAGAAAGTCAGCTTATTCGCTGCTCTATTATTTCAGATCAGCTTCAGCATAATATCCGCTGTCAATAAGGATTTCTTTATAGTTTGTTTTATCGGCATAAACAGGGTCACAGAGGAATGAAGGCACAACCTTTACGCCGTTGTCATAAGTCTTAGTATCATTAACAGGAGCTTCTTTACCTTGTAGCAGTGCATCTACCATTTCAACCACCTTAGATGCAAGCGTTCTTGTGTCTTTGAAAATAGACATAGACTGCTGGTCGCTAATCATAGCGATAACGTTAGGCTTATCGCAGTCTTGGCCTGTAATAATCGGATAAGGTTTGTCGCCGCTGCCGTATCCTGCATTTTTGAGAGATGCAACAATACCAATAGCTAAGCTGTCATTAGGAGACAATACCACATCAAGTTTTTGGCCTTTTGCATAGTTAGCTGTAACAAGGGTATCCATTCGAGACTGAGCCTTAGCTGAATCCCATCCTTGAATAGCAACAGTGGTAAAGTCCATTTGACCGCTTGGGACAACCAGCTTGCCGCTGTCAATATAAGGTTTTAGAATGCTCATGGCACCGTTATAGAAGAAGGTTGCGTTGTTATCATCTGGAGAACCAGCAAACACTTCGAGGTTATATGGGCCTTTGCCTTCTTTGAGGCCTAATTTTTCTTCTATGTACTGACCTTGGATAACGCCAACTTTGAAGTTATCAAAAGTTGCATAGTAGCTGACATTAGGACTTTGCATGATCAGCCTGTCATAGGCAATAACCTGAACTTTATTCTTTTCGGCTTTTGCAAGAACATCCGAAATAGCAGAACCATCGATAGAAGCAATAACAAGTACCTTGCAGCCTTTTGTAATCATATTTTCCAGTTGTTGAATTTGCGTATTGACATCATTGTTAGCATATTGGAGGTCAACGGCATAGCCTTTTTCTTCAAGAGCAGCCTTCATATTAGCTCCATCTTGATTCCAGCGCTGCAGTGATTGAGTGGGCATTGCAACGCCAACTAAATTACCTTTAGATGAACTTCCGCCGCAGCCTGTCATGGCAAGTGCCAAGAGAGCTGTAGATAAAAATACTGCAACTAATTTCTTTAACATAAGAATCCTCCTTATAAAATTGATAACTAAAAATAACACATAAGAGACTCGGTCTGCTGCATATGTACTCCATGTATGTATATGTACAGGAACTATAAAATATGAAAAAAGCTCTTTTTTAAAGAAGAAATTTTTAGGGATGAGCATAAAAAGAGCAGTCTTAGAATATTGTTTAGTTAGATTATAATATGCCGGCTCTTTATGGGTATGAAGAGAGAAGTCGGCTGACTTGATGGGGTTAGATAACTTACTTTACTAAAAAACAGGGGGAAAGGATTATGGGAATTATCCAGTGTTCAAAAGGTCATTTTTATGATTCAGAGACCAATGCAAGCTGTCCTTATTGCAAAGGGGGAGAAAGCGGGGTGGGGGTTACTAAGCCATTGCCGGTGAAAGAGGTAGGCAAAACTCAGGCACTCGTACAAAGTGAAGCAGTGGTTAGTATAGCAGGCAGTCCGGAGGATAAAGGAAAAACAGTAGCATTAATGAAAAGAGCTATGGGCATTGATCCGGTAGTAGGCTGGCTTGTATGTACTCATGGGGCCGATAAGGGAAGAGATTACCGCATAAGGGGGCAAAGAAACTTTATAGGCCGCAGTGAAACAATGGATATCTGTATCAGAGGAGATGAAACGATCTCCAGAGAAAATCATACGATTATCAGCTATAACCCTAAAAATAACGGTTTCAAAATTGCACCTGGGGATAGTAAGGGGATCACTTATCTTAACGACGAAGAAGTTCTTATGCCGATGAGCCTTTCAGCTTATGATGTGATAGAAATTGGAACGAGTAAGCTGACCTTTATTCCTTTGTGCGGGGAGCGGTTTAAGTGGGAATAAAAAAAGCCTATGAAGCAGTCATAAGTATACTGCGTAAAACCCCTGCCCCTCTAACTGAAGAGAGGGAGCAGAACGTGCAAGAGAGAGAAGAGAAACTGAAATTTTCCTTTGGCAATTTACAGCATATCGGTAAAAGAGAAACGCAGCAAGATGCATTTGGTTTTTCAAATACCACTGATAAGGAGTATATCATGCAGCATGGCATCATAGCGGTCGTGGCAGATGGGATGGGCGGCTTAGCTTATGGAAAGGAAATCAGCGAAGAGGCGGTTCGGTATATGTTGGCAGGCTTTCGAGAGGGAGGGCGCGGAAGTTCGATAAGAGAGCAGCTTCTAGGCCAAGTTTATGAGCTTAATGGGTATATACACTCCAAGTATCAGATGCAAGGGGGGAGTACTTTAATAGCAGTATACATAAAGGAAAATAACCTGTACTGGGTAAGTGTAGGGGATAGTGCACTTTATTTAAAAAGAGAGAACAGGCTGTATCAGCTGAATAAGGAGCATATTCATTATAATACACTTTGTCAGAAGGTCTTTTTAGGAGAAATAAGTTCAAATGAAGCATGGGAGAATGAAGATAAACATGCGCTTACTGAATATATTGGTAAAGATACCTTAACAGAGGTAGATTGTAATATTTGGCCGTTTGTACTAAAGCAAGGAGATAAGCTTCTTGTCTGTTCAGATGGTATCAGCGGATACCTTCTGGAAAGTGAAATTGCTAAGGCTATGGAGGGAGATATAAGGATGTGCTGTCAGGAAATAGAACAATTAATTGTTTCAAAACAGCATCCCTATCAAGATAACTTTACAGGGCTGATGATCTATTGTGAATAAGCAAAGGGGGGATAAGGTGAAAAGAAAGCTTCCTATATTTTTTATTATTGTGGTGTTTTGGTGTACTGTTTTCAGTATGCGGGCTAATGCTGCTAATGAAGCAGTTTTAGAAGCAAGAAATACAGTGGTCAGGGTTGTAGCTTTTGATGAGAATATGAACTTTTCTAAGGGGACAGGATTTGCTGTCGGCAATATTGGAGAACCGGTCCGCTATTTTGTTACCAACAGTCATGTCGTAGCGGCAGATCCGCAGTATGGCTTCTATCCGGTTGCTATCGTTATTATTTTTGAAGATTTGACGATAGAAAAATCGATTTACGAAGCCAAAGTTATTTATTCATCAGAGACACTTACGCCGGATGTTGCTATTTTAGATATTGGAACGCCAGTTAGTTACAGACAGGCTGCGAAGCTTTTGCCGGAGGGGAATGTAAGAGAAACTGACGATGTCTTTGCTATTGGCTTTCCGGCTTCAGCAGATGATATTAATGACAGTGGAAGAGAAACCTTGCCATCCAGACCAGAAAATGCAACGACTTCTAAAGGGATTATCACAAAACTGAAGATAAGTAATGCAGGAACGAACTGTTATCAAATTGATGCGGTTATTAATCCAGGGAATTCTGGAGGGCCACTTATTACAGAGGATGGTTATGTTATAGGAATTAATACCTTTAAGGCGCTGGAAGGAGAAGGGACCAATGGGGCGATTTATATTGATACCATGTTTCCGCTTTTTCAGCAGTACAAGATTCCTTATGTAACGGCAGATTTAACAAGTAAAGGCGGGGCTGAAGAAGGGAATCCGGCGGCGCCTGATGCTAATCCCAAAGCGTCAGATGCTCTAAGTCCAGAGGCGGGAGATGAAAATACTAAACCTTCAGCCGAGGAAAAAGGTGAGGAGAAATCTTCAAATAGGAAAGATCCTGGTTCAGAAAAAGCAGATGCCTTTTTATATCTTATAGTAGGTATTGCTGTAGTGGGTGGAGCGGGACTGGTGATTACAATCATTATTGTTGCTTCCCGAAGAGGCAGTAAATCTAAGGGGCAGGCAGCAAGTACGCCTCAAAGTATGAATAAACCGTATACAGGACAGAATCCTTATGCAATGCATAAAGTGCCGCCGCCGAATGAAGTGAAGCCAGTCAGCACTGAGCCGCAACAGGAACCGATGTCTGCCCGGGGAGCTATGAACCATTCAGCAGGTGGTATGCTGCAGGTTCCGGTTTTAGTAGGCATAACAGGACAATACAGCGGCATCAAGTTTCCATTGCAATATGACAAGGTTACGCTAGGCAGAAATCCAGCTGAGTGTAATGTGATCTTTGGTAATAATACCCCTGGCATCAGTTCTAAACATTGTGAAGTCAGTTATAGCAAAGCAAGGGGATGCTTTATCGTAATAGATTTGGGCTCAAGTTATGGAACTTTTACAGAAAGCGGGAAAAGATTAAACCCTGCCACTCCTGAGATGATGAAACCGGGAGATGCATTTTATCTCGCCGATACTTCGAATAAATTTATATTTAAAATGGAGTGATAGATCGATGGAATTTCAGACTTATGCTTATACCAATAGAGGGGCAAGGCCTCAAAATGAAGATTTTTTCGGTTATCAGGTTAGTGAGAAGGGCGGCGTATGGGTTGTTGCTGATGGGCTGGGGGGGCATAGCTATGGAGAAGTTGCTTCTCAGCTGGCTGTTCGCTCAGTGATAGACTCCTTTAATTCAGAGTTTATATTCTCAGAAGATAGTCTAAGGTGCAGTATAGAAAAAGCTAACGATAGCATTCTTAAAGAGCAGGAGGTTAATAAGCAGCACTCAGGAATTAGAACAACCCTGGCCGCAGCGATCAGTGATTATAAACAGATCACATGGGCTAATATTGGAGATTCGCGGCTTTATTATTTTAGCTTAAGCGCTTTAAGAGAGGTTACTGCAGATCATACGGTTTCTTATAAAGCTTATTTAGCCGGAGAAATTGGTTACGAGGATATTAGAAATCATGAAGACAAAAGCAAACTTTTAAGAGCACTTGGCAATGACAAGACCTGTAAAGTGGATGTACTTAAGAAGCCGCGAACGCTTATGAGCGGAGATGCCTTTCTTATTTGTACGGATGGGTTTTGGGAATATGTTTACGAAACAGAGATGGAAATTGATTTAATAAAAGCAGCATCCCCTAGAATGTGGGGGGAACTGATGCTTCTTAGGCATATAAAAAGGATTAAACATAATCATGATAACTTTACAGTGATGACAGTATTCGTGAGGTAAAGGAGAGTAAGGGTGAGATCTACAAAAGTATTTATAATTATACTTATTACTATGGTTTTAATGACTTGTGCTCAAGCTGTATATGCTCAAGGTGAAAAAATCCAGATCACTCAAACATTTATTAAAAAAGGACAGCTAAGCACATTTTTTAATTATGTAGATGATAAAAACAGTCCAGCAGATTCATGGATAAGCAGTATTGAAGGAACGCTTGGCTCCTCTGAACTTAAGCTGAATCGGTATATCAAGCTGCAGGACAATAAAGAGGAGGCCCATATTTCAGTGATGATTTTGCTGGATATATCCAAACCTCCTGGAATAGGTGATAAAGAAAAGATAAAGTCCGTGATTCATGCTTTGCTTTTAAACAGTCTGCCTCGTACAGAATTTGCGCTGGTTACTTTTGGAGAAGATGTCACACTTAGGAAAGATTTTACAAAAGACCGCATAGCTTTTAAGAAAACTATAGATGATTTGGAGATGAAAGATAAATGTGCAAATCTTTATACGGGACTTGAGAGAGCTGCAGAAATCTATAGTCAAAAAGAAAGAGTGCCCTTAGAAAAGTGCCAGATTCTCGTTATAACTGACGGGCAGGAATATGATGAAAATGAAGTGTCTAAAGATCGAGTGATCACTAAGCTTGAGGAAGCTAATTTATCTGTTTACACCCTAGGGATCAGCAGCCGAAAAGATGGATCAGGAGAGCAAAACAACATAAAGCAGTTAGGGTATTTCGCGCGGCTTGCAGGAGGACTTGAGACAGAACTTGGAACAAATGATGAAGCGCCCTCAAATGTTGCAGCACATATACTTAGTCATATTAATAGCAGTTATGTGGCTTTATTTGAACTCACGGAAGGAGAGATTAAAGATGAGGCATATTTTTTAAATTTAAGCATCCATTCTGATGGAGAAATAATACAGGCACAAAAGGCGGTATTAAGGCTAAATACAAATCGAGAGGGAACTAAAAAGGATACGCCCAAATTAGATAAGGATACCCATAACGGGGAAGAGAAGCCGAGCCATCAGACTAAGCTAGGTATAGGGATGCTTTTGATAATTTTTCTCTGCGCTGGAATCGTTTTGACTATGAGTATATTAGGAGCCGCAAGGTTTCATCAAAGAAAGAAAAAGGATAAGTACAAAATAGAAAGTAAAACGAGCGTAAGCGATACTTCTGCCTATCAAGGAGCAAATAAGAAAAAAGAGGCTGAGAGGCAGGTGATTACAGAAAATAAGCATACGTTAAAAGGTGAAATAAGTGTAAATGATAAAAATAATATAAAAAACGAAAATATGGCAAAGTCTGAGCATAGCTTATTCTGTGATGAGATTACAGATAAAGTATTAGTAAGCCAGGGGCAAGAAGTAAAGGGGCAGCAGATAAGAATTATAAAAATAGGAGGAGACCTTAGGTACGGAGAAACAGCTGTAAATATTATAGATTCTTTTGTGATAGGCAGAAAAAGTGAAAAAAGCGATCTGGCTGTACCGGATGATAGATGGCTTTCGGATGTTCACTGTAAACTATTTTTAAATAATGACCATGTCTACATTGAGGATTTGAATTCTGAGAATGGTACTTATGTCAATGGAGTGCCTATTGTTTCGCCTATGAAGCTAAGTGAAGATGATATTATTTTAATAGGTGCATCAAAGTATAGAATTATCTGCTAGCTGTATGCAGTAAAGCAAGATAAAGAGAGGGGAATAAAGATAACCATATGACTAGATGTAGCAGTTGTTTTGCTGCTAAAGATAAAGAGGGGACGTGTGCGTATTGTGGATATGATGAGCAGACAAAAGAGGTGTATCCAAACGCATTAGCTCCTGGAACGGTTCTAAACAGACAGTACCTTATTGGCAAGGTTTTGGGGCAAGGCGGATTTGGAATAACTTATTTAGGGCTTGACCTGCACCTGGATATTAAAGTTGCAATCAAAGAATATTATCCAGACGGGCTTGTTACAAGAGGGACTGCAAGTACGCAGCTTACGATATACAGCGGAGAAAAAGAACAGTATTTTCAGTATGGCGCCGATCGGTTTTTAGAGGAAGCTAAGATCCTTGGGAAACTCCAGAATACCCCGAACATTGTACCTGTTAAAGCCTTCTTTAAAGAGAATAATACCGCTTACCTTGTTATGGATTACATAGAAGGAATCAGCTTCAAGCAGTATCTTAAAAAAATGAATGGAAAGATTTTGTATGCAGATGCTATTTTGCTGCTTGCTCCTATTATGGAAGCATTAGAAGAAGTACACAAGACAGGACTGCTGCATAGAGATATCAGTCCTGATAATATTTACATTACCCATAAGGGAGAAAGCAAGTTACTAGACTTTGGGGCAGCCAGATACACGCTTGGAGAACATAGCAAAAGTCTCTCGGTTATTTTAAAACCAGGGTATGCTCCGGAAGAACAATATAGGACAAAAGGCAAACAAGGGCCTTGGACAGATGTCTATGCACTGGCGGCTACGCTGTATAATGCCATAACAGGGCAGCTGCCTCCTGATGCTTTAGACAGGTTAGATTTAGATGAAATCAAAAGACCGAGTGAACTGGGGGTGCTTATCCCGAGGCAGTCAGAAGCTGCTTTGATGAAGGCGCTGGCTGTAAGGGCAAGCACAAGATATCAGACCGTGGACGAATTTAGAAAAGGTTTGCTGGCAGTAGAAGCAGCTGAAAATGTATCGGACACAAAAGAAGGCAAAATACAAGAAAAGCCGGCGGAACTTAAAGTGGTCAGTCAGCAGCAAGTTATCCAGCAAGTCAATACGACCCAGACATCAGGTTTTAGAGAGCCACAAAGAATGGAAATGCAGCAGCCTTTGCCAAATGGCTATAACAGTCTTCAGCCTAATTGGTCTCAGCATCCTAATATGAGGCCTATCTATCCACCTCCCAAAAAAGCCAGTAAGCTTGGGGTATGGATTGCGGTGTTTGCATCGACCTTTGCTATAGGGATGTTTGCATTATTCGTTACGATGGGGATACGTTTTTTAAGTTCTCCTACTGAGGATTCCAAGACAGCATTAGAAGAACTAGGCATGCCAAAAGAAACTAAAGTCATAGAAAATAATCCTGCAAACCGCAAAACGGATGATGTACCTATTGCAAAAGAAAAACCCTCTACAGCAGAGACAAAAAAAGCTGTCCATTGGCAATATGTTATTGCTCCCTCTTGGCAGGCGGTCCAGGACTTTTCAGGTGGGCTTGCGGCTGTATATGATGGGCAAAGCTGGGGGTATATTGACGTAACAGGCAGGCTGGTTATTGGGCATGAATTTGAAGATGTGAAAGAGTTCTCGGATGGGATTGGAATGGCTAAGCAAGGCGGATTATGGGGAAGTATAGACCAAAGCGGTATGTGGATCATTTACCCGTGGTGGGACGACGTTGGCTTTTTTAATATGGGCTATAGAGAAGGGCTGCTTAGCGTGTGTCAGGATGATTTGTGGATGTTTGTTGATGAAGAGGGGTATGTGGTTCTAGAAGATGAAAGATGTTATTGGGCACAGCCTTTTTCTGAAAACCTGGCGCTGGTGGTGATAGAGGGAAAATGTGGCTATATTGACAAGGATGGAACATTTGTTATTCCGCCTAAGTGGGATTCAGGCTGGTATTTTTCTGAAGGGTTAGCACCGGTTCAGTCGGGACTTCAGTGGGGATACATTGATACAAGCGGAAGCATGGTGATTGAACCAAAGTATAACTTTGCAATACCATTTACAGAAGGACTTGCAGCAGTTGATGTGGGCAGTAATGAAAAAGCGCAGGTAGGCTTTATCAATAAGTACGGAGAAATGGTTATAGAGCCTAAGTATCAGGATGCTTATGATTTTAGAGAAGGACTTTCAGCAGTACGGGTAAATGGCAAATACGGGTTTATTAACCAAAAAGGAGAAATGGTGATAGAACCAAGATGGGAAGAAGCCAGAAGTATTTCAGAAGGATTGGCAGCGGTAAAGGAAAATGGACTATGGGGCTATATAGAAATTACACAACCTTAAAGCTTTAAGCGTGCTAAAAAGCGTGATTACTTACACTGCATTTTTGCACGCTTTTTTGCCTGCTGCTCATTTGGAGAATAAGCAGGGTATTAGGAGGTTTGCAGTAGATTATAAAAAAGTGTATAATAATTCAGATGATTAAAAAAAGAGGGGTAAGATAATGAAAGAGATAGTAGAACTCTTTACGAATCCAGAAATATGCGCTCAGGAAATGATACATGGGAGGAGCCAAAGGACTGTTCTGAAGGGAATAGCTAGTATTGCTCAGATGGCACTCATCATAGGCCTGGTAGGGGTTTTAGGCATACAGTCTGCTTTGGCATTATTAAGAGGCATGCTTCCAGAAGGTGATTTTTCGTTGTCATATTATTTGGGACAGGCTGGTAATAAGAGTTTAGGAACATTAGCCATAGTTATGGCCGTTGCTGCGGCAGTAGTTATTATAGTGGGTGCTGTTTTTTGTGCACTAGTCATGGCATGTCTTTTGTTTGGAATAAAATTTTTGGTAGGCGGCAAAGCAAGCTTTAAAGAACTTTTTTTAATTACTATTTTTTCTCAGGTAGTAGCTGTTGCTGTATTACTTATTATGATGGTGTGCCTTGTTACAATCATGATAACATCTACGACAGTAGTCTCAGACTATATTTTGGGGATCATGACGTTATTTGCACACTGGTATCTTGTTTTTATTTTGGTAGGATTTCATACTGCAAATCAAGTAAGTTTTTTCAGAAGCATTATAGCGACCTTGCTGATGCAAAGTATTTTATGGGGGATTCAGTATCTAATCATAATGCTGATCATATTTTTGGGATAATAATTAAGATTGTGTTTTACATAATATAAGCCATGATTAAACAGTAAGAACATATACCTGCTGTTTAACCATGGCTTATAAGATTTTAGGGTTAAATAAATGCATTTATGGATATCAATAGAAAATTAGTACATTCTAAAAGGTGTAAACATTATTGCTAAAGGTATTGTGAGATAAGATGATGGTAATCCTTTAGAACTTATAGAAACAAGGTATAAGCTTATATGTTGTTTCTCTGTATAAATGACTATAAGGATGAAGCTGCGAATAAAAGTAGATTTTGTATAAAATTACTAATTGTTGTTGTATTTGCAGATAAAATTTGATAGAATTTAATTAAAAAGTGTAATAATTATTATCAGGTGAAAATTATTCAGAGTGAGATGTATATCATTCATCAATTGACTGAGAGGGCGGTGATAGCGTTGATTCCTTTATTTAATAAGATAAGATCGTATTTTAAACAAGATATTAACAAAAAGAAGGATATAGGCTATTACTTACGCCCTAACTATAAAATACGGCCAAACTTTGAATCTATGAGAATAGCCTTTGTCTATGGGATTTTAGGGTTGTTGTGGATATTATTATCTGACGATCTTTTGGGGAGGATTGCGCTTAGTGCAGAGGTCTATAGGAGAATAGCACTTTATAAAGGCTGGGGATATGTTCTTTTTACGACACTGCTCATTTATCTGCTTGTTTTAGAAAGACTTACGATCATAAAAAGAATGCTTAGAAAAATTTATGAGAATTTTGAGGATCTAAGCAGTGCCAATGAAGAACTTATGGTTTTAGAGGAAGAACTAAGGCATCAGTTTGATGAGCTAACTGTGCATAGAAATGCCCTGAGTATCAGTGAGCAGAGGTATAAGCTGGCCGTCGAAGGCGCAGACTGCGGCATTTGGGACTGGGATATCGAAAATAAAGTCTACTATTTTTCCCCTAAGTGGAAGGACTATTTAGGGTATCAAGAAGAAGAAATAAACAATACATTTATGGGATGGATTGCTCTTTTACATCCTGAAGAAAAAAAAGAGGTTATTCGAAAGATTAGGGAGTACATTAATCGTAAAGAAGGATCTTATGAAGACGTTTATCGTATGCGCTGCAAATGTGGAAGTTATAAATGGGTGCTAAGTAAAGGCAAAGCTATATGGAATGAAGCGGGCAGGGTTGCTAGAATCGCAGGTTCTCATACAGATATTTCAGAGCAAAAATGGACAGAGGAAAAACTTAATTCGCTAGTGTATTTTGATGCACTTACAGGACTTCCCAACAGGCTGATGTTTGAAGATAGATTGACAAAGCTTATTGAAGATCCAAGCAGAGCTAAACATCAATTTGTTTTGGTTTATATGGATATTGATAACTTTAAAAATGTAAATGATACACTAGGACATTTTGCTGGGGATATGCTATTAAAACACATTGCCGATATTCTAAAAGAACAGGTTGCAGGGCCCCATATGGCAGCTAGGCTGAGCGGCGATGAATTTGCAGTTGTGTTTGATCATATCGAAGATAGGCAGGACGCAGCACATAGGGTTAAGGCGCTGTTAAAACATTTAAGACGACCTTGGCATATTCAGGATCAGCAGTTTTTTATTTCATTCAGTATAGGCATTGTCTTATGCCCAGAGCATGGCAGCAGTGTTGATCAGCTGCTTAGGTGTGCAGATATGGCGATGTATACGGTTAAGAAAAATATGAAAGATAATTATTGTTTTTATAAGCAAGAGATGAGGGAGAAAAATCTAAAACACATCAAGATGATTAATGAGCTAAGATGTGCTATTGAACGTCAAGAATTTGAGCTTTACTATCAGCCTATTATTGATTTGACGAGCGGAGAGGTAACGTCTGCCGAAGCACTAATCAGGTGGATTCATCCAGAACGAGGCATGGTTTCGCCGATGGAGTTTATTCCGATGGCTGAAGAAACAGGTCTGATTTATCCATTAGGTGCATGGGTACTAGAGACGGCACTCAAGCAGAAAAAAGAATGGGAAGATCGGGGATATCCGCATATTAAGATTTCGATTAATGTTTCTGGTAAAAGGGTAACACAAGAAGAATTTATAGATGAAGTAAGACAATTGCTTGATGATTTGCAGATAAAATGTAATGAGGTACAAATTGAAGTCACTGAAACGGCAGTTATGGAAGATATCAGAGCCTCTACAAGAATATTAAAAGAGATTAAAGACATGGGAGTTAAGATTGCCCTTGATGATTTTGGAACAGGGTACTCATCACTTACTTATTTGCAAAAGCTTCCAATAGACAGTGTAAAACTGGATCGGGACTTTATCAAAAATATTTTAGAAGACCCGCAAGGAAGCGTTATAGTAGAGTCGATTATTGAGCTCACTCAAAAGCTAAATCTGGAGATTGTAGCAGAAGGGATAGAAACCAAAGAACAGCTGGAGCTGTTAAAGCGAAATAACTGTCATTATGGACAGGGATACCTGTTTAGCAAGCCTGTTCCTAAAGAGGGCTTAGAGGATTTGATGTTTGTTCGGCATATTTGAGTGGAATAAAAGAAAAATTATCCATAGTTTTTGATGTATAGTGGATATTTCAAAAAGACATACTAACTGTGTAAAACCAAATATGAATGTTAAGCATTCATAGCCTAGGACAAAGCTTTATGTTTTTAGTGAGTGCTTATAGTCCAAAGGTACTAAGATTAAAACTTACTATAATAAGAACATTAATCTTAGACAGGTGGTTTTATTTAAATAGAAATCTACTTGACAACATATGAAAATATGAAGTTAAGTAGATTTCTTATTTTTTTATATAAGTTTATTTTGAAATATAGTCAGGGCAGAGTTTAATCGACTTTGAAATGTTCTATAGAACGGCGTAGTTCTTCCATTGCGGTAGATAGTTTGCTGGAGACATCAAAGAGCTGCACGGTAATCGCATTTTGCTCTTCGCTGAGGGCATTAACTTCCTCGGTAGCTGCTACTGTATCAGATGTTACAGTGCTGATTTGCTCTATTTTGTGCATGGTATCATCTTTTATGGTTTCCATATCGCTAATTTTAGTACTTACCTGATTTAGGGCAGTATCCATATTTTTGAGGAGTTCAACAATGTCAGAAAACGATTCATAAGCGGCCTTAACCGATTGATCCTGGTTTATAACAATGTGATTTGCATCCATAACGAGTTTAGCAGTTTCTTGGGTTTTACTTTGGATAGTGCTTAGCTTCATACGGACATTTTTAGTCGATACTTTAGACTGCTCAGCTAAGTTTCTGACTTCACTTGCAACTACTGCAAAGCCTTTGCCGACTTCGCCAGCCCTTGCAGCTTCAATACTTGCATTTAAGGCTAACAGATTGGTTTGTTCACTAATGCTTTCTAAAAGTTTCATTATTTCTTCGATATTTTTAGTGAGCGTACTAAGTTCCAGCATACTGCCTTTAATTTGATCAGATATCTCCATAGAAGATTTCATCGTTTCTGTAAGATGACTGATACTTGCAGTAGAAGTTTTGATAATGGATTTGGCATCTTGACTCTTTTGTATGACTTCCTCTGTATTAACTCTCACTTCTTGTATGCTGCCAGAGAGTGCATACATGGAATGCGTTCCTTTTTCTGTATCTTCAGCTTGGTTTGCGGCTCCCACAGCGATATCATTAATAGAGAGGGCCAGTTGCCTGAATGCTTCTACGGAGTTCTCGGCAGATGTTCTAAGGAGTTTACTGTCATTTGAAGTATTGGCAATAACAATCTGAGTTTCTTTTAATAGTTTTTTGATATTCCCTATCATATAGTTAAAACTTATGCACAGCATACCAATTTCGTCACTTCGGTTTTCATCCATCAGGCCAGTCAAATCACCCTGCTCGGCGTTTTTCATCAGATGCATTATTTTTATAATGGGTTTTGAAAAGCTTTTAGCTATAAATAGTCCGCAGGAAGCAGCTAAAATGGCAGCAAGAACGATTAAAATAAGTACGATAAGTGTTGCAAAGTCAAGCTTATTAGTTAATGATCCTTCGGGAATTTCGATTATAATTTTCCAGTTATTAACGAGGGTTATATAGTTGATGAGGGTACCGCCTTCAATATAACTTCCCTCTAATTCTTTGATGCTTAGAAGCTGAACGTCTGAAGATTTTTGGGTTTCGTCAGCAGTATAGATAACCTGCCCATCTTCACTGGTGACATAGAGGGTTGCATTTTCAAGAATGTTAGCGTGGCTAATGCTTTGGGATAAAACATTTTGCCTAATTTTTACTTTTATAATTGCAATTTTTTTGCCAGTGTATAAGCTGTTAATGCTGTGAAGAAAATAGATTCCTTCAGGATCTGCTCCCAGCCCTTTTTTCCAGATGCTTTTTTGCTTTGAGAGCATTCCTGTATAAAGTTCCAGATCTTCTTTGGTAACAACAGGCCCTGTTCCAAAGGCATCACCATCGGCATGAATAATCTGTATTTCTTCGATTTGATCATCTAAACTGCCAATAGAAATTAGGCGAGTACCTATACTTCGGGAAATAGTCAATTTCTCAAGTTTATCTGAAGATCTATAATCATTTAATCCTTTGTTAACCATAGGCTCTACAGCAATGTTAAGTGTTTTCTTTTCAACACTGCTTAAAAAACTGTTCATATTAATGCTGATTTGAGTAATAAGTTCAGATGTAAAATGAAGACAAGTATCCCGCACAGTACTTCTGGATAAAGTATAAAAGATTATACTTATTGTAATCAGCGGAACAATAGCAAAGGATAGAAACGCAATGATAAGTTTGTTTTTTATAGAGGATTTCTTTTGTACAGGCTGTTGCTGCTTTGTTTTCTTACTGCTTTGTTTTTTGATTTGGTATTTGTTTTTAATGATGTTTTTCATATGCTTCCCCTCTCATAATAGACCCCTTTTCTCATCAAATAGATATACCCTAGACAATATAATGATTTCACATCTTTGAATTTATATTTTCCCCAATGTTGTATGATTTGAAATCACTAAGCGAAACACTTTAACTAGATGAATAACTTAAATTTATGAGATGTTTCTCTCGGGCATGGCGGGTTTTTAATACATATTTTAAATATATTTTAAAAATATTTTTAATAAAAGTATAATATACTGCCCATTATTTTTCAATTAAAATGATGGGCAGTATGAAAAATTAATTTTTGAGGGTTTGCCCCTTGAATTCCTGCAAGCTGATACCTGTTACCCTTTTGAAGCATTTAATAAAGTAATTAGGATCAGGGATGCCTACCATTTGAGCGAGCTGATAAGCTTTATAGTTTGAAAGCTGAAGCAGCTGAATGGCTTTTTGAATTCGAAGTTCTACCAGGTACTCCGTAAAAGCTTTATTCGTTACTTTTTTAAAAATGCGGCTTAAATAGCTGGGATTAATAAAAAAGTGTTTAGCTAAGCTGTTAAGAGAGAGGCTGTCATCCGTATAATGATTTTCGATATGATAAATGATTTGTGATACAGTATCATTAAGTCTGTTACCGTTTACAGTACTCATAAGTTGTGCAAGTTCAGAAATTGTACAGAGTACATATTTTTCAATATCAGCATATAGTTTAAGGCCGATAAGTTGTGAGTAAGATAAGTCTGATGTGCTGAGTGAGGCCGCAGGAATGCCGGTTTGCAGAAGTGCTTCTGTAACTCTGGTTAAGAGATTAATAGCTTGGTACTTGATCGTATTTATATCTGCAAGGTCTTCTTGCAAAAAGGAATGCAGAAGATCGCGTGATAAACTTTCAGCCTGCTCATTAAGTCCAGCTTTAACTAATAAAATAAGCTGATCTACAGGATTGTCTCCAAGCAGATTTGGATGTGATTCAGGGTTTTCAAGGTTGTGGTTAAAGACGATCTCTTCATCTAAGATATAGCATAATTTAAGAGCATTTCTGGCAGCTTGATAGGAAGATGTAACTTCATGGGGCGCAGCAGCAACCGTTCCAATACCACAATATACTGCCCAATTTAGGTTAGCCTTTAGATATTTAGTAACCCGTTCGCTCAGTTCAGGCAAATAAGTCTCTTTGGTACTTCCGAGCAGAATGATATGGCTGTGAACATCGATAAAGACATAAAGATTTTTTATGGAAGCAAACGCTTCTTCGATAGAGGATACACAGTTATCTAGAATAATTTGCTTCTCAGAGACCGTGTATCTATTCGTATCAAACAGTATTTTAATCACCGCTGTTTGAAACGGATAAGATTCATTATTTAATAAAGCTTTAGTGATAGTAAGGCTGTTAAATAGCTCCATATTCTTAAGATTGCCGGCAAGAAGACCGTTTAGAAACATATTTCTAAGCTCCAGGGCATTATCTTTAATATACTTATAAGACATTTCAAGCTCAGTCAGTTTGTTGCGCTTTTCAGTGATTTTAGCGGAAAGTTTTTTGAGTGTCTCAGTGATCACTTCTGGGTCAATAGGTTTTAGAATAAAGTCAGATACACCAATGGATACAGCTTGCTGGGCATAAGTAAACTGTTCATGAGCAGTAATAATTACGATATAAGTATCAATATAGTGTTCCATAATTTGCTTGCTGAGGGTAATTCCGTCCATGTAAGGCATCTCAATATCTGTCAAAACGATATCAGGGCCTAATTCTTCAATGAGATCTAAAGCCTCAGTTCCACTGGTTGCATCAGCTATGATTTCCATATTGAGAGACTCCCAGTCAATACAGAGCCTAAGAAGATTTCTAATGTTTTCTTCGTCATCGACAAGTAATACTTTGATAGGTTTATGGTTCATTCCAGCCCCTCCTCTATTGGGATTTTCAGTGTGATTTTTGCACCTTTAAAAGGCTCGCTTGTTACTTCATAAATATTATCCGTTCCGTAATGGATTTTGAGTCTTGCAATGGTTCCACGAAGGCCAAAGCTTGTAAGATTTTCATCTAAATATTCCCCTTGTATTTTTTGGATTTCCTCTTTGTTCATGCCAAGTCCGTCATCTTCAACTGTAATGTAGAGTATGTTTCCTGAAATATTTGAGGTTATTATAATGTTGCCCGGCTCGCCGCTAGGTTTGATGCCGTGATAAATACAGTTTTCTACAAGAGGCTGAAGAGAGTTTTTGAGAATAGGAACCTTCAATGTGTTTTCCTGCAAATAATAGTAATCACTGAAAAGTGTGCCGTATCGCAGTTTTTGAAGCTTCAGGTAGTTTTTAATCATATTCACTTCTGCTTCAAGTGAAATAAGTTCATTCCCCTTGTTAAGGCTTGCCTTGTAGAACTGCCCTAAGGCATTAATAGCTCCGTAGACCTCCTTGTTGTTTTGGGAGAGCGCTAAATAGGCAATGCTGTCTAGTGTATTATAGAGAAAGTGCGGCTTAATTTGCTCATTAAGAATATCCAGTTCGAACTTTCGCTTTTGTTTTTCTGTTTCCACTTCCCTTGTAATCATTTTTTCTATTTCTTCAACCATCAAGTTATAGGTATTTTTTAATTCACCGATTTCATCATTGCCGGCATTGATATTTACCCGTTTGAAGCTGCCCTTTTTTACACCTTCCATGGCTAAGATGAGCTTGTTAATGGGAGCGACTGCAAAGTTAGCAGTAAATAAAGACGCCGAAAGGAAAATAATGATTGTACAAATAATGAGTAGGACTAACACTAGACTCAGTGCATTAATCTGGCCGTTTAAGGCATTGAGCGGTGTATAGCTGACAATTTTCCACTTGTACTTAGGGATCTCCGAGGACAATATAAAATACTTTATACCTTCGATGCTTGCAATCTTACCATCTTGAAAATGGCTGGTTTCAGAAGTAAGAGTAATGGGCGAGCTGTCCTTAGTTGCAATAATAGGGACATTATTTTCATCAAGCAGTACAAAGGAGGTACCATATTTAAGTTTGGTTTCTTCGATAATTGGAGAAAAAAAGTCCTGTGAAATGTTGATAACCAAAATCCCTATGGGGACAATCTTTTCTACATCATAAAGTATGCGTATCATAGAAATATTATTTTTGCCAGTATTAGGGATCAGTATGCCGCCTGCATTAATATTGATAAAGTACTGTCCTTTAAGGGCCACTACTTCGTTATACCAGGGGGCAGATTTGATGTCTTCCACGAGGGAAAAGGTAACAGACCGTGAAGCATTTACATTTGTCCCATTAAAATGATAAACATAAATAGAATCAATAAAGGGGAAAGTAACATAAAGCTGAGTCAGCGTCTGATAGACAGGCCTTCTGTAAGATGCGCTGTTATCTTGGGCAGTTAAATACTTACGGACGTTAGGGTCAGAGATAATAATCTTTGAAACGTTATTGATCGTTTCAATATTAGAATCAATGTTGGACTTCATAAGATCGATGGACTGGTAGGCTCCTTGATAAAGCTGGGTTGTCCTTTGACTGTCTAAAATCTGTACATATAGGGCACCTGTAATCAGTACATAAACCATCATAAATAGTGCGAAAATAAGCATAATCTTGGTTTTAATAGATGCATCAAAAAATTTTTTTCTAGTCTTATGGATAAAAGGATGTAATGTCAGCATAGTTTCTCCTTGGATTATTCCTTGATAATATAAAAAAACGTATACAGATATAATAGTTAAAATGGTACATCAATACTATTATATCATAGTCAGAAATGATAAAAATGAAAAGATGAAAAGGACTATGAGTAAAAAATGTGCACAAAATAAGTAATCAGATTACATTTAATTAATGAAAAAAGTACAATATAATAAGCTTATCTCAAACAAATAAGAGGAGGAATAGTTATGAAGTTAAAAGGAGTTAAGATTCTGTCTGCTCTGCTTGGACTAAGTATGATTATGGGAACAATGGGGTGTGCAGCAGGAACATCAAATAAGCCACAGCCAGCAAATGAGGCAAGCTCTGAAAAACCAGCACCATCAAAAGATAGTGCAGCAAAAGAACAAGTTACACTTAATTTCTGGCATATTTGGGGAGCTGAAACAGATGCATCTTATGCAGCCGTTAAAAAAGTTATTGCAGACTTTGAAGCTGAATATCCACATATAAAAATCAAAGAAGACACTACTGAAAATGAAGCTTATAAAACAAAAATCAAAGCTTCAGCAGCAGCAAATGAGCTGCCAGATGTTTTCTCATCATGGGGAGGCGGATTTTCAAAGCCGTTTATAGAAGCTGATAGAGTTCTTGCAATCGATGACTATTTAAATGATGGAACAAAAGACAAGTTGGTAGGGGGCGCGCTTGCTAATGTTACATATGACGGAAAAGTGTATGGTATGACATTTGGCTTATCTTGCGGGGCACTTTTCGTTAACAAAGAACTTTTTGAAGCAAACAATATTAAAATTCCAGAAACTTATGCAGAACTAATTGACGCTGTTAAAGCTTTCAAAGCTGCAGGGATTACACCAATGACACTTTCAGGTAAAGATGTATGGACAATTGCTATGTACTTTGATGCAATGGCATTAAAAGCAGCTGGCAATGATAAAATTGTCAGCACACTTACTAAACAAGGCAGCTTTAAAGATCCAGAGTTCTTAAGTGCAGCTTCTAAATTTGCTGAACTTGTATCTCTTGGTGCATTCCCAGAAGGCGCAGCTGGACTTTCAAAAGATGAATCAGACCTTCCATTCCTTCAAGGCAAAATCCCAATGCTCTTTAACGGAAGCTGGACAGCTGGCTCTGTTTATAGAGAAGACTCACTGGTTAAAGACAAAATCATTCCTGTTGGATTCCCAGTATTTGAAGACGGCAAAGGTACTAAAAATCAGTTTACTGGCGGAGCAGTTGATGCGATTATGGTCAATGCTAATACTAAGTACAAAGAAGAAGCTGTACTTTTCCAAAAATATTTCTGTGAAAATATGGCCCGTGAAACTTATCTTGCAGGTGCTTATTTGCCAGCATGGAAAGTAGAAGTTGATGAAAGCAATATTAATCCTGTTACAGTTGCTCTTGCAAAACTTACAAGCGAATCTGAAAGTTTCACACTGTGGTGGGATACGCTTCTTGAAGGTCAAGATACACAAGTTTATCTGAATACACTTCAGGAACTACTTCTTGGCGGAGTGACACCAGAGCAGTTTGTAGATAGGCTTCAAACCATTTATGAATAAAGACTGCTGGTTCGTTAAAGCGTTAGACAGCAGCTTGTAAATAGGCAACAAGGCTTCAAAACGCAGCGATTATGTGTTTTAAAGTTTAAAGATTATAATATATTTTAGTAACGGCCACTCTAAATAAATTATAAGTGGTCGTTACATATATTATGGATAGACTTCGACTAGAAATGAAAGGGGTGACTTTATGGAAAGAGTATGGAAAGACAAAAAGGCGATTCTTTTTTTCCTTTTTCCTTCATTTATCATATTAACGTTTATCATCATAGTCCCTATTATCATGTCATCCTATTACAGCTTACTGAAATGGGATGGATTTGGGCAGGGAACATTCGTCGGCATGAACAACTATATTAAACTGTTTAAGGATGAAGCTTTTATAAAATCAGTCAAAAACACACTTGTATTTGCACTCACATCTGTTTTTATTCAGCTTCCTATTTCTTTATTACTAGCACTTGTGATATCAACAGGGGTTAAATTTGAAAGATTTTTTGTAACAGTATTTTTTATCCCAGTAATCATTTCAACAGTAGTTATAGGACAGCTTTGGATGAAAATTTATCATCCGGAAATCGGGATACTCAATATGTTTTTGAGAAGTAGTGGACTTGATAATCTGACAAGAGAGTGGCTGGGCAGTAAAGATACGGCATTAATGGCAAGCGTTGTTCCTGTACTTTGGCAATATATAGGTTACCATATGCTGCTTATGTATGCAGGGATTAAATCTATATCAGCGGATATTTACGAAGCAGCTAAAATTGATGGGGCTTCTTGGCTTAAGACTTCAGCTTATATTACTATTCCTATGTTAAAGCCTATTTTAAAGGTTTCGTTAACCTTTGCAGTAGTTGGTGCTTTAAAAGTATTTGACCTTGTTTTCGTACTTACAAGAGGAGGCCCGGGCCGTGCCAGCGAAGTTACCAGTACGCTTATGGTAGAGACGATCTTTAAAAGTAACAGCTATGGATACGGAAGTGCAATGGCAGTTTTTATCATTATTGAATGTGTTGTGCTTTATATGCTGATCGGCAAATTAATCAAAACGGATGAGGTGACATGATGAATAACATTGTAAAAAATATAACCACATCTCATAAAAGTACTATCGCAGCGCCCAAGAGAAGTTTAGGGTCATGGATCATGTATGCCCTGCTGTTTGGCTGGGCAGGTATTCAGATTTTTCCTATCTACTGGCTGATGACTTTTTCACTTAAAAGCAACAGTGAAATATTTGGCGGGAATCCACTAGGTCTTCCTAAAGTGTGGATGTGGGTGAACTATAGTAAAGCCTTGGTAACTGGAAAGGTAGGTCTGTATTTTATTAATAGTATTATCGTAACAGGCGCTACAATTTTTATTACAGCCATAGCAGCGCTTATGGCAACTTATGCACTTACACGTATGAATTTTAAGCTCAGAAAGCCTTTGACGACTTTTTATGTATTAGGACTTACTGTACCTATTCACTCAGCACTTCTGCCTGTATTTGTCATGCTGAGAAATCTAAGGATGACTAATTCTTATCAAGCTCTTATTCTGCCTTATGTAGCTTTTGCAATCCCTATGGCATTTATGATTTTTTCAGGCTTTATGGCATCCCTGCCAAGAGAACTTGAAGAAGCAGCCTGTCTGGATGGGTGCAGCATATACGGTGTATTTTTTAGGATTATTGCACCGCTTATGAAACCGGCTGTTGCAACAGTATCTATTTTTACCTTTTTGCAGGCATGGAACGAATTGATGTTTGCAGTTGTTTTCATCAGTGATACAAAATATAAAACCTTAACAGTAGGTATACAATCCTTAGCTGGCCAATATACAATAGACTGGGGCGCAATAGGAGCGGGGCTTGTTGTAGCAACTATTCCCACACTTTTAGTTTACATATTTATGAGCAAAAAAGTGCAAGACAGCCTTGTAGCAGGAGCTGTTAAGGGGTAGGAGCAGCTTTGCGGCTAATTAGTGTGATGGATCTAGCATGATGCAGTTAATGATAAGATTTAATATAAGAGGTGAAAAAAGTGACGGAAAAGCCTAGATATTTGGATAGTAATTTATCACCAGAAGAAAGAGCAAAGGATTTAGTAAACCATATGACGCTTGAGGAGAGGGCTGAGCAGCTAAAGTATGATGCACCGGCCATTCCAAGACTTGGTATTCCGTACTATAACTGGTGGAATGAAGCCCTCCACGGGGTGGCAAGGGCTGGGACAGCTACGGTATTTCCTCAGGCCATAGGACTTGCTGCAATGTTTGATGATGCATTTCTCAGAGAAATCGCAGATATCATTGCGACAGAAGGCAGATCTAAATATAATATGCAGTCAGCAAAAGGGGATGGAGATATTTATAAAGGGGTCACCTTTTGTTCACCTAACATTAATATTTTCAGAGACCCCAGATGGGGAAGAGGCCATGAGACCTATGGAGAAGACCCATACCTTACATCGAGACTTGGCGTAGCATTTGTAAAAGGGCTTCAAGGGGACGGCAAGTATCTTAAAGGGGCTGCCTGTGCAAAGCACTATGCTGTTCACAGCGGACCAGAAGGCGAAAGACACAGCTTTAATGCAGAGGTGTCCGATAAAGATTTATGGGAAACGTATCTTCCGGCCTTTGAAGCGTTGGTGAAAGAAGCAGATGTTGAATCTGTCATGGGTGCTTATAATGCCTTTAGAGGAGAGCCTTGCTGCGGCAGCAAAACATTGCTTCAAGATATTCTAAGAGACAAGTGGGGTTTTAAAGGTCATGTCGTATCAGACTGCTGGGCAATACGAGATTTCCATACCAATCATATGGTAACCAGTACAGCACCAGAGTCCGCAGCTATGGCTCTTAAGAATGGCTG
>CALJNR010000111.1 GCA_937981575.1 uncultured Clostridia bacterium | reverse complement strand
TTAATAGACATTTTAATTCTATTAAAAAGACAAGGCTATGTCAGCTATATGGATATTATGAACGTTCACACGTATTTCTTCAGCAATCTTGATCCCACCGCAAAGATTACAACGGAAAGGCTGATTGCGATCACCAAAGATATGTATAACGAAGGCATCCTTACCGAAGATCAATACAGGCGCGTTATAGAACTGCTTCAAAATTAAGCCATCAAGTTTGACATCAATTTAAAAGTATACTATAATTTGATAAGAATTAAATACTATTTTGCTAGGGGAGCTTTAAGCTGAGAGTGCACATAGATGCAGACCCTCATAACTTGCTTACAGGTAATGCTGCTGCAAGGAAGCGAATGTGCGATAAACTTCATTGCCTACACATTCGTTAGGCAATTTTTTATTGCTTTTTGCCCCTTAGTAAAACTTAAACTATCTTTTGAAAGGGGTTATGTTATGGAAAATATCTTTGGTAAGTTACTTGAAATAAGTCCCGTTGTCTGGGCAATTATCGCCATACTTCTAATACTGTCTGTCGCTGGGTTCATCCTAGTAGGTAAAAAGGAAAATACTACAACAGCTGTATTAACAACAAAAAAAATAGTTTATGGGGGCATGTGCATTGCTCTCGCATTTATACTCTCTTACATAAGAATATTCAAAATGCCTCAAGGGGGCTCTATTACACTTGTGAGCATGTTTCCTATCATTTTATATGCTATGGTATTTGGTCCTATTGCAGGAATCGCAGCAGGAGTAGGCTATGGGCTTCTACAGGTTATACAAGATAACTTTGTTGTACACTGGGCCCAATTATTCTTAGATTATCCTTTAGCTTTTGGACTTTTAGGTCTTGCCGGCCTTGCTCCAAAATTTCTGAAGAATATTCAAATTCGTACTATTATGGCAGTCTCTATTGCTATACTTGCCAGAGGATGCATGCACTTCTTATCCGGATTTATATTTTTTGCCGAATATGCACCTGAAGGGCAAAGTCCTGTTATTTATTCACTCATTTATAATAGTTCTTATATTATTCCAGAACTTATCTTTACTTTATTCTTATCTGTTATATTAGTATCTACTCCTATCTATAGCGTTCTAAAGAGAAATGCAGAAAAAAGTAATTAATCCAATACACTTTATATAGTAAATACAAAAAGATCTGAATGAGAAAATCTCGTTCAGATCTTTTTGTATTATAAAATGATCCTATTCATAAGTAAATTTACATAAGAGTATATTTTTCTAGAGTTTATGTTGTACTTTTAGTAATTGTGCTATAATGCTATTATAGAGAAACACCATATAAACCTAAGTTATTCATCTATGCAAAGTTGTTTCTCCAGGTGGTTTCACATCATGTATCGTCATAAATAGCTTAAACTTTAAAATATTAAATTTATAAGAAACCTTATCCTAAATATATTATGTATTGCAAAGATATCATTAACTATAAAATATAGAATCTAACAAAGCTTCTGAGAGGAGGGGGGAAATATGAAGATCAAGTATAAAACCTTGATTATAGGGGTTATAAGTATAATTTTAGTGATTTTATTAACTTATTTAATGTTTCATATAGCCTACTTTGGCTATATTAATGATAATCAAAAACTTCAGGTTGAAAAAAGTTTTGATGTCATCAGTTATATGCTTGATAATGAGCTGGAAGGTCTTGAAAGCACTGCTGCGGATTGGTCCCATTGGGACGATACATATCACTTTATTGATACATTAAACCCGGAATATGTCTCTTCCAACTTAGAATACAATACTTTGTCCGCACTTAATTTAAAAATAATGGTTTTTCTAGATAGCAACGGTGAAGTGCTCTACTTAAAACATACGGATTTAGACTATAACCTCCTAAAGAATATCAAGAAAAAGCTTCTGTCCAAAAAAGATGATCTAAAAGCTTTAGTTAGGACATCTGATTTTGAAAATATAAAATCTGGTATTATCGTTGTAGAAGACCAGTCATTTTTAGTTGCTGTTTCTCCGATTACCACTTCTGATGAACTATCACCAAGTAATGGCCTTCTTATATTAGTCCGTGGGGTTGATGCTAAACTGATTAATTATATACAGAATGTAACAGATGTTAAAGTAACACTTAATGAATATAACATTGGTCATTTTAAAGCCTATGAAAAACTTGTTTCCTCGGGTTTTCCAGTAACGCATCAGCCAGCAAAACAGCCTTTAGAAGCTGCCCGTATTATAAAAGATATCAATAAAAATGATTCAATAGCTCTCATCATTACTAAAGAAAATACTGATTATAATAACATCTTCTATTACTTTAAGTTCTTTATTATTGGCTTTCTGCTTGTTATTATATTGATGAGCCTATTTGATTTAATCATTATGGATAAGTATATTTTAAAGCGCCTTTCTAAACTAAACAACTTTATGGACACCGTTGCTGCAACCAGAGATCCTTCTTTATCCGTGCATATGCCCGGAAACGATGAATTTAATAAGCTGGCCGTGTCTACCAATACTATGCTGGCTCAATTGGATCTGGCTTATAAAGATATAAGTCAGATGAATACTAGGTTCAGAATGATTATGGAGGCTACCAATGATGGTTATCTAGATCTTAATATCAAGGAAAGAGATCTTTATATCAGTCCCGAATGGAAAAAAATGATTGGCTACGAAGGGCAAACGGGTAAAGAGATCTTTAGAAATTATGCTTCTAAAATTCATCCTGAATGTCTTGAACGTATTAATGAACTTTTCAAATCCTTACTTGCAGGCGCATCCGACTACTATGAATGTGAATATAGAGTGACTAAGCCCTCTGGTGACATTTTATGGGTACTCCAAAGGGGAAAGATTGTTGAAAAAGATGCAAATGGCAACCCCATCAGACTTGTGAGTACACTTACGAATATAACAGAGCGCAAACACCATGAAGAAGAGATTCTCTTTTTGAGCTACTCAGATAAGCTTACCGGCCTTAAAAACAGAGCCTACATGGAAGAACAGTTCGAAAAATTAGATCAAAACAAAGATTCTCATTACTTCATTATTATGGGGGATCTCAATGGCCTCAAACTGACAAATGATGCACTTGGTCATAAAGAAGGGGACAAGCTGCTTTGCATGGCAAGTCATATTCTTAAAGACACCTGCGAAAGTAACGATATTATTTCGAGGTGGGGAGGAGATGAGTTCATTATACTTGTAACAAATAAAGATAAGGACTATATCTCTAATTTAATCTCTAAAATTAAAGATAGGTGCAATAATACTTGGGACTTTCATTTTAAAATAAGCTTTGCTTTAGGATATGCTGAAAAAAGCAGTGAAACTTCTGATACAGATGCTGTAATGAGCCTTGCTGAAAAAAGGATGTATCGTAATAAGCTTATGGAAAATAAGAGTGCCCGAAGTGCTGCAATCAGTTCCCTATCCAGAACCTTGCACGAAAAACATACTGAAACTGAGCAGCATACACTCAGAATACGTAATCTAAGTCTAAAATTAGGTAACAGACTTTCTCTTTCTCAAGATAAGCTGGATGAACTGGAACTACTGGCTCTCCTCCATGATATCGGAAAAATTGGTATTCCTGACTATATACTTCTTAAGCCAGATAAGCTGACTAAAGAAGAGTGGAATATTATGAAAACCCATACAGAAATAGGCTATAGAATAGCAAAATCAACTCCAGAACTTGCGCATATTGCTGATGAAATACTGGCCCACCACGAAAGGTTTGACGGAACTGGCTACCCAACTGGGCTAAGAGGACAGGAAATACCTATTTTATCAAGAATTATTAACATCGTAGATTCCTTTGATGTAATGACCCATAAAAGAGCTTATAAAGAAGCTTTTAGTGTAGATTATGCTATTGTTGAACTTAAAAAATGCTCTGGAACACAATTTGATCCCTGTATAGTAGATGAGTTTATAGCTCTCATAGAAAATCAATCTCATCATGCCAGCTGATTCAAACCATCACAATATAAACAAAGCGCCATACCCTATCTACCTAAGAACCCGTCTATATTGTCTTAAGTATTATTTACTAAGGAGGGATTTTATGAGAAATACAGAGCATCCAAAAACACGAAATGAAAATTTAGACATGCTTATTAGTGAGTTACGTTACCTTTTAAACGAACTATGTATGAATCCAAATGAAATTCCAAACTCCACAGAAATCTTAATATTAAGCAGATGTTTAGACGAACTTATCGTTGAATCCATTAAAGCTTCAGAACTAAACAAAAATATCTCTTAAATTTATAGGTTGTTTCCCTATAACTTCATATGATTAAAAACTATATAACGAGATAAATAAAGGATATCTTATCAGCCTATAAAGCTTATAGATATCCTTTGTTTTACCTGCTTATATTCAGATGGCAGAGCCCTGCCTTAAGTGCTCAGATGCTTTTAGTAATAAGGGTATCCTCTGCACCTAATTCATCTGCTGTGAGGATTGCATTATATACGTCTTCCACGTGAACTTCAAAAGGCATATTATGCACCGTTTCCTCTGGTCTGCAGCAGACCTTAGCAGCCTGCATAACCTTTTTTTCTGATTCCCTCCTTATGCCTATCTGTTTTAATGTAGTCGGAAGTCCTACACTTTTGCAAAAATGTATAATTTGCTTTATTTCTTCTAGATCTGCATTTTCTAAAACAAGCTGTACAATCGTTCCAAAGGCTACCTTTTCTCCATGATACATTGAATGGGTTTCCGGCAGTGAAGTAAGTCCATTATGAACAGCATGCGCAGCGGCAAGCCCTCCGCTTTCAAACCCAACACCACTTAAATACGTGTTAGCTTCAATAACATTTTCAAGTGCTAAAGAGCTTGTTCTATTCTCCGCAGCTATTTTAGCCTTAAGGCCGTCTTTTAGCAACGTATCCAGGCATAATTTAGCTAAAGCAAACGCTGCTTTAGACGGACTCCCGCCAGCAATTGTAACAGCACTTGATGTCATACAGGCTCTCGCTTCAAAGTAAGTGGCTAAGGCATCTCCCATGCCTGCTATAAGCAACCTAGCTGGTGCTTTTGCAATAACACTGGTATCTGCTAGGACGATATTGGGATTAGCCTTTAAATATAAATAACTGTCAAAGGTGCCTTCATCTGTATAAATAACTGCCAATGCACTGCAGGGCGCATCTGTTGATGCAACTGTTGGGACGATGATCACCGGCATATTGGTGTAGTGTCCCACAGCTTTGGCCGTATCAAGCGTTTTTCCGCCTCCTATGCCAATAACTGCATCGCCTCCTTTTGCCGCTAGTTCTTTAATCAGTCTATTAATTTCTCTTTTACTGCATTCACCACCGAATCTTTCTAAAGCAAAAGGTATTGATGCTTCTATAAAACTTGAGGCTACTATCTTTTGATGATGCGCCAGAATATATGAGTCTAAAACTATAAAAGCTCCTGCTTCTCCTAAACTTCTGTAATACTGTGCCAGCTTTTTGATTTCCCCTTTTCCTTGTATATATTTTGATGGGGCTGCAATGACTCTTGCCATATGGTGATACTCCTTCGCTGTATGATTAAACTAATAGTTATTCTAGCCAACTTTACAAGTTTAATGTAATATTTTTCTACCTATCTATTGACACCTTAATCATAAAGTGGTAAATTAGGCACAAGAGTTAATAAAACACTTTTATAAAGTATTTTATTAACTCTGTTTTATATATTATTCTTTTATATACCGCATCATGGTAAAAGGTATGTAAAGGATTCACTCCCTATAATCAACGAAATGCGTATGCTTAAGTACAAGCCCACTTTCTCATTTCAAGTAATTATTCTATTCATAAAGGAGGTATCCCTTGGAACATATTAGTGGCAATTCACTTGTAATCAAAGAAATTAATATTAATCTGGTAAGAAAAATCCTGAGAAATATGAAACAGGCTACAAAGCAGCAAATTGCTGAGATAACAGGTCTCAGTACTGTTACAGTGGGCTCGGTACTTCAGCATCTTATAAAGGAAAATGAAGTTTTTGAAGCAGACCTAGCTTCATCTAAAGGTGGAAGACCAGCTCAGCAGTTTCGTTATAATGAGAACTTTTCTCTCGCCCTTACCCTGTTTCCTTATGAGACCGATGGTTCTATCATGATTCATGCGGCAGTTATTAATCTTTCTGGAGAGCTTGTTTATAAAATAAATGAATCTGCTCACAGTATCACCTTAGAGGCTTTCGAAAACATCGTACAGCCTTTAATGATACGTTATCCATCCATTCAAGCAATAGGTTTCGGTCTTCCGAGTGTTGAAAATGGCGGTGAAATTATTTTATCTGATTACAAAGCATTAGTCGGCCTATCACTAGCCACACATTTTAATGCCGTTTATCAAGTTCCTATTATTGTCGAAAATGATGTTAATGCAGCAGTTATGGGTTTTGCTCAAAATCAAATTCCTACAGAGCACACTATTGTTTATTTGTACTTTCCAGATTTTCACGCTCCCGGTGCTGGAATCCGTATAAATGGAAAGCTTTATAAAGGCAGAGGCAATTTTGCTGGAGAAGTCGCTGCTATTCCCCTAGGAATCACATGGGGACAGGCATTATATCAAGATTTTGATGAACTATGTGAGGCTGCTTCTAAACTTATAGTAACAATCTGCTGCCTCTTAAATCCTGATTATATTACTTTTAGCGGCAGTTATTTGACCCAGGCACATATAAGCCAAATCACTAAACTATCGAGCAGCCAACTTCCCCATAGCATAGTTCCTGAAACCTTGCTGTCCTCTAACTTTATAGATGACTATCAGCATGGAATGACAAAGTTGACACTTGAACTGTTAGAGCCAGATATTACTTTAACCAAAAAATTTTTATAGGAGGTACTACATTGGCTACACTGTTTTTAGTTATTATTTATTTAGCATTTATTAGTTTAGGTCTTCCAGATTCTTTATTGGGCGTAGCGTGGCCTGTTATGCAAGTAGAATATAGCACTCACTTTGCAGCAGCTGGCTTTGTTTCTATGATCATATCCGGCGGGACAATTGTTTCAAGTTTATTTAGCGGCATAGTGATTAAACGCCTCGGAACAGGGAATGTGACATTTATAAGCTGTTTGATGACAGCTGGGGCGCTGTTTGGCTTTTCGCTTTCTCCATCATTTGTATGGCTCCTTGTACTAGCCGTCCCATTAGGTCTTGGAGCTGGTGCAGTTGATTCTGCACTCAATAATTATGTAGCACTGCACTATAAGGCTCACCATATGAGCTGGCTCCATTGTTTTTGGGGAATCGGGGCTACCTTAGGCCCTATCATTATGTCCGCTTATATTATAAGGCAGTCTTCTTGGCGAAGTGGCTACCTTACCATTTCAATATTACAGTTTGTATTAGTTATCCTCTTTTTTATGACACTTCCTTTATGGAATAAGCAAGAGAAGGAAATAAAAAATCAGTCAGCTGCCTCCGACCAAAATGTCACTCTTTCAGAGCTTGGCATAGACACCAACAAGCTGAGCGGACTTAAGATTTTAAATATAAGAGGGGTTAAACTCGCACTTACTACTTTCTTTTTTTACTGCAGTGTGGAGTTATCAATAGGTCTTTGGGGAAGCAGCTACTTAGTAAACGTCAGAGGAATTCCTGCTGCCACTGCTGCTAGGTGGGTTTCAATCTACTACGGCGGAATTACCCTTGGAAGATTCATCTCTGGATTTATCACTATGAAGCTTTCTAATACAAGCCTTATTCGTACTGGGCAAATGATCATCTTAGCTGGTGTATCTTTACTCCTTCTGCCGCTTTCTAATATTTTTGTTCTGATAGGATTTATGATGATTGGCCTTGGCTGTGCCCCTATTTTTCCCTGTATGCTGCATGAGACGCCCAAGCGGTTTGGCAAGGAATATTCTTCAATAATAATGGGATATCAAATGGGTTTTGCCTACATAGGAAGTACCTTAATGCCGCCGCTTCTCGGATTTATTGCATCTATAAGCTCAATAGGTATTCTCCCTATCTGTGTTTTGCTTTACAGCATCTTTATGCTAATAGCTTCAGAAAAAATAAATTGCTTTATGAAAACCAAACATAAAGGCCTGCCTTTATAAATAATAATAAAAAAAGACGCCGGGAGTAGCGGCGCCTTTTTTTGGAGTATCTATGTGATTATACGTAGAAGAGTAGGTCTACGTATGTTGGAAATGGCCAGTTAGCTGCAGATACAATTGTTTCTAATTCATCTGCCACACCTCTTAATGTCTGCATTGCTTCAAATACATATTCTCTGTAGAATTTAGCAAGTTCTTCAATCTCACTATAGTTCTTAGTTTCAAGTAATATATTATCAAGTTCTTCAATCTTGCCAATTAATGATTCAGTAAGATTTGATAACTTAATGGCATAAGCTTGTTCTTTTTCTACACTCATGTTAAGATCAAGTTCTTTTTTGAATTTAAGTGTTTTAAACACTTCTTTATTGTAGCTTAGAACAGCTGGTAAAATTTCTTTTTTAGCCATTTCAAGCATTGTCAAAGCCTCAATATTGATTGTTTTTGCATAGCCTTCTAACATGATTTCGCATCGAGATTCGATTTCCGCTTTTGAGAAGATACCATGTTTTTCAAATAACGCAACGCTTTTTTCTAAAGCAAACTTTGGAAATGCTTCTACAGATGATTTTAAGTTAGGAAGACCACGTCTTGCTGCTTCTTCAACCCACGCATCGCTGTAGTTGTTGCCATTAAAGATAATTCTCTTATGTTTAGCAACTGTTTCTTTAACGATCGCAGCCACTTCTTTTCCGAAGTCTTCTGCTTTTTCTAATCTATCAGCAAACTCTGCAAGAACTTCAGCAACTGCTGTATTTAGAACAATATTTGCGCCTGCAATTGAAGCTGATGATCCAAGCATCCTAAATTCAAATTTATTACCTGTGAAGGCAAATGGTGATGTCCTGTTACGGTCTGTTGCGTCTTTTGGAAGTTTTGGAAGTGCTGCGACACCTGTTTCAAGGAATGCTTTAACACTTGCCTGTGCTTCTTCACCTTTTTCAATAGCTTCTAAAATATAGGTAAGCTCATCGCCTAAGAACATAGAAATGATTGCTGGAGGTGCTTCATTCGCTCCAAGTCTATGGTCATTGCCAGCTGCTGCTGCGGAAACTCTAAGAAGTTCTGCATATTCATCTACAGCTTTAACAACTGCGCTTAGGAATAATAAAAATTGTGTATTATCTTTTGGTGACTTTCCTGGTTCAAGAAGGTTTTCCCCTTGATTGGTTGAAATAGACCAGTTGTTATGTTTACCTGATCCATTAACCCCTGCAAATGGTTTTTCATGAAGCAGACACACAAGACCATGTTTATCTGCAATTTTCTTCATAAGTTCCATTGTAAGCTGGTTATGATCTGTTGCAATATTTGTTGTGCTGAAGATTGGTGCAAGCTCATGCTGAGCTGGAGCAACTTCATTGTGTTTTGTCTTTGCTAAAATACCAAGTTTCCATAGCTCTGCATCTAATTCTTTCATGTAATCAGATACTCTTTGTTTGATATTTCCAAAGTAGTGATCTTCAAGTTCTTGACCTTTCGCTGGTTTTGCGCCGAATAAAGTTCTGCCCGTTAAGATAAGGTCTTTACGTTTTTTATACATTTCTTTATCTACTAAGAAGTATTCTTGTTCTGGTCCAACAGTTGTATTAACTCTTGTTACAGTCTTTCCAAATAATTTTAAAACTCTTATTGCTTGAACGTTGATTGCTTCCATCGAACGAAGAAGCGGCGTCTTTTTGTCTAACACTTCACCGCCGTATGAGCAGAAGGCTGTTGGAATACAAAGTGTTCCATCTTTTACAAAAGCATAAGAAGTTGGATCCCAAGTTGTATAACCTCTTGCCTCAAAAGTTGCACGAAGTCCCCCTGATGGGAATGAAGATGCATCAGGTTCCCCTTTGATAAGTTCTTTACCTGAAAACTCCATAACAATTTTACCATCTGCTGCTGGTGCAATAAATGCATCATGCTTTTCAGCAGTGATTCCTGTCATAGGCTGGAACCAGTGGGTATAGTGTGTTGCACCCTTTTCGATTGCCCAGTCTTTCATAGCACTTGCTACTACTTCTGCTACCTCAGGCTTAAGTTCTGTTCCTTCTGCCATAGTCTTTTTAAGAGACTTAAAAATGCTTTTTGGTAATCTTTCTTGCATTACTGTTTCATTAAATACATTACATCCAAAAATTTCTTTTACTGCTAACATTACTAAATCCTCCTCATTTACTCTTTTATTTTTATTTTTTGTTTTTTAGTGTGATACAGAGAAACCACAAACTTAAATGATTGATTTGCTTAGAGTGTTTCTCTAAATGATTTCACAGCAAGTACCTTATGAACAAGTTAAACTTTAAACTATGAAATCTATATTATGGTTCTAATCTATGAACATCTCTTGGGAACATGCTCGCCTGTCTGATGTTTGAAAGGTTCAGAAGCTTCATAACTAATCGTTCAAGTCCAATACCAAGTCCTCCATGGGGCGGCATGCCATACTTATGAATGTTTAAGTAGTGTGTAAACTCCTCTGGATGCATTCCCATTTCTTTCATCTTAGCAACCTGCTCTTTATAATCATGAATACGCTGCCCGCCTGTTGTAATCTCAAGTCCCCTAAATAACAGGTCAAAGCTAAGGGCAAATCTATTATCTTCTTTATCATTCATTGCATAAAACGGACGCTTGGATGCAGGAAAGTGTGTAATAAATATAAATTCGCTGCCCCAGTTTTCTTTTGCATAATCACAAAGAAGCACTTCATCTTCTGGTTCTAAGTCATATTTATTCTTGCCGCCTTTTCCTTTAATAAGCTCTAATGCCTCCATAAAAGTTACAGAAGGAATCGTGTCTATTACAGGAAGCTCGGCGCCCAACGTCTTTAGCTCTTCTTCATAGTTTTTACTTAAATAGTCTAACACATACTTGAGCATAGCTGTTTCCATTTGCATTATATCATACATTGTATCAATGAATCCCATTTCAAAGTCAAGACCTATATATTCATTTAAATGTCTTGATGTATTGTGTTTCTCTGCACGATATACCGGAGCTATTTCAAATACTCTGTCAAAAAAGGCTACTGTCGTCTGTTTATAAAACTGTGGACTTTGGGCAAGATAAGCCTCCTGATTAAAGTAATCCAGCTTAAAAATGTTAGCGCCCCCTTCTGCTCCATGAGCAACAATCTTAGGGGTAAACACTTGCGTGAAACCTTCTTTTAACATAAATTCTCTAAACCCGGATACAACACCCTCCTGAATCTTAAAAACAGCTTTTTCATAAGGGTTTCTAAGTGCAACCGATCTATTATCAAGATTAGCCTCAAGGCCGCATCCTAATTTTTTGTGAGAAACATTCAGCGGATATTCACTATCTGGTCTGCTTAAGATTTCAAAGTCGGTAATCTGAAGCTCTATACCATAATTTGCTCTTTCATCCTCCCGAATGTGCCCTCGTACTCTAATATAACAGCCTTCTTTCAAATCATCTATAGTTTTTTGACATTTTTCTTTTTCATAGATTCCTTGAATAAGATATTTGGCTGTTCTCAGTACAATAAATGAGAACTCACTCATCTTCCTGATTTTGTGAACACAAGCTTCTATCATTACTGTACTATCTAAATTTTGTTTGATATCCTCTATATTCATTGTCTTTTTGGCCGATATACCATCTAATGTTACCACATATATTCCTCCTTTCCAACTTATTTGAGTGCTGCAAGTTTTAATTCCAGTATTTCTTTGATTTTTTTAGGGTTCGCTCTGCCTGCCAGCCTCTTGCTGCATTGTCCCATTAAAAATGCAAACAGCTTTTCTTTTCCTGCCAGATAACCTTCTACTTCTGAAGTAAACTCGCTTGTTACTTGATTTACCACTTCTTCTATTTCATCTGTACTATCATTCATAAGAAATCCTTCTGCTTTGGCAATCTCCATTGCAGACATCCTGCCCTCCAGCATGATTTTTAAAATTGCTTTAGCATTGTTTTTATTTACAACTTCTTCTTCAGCCATTTTTACAAGCTCTGCAAATGCTCTGGCTGTAAAAGGAATATTTCTGCTGTCAAGCTCTCCCTCATTAACATATCTTAAAAGTTCAACAACGATAAAGTTCGCAACTGCTTTATAGTTTGGGTAAACACTTATAGCTTCGTTGTAAAAATCAGATATTTCCTTGCTTGCTACCAAAATCTTCGCATCTGCTCTATTTAAGCTATACTCTTTAACATAAAGAGCAAACCTTTCATCAATAAGCATTGGAAGTTCTTCTCTGATAGACTCTATATCTTCGTCAGTAATACTTACTGGAATTACATCTGGCTCCTTAAAATACCTATAGTCATGGGCATCTTCCTTGGAACGCATAGAAGTCGTAACCCCTCTATTATCATTAAATCTTCTTGTTTCCTGGATAATTTCTTCTCCATTTACAAGCATCTTGGTTTGTCTTTCTATTTCATACTCAACAGCTCTTACGATGGATTTAAGGGAGTTTAGATTTTTGATCTCAACCTTTGTACCAAGCCTTGTCGCTTCCGGCGTTTTAAGAGAAATGTTAACATCTGCTCTTAAAGACCCTTCTTCCATCCTGCATAAGCTTACACCGGCATACTGCAGAAGGCCAGCAACCTTCTCAACATAAGCTTTTGCTTCTTCAGCAGAGGACATATCCGGCTCTGAAACAATCTCAATAAGCGGAACGCCGCATCTGTTATAATCTGCAAGACTTGCGTTATCAATATTATCATGCACAAGCTTTCCTGCATCTTCTTCTATATGAATGCGGTGAATACGAATCGTTTTTTCTTCTTCTCCGATATCAATTTTTACTTTCCCATCTATGCACAAAGGTAGGTCAAATTGAGAGATTTGATAGGCCTTTGGAAGGTCAGGATAAAAATAATTTTTTCTATCTATTTTTGAATATCTGTTGATATCACAGCCCAGTGCCAGGCCGCCTTTTATAGCATAATTTACAACTTGTCTGTTCAGTACCGGAAGTGTTCCTGGAAGCCCAGTACAAACCGGACAGCAGCGGGTATTTTGCTCTCCGCCAAAATCAGCCGCACAGCTGCAGAAGATTTTTGTATTCGTCAGAAGCTGCGCGTGTATTTCAAGTCCTATTACAGGAATATAATTTGCCATTTTTTCCACCTGCCTCTTCTTATAATCTAGGGTTCTGAGTTTTAAAATTTGTCTCAAATGCATCTGCAACCTGAATGACTGCTGCATCATCGAAGGCTTTGCCTACCACTGACATCCCAATTGGCATGCCATCATTATCGTAACCGCAAGTTGTAGAAATTGCCGGAAGCCCTGCAATATTAACGGTAACGGTGCAGATATCAGCTAAGTACATCTTAACCGGATCTCCTTCGATTTCGCCTATTTTATAAGCTGGAGTTGGTGCTGTTGGTGTGATCATTGCGTCACAGCTTTCAAATATTGATCGATATTCTGCTTTAATTTTATCTTGAATATAAAGTGCCTTTTTATAATAGGCATCATAATAACCACTGGATAATGCATAGGTTCCGAGAAGAATCCTTCTTTTTACTTCTTCACCAAAGCCTTCTTTGCGGGTACGGGTAATACGTTCTTCATACGTTTTGGCATGAGGCGTGCAGTATCCAAACTTAATACCGTCATATCTTGCAAGATTTGAACTGGCCTCTGCTGAAGCAATCAGGTAATACGCTGCAATAGCATATTTCAAACTAGGCATTGAAACTTCTATAAGTTCCGCTCCCATTTTTTCATACTCAGCTGCCGCTTTAAGCACAGCTTCCTTAACCTGACTGTCTATGCCATCGCCAAAAAATTCTTTAGGAAGAGCAAGCTTTAATCCTTTGATCGGATTTCCAAGCTTAGCCTCAAAATCTATCTTATGTTTTGCAGATGTGCCATCATGAATATCATGACCTGCGATTGTATTTAAAATGCTTGCACAATCCTTTGCACTATGCGCTAAAGGTCCAATTTGGTCAAAAGAACTGGCAAAGGCTACAAGTCCATATCTCGATACAGCGCCATAAGTTGGTTTCATGCCTGTAACACCACAAAATGATGCTGGCTGCCTGATAGATCCGCCAGTATCTGAGCCTAAAGAGGCAGCTGCAAGCTTTGCTGCAACGGAAGCTGCACTTCCACCGGAAGATCCTCCTGGAACGCGTGTCATGTCGTATGGGTTCTTTGTCTTTTTATAGTAGGAAGTCTGAGTCGACCCGCCCATGGCGAATTCATCCATACTGACTTTACCTAGTATAACTGCATCCTCTGCAAGAAGTTTTTGAGCCGCTGTCGCATGATAAGGCGGAATAAAATTCTCCAGCATCTTAGAACCACAGGTTGTTCGTACCCCTTCTAGGCACAGGTTATCCTTAATACTGATAGGTATGCCTGTAAGACTCTTGGATTCCCCTTTTGCAATTCTTTGATCTGCAAGGGCTGCTCTCTTTAAAGCTTCTTCTTCACATACTGTAATATAACTCTCTATTTGATGATCAAATTCTTTGATTCTGTCAAGATAATACGTAGTTAACTCTACAGATGATATTTCTTTTTGATCCAGCATCTGTCTAAGCATCAAAATACTCTTATCACATAGCTCCATAAACTTCCTCCTAACACCTACTCCATGATCTTTGGTACAACGAAAAATCCATCTTTTTTGTGAGAAGCATTTTTGAGGATTTTTTCTCGGTCAAAAGACTCTCTTGATATGTCTTCTCTTAAATTTAAAAGATTTACTCCCTCACCTTTTAAATTTTCACATTCATCAAAAGTTACTTCATTCATTGTATCCATTAAGTCAACTATAGCACTCATTTCAGATACCAGCCGCTCTTTGTCAGCTTCATCAATCTCAAGCTTAGAGAGCTTTGCCAAATAAGTCATTAAGTCAGTATCTAACACTCCTATCACCTGCCTTGTAGATTACTCCAAATTTTACATTATCCATAGATTACTCCAATTAACCAGGTTTTATTATAAAAACCCAAAAAATAAAAAAACGCTACTTAAGCAACATCAATATGTTACTAAGTTAGCGCCATTGCTAAATCTATTCTCTTTGTGACTCATTATACATTGCATTTTTTAAAATTTCAAGAGTTATTTTTCAAAATATCTCTTATTTTTTTAACGCTCTCCTTCTAAAGGTTTAAACGTACTATAAACATAAAATATGTCATTTTTCTTCTTATTATTCCTAGAATATGATTTTGTCTGCATTTAGTGACACCAAAAAAATCTTTTTATTGCTAAAAATAATAAAATCCTTTCATTATATTATTATATTTTGTAATATATCACAAAAATGAGATGTATATTGAGATTTCCTGCATAATCCATTGACTTTTTACTATATAAATGCTATAAAATAACCATATGCAGGAACAAAGGCGTTCTTTGGGTAAACTCTACCCAAAGTGCGCCTTTTTTTTGGCTTTTGGAGTGTCTTACGATTCAAATTTTTATTAAGGAGAAATGCATTATGCTAAAAAAAGAAGGTCAAATCAGAATCCCTTCAGGATGTGCTATCTCGGGCTTTATTAATCGAAGCGGTGAGCGTATTTCTGGAGACAAAATCGTAAAATCCATTTCTTATATGCATGACCGTTCAAATGGTCTCGGCGGTGGTTTTGCGGGTTATGGGATTTATCCCGAATATAAAGATTTATATGCTTTTCATGTTTTTTATGAGGACTCTGCAGCAAGAGAAGAAACGGAAAGGTTTTTAGAAGAACACTTTGATATTGTTAATTTAAGTCGTATTCCTACCAGAAAACACAAAAACATTATCAATGAGCCTCTCATTTGGAGATACTTTCTTGAACCCCTTCCAACAAAACTTGCAGCAAGTCAGCTTGAAGAAAAAGAGTTTGTTGCCCAGTCTGTTATCAACATCAATATTAAGATTAGCGGCGCTTATGTCTTCTCAAGCGGCAAAAACATGGGTGTTTTTAAAGCTGTTGGCTTCCCTGAAGATGTTGGCGAGTTCTATCGACTAGAAGACTATGCGGGTTATGCTTGGACAGCTCACGGAAGATATCCGACGAATACACCAGGTTGGTGGGGTGGTGCCCATCCGTTTGCACTTCTTGATTATACCATTGTACATAACGGGGAAATCTCCTCTTACGATGCAAACAGAAGGTTTGTTGAAATGTATGGTTATAAATGTACCCTGCTTACAGACACAGAAGTTATTACATATATCATTGACTTCTTGAACCGTAAGCATAGCTTAAACTTTGAAGATATTGCAAAAATAATTGCTGCTCCTTTCTGGAGTAAAATTGATACGCTCCCTGCACAAGAAAAAGAAAAATTAACGCTTTTCCGCAATATGTTCTCAAGTCTTTTAATCACAGGACCATTTTCTATTATTTTAGGATTTGACGGCGGTATCATGGCACTTAATGACCGTCTCAAACTAAGATCTATGGTAGCTGCTGAAAAAGGTGATATGGTTTATATTGCAAGTGAGGAGTGCGCTATCCGTGCGATCTGCCCTGAAGTAGACAAAATTTGGTCTCCAAAAGGCGGAGAACCTATTATCGTGACTTTAAATAATGGAGGTGGTAAGCGTGGCAATTAATTATTTTTACCCAGACTACGAAGTGATAAGAAATGAAAAAAAATGTATCAAATGCAAAGCCTGCGTAAGACAATGTGCAAATGAAGTTCACGCTTATGATGAAGAACTAGACTGCCTTGTATCAGATGATGCAAGCTGCGTTGATTGTCAAAGATGTGTAAGCCTTTGCCCTACAAGAGCTCTTAAAATAGTTGAAACAGATAATACCTTTAAGAAAAATGCAAACTGGCCTCAAGCTATGATAACTGATGCTTACAGACAAGCCGGCACCGGCGGCGTACTGTTATCTAGTATGGGAAATCCTCAGCCTTACCCTGTATATTGGGATAAAATGCTGATTAATGCAAGTCAGGTAACCAACCCTTCTATTGACCCGCTTCGCGAACCAATGGAAACTCAAACGTTCCTAGGCAAAAAACCAAGAACCATTAAATTTGACAGTGAAGGTAATATTGTTTCAGAAACTTATCCTAACTTAAAGCTAAGCATCCCTATTATGTTCTCAGCGATGTCTTATGGTTCTATCAGCAAAAATGCTCACGAGAGCCTTGCCCGTGCAGCCACTGAACTTGGTATTTACTATAATACAGGTGAAGGCGGGCTTCATCAGGACTTCTATCAATATGGCGCAAATACGATTGTGCAAGTTGCATCAGGCCGTTTTGGTGTACATAAAAAATACTTAGAAGCTGGCGCTGCTATTGAAATTAAAATGGGGCAAGGGGCAAAACCTGGCATCGGAGGTCACCTTCCTGGTACAAAAGTTGGAGAAGATGTTTCAAGAACAAGAATGATTCCAAGAGGAACTGATGCCATCTCTCCTGCTCCCCACCATGATATTTATTCGATTGAAGACCTAAGACAGCTGATCTTCTCTCTCAAGGAAGCTACGGATTACAAAAAACCTGTAATCGTTAAAATTGCTGCCGTTCACAACGTTGCTGCCATTGCTTCAGGTATTGCAAGATCTGGTGCAGATATTATCGCGATCGATGGTTATAGAGGGGGTACTGGAGCAGCACCTACGAGAATTCGTGATAATGTAGGTATTCCAATTGAATTGGCTCTTGCATCTGTTGACCAAAGACTTCGTGATGAAGGAATACGTAATGATGTTTCTGTTGTTGTAGGCGGAAGTGTTAGAAATGCCGGCGATATCGTTAAGGCTATTGCTTTAGGTGCTGATGCCGTCTACATTGGTACAGCTGCCCTTTTAGCACTTGGATGCCACTTATGCAGAAGCTGCCATGGTGCAAAATGCAACTGGGGTATTGCAACCCAGCGTCCTGATCTTGTCAAACGACTCAATCCCGAAATAGGTTATAAACGTCTTGTGAATCTTCTTCATGCTTGGGATCATGAGGTAAAAGAAATGATGGGCGGTATGGGCATTAACTCTATTGAGTCGCTGCGCGGCAATCGCTTGATGCTCCGCGGTATTGGACTTACAGAAAAAGAATTAGATATCTTAGGCATATCTCATGCAGGTGAATAAGGGGGCAAAACAATGAAAAGAGTATATGTAAATGAAGACTGGTGTCTAGGCTGCCACCTTTGTGAATATTACTGCAGCTTTGCAAATAGTGGCAAGTCTGATATGGTTAAGGCCTTTAATGGCGACAAAAAAACAACGCCTCGTATTGTAATTGAAGAAGGCGATGATATTAACTTTGCAGTTCAGTGCAGACACTGTGAAGAACCGCTTTGTGCTAAAGGATGTATTGCTGGTGCCTTAACCGTAACTAATGGCATTGTTACAATAGATAGTTCAAGATGTGTAGGCTGTTATACCTGCGTTCTTTCTTGCCCTTATGGATGTATTGTAACGGACCATGAAAAGGTTGTTAAAAAATGTGATCTTTGTGCATCAAAGTCAGGTGAACCTGCTTGCGTAAAAGGTTGTCCGAATGCAGCTATTGTCTTTGAGGAAAGGGGTTAAACTATGAATTATTTAATTATTGGTAACTCTTCTGCTGCTATTGGCTGCGTTGAAGGGATAAGAAAAATAGATACTACAGGTCAAATCACTATTCTTTCTGATGAACCTTACCACACTTATTCCAGACCTCTTATTTCTTATTGGTTAGAAGGAAAAGTAGCTGACGAAAAAATATATTACAGACCGGAAGATTTTTATACAAAGAACAACTGCAATGTCATTCTTGGCAAAAAAGCAGTCAAAATTGATAAATCTGCACGTGAAGTTATTCTTGAAGACGGCAGTGCTATTAGTTACGATAAGCTGCTTATCGCTGCTGGTTCTCGTCCATTTGTTCCTCCAATGGATGGGCTCCAATTAGTCACTCAAAAATATACTTTTATGAAGTATGATGATGCTAAAGCCGTTAAAGAAGTTTTAAAACCTGAAAGTAAAGTACTCATTATAGGTGCCGGCCTTATTGGGCTTAAAGCTGCTGAAGGGGTTTATAAGGTAACAAAAAATATTACTGTTGTAGACCTGGCTGATAGAATCCTTCCTAGTATTTTAGATAGTGAAGGATCAAGTATCGTACAAAAACATTTAGAAACTAAGGGCGTTCGCTTTACTTTAAATGATCGCGTGAAAAGCTTTACTGAAAACACTGCTGTTCTCGAAGGCGGCAGCGTTCTAGACTTTGATATACTTATCATCGCTGTAGGGGTAAGACCTAATACAGAAATAGCCGGAGAATGCGGCATTGAAGTAAGCCGAGGCATTATTATAGATGATACTTGCAGAACTTCTGATGAAAATATTTATGCAGCAGGAGACTGCACAGAAAGCCTTGATATTACCACCGGAACTCAAAAGATCCTTGCACTTCTTCCTAATGCCTATATTCAAGGGGAAGCAGCTGGTATCAACATGGCAGGCGGCTCTAAAAATTATGGCAATGCCATCCCTATGAATGCAATCGGATTTTTCGGTCTGCATATGATCACTGCTGGCACCTATGAAGGTGAAACCCATGTGATTAAGACGGATGATGAGTATAAGAAACTGATCTTTAAAGACGGCCTTCTTAAAGGCTATATTATGATAGGCGAAGTTTCTCGTGCAGGGATCTATACATCTATTATCCGAGAACAAATTCCTGCATCAAGTGTTGATATGGAAATGCTCGTTTCAAGACCTCAAATGATGATGTTTGGCAAATCCCGCAGGCTTGAAAAATTAGGAGGTGTTAACGTTGGAAATTAATGCATATTCACTTCACTTTCGTGATTTAAATGAAAAATTAAAAGCATCATCAGACAGTCAAATAACAATTACTAACTGTCTGGGACATCGTTATATAGGTTCTGGGGTAGCTGGCAAAACAATAGATATTCATGGTACCCCAGGAAACGCCCTTGGCGCTTACCTTGCAGGCAGTACCATTAATGTTTATGGTAATGCCCAGGATGCTACAGGAGATACCATGGATACTGGAAGTATCATCGTTCATGGTAACTGTGGTGATACAACCGGCTATGGCATGAGAGGCGGCAAAATTTTTGTTAAAGGTGATGGCGGCTACCGCGTCGGCATCCATATGAAAGAGTATAAGGAATGCAAACCTGTGGTTATAATAGGTGGAAAGGTCGGTGACTTCCTCGGCGAATATCAAGCTGGCGGAATACTTGTCGTTCTCGGCTTAAATAGTGATGGTGAAATTCCTGTAGGAGATTTTTGTGGTACAGGTATGCACGGCGGTGCCATATATATTAGGGCTAACACCCTTCCAAATGACCTTCCTGGTCAAGTTGCAGCGCAAGTCGCTACATCAGAAGACTTAGAAGATATAGTTCCCCATATTGATGAATTTTGCAGCGCCTTTGATCTTGATAAAGAAGCTTTATTAAATAGCAAATTTTATAAACTTACTGCAAATTCTAAAAATCCTTACAGGCAACTTTACACTCATCACTAATTGCTTTAAACTATTACTTAAGGAGTATATGGTTTTCACATCTTAGAGTTTAATTTATTTGTGGAGTTATTTGATGTGAAAGCATTTGGAGAAACAACCTTAATAAGTCGACTAAGTTATGCCTTAAAGTTGTTTCTCTATATTTATTTAATCTATGTGATAACAGGAGGATGCCGTATGTCATACAATAAGCTTGGAGCTTTAAGATTCGTAGAAGAAAATGACGTCAAGTTTATTAAACTCCAATTCTGCAACATTTTTGGAGAACTTAAAAATATTTCTATATCCTCAAAACAGCTTAGCAAAGCCTTTGATGAAGGTATCGCCTTTGATGCTTCTTCCATCAAAGGCTTTGGAACCATTGAGGATTCAGAACTCTTTGTATTCCCTGATCCTTCAACCCTTTGTATCTTGCCTTGGAGACCCCAGCATGGAAAAGTAGCAAGATTCTTTTGTGATATCAAGACCTCAGATGGTGAGCCTTTCAAAGCAGACAGCCGCTATATCTTAAAACAGACAGTTGAAAAAGCTAAAGAACTGGGCTTTATCTTTAAAGTAGGGGCCGAATGTGAATTCTTTCTATTTAAAGCAGACGCTGAAGGAAAACCTACACTTGAACTGAGTGATAAAGCTGATTACTTTGATATTGCACCGCTTGATCAAGGCGAAAATACAAGACGGGAAATCTGCCTTACACTTGAGCAGATGGGTTTTGAAATAGAAAGTTCTCATCATGAATCAGCCTATAGCCAGCATGAGATTGATTTTAAATATGATAATGTCATTGAATCTGCTGATAATATACTTGTTTTTAAAACAGTTGTTAAAACGATTGCTCAAAGAAACGGTCTTTATGCATCTTTTATGCCAAAACCGCTTAAAAATACCAGTGGTTCAGGCATGCATATTAATATGTCCCTGCATAAAGACGGCGAAAATATATTTGATACAAAACCAGGGGGCGAAATGCCAGAACTTGCCAAGCAGTTTGTAGCCGGTATTCTTCATCATGTAAAAGAAATAAGTGCCATATCTAACCCTATAGTTAACTCTTATAAAAGATTGGCATCCGGCTTTGAAGCGCCAAGACATATTACATGGTCGTTTAAAAACCGTTCGTCTCTTATAAGAATTCCTTGTACCACTACCGGGTATAACCGTATCGAACTACGCAGCCCGGATACTGCATGTAATCCTTATCTTACACTCGCACTTATCCTTTCTGCCGGTCTTGATGGTATCCAAAAACAAATGAATCTTATGGAGCCTTTAACTAGCAATGCTTATAAACTGTCTCCAAAAGATCTGATGGGCCTAGGAATAGATTCACTTCCTGAGAGCTTATATGAAGCACTAACTTATATGAAAGACAGCGACTTCGTAAGAGAAACAATCGGCGAACATTTATTCAAACATTATATAGTACTTAAATCTGAAGAATGGAATATATATAATCAGACCATACACGAATGGGAAATACAAAACTATCTTTAATGAGCATAGCGTATGTGAATAACAATAAATGATTGCAAAAGGAGCTAAGAAGCGTGGAAAAGATATTAATAGTATCTACCCAAAAACAGTCTTCAGATGCCTTGTATGATATCATTAAACCTCTTGTTTTATCTGGTTATGATTATGCCGCCTCTGCTAGTGAAGCTCGGAGAAAATTTGACTATACTGAATATGACCTTACCATCATCAATGCTCCTTTAACTGATGAATTTGGTTCTGAGCTTGCCCTTGATATAGCAGAAAAATCTCTATCTGCTATTTTACTTCTTGTTAAAGCAGATCTTATCGAACAAGTTCAGGAAAAGGTTGCTGTTACCGGTGCTTTTGTTGTAGGTAAGCCTATTAATAAACAAGTTTTATTACAATCCATTCCTTTTGTGCTTAACTCCAAGCAGATCATTGCAACACTTAGAGAACAAAACAAAGCACTGAAGCGGAAAATGGATGATGTTAAAGCAATAGAACGGGCTAAGTATTGTCTTATTAAATATCTGGGCTTCGACGAAAAGCAAGCTCATAGGTATATTCAAAAACAAGCAATGGATCTGCGTATTTCACAAAGAACCGTAGCTGATAACATTCTCAAGACTTATGAAGTATGATTTAGGGGTGTCATGTTGAAAGAAAAACACCTTCAACTTTTAATTTGTGGCAGTATCACAAGCAAAGTTTGTGATATGCAATGGAGGTAATTATGAAAATTAACTTTACCAAGATGCATGGCATAGGAAATGACTATGTTTATGTAGATGGTTTTAAACAAATAGTAGAAGATCCAAATGCTTTTTCTGAATTTGTAAGCGACAGACATTTTGGCATTGGCTCAGATGGTTTAGTTATGATTCTGCCATCTGAACACGCTGATTTTAAAATGCGCATGTTTAATGCCGATGGTTCAGAAGGCAAAATGTGTGGCAATGCTATCAGATGTGTTGGCAAATATGTTTATGAAGCTGGCTACACTGATCAAACACACATTTCAGTTGAAACTTTAAGCGGCCTTAAATATCTGACGCTTATTACTGAAGGCAGTTCAGTAGTTTATGTAGAAGTTGATATGGGAAAGGCTATCCTAGTACCAAAAGATATTCCTGTCGAGTCTGAACTTGAACGCTTTATCAATCAGCCTATACATATAGAGGATAAAGAGTATCTGGTAACCTGTGTGTCTATGGGTAACCCTCATGCTGTTATTTTCTGTGATGATGTAGATACGCTTCCGCTTGAAACAATAGGTCCAAAATTTGAATTTAATCCTTTGTTTCCTGAAAGAATAAATACTGAGTTTGTACAAGTAATAGACGAAACAACGCTTAAAATGCGTGTATGGGAAAGAGGTTCAGGAGAAACCTTTGCCTGCGGTACAGGTGCATGTGCAAGTGCAGTCGCTTCCGTTCTTAATGGGTACTGCAAAAAAGGTGCTGAAATCACCGTTAAACTTCTCGGCGGCGACCTAAAAATCACCTATGAAGAGAACGAAACCGTTCTGATGAAAGGAACTGCAACCAAAGTTTTTGACGGTATTATAGAATACTAGGAGGATATGTGATGGCATTTATTAACGAAAATTATTTAGAACTGAAAGACAGTTATTTATTTGCAACTATTGCTAAAAAAGTTAATGAGTTTGTTGCAAATAATCCAGATAAAAAATTAATTCGCATGGGAATCGGTGATGTAACCCTTCCCCTTACCCCTGCAGTACTTAGTGCAATGCATGAAGCAATAGATGAAATGGGCAAAAAAGAATCCTTTAAAGGCTATGGGCCTGAACAAGGTTATGATTTTCTCCGTAATGCAGTAAAAGATTATTACGGAGATATGAAAGTTTCACTTGAAGCTGATGAAATCTTTATCAGTGACGGAGCGAAAAGTGATGTGGGCAATATCACAGATATATTTGGAAATGAAAATATAGTTATGATCCCAGACCCAGTGTACCCTGTATATGTAGATACAAACATTATGTCTGGCCGCGAAATTGTATACTTAGATTCTAATGCAAATAACAATTTCTTGCCTATGCCTCCGCAAAATGATGAAATTGCCCCTGATCTTATCTACCTCTGCTCTCCAAACAATCCTACAGGTTCTGTTTATAACAAAGAGCAGCTTACTGCATGGGTAACCTATGCAAAGGAAGCAGGAGCTGTTATTTTATATGATGCTGCTTATGAAGCTTTTATTAATGATCCTGCTCTGCCAAGAAGTATCTATGAAATAGAAGGGGCTAAAGAATGTGCTATTGAATTCTGCAGCTTATCTAAAACAGCTGGCTTTACCGGGACACGTTGTGGTTATACTGTAGTCCCTAAAGATCTTGTATGCTCTACTTCCGATGGGGATCCAGTTGCAGTGAATAAACTTTGGAACAGAAGACAGACAACTAAGTTTAATGGTGTGCCTTATATTATTCAAAAGGGTGCTGCTGCTGTCTTTACTGAGCAAGGCAAAAAAGAGATTAAAGAAAACATTTCTTACTATATGGAAAATGCCAAAATTATTGCCGGGGCAATGAAAGAAAAAGGTATTGACTATGTCGGCGGTGACAATTCTCCATATATTTGGCTGAAGTGCCCAAATGGCATGAAGTCTTGGGAATTCTTTGATTATCTTCTGAACACTATTGCTGTAGTAGGCACCCCAGGTGCTGGCTTTGGACAAAATGGTGAAGGCTACTTCCGTCTCACTGCATTTGGAAATAGAGAAGCTACTATTGAAGCGATGGAACGATTTAAAAGCTTATAAAGGTTAATTCAAAAAGCTGCAGGCTATCAATGATACCCTGCAGTTTTTATCTTCTAAACGTATTTGATCATACGCTTTGACATTTCAACCTCCCCTCTTCCCCACTATCTTCAAATATGGTATATTTTTGTTATGCTATCAAAAATAACTATACCTATCAAATACTATTTTTTCATCCGTAGTGAGCCTTCTCTTAAATATTCAAGTTAAATAAAGATATATTAAACTTTTAGACTTTTGCAAGCTCCACAAGATGATTTCAGTATTCTTCAGGCAATCTTAAGTTTTATCATTGGGGGAAAAAATGAAAATTATAAATAGGTCTATCAAAAAATATGGCAGCTTAAAAGTATTCTTAGTACTTATCTCTATTTTAATGTTTATTAACATCATTATACTAACGTCTTTTGATACGAATCAAAAAACATTTCGCATTGATGGTTTAAGTTTTAAATATGCCGGGCTTGATAATACAGTGTGGCTGTTTAAAGATAAAGATTATAATCTTTTAAAGGCTTATACACTTGAAGGAACCAAGAGATTAGATTACTTAAGCCGTATGTTAATAGTAGAATATAAAGGCCAGACCATACGCTATGAAAAAAACCTTATAAGCTTAGAAACAAAAATTTTTGTAGATGATCTGCTTATTCATACTGATTCTATGATAAAAATATCTGGAGATTATACTCTATCAATAAGCGATGGTACAGTGCAAAATCCTTCAGAGATAAATGAGCCTTTTGAATCGAAGCTTATGAACGAAATTATAAATACATCAAGTTATGTTTTAGATGTTGGACTGATTAACTTACTCATTTTTTCTACACTGTTTACCCTGCTTGGTACAACTCACCTTATTTTCCCAAAGGCTTATTGGCACTTAAGGCACTTTCTTTCAGTAAGCGGCGGAGAACCTACAGACTTCTTTATAGCTGCTACGCAGATAAGCGGCTTATTGCTTATTATTTTCGGTTTGTTTTTCCCACTAGTTATACCGTTTATTTAGCATATGCTACCTTAAAGGTTAATTGAACTCCTTTACTTTCAATACATTAATTTCGTGAAAGGATATCCTTTATGCAACCCCTTATTATAAATAAAAAAACAAATCATCTGGTACATATTTTACTTGTACCAGTTCCAATTATTTTGTTGTTCTTCCTTAATTATTATCTAGGATTACTTATAAATAATACAATAGTCGTTCCTTTTATACTTCCAGCCTCTAAGGCATTTGACCCATATAATGCATATACCTCTAACCTATTTATTTCCCTTGGAGTAGCTTCTTTATCTTTTTTGCTTATCATCCTTACTTGTTTTCTAACTAAAAAGCCTCTTGGAACATTTGGCTTTAACTTGAACAACTTCAAGTATAGCTTGAAATTTCTAGGTATTTTTCTTTTTAGCTTTATGGGCTTATATATAACTTTTGGGAGTCTCGCAGCAAGGTATAATTTATTTGATTATACGCTCCCATATCCTCTAAACCTATCAAATATAACAGGAGCCTTTTTGTTTCAGCTTCTTTTTTCAGGACTTGAAGAAGTTTTCTTTAGAAGTTTTATCATTACACTTCTGCTTATGTTTTGGGCTCCTTTATTCGAAAGTCAGCGTAAACTTGAATTTTCAGCTGTTTTAGCTTCATCATTTATCTTTACTATGCGCCACATTGGAATAAATTTTTTCCCTTTTGAAATAACGTACCTAGTTCCTTTGCAGCTATTGGTTGTAACAGTTATGGGAATTTCTTTTGGCTTTATATTTGTTAAATCAAAAAGCCTGCTTGGAGCCTACCTAACCCATGGTCTTAGTAATGCTTGTATATTTGTTTTCCTTCTTGTACTTAATGCAATCTAATCTATAAGTATAAGGGCTTATAAAAATATTCCTATATTGGCAGCCTCTTACAAAAAAATTAATACTCACCTATATAAAAGGTGTATACGTTGGGAGTATCTTATATTTTAGACCCCTTCGCGTTTACACCTTTTATTTATATTCACCATTTGTTAACATCTCTCTTCAACTACTTCCCATAATATGATATATTCTTAAATATAGCATTTGATATAGAATATTCCTAATCTTTTAATACCAAGTTAAATATTTTCTTTAGGATGCAAAATGCTTTAAACATTTATTTCTCTACTGCCTTATTTAGTTATTATTTACTGAGTCCAAGTTATACTATAGCAACATGACCATGCTGCTATAGTATAACTTTAACTGCTGATTGTATATTATCTGGAAAGGGGTATATATATTGAAAAGAATTGTTATTCCTCCTTATGATCACTATGGCTTGTCAACCTTTGTTATTAATAAAGATACAGTTTATATTGGACATTTTGGAGGATCTTATGATAGAAACGGCCAAAAATTGTTGACTATCGAAGATCAAATGCATCAAACTCTAATTAATCTAAAAGAGTCTCTTAAACCAATTGATCTAGATTTAAACCATATTGTTAAACTAACAGTTATCTTAAGAGACATTAAAGATTTTAAAGGTATGCACAGTATCTGGCTGCAACATTTTAGGGCTGATCATTATCCAGTCCGTACAGTTATTACTTCTGACTTTGTAGATGCTCACTGCCTCGTACAAGTTGAAGGCATTGCGGTAATTGATGACCAAAAGTCTCTTAGAGATTAAAAAAATAGATAAGGAGTATCTTTTGAAAAATATAGATTTTATGTTTAAAAAAATCCTGCCCCTTTTATGCGGCATTTTCTTGATCTTAGCAGAAATTATTCTGCTTAATCTCCTAGAGCCCTTACCCTTACTCCTGCTAACTTCAATGATTGGTGGTGCTTTAGGGACATTCACCTATATCATGCAAAAAGATTGTAATGGAAACTTCCAGATGACGCTATTAGCTGTCACTTTTCCTACTCTTGGCATGTTATCAGTATTTATCTTTTCACCTTATACTCGATTTGCCTACTTCATTGTCTGCCTAATACTTGTAAACTGGCTCTCTATCAATTTACCTTGCTATATTACCCGCATGGCACCACATAAACAGGGCTCCTCCTCTTGTTTTAGGACTTATTCAACTCGGGTTAGCCTGCTGTTTATATTTACATATCTAGCTTTTCTAGGTTTTCTGCTTTTTTCGGACGCTTTTGCTTACAGAACTGGCCTTAGAAGTGTTAATTTAGTGCCTTTTAAAACAATTGTCCCCTATATCTCAGGCTATGCACACTTTTCATTAAACATCTTAATCATCAACCTGCTGGGAAATGTGTTGATGTTTGTTCCTTTAGGCTTTTACCTCAAAGCATTTCTAAAAAGCCACAAGTGGACTCTTCTAGCTATTATAGGGATTCCAATAATGATTGAAGTGATTCAATATCTTCTGGCTTCAGGGGTAAGTGATATAGATGATGTTATTTTAAATGTTTTAGGGGAGCTGCTTGGTTACTGGGGACTTGTATTAATGAATAAAGTTTACCATAAACTTAATAAAAGCTGTGATGACAGTTTTTTAGCCTTATAAAAACATTAATTCAGCGAGGGGCTTATGCGATCTATAATTACTTTTCTTGAGATAAATAAAAGATATAGCACTTTATATAAAAAGGTTCTTCTTTTATATTTGTTCTCATCCATCTTAATTGGCTTTGTATTTACTGCTTCTGCACTATTGCTAAGCTCGGAACTTTTGTTCTTAGGTATTTTATCTTTTATTACTATACCTACATTACCGCTTTGGCCTATAAGCCTGGAAGCGGCTAAGCAAACTGCGCAAATACCTCGTGACGTATTTAGGCTTGCAGTATCGTTTCACTGTATTTACCTAATACTTAATACAGCTGTTACTGTATTAGCTTATTTTTTGCTATTCCTTCTATTTCATTAAGTAAAGCTTAAAATATGTAAGCGCCATCATGAAACATACAAAGGTTTTTTTTATACTCAAATAAAGGTTAAGATATATAGAGGTGACTTTATGGAATTCAAATTCTGGAATGAAGATATCAAAAAACTAAGAAGTATTATATTACAACCGGACAAACTTGAAGAAAGCATTAACTTGTGCTTAGGGCTCCATGCAATGGTTCATTCATCTCTTATGTCGGGGATAAATACAAAAACTTTTGAAGATGAACTATGGGAGGGACTAGATGAACATACCTTCAGGAGCGCAGTTAATAGCAAAGGGCGTACGGTCGCTTATGGCATCTGGCATTCCACGCGTATTGAAGATATAACAATGAATTTGCTGGTTGCAGATGAAGATGAGACTTTTGACACAGGGAATTTCAAAGAAAAGATTAGTGCTAACTGCATAGATACTGGTAATGCAATGGATGCGGAAGAAATTCTAGCTTTTAGCAAAGATATTAACATGCAGGAACTAAGAAATTATCGAATGATTGTAGGAAGAAAAACAAGGGCAATCATTAAGAACCTCTCTCCATCTGATATGAAAAGAAAGGTTTCAAAAGAAAATTTACAGCTTATTCTTAATAAGGGTTCTGTTCTAAACGTGGACAGTGCAAACTGGCTTATAGACTTTTGGGGAAGAAAAAATGTTGCCGGCCTGCTCCTGATGCCCGCAACCAGACATCATCTTGTACATATTAATGAATCTCTTCATGCCAAAAATAAAGCTGTTAAATAAGCTGCTAGAAAGTTCCACCCTGCTTAAGACTTGTCCTCCAATAAAAATAGCTAGAAGCTGGCTAAGGATCATGCTTAATTGATACAACTTCTACTAAACTATAGTGTTATTATCATATTAGTGCTTATTATTTACATATTATAACTGAAGATGGCAAAACCTAACTATGCCGAGGTCTCATATCGTTTTATCATGAATTAACTGTTCCTTTTTGTTCATTTTAATTTGGAGGTATTTTAATGTGTATAAAAGATAAGCAAGTTATTGTAGGCATTGCATTTTTACTGCTTCTTGTAAGTTATCTAGCTGTACTTTGCAGATTATACTGCAAGTTTTTACTTCGTAACTCTCCGCTGTTTTGTGAGGAAGATGAACTTATAGAAGAAGACGTTATCGTATAAATCATTTTAAGGAGGTATAGTGTGCACAAAACATTTTATATAACAGATGTATTTGGTTTATCCAAGTATACTGGCAACCAACTGGCTACTATCATAGTAGAGGAAGAAATAAGTCAGGATGAAATGCAGAAAATTGCTAAAGAATTTAACTTCTCAGAAACTACATTTATTTTATTTCCCACGCCTAACAGTGATAGATATAAAGTAAAAATATTTACGCCTGAAGAAGAACTTCCTTTTGCCGGTCACCCAACACTGGGAACTGCCTATATCATTTGGCAAGAATATATGCAAAATCAAGGAAACACCGTTACTCTAGAATTAAAAGTAGGACCTATTAAAGTAGAAGTGCTTCCAGATGGTTATCTTTGGATGACACAAAACCCAGCAATCTTCGGTGAAGCTTATCCGCCGTCTGATATTGCTGAACTATTAAATCTTAGTGAAGATGATCTCGATAATAGTTACCCTATTCAAACCGTATCTACCGGATTGGATTTTACGATTATACCGCTTAAAACCTTATCTGCACTAAAAAAAGCAAGTATAAACATAGATAAATACAATAGATACTTTAAGAGTAAAATTCATAAGCCATTTTATCTGTTTTGTTTTGATCCATATGATGATAGTCATCAAATTGCTTCTAGAATGTTTGCCCCAACCCTTGGTATTGCTGAAGATGCTGCAACAGGAAGTGCAACTGGTTGTTTTGGTGGTTACTTACATAAATATATGAGTGGGGAGATTAATGTTTCTATTATGCAGGGGGCAGAAATAGGACGTCCTTCACTGCTTAAACTTAATGTAACAGGTTCCCCTGATAAAGCTGTAATAAAAGTTGGAGGAAAGGTTTATGAAATAGCTAAAGGTCTGCTTATATAGAAAGCTGCTCTTTAGCTGCCAGTTATAATTATCTAAAGTAATATTGGAAGAATTCTCTCTAAACTGACTTGGCTCAAAACGCTTAAAGATCTTCTGGATTATTTCCTTTATTCCTATAGTAATAATGATCTTTATCTGGATAAAATATTTGAACTTTAAGAGGTGTTATATAAATGATTGTTACACAAGTTGATATTCGTCAAGCTATTTCAAAATTAGGTCTGAATGGTGCATCTATCTGCGTTCATTCTTCTCTAAAGTCTTTTGGGGCTCTTGAAGAAGGGCCACATTCAGTTATTAATGGATTATTGAATGAAAATTGTACAGTTATTGTTCCTACTTTTTACTACAGTGCAAAAGTTAAGCCTCCAAAAGATAAAATGTATCAGCAAAACGGTTGTGATTACTCAGCAATGCCTGATTTATCTGATGAAAATGTTATTCCTTTTACTAAAAGCAGTCAATTTATTTCTTCAGATATGGGTGCTATACCCAAAGCTATTCTAAAAATGTCAGATAGCCTACGCGGCAATCATCCGATTAATTCTTTTACTGCGATCGGTTCTTTATCAAGAGAAATCATTAAAGATCAAGCACCTCTAGATGTTTATGCTCCCATGAGAAAGCTCTATGACCTTCCCAATGCCCATATTATTCTAATGGGAACCGATCTTACAAAAACAACACCTATTCACTTTGCCGAACAATTAGCTGGCAGAAGATTATTTAGAGAATGGGCAAAAATCTCAAACACAGAATCAATAGAAGCTGAAATTGGCAGCTGCTCTGAAGGCTTTAATAGCTTAGAGCCCTTTGTAAGTGATCTATCTAAATCTATAACAGTTGGACAAAGTATATGGCGTATCTATCCATTTAGGTACTTTATTGACAAAGTAACTGAAGCCATAAAACTAGACCCAATGATAACACATTGTCATGATAGTAACTGCCTGCGCTGTCATGATGCCATAAAGGGAGGACCCTATGTACCTTATTAGTTCATGTTTAGTAGGTGTAAAATGTCGATATGATGGCAATAATGTGCCCAATGAAGAATTAGAAGAACTTTTCCGAAGCGGTAGGGTCCTGCCTGTATGTCCAGAACTTCTAGGCGGCCTTGGCTGCCCTCGTGAATGTGCAGAAATGATAAAAACAGAGAATGGCGAAAGGAAGGTCATTACAAAAACTAGCAAAGACGTAACAGATGCATTTAAAAAGGGTGCACAGCTTACGCTTCATTTATGCAAATCTCTTGGAATAACAACTGCAATACTGAAATCACAGAGCCCATCCTGCGGCTACGGCAAAATATACGATGGTACCTTTACCGGAAACTTAATTTTAGGAAATGGGATAACGGCGGAACTTCTTGAAGGTCAAGACATTCAAATATTCAATGAACATAATTGGAAAGAAAATATATAAAAAGCACACTCTGATTGCTTTGGCCTACTCAGAGTGTGCTTTTTGCTTAATACAAGCTAGATTTATAAAAACTTACTAGGCTGCTTTTTTACCTTGTGCTTTATATTCCATATAAGCTTTGGTTTCACTAACTACTACTCCTGATAAAGCAAGGAGTGCAATAAGATTTGGGAATACCATAAGTCCGTTGAAGATATCTGCAATAATCCAGATTGCTTCCAGCTTAATGAATGCTCCCGCAGCAACCATTAATACAAAAATAACACGATACGCTTGAATTCCTTTTACACCTACTATGTATTCAAGACAGCGCTCACCATAGTAGCACCAGCCTAAAATAGTTGTAAAAGCAAAAAGCGTAAGACATAGGGTAAGAAGTATTGGTCCGAGTGTTGGCAGTATACTTGCAAAAGCTTGTTGCGCCACTAAAGCTCCTTTTGCTTCCCCATACCAGCTTCCTGTTACAATAATACTAAGACCTGTTAAAGTACAAATAATAATTGTATCAATAAAAGTTCCTGTCATAGAAATAAGCCCTTGCTCTGCTGCCCATTTTGTTTTTGCTGCTGCTGCTGCAATTGGGGCACTTCCAAGTCCTGATTCATTGGAGAAAACACCTCTTGCGATCCCCATCTGAATAGCTTTTGATACTGCAGCTCCTGCAAATCCTCCAATAGCCGCACTAGGTGTAAATGCACCTTTAAAAACTGACATAAGCGCCGGAATAATCTGATCTGATGCTGAAATAAGTATTGCTACAGTAAATACAATATAAATAACAGCCATAAAAGGAACAACCTTTTCTGAAACCTTAGAAATACTTTTTATTCCGCCAAATATAACGAGTGCAACACATACTGCTATTACAATTCCTGTAATACGAACATCTACTCCGGCAGCACCCTTAACGCTTTCTGCAATAGCATTAACTTGTGGAAATGTACCAACCCCTAAAAGTGCTACTAAAATACCACTGGCTGCAAAAAACAAGGCAAGAGGTTTGAATTTTTTGCCCATCCCTTTTTCGATATAATACATAGGGCCTCCTGAAACTTCTCCCTTAGCATCAATAGATCTATATTTTATTGCAAGCACACCTTCTGCGTATTTCGTAGCCATTCCAAAGAAAGCTGCTGTCCACATCCAAAATAAAGCCCCTGGGCCACCAGTACCAATAGCTGTCGATACCCCAACAATATTTCCTGTACCTACGGTTGCAGCTAAAGCTGTACAAAGGGCTCCAAAACTATTAATATCTCCAGACCCTTCGTTCTCTGCAGTAAAAATAAGCTTAAGTGCTTTAGGTAATTTAATAACCTGTAATAATCCTAATCTTACAGTAAGAAAAATACCTGTACAAACGAGGAGGGCAAGAAGCGGAGGCCCCCATATCAAATCATTAGCGCTCTTCAAAATAGTAATAAAATCCATAAAAAAAACTCCCTCTCAAATAAATTTTTTAAATAGTAGGAGCTCCTAAAGTATTATTAGACTATGTATATACATATTAAGCAGTCATGACCTCAATTATTTCAATTAGCATTATCAAGCTAATAGGCCCTATTGCAGCAGTCTTCTGAATACTCCATAAGCCTTGATAGTAATCGCCGTCATTCTGTTCTATCGACAATCATGATTGTATAGAGAAACAATAAATAAACTTAGATTATTCACCTATACAAAATTGTTTCTCACAATGATTTCACATCATGTACCATTGTCAATACCTTAAACATATAGATGTGGAATCTATATGTAGCTGCTTGCAACCATAAGTATCAAAATTATGTAATCTTAATACAAATAATTATAAAATGTATAAAGCTCTGTCCTTTTGCCTGAGAGATTAAACAGTATACTGCTTTTGCCCCTTCGGCGCCTACAACTTAAGGTCTCTCCAGAGTTCTGTCATCCATGCAGTCACACTATAAAAGTACCTGAGAGCGTTACTCCTTCGGCGGACCAAATGACTTTCCATAGGGTCTCTCTTCTGCATAGCTTCATCCAGTTATGTAATCCTATTCCCTATCATATAATAATGTAAGACTAAAGTCAATCTGTTATGTAACAAGTTATTGTTGGAAAATATGCTCTTTACATTCACTGCTTTCAAACAGTTAATATTAATATCTGCTTATAATAGAAAATACGATAAATATCCATGTCAGCCCAGTATTTATTGCATAATTAAATAGGACAAAGTTGCAAATAAAATTCCCCACTTTTGCAAAGTAAAATTCCTCAAAATTGCAAAGGCCATTGCAGGCATCAACCAAATCATTTATCCTTGTTATCGACCAAGACGACAAGGAGGAAAGGAAGAATGCTTACAATGGCACAAATACATAGTATCAGAAAAATGTTTTTTGAGGAAGGGAAAAATATTTCACAAATAGCAAGAGAAACAGGCTTTGATAGAAAAACCATCAGGTTATATATTAACAAAAATGACTGGAATAAAAAGCCTGTTCTAGAACAGCTCCCTAAACAAAATTGCCCCAAGTTAAACCCTTATAAAGAAATAATAGACGAATGGCTTCTAGCAGATAAAAAAGCTAGAAGAAAACAGCGCCATACTGCAAAGAGAGTTTATGACCGTTTAGTTGAGGAATATGACGGAAGTTTTGATTGCTCCTATAGAACAGTTGCGGCTTATGTAGCTGAAAAGAAATCGGAGATTTTCAAACAAAAAGAAGGCTATCTCCCACTTGAACATCTCCAAGGTGAAGCACAAGTTGACTTTGGAGATGCAGACTTTTATGAAAACGGTGCTTTATTCAGCGGTAAATATCTCAACCTTTCTTTTCCATACAGCAATAAGGGTTATTTTCAGCTGTTCCGTGGTGAAAATCAGGAATGCTTATTCGAAGGCTTAATAGCCATATTTAACCATATCGTGGGAGTACCTAACCGCCTATGGTTTGATAATACTAAAACGATTGTTACAAAAATACTAAAAGGCGGTGGTCGTGATTTAACTGATTCTTTTCTAAGGTTTCAAGAGCATTATGGTTTTGAAGCAGCATTTTGCAATCCAGATGCAGGACATGAAAAGGGCAGCGTAGAAGGAAAAGTTGGATATCATAGAAGAAATATGCTGGTTCCTATCCCGGAATTCTCCTCTTTACAAGTATTTAACGAAGAACTTTTGGCTAAGTGTGATAAAGATGCTCTTAGAGGTCACTACAGGTATAATGAGACAATATCAAAACGCTTTGAAAGAGATAAAGAAGTCCTTTTAAAGCTTCCGGAAGTGGCATTGGATGTAGCGAGATATTGTATTGTAAAAACCAATGGTTATGGCCGCTTTTGCCTAAATAAAGGACTTCATGAATACTCTATATCTCCTAAATATGCAAATGCCAGTGTGCTTATTAAAATCACATCTAGTGAAGTTATTCCACTTAGTGAAAGTCATCGTGAGATCGTTCGACATAAACGGCTTTATGGAAAGTATAAACAACAAAGTATGCAGTGGCTGCCCTATCTTCAACAGCTTTCATTACGGCCCTCAGCTTTCAAATACAGCGGTATTTATACATTGTTTCCAGAGCAAATGAGAGCTTATCTAGATAGATGCAACAAAGAAGATAAGGGCAAAATCCTTAGAATAATAGCATCTCTTACAGAAAAAAGTGGATTTGAAGCTGCCGTAAAAACGATAGAAAAAGCACTGTGCTATGATGCAGTAGATGTAGATAGCCTTTTGAATCTTTATAGACAAATATACCATAACATTAAAGAACTGCCTCCTATTAATACTTCCAAAAACCTCCCCAAACTTGAACAGGTGAAACCTGATTTTTCAAAGTATGATGCTGTTTTAGGCGGAGGTGCAGGATATGTTAAATAAGGAAATAGAGCTATGCTGCAAGAAACTTAAGCTTAGTCAAAACTTAGCTCATCAAGCTCAGTTAGTAGTAGGAGGAAGTCATCAGGAATATCTGTATAAGCTCTTAAGTGCAGAACTAAAACATCGTGAAGAAGTGCGCAAAAATAAGCTTTTAAGCAGTGCTGGATTTTATTCACCAAAAACCTTTGAAGGATTTAGATTTGATGAAATTACCTTGCCAGGAGAGGTTACCCCTGAGTATCTAAAAGAACTAAAGTTTTTAGAAACCAAGACCAATGTCGTTATGTATGGCAATGTAGGAACTGGCAAGACATTCTTATCTACTGCTCTTGGTGTAGAAGCCTGTAAAAGAGGAATCCCAACGAAGTTTTTTCGAACGGCAGCATTAGTTAACAAACTTTCAGAAGCTAAGAAAATGGGTACTCTATCATCCCTAATGAAACAAATAGGAAAGGCAGAAATAATTATATGTGATGAATGGGGATATGTTCCGCTGGATAGAACCGGAGCACAGCTTCTTTTTGAGATAATCTCCGAGTGTTACGAAAGAAAGACATTGATTATTAATACCAACATCGAATTCTCACGCTGGGTAAACATTTTTTATGACGAACAGATGACAGGAGCTCTACTAGACAGAATCCTGCATCATTGCCATCTGTTACTCTTTCCGGGCCCAAGCAACCGTATGAGAGAATCTAGTATTATTTAAGAAGTGAATAACGTTTATGCCGCGAAAGTCCCTTGACCTTGAGGATTGGCATGCTAAGCTGCTTGCTTAGGCATCACCAGCTTCGAAGCTCCGCTCGCAATAGAGGTGAATGCTTCTGATGCCAGAAAGCATGCCAATGGAGGCTCATGGTCAAGGGAACCGTGGAATAAATGTGGAAGATTTAAATAAAATATGCCTGCAAGCCACACAAAAATTCCCCACCTTGGGGTGAGAAAAAATCTTTGCAAAACTGAGGAATTTTCTCTTGCAAAAAACAC
>CALJNR010000110.1 GCA_937981575.1 uncultured Clostridia bacterium | reverse complement strand
GAGAGCTAGAAGAATGTCTTAGAAATCATATGCTTGAACGGGCTGTTTTGAAAATAAATATTAAAAAAGCCGTGGAAAGACTTTTATATGAAAAAACCAAAAGAAGACCCAGCGTGTTTCCGATTGTTTTAGAAGTTTAATTTCTATGAGTTAACCCCCAAGGGTAAAATGAGCATTTAACTTATTTTACCCTTGGGGGTTTATTATACTAGAATGGATGTTTTTGATATTCTGATGGTAATACGCCAACAAGCTTTTTAAATATCCTTATAAAATTTGAATAATCATTAAATCCTGATGCGTAGCAGGCTTTTGTTACATTATTTCCCTCTTTAAGAAGCATTCTAGCCCGTATTATTCTTTTAAGCATGATATACTGATGAATTGAAATACCTGTATTATTTTTAAAGATTCTGCTTAAGTAAAAGCGATTTATAAAAAACATTTTTTCTAAGGTTTCTAGTGAAAGATCTTCACAGAGATTTTGATCTATATATTCAAGAATAGGAGAAAGTTTTCCTGGTATAGTGGGGATGCTAGTTGTTGAGTGATTATTTTCAAAAATTTCGTTGATGAACACTAACAGTTCCACAAAAACAGTCAGCTTCAATACATTTGACTTTATATCCTGTTTTATACTCACTGTTTCGAGTTTATAGAAAAGACGCATGAGTTCTTCAAGTTGTACCGTGGTCAGACGTATTTTATTATTTTCACCAGGAAGTCTGTTCGTAAAACATTTTAAAAGATCAAAGTCTTGGTAATTTAATAATCTTGGAAGTGATGGTTCAAAAAGAATAAGTATTCTTTCATAATATTTGTTTTTTTGAAGGGAGTGTGTATGTATTTCTGTATTATTAACGATAAGCAATTCGCCCGATTTCATACTATAAGTGGATTGATTGACAAAATAATTAAGATGCCCTTCGACAAGAAAATATATTTCATATCTCTCGTGAAGATGATAATCATGTTCTGCACCTATACTTTTTTTATGATGATATTCAATAACATCATCTGCCTGTTCATAGTAAAAATCTAACATGTTTATTCCCCTTTTAAATAAAGTCAAGAAAAGCCATAATCTCATCAAGATATCCAAAGTATATAGTTAAATTATACCTTATGATAGAAATATAAGCAAATAGGAGGGGATAACATGGATAAGAAAAAGATAAAGGTTACTGTAATCGGTGCAGGAAGTACTTATACTCCAGAACTTATTAATGGGTTCGTATCAAGAAAAAATGTGTTAGAAGTAGAGAGCTTTTGTTTTATGGATATTAATGAGGAAAAGCTTGAGATTATAGGAGAGCTTACTAAGAGGATGTTGCAGGCTAATCAAATGAAATGTCAGCTGGTACTTACCAATAATCTTGAAGAAGCTATTGAAGGAGCTGATTATGTACTTGCACAAATCAGAGTAGGTATGTTGGATGCTAGGATTAAGGATGAGAAAATTCCTTTAAAATATCATTTGCTCGGGCAAGAAACTACTGGAGTAGGAGGATTCATGAAAGCACTCCGCACAATACCTGTAGTGATGAATATTGCTAAGACTATGGAAAGGCTTGCGCCGAATGCATGGCTTATTAATTTCTCAAATCCTGCAGGAATCGTGGCAGATGCGGTAATCAATCATACAAACATAAAAATGATGGGATTGTGCAATGGTCCTATTAATATGATAAATGGTGTCAAAGCTAGGTTGCCAGAAGGAACTAAAGAATTTGATTATGATTTTGTAGGACTTAATCACCTTTGCTGGATAACTGGAGTTTATGCGGATGGTAAAAACTTATTTGATGAGTATGTAATGGCTAATACAAATCTAGATGCTCTAAAAAATAATCATGCAGTCGTTTATGATCAAGAACTGCTTAGGGCGACCAAAGGATTACCTATATCTTATTTAAACTACTATTATTTTAGAGAAGACCAGATTAAAAAGTGTATTAATGCAGAAAAGACAAGAGGTGAAATCTGTTTGGAAATGGAGAAACATCTTCTTGAGGTATACAAAGATAAAGCCCTTTCAGAAAAACCATCCATACTCGATGAAAGAGGAGGATCTCTTTATTCAGAAGCTGCTGTATCTTTGATTGATGCTATAGAAAATGATAAAAATGAAATTCATATTGTAGATGTGAAAAATAATGGTGCTTACAGTTTCATGGATGATAATGATGTTGTAGAAGTGAAGTGTTTAGTTAATAAAGAGGGAGTTACTCCGATTCCATTAAAAGATTTTAATAATAAGCATATTATTAGCTTAATGAGAGCTGTTAAAACTTATGAAAAATTAACTGTAGAAGCTGCTCTTACTGGGAATTATGATACAGCTTTAGTCGCATTATTAAGTCATCCGCTAGTTGGAGACTATACAAAAGCAAAAGGAGTCCTAGATGAAATGCTAGAAGTCAATAGAGACTTTTTACCACTGTTTCAAAGGTGATTGTACATAAATAAAAGGGTGGTGTAAATATGGATAGATATGTTATAGGAGTAGATGGCGGCGGAACCAAAACCCAGTGTGCATTATATAATGGGAATGGTGAAATGATGGATATAATTTCTTGGGGACCAACAGGACATGAATATTTCGAAGATGGCTTTATAACGTTAAAAAGTGAACTAGATAGAATGCTTACTTCGATATTGAAGAGAAATAATTTAACAAGACATCAAATCAATTATTCAATTTTTGGATTAAGTGGAGTAGATACCTTATCACAGCATAAAACAATTTCAGCGATCATTACGGAACTGGATATCAAAAATTTCACTTTGTGTAATGATTCATATTTAGGGATTAAAGCAGGCAGCAGCAATGGGGTTGGCATATGCGCTATTAATGGAACAGGCTGTAATGTAGTAGGAATAGATGAACAGGGGAGCATGTTCCAAGTTGGGGGCATTGGCAATATAACAGGAGATAAAGGAGGAAGTAATTATTTAGGGTCTAAAATTATAAGTTCGATATATAATTCTCTTTTTAAGGAAGAAAAGCCAACTTTACTTACTGATACTGTGTTTAGGCTGCTTGGTATTGAGACAAAATACGATTTCACTGAGGTATTAACACAAAAACTTGAAAATGGGGAGATGAAGTTGAATGACTTTACCCCACTTATATTTGATACTGCAAATAAAGGAGATGAGGTGTCAATAAGTATCTTGCAAAAAATGGGACAGGAATATGCCAAAAGCATTAATGGGGTTATTAGGCAGCTTAACTTTAATAAAGATAATGAATTAAATATAGTCTTAGCAGGATCAGTTTTTGCAAAAGGCAGAAATTCTACAGCGATAGATACATTAAAAGAAAAAGTTAGACGAGATAATTGTGGCAGAAAGTTTGAATTTACAGTTTTAAATGATCCACCTGTTATTGGAGCAGTAAAATGGGCTTTAGAGAATATATAACCCAATCTAGTAAGCTGATTTATAGAGTATAGCAAGCATAAAGATTTGAAAATCCACAATAAAGAAAGTTATAAAATAGCGATGAAGAGAGGTGGGACTGGTGAATGGCCATAAGAAGTCAAGCTTAAAGTATGAATTTAAAAAAAATATAGCACTATTTATGATGTTACTTCCAGGGCTGATAATAATGCTTGTAAATAACTATTTGCCCATGTTTGGAATTGTATTTGCCTTTAGAAAAATGGATAACTATCGAAGTCTATTTGGTACAGCTTGGGTAGGGTTAAAAAACTTCGAGTATTTATTTAGTTCCAACAATGCTTGGATTATTACAAAAAATACTATTGGATATAATATTGTATTTATTATCATTGGTATTGTATTGCCGATAACAATGGCTATTGGGTTGAATGAACTTCGTAATAAGAGAGTTTCTAAAATATACCAAAGTTTGTTTTTTATTCCCTACTTTCTTTCATGGGTAGTTATTAGCTATTTAGCTATGGGGATGCTAAGCAAAGAGTATGGCGTAATAAACCGGCTGATCCTTCATTTTAATGGAGAGGCTATTAATTGGTATACTTCACCTAAATACTGGCCTTGTATTCTTATCCTGGTTAATACATGGAAATGGACGGGGTATGATACAATTGTTTATTTAGCTTCAGTGGTAGGAGTTAATAAAGAACTTTTTGAAGCAGCAGCGGTTGATGGCGCATCGAGACTGCAACAGATATGGTATGTGACAATACCTAGCTTAGTACCATTAATAATTGTACTCGTACTTATAAGACTTGGAAGAATGTTTTATACAGATATGGGATTATTCTATTCAGTTCCAAGAAATATGGGGCCTTTGATTAATGCTACAAATACCATAGATACATATGTATACCGTGCTTTTGTTAATACTGGGGATTTAGGATTAGCATCAGCAGCTGGGTTCTATCAAGCTATATTAGGATTAGTTGTTCTTCTTGCTTTTAATGCTATTGTTCGAAAATACGATAAGGCGAGTGCGATTATTTAAGGGGGGATGATAGTGAAAAAAGAGAGAAAGCTTGAAAATGAATCAGGCATGCAGATATCAAAGACATCTAATTGTGTTTTAAATGTTATATTTATTCTAATTACAGTCTCATGTATATATCCTATTTTATTAGTATTTGCAGTATCATTTACAGATGAAACATCCCTTACATTTAATGGATATTCACTTATACCTAAAGAGTTTAGTTTGTCTGCTTATACCTACATATTAAAAAATATGAGTACCATTACTAATGCATATGGCGTTTCAATATTTGTTACTGTTATAGGAAGTATTTTGGGCCTTACAATTATGGCAATGTATGCTTATCCATTGGCGCGTGAAGATTTTAAGTACCGGGGGATTTTCAATATCATTATTGTTATTACAATGCTGTTTTCAGGGGGACTTGTTCCTACGTACATGGTTTATGTAAATGTTCTGAAACTTAAGAATAACCTTGCTGCCCTCATATTAATGTATTTATTTAGTGCCTTTTATGTAATGATTATACGTACGTTTTATAAAACTAATGTGCCTAGATCACTTATTGAAGCAGCGCAGATTGATGGAGCACATGAGTTTAAAGTATTTTTTAAGATAGTTGTGCCACTTGCAAAACCAGCTTTAGCCACTATTATGATGTTCAGTATGTTGGTATATTGGAATGATTGGTATGGGCCACTCTTATATGTTGAAAAAGAAAGTTTATACAACTTACAGTATTTAATGTATACGGTGCAGGCTAAAATCGCTAATCTTGCAATGATCACAAAAGGAGGACATGTCAATCTTCAGGAAATTCCATCTGAGACAGCTAGAATGGCGCTAGCAATTGTTGCTATTGGACCTATTATTCTAGCGTATCCTTTTTTTCAACGGTATTTTGAAAGAGGAATTACGCTTGGAGCAACAAAAGAATAGGATCTTATTTTTAAGTAATCAAAAAGAGGAGGAGTTTGTATGAAATTAATGAAAAAGGGGTTATTAGCTTTTATAAGTAGTACATGCGCAATAAGTATGATTTTTTCTGGATGTACCAAGCCAATGGATCAATCAGTTGGAACTAATAGTACAAGCGAGGAAAAAAAGAAATTAGGAGCAGACACATCAAAACCAGTTGAACTTTCGTGGTATTTCATAGGAAATGGCCCGCAGGAAGACGTAGAAAAGGTTGAAGAAGCAGTTAATAAATATATAGAAGAAAATACAACATTGAATTGTACAATTAAACTTAATGGATTTGACTGGGGAACATATCCTGAACGAATGCAGGCTATGATCGCATCAGGGGAAAAGTTTGATATTTGCTTTACATCTAATTGGGCAAACAACTACTTCCAGCAATCTGCTAGAGGAGCATTTACCCCACTAAATGATTTGCTTCCAATCTATGCTCCAAAAACCATGGAGCTGCTTGGTGAAGACTTTATTAAAGGATCACAAATTCAAGGGGTTAGTTATGCTATTCCAGCTAATAAAGAAAAAGCTCATCAATGGGGACTGGTAATTCGTAAGGATATTGCTGAAAAATATAATATGGATTTTTCAAATGTGAAGACGCTTGGGGACATGGAGCCATTTTTCAAGATTATAAAAGAAAACGAACCAGGTATGTATGCATTAGAATCAGCTGGAGGGGAGTCACCATTTAGATTGATGGATTTTGATAGAATTGGTGATGAAAAATACCCAGGTGTTGTATGGAATGATTCAAAGGATATGAAGGTATTTAATGAGATAGAAGCACCAGAAGCTATGGAACTTTTTAAACTTATTCATAAGTTTTATAAGGCTGGCTATATTCGTGAAGATGCAGCTACAGTATTAGATTACACAGCAGATCAAAAAGCTGGTAAAGTTTTTGCAGCAGTAAGATCACTTGTACCAGGGAAAGATGCTGAAGAAAGTAATGCAATTGGACACCCCTATATTCAAATTGAACTTACATCACCTATTATATCCAATAGAGAAACAACAGGTTCAATGCAAGCTATTTCGGCCACTTCTAAAAATCCGGAAAGAGCTTTGATGTTTTTAGAGGTATTTAACACCGACCCAGTTCTTAATAATATGATTAACTTTGGAATTGAAGGAATTCATTATGAGAAAGTCAGTGAAAATATGATTAAAGCAGGGCCAGAAAATGCTAAGTATAATCCTGGTACAGGTTGGATGTTTGGCAATCAGTACATTAACTATTTATGGGAGAATGAAGATCCAAATAAATGGGATAAACTTAAGCAATTTGATGAGAGTGCTGTACCTACCAAAACACTTGGATTTGTATTTGATCCTGAACCGGTTAAAACTGAAATTGCACAATGTGTAAATGTTTGGGATCAATATGTGTTACCAATGGAATCAGGAACTATTGACCCGGAAACAGGAGTGCCGGCAGCTCTTGAAGCACTAAATACAGCTGGAGCTGAAAAAATTATTGCAGAAAAACAAAAACAGCTGGATGCTTGGTTAGCATCTATGAAATAATAGCTATGTTTATTTGAAGCCTAAATATCTTAAGGATATTTAGGCTTTTTTAGTGAGGTTATCATAGAAATATTATTATTGCTTTAAATAAAGTAATTAAATATTTGCTATTAAAAAACTATTTCTGATTCATCAAGTATTGATATAGCTAAATAGTCTAGACAACTACATTTTTTGAATATTATTTTCATATACTTAAAAAAGCTAGACTTAATATACTATAAATGTTAAGTTAAATAAAAGCAAAAAAATTTATAAATTTTAAAAACTAAAGGGGAAAAATGTGAAAATACTAATTGATGCAGATGGATGTCCAGTGGTAGATATTGCAATAGATATAGCACGGCAGTTTCAAATACAGACCATTATTTTTTGTGATACAGCGCACAGTATCACAAAAGAAGGTGCAGCTACGCGTATTATTTCAAAAGGAAAGGATGCCGTAGACTTTGCACTCATTAATGAAGTTCAGTCAGGAGATGTTGTTATTACTCAAGATTATGGACTTGCTGCGATGGCTTTATCAAAAAGAGGCTATGCAATCAATCAAAATGGCATGGTTTATACAGATGATAATATGAATGGGCTCCTTTTTGCAAGACACTTGGCTAAGACTGTGAGAAGTCAGGGTGGGCATATAAAAGGGGCTAAAAAAAGAATAAGAGAAAATGATGATCACTTTAAGAAATCTTTGACAGCATTGGTTATAAAAGCCTTGAATACATTATAATCAATATGGGGACGCTAAGAATGTAATATTATTAATTGCTATATTGATAAGATAAACGAGGTGAGTAAATGGGAGAAAAATCAGCCAAATCGGTAAATGGTGAGAAAAATAAAAGGCTTTTAAGTGATGATCCTATAAAGAATGAGGGAACAGCAGCCTGGGCACATGCAGAGCGTCTTATGGATGAAACAAATGTTAATGTTCCTTCAGAAAGAAATATTATTAATGCTAAAGAATGGGTAGATAACGGAAGTAGATTATAAGAGGGTTAAAGGCTCCAGGATGTGGAGTCTTTAACCCTCTTAGCTGCAAAAACACCTCTTCGTGAGGAAGAGGTGATAATCATATACATAAGGTAATAAGTCAGGTGACTTATCTTGTGATCAAATATTTAAGAAGCAGTTCAACATCCGATGGATCGGATACGGAGATGGTTATATCTTCAATTTTTGCTTCAGAAAATATTTTATTTAAAGAAACATATTGACATAACTTTGAACGTAAATTTAATCTATCCCCTTCAGAAGTTATTAATTCAATCTCACCTTTACACTTATCAACTGTCTTGAAGAAACTATCCACATCTGTTATGTTTGTTATTCTTATGTTATTCATTCTTCATACCTCCCGTCAATTGGATTGATTACACTTTCATTATACAATATATAAATATTTATATAAGATTAAAACTTAACAAATATTACAAAAATACTGAGTTGTATTTATTAAAAGTGATGACTGTTAATATTAGAGTAAGCATTTTATATAAAAAAATACATTGATTCAAAAGGTTTTTGTTTAAAAAGCAAAAAAAGGAAGAGATTAATACATACTTCTTATCGTATCCATATTAGCCCCAAGGTTACAAAGCAGAAGGTCTGCAATTGTGAGTGCAGCCATCGATTCAACTACGACTACAGCTCTTGGAACGATAACCGGATCGTGACGCCCTTTGATTTCAATCGTAATGTCATTTAGATTCTTATCAATCGTATGTTGGACCTGTGAAATAGATGGCGTAGGCTTAAAATGTGCTTTGAGTAAAATGTCCGTTCCGTCCGACATGCCTCCAAGTATTCCGCCGGAATGATTTGTTCGTTTAGCAGCCTTTCCGTTATCATTGTAAAAAGCATCATTATACTGCGAACCGAGCATTGTTGAAGCTTTAATACCTGCACCAACTTCAAATGCTTTGACTCCTCCAATGCTCATAATGGCATAAGCTAAAGAAGCGTCTAGTTTGTCAAAGACTGTTTCACCTATTCCGGCCTTAAGACCAGTTACGAGACATTCAACAGTGCCGCCTACAGAGTCTTGATTTTCTTTAATCAGTCTAATATAGTCAAGCGCATCAGAAGCCTTTTGATTGTTAGGTATATTAACAGGATTATGATAGGCTGCAGATAAATCTATTTCATGATCTTCAACATAAATGGGGCCTATGGACCTTGTATAGGCCATAACTTCAATACCCAGGTCCTTTAAGAATTTTTTAGCTATGGCCCCAGCGGCAACCCTTGCAACGGTCTCGCGGCCAGAAGAGCGCCCGCCGCCCCGATAGTCCCGAATACCATATTTCATATCAAATGTATAATCGGCATGGGAAGGCCTGTAAACATTTTGGATTTTTGAATAATCATGGGATTTCTGATTTGTATTTTTTATGACAAGAGCAATGGGAGCTCCAGTCGTTTTGCCTTCAAACATACCTGAAAGAATTTCTACTCTGTCCGCCTCTTTTCTAGAAGTAGCAACTGAGGCATTGCCAGGTTTTCTTCTGTCCATCTGCTGCATAATATCTTCTGATGAAAGAGATAGATTGGATGGGCATCCATCCACAACTACACCAAGAGCGTTTCCGTGAGATTCGCCGAATGTAGAAATACGAAACATTTTACCAAATATTGAGCCTGACATCATCATGCTCCTTTCACTATACAGAATAAGTATCAATGCGTCTTCAGCATTTTTATAAAAGACTGGCGTAAAATAACATGAATCTTACACGCTATACAATATCTACTCATTTTAACAGACACAGGAAGATTCTTCAATAAAAACTGATTAATACTTTAGAAAAATGCTTAAAATAAGAAGAACCAATATTGAAAAAGATGGCGTTTTCTTGTAAACTGTATGAGAGTCTTAAAAAGATTGGAGATATTACATGTATGAATTACTAAAAGTAGAAGGGCGTGCAAAAAGAGGCAGATTTCATACACCTCATGGAACAATAGAAACCCCAGTATTTATGAATGTCGCAACTGTAGCTGCGATTAAAGGAGCGTTATCTACTGAAGATTTGGAGAAGATAGGAACGCAGGTTGTTCTTGCCAACACGTATCATTTGCACCTAAGGCCTGGAGACGAACTGATTTGTGAATTGGGAGGGCTCCACAAGTTTATGGTATGGGACAAGCCTATCCTAACAGACTCAGGAGGATTCCAAGTCTTTTCGCTTGCTACTATGCGTAAAATCAAAGAAGAAGGCGTACATTTTTCTTCTCATATAGACGGCAGAAAGATTTTCATGGGCCCCGAAGAAAGCATGCAGATTCAGTCGCATATTGCATCAACTATTGCAATGGCTTTTGATGAGTGTCCGCCGGCTTTGGCAGATCGAGCCTATATTATGCCTTCAGTAGAGCGGACAACCAGATGGCTAAAACGCTGCATGGATGAAATGAATAGGCTGAACACTCTCGAAGAAACCATCAACAAAAAACAAATGCTTTTTGGCATTAATCAAGGCGGCATATTTGAGGATATAAGGATTGAACATGCTAAAGTTATTCGTGAGTTTGATCTTCCCGGGTATGCTGTAGGAGGGCTTGCAGTAGGTGAGTCCCATGAGGATATGTATAGGATACTTGAGGCAGTTGTGCCTTACCTGCCGCAAAATAAACCAACTTATCTAATGGGTGTTGGAACGCCGGAGAACATTTTAGAAGCTGTTTCTAGGGGTATAGATTTCTTTGATTGCGTACTGCCGGCCAGAAATGGCAGACATGGACATGTTTATACCAATAAGGGCAAGCTTAACTTGTTCAATAAAAAACATGAAAAAGACAATACGCCGATTGCCGAGGACTGCAGCTGTCCTGCGTGCCAAAAGCACAGCAAGGCATACATCAGACATCTTTTAAAGGCAAAAGAAATGCTTGGCATGAGACTTTGCGTGCTTCACAATCTTCACTACTTTAATAATTTAATGCTTGAAATCCGTAATGCATTAGATGAAGGAAACTTCGAAGGTTATAAAAAAATGCGTTTAGAAGGATATAAAAATAATTAAAAAATGGAGGAATGGAAAATGAGTACAGTATTAGGATTTGCAGGAGGGGCAGCAGCAGGGGGAACAGGAATGATAGTAACCGTTGCTTACATGGCTGTATTTTTCGGGATTATGTGGTTTTTGATTATCAGACCACAAAAGAAAAGAGAAAAAGAAGTAGCAGAGATGCAAAATAAAATTACAGTAGGTCAATATGTACTGCTGCAGTCAGGTGAATATGGAAAAGTAGTAGATGTTGTGAATGATCTTTTTGTTATTGAATTTGGTCTTAATAAAAGTGTACGTATTCCTGTAAAAAAAGCAGCAGTAGCAGCTATTCAGGAACCTAATTTATCTGTAGGTAAAAAGGTGGATCCTAAAGCAGGGACAAGAGTAGTTGAAAATGGCGTAGAATATGAATACGTTGAAGTTGAAGAAGAAGTAGAAGAATAGGACTTAAGATTGTCCTAGCATTAAAAATTTCACATCTAAATTCATAAAAAGCAGATTGAATAAAATCAATCTGCTTTTTATGAATGCGTATGCAAAACATAAACGAATATTTAATAAATTTTGACTTTTTTAATTTTTTATTTTATGATAAATAAAGGATACTGTCAGGCGGATCAATATAACTTAGCAATTTTCTAGTATTCTATACCATTACATAGAAGGAGAAGCACAATGAAAAAAAGGAACAAAGTCATTTTAGGGGCACTTTTAACGGTTTTGATACTGCTTTCAGCGGGAATACTAGGTTATAACTTAAAATTTAAGTATGAGACAGATAAAATGAATACTTTGGAATCTGGAGAAATTATTCCAGGCGTTTACGCTGTTAAAAATGATTATGCTAATTTTTATTTGATTCAATCTGATCATGGATACATAGCAATCGATGCAGGGCTGGATCAAAAGGCTTCAAGGAGAGAACTAGAAAAGTTACATATTAATCCAGAAAAGGTAACAGCTATACTGCTCACACATTCAGATTTTGATCATACAGCCTCGATAGCATTATTCCCAAATGCAGCGATTTATTTAGCAAAAGAAGAAGAACAAATGGTCAATGGACAGACGAAGCGGCAGTTTATTTTTAGCAACAAACTAGATAGATCCTATCAGACTTTAGAAAATGAAGAAATAGTGCTATTTGATAATCTTCAGATTCAAGGTTTTTTAACGCCAGGACATACACCAGGCTCAATGAGCTATCTTGTAAATGGTAAATATTTATTTACAGGAGATATATTAGGTTTAGTAAATGGAAGGGCAGGGTGCTTTAATGAGGATTTTAATATGGATACGAAACTCCAGGAAGAAACCCTAAGAAATTTAGCTCGAAGACCGGCAGTGGACTACATTTTCACTGCACATTACGGCTATACAAATGATTATGCTAAGGCCTTTGAGAAATGGCAGTAAAGGTTTCCATAAGTTGCTTTGAAAAAAATGAAATATTCATCGGAAATTCATAATTTCTTAAAAAAGGTTTAGTATAGTATGAGTAAGCAAGAACAACTATTATTCTTGCTCACAAAATCTCCCCATAATATATCTATTTTCCTGTTTATTCACATAAGCAGACAACACAAAAAGAAGCTATTTCCCCAATAGCTTCTTTTTGTGTTTTAAAGCATATTTCGAATTAAATCTTCGAATGTGTCACGTTTTCTAATTTGTTTTACACTACCATCTAAACCGATTAAAACTTCAGCAGGTCTGAATCTTTGGTTATAGGAAGAGGACATACTATAGCCATAAGCACCGGCATCCATTAATGCAATCATATCTCCGGACTGGGCTTCAGGAAGGACTCTATCTTTTGCAAGAATATCGCCGCTTTCACAGATATTGCCAACTACTGTAAAAGGTTCAGCTTTCGTAGATCTTTCTTCTTTTGTATAAAGTTCAATATCATGGTGAGAATCATACATAATAGGTCTTTGAAGGTTATTAAATCCTACGTCACAGCCAAGATATTTTACAGGGCCATTCGTTTTCATTGAGGTGACACTTCCAACCATAGCGCTGCACTCTGCGACGATATATCTTCCCGGTTCAATCTGGAACTGAATTTTTTTGCCATATGACTTAGCAAAGGCATGAAGCACTTCATCTAATTTTTGTCCGAGTGCTTTAATATCTAAACGATTTTCGCCGTCTTGTTTATGATAGGGAATGCCAAATCCACCGCCAAGATCAACGAATTCCAGATCATCAAATTGTCTTGCAATCTCTAAAATGGAGTCTAAGCTTTGAATATATGGGGTTGGGTCCATAAATAATGATCCAATATGCTGATTAATACCTACAAGCGTTAAGCTATATGTTTCAAGTAGTTTTTTTACTTCTGGAATATATTCAGGATTCACGCCAAACTTAGTTTTCTTACCAGCAGTAACAACTTTTTCATGATGGCCGGCCCCTACACCTGGATTGAAACGGATCGCCACTTTGCCGCCTGGATTAAGCATACCGTATAGTTTTAACTGATCGAGGGAATCTACACTTGTTGTAACATTATGTTCGATCGCATAAAGCATATCTTCTTTGGTAACATTATTAGGAATGAAGAAAAGTTCTTCGGCTTTATAGCCGCTCTGCATAGCTAAAAAGATTTCACCAGGGCTCATAACGTCAGCATGAAGACCTTCTTCACGGACAATTTTAAGTAGATGGATATTTGTATTTGCTTTAATAGAATAGTGAGGAACAAAGTTGTCATAAGTCACTAAGTTTTTCATTTCTTTGCAACGTTCTCTTAAAACAGCTTCGTTATATACGTAAAGAGGTGTGCCATACTGCTCTGCAAGATCAAATATGTCATTTCCTCCATAAAAGTTTGTTTGTTGGGTAAAGGTACCATTTAATGTATACATTGTATCCTCCTTAAGAATGGGTTAAATTAATAATTTCTAATTCTGTTATAAATGATTCACGCATCATACGCACTAAAGACTGATTGGTTGAGTATAAACACTGTGAACCTTCATGTTTTAAATCTCCGGTAATAACTGAGCTTGTATCAATAATTATGTGGAAGCCCTGTGGGGATTTGTTTCTGATGCCGGTTATGATATGAGAACCTAAATCCAGCTGTTTATCACACAAAATGGTAACTTTTTTATTTGTGCCTATTGCAATAAGTTCCTCTTTAAAAAGATCAATATATGCGGAGTTACTCAAGATGTAAAGATGCGAACGACAGAGCAGTATGCTGTTTTTGATTTTTGAAAGGACATTATCATAACCTTTAATTGTTATGTAAGGTTCAGATACATCCAACCTGTCAGGAAAATGTATATCCAGTTCCCTTAGCGTATCTTCCATATTACGTTTAGCTGATAAAATAAGCTCCTCTTTAGAAATAGCTACATATTTAGCAGATTCTCCTTCAGAGATATTGCACATTCCTTTATCTTGAAGACTATATAAAGCAGCATAAATATTGGACCTGGATATCCCGCTTAGTTTAGCAACTTCGTAACCGGTCAATGCACCATGTTTGCATAACGTAATATAGGCAGTTGATTCCAGTGGTGAAAAACCTATTTTTTGCAGTGCTTCGTGAAAATTCATCCAATCACCTTTATAGTAGTATTATTTAGTACTACTATAAAGCAGGGTTAGAGGAATGTCAATACAGTATGAAAAATTTATAAGGAAAATGCTCGTTTAAATTCTTATTATTTACATATTATGATGCTATTGAGTAGAATGGGACTCATAAGACGTATAAAAGATGAATATTTTGTCATAGAAGCAGGATTCAGTTAGTGAATAAAACCTATCTCCATGCGCATAACCTGTTTGTATTCATTATGAATATCCCATATAATGAAGTATATAGATTTGAAAGTTTTAAGCTTAACTTATTCACGGTGGTATTTGCTGCGAAATCATTGTGAGAAACAAAACTAAACAGATAGATAAGTTAAGTTTTAAAGTTGTTTCTCTGTAGATTAGTGAAATGATAGAATGTTTGTATGTTGTTTCTCTATAAAAAGAGAGCTTATAAAATTGTAAGAAAAGGTGAGGGTATGGATTTATTTGAATATATTAATGAAAAAAAGGGAAATACAGAATCGCCTTTAGCTTCAAGGATGAGGCCGATCAAAATTGATGAAGTTGTCGGACAAGAACATATTCTTAGTAAGGACAAGCTGCTTTATCGTGCAATTATAGCCGATAAGCTTCAGTCACTTATTTTTTATGGCCCTCCGGGAACAGGCAAGACCACAATTGCTAAAGTTATTGCCCATACCACAAAGGCCAACTTTATTGTGCTTAATGCCACAACGGCAGGTAAAGCAGATATTATTAAGGCAGTAGAGGAGTCAAAAAAGGAGCGGGCACTATCCGGGAAAAAAACTATTATTTTTATTGATGAGATTCATCGCTTTAATAAAGCTCAGCAGGATGCTCTTTTGCCTTACACAGAAGACGGCACGCTGGTTCTGATAGGTGCAACAACGGAGAACCCCTATTTTGAAGTGAATCGGGCACTTATTTCACGCTCCTTAGTATTTGAACTGATGCCGCTGGGGCATGAGGCCGTCAAAAAAATTATTAAAGAAGCAGTATATAATAAAGAAAGAGGACTTGGCGCTTATAAAATAGATATCACAGAAGGCGCTCTGGACTATTTGGCAATTCACACAAGTGGCGATGCAAGAAGTGCGCTAAATGCTGTTGAATTGGCAGCCATGACGACAGAAAGAAGTGATGATGGCCTTATTCATTTAACTGTAGAGATACTTTGTGAGTGTATGCAGAAAAAAATGCTGCACTACGATAAAAACGGGGATAATCACTATGATATTATCTCCGCTTTTATAAAAAGTATGAGAGGCAGCGATAAAGACGCTGCTGTTCACTATCTGGCCAGAATGATTGAAGCTGGGGAAGACCCTAAGTTCATTGCCAGAAGAATCATCATTTGTGCCAGTGAAGATGTGGGAAATGCAGATCCCCAGGCACTGGTAGTTGCGACCAATGCAGCCCTTGCTGTAGAGAGAATCGGTATGCCTGAAGGGCGCATTATATTAGCCCAGGCAGCCCTTTATGTAGCGTGTGCGCCCAAAAGTAATGCAAGCATTCTTGCTATTGATTGGGCGATGCAGGATGTAAGGGATAAGGAGATCGGAAGTGTTCCAGCTTACCTTAGAGACAGTCATTATAACGGAGCAAAGGATATGGGCCGTGGCATAGGTTATTTATATGCCCATGATTACCCAAACCATTATGTAGAGCAGCAGTACATGCCTGATGTCTTAAAAGATACCGTTTATTATGAGCTTTCTGATGAAGGTTATGAAAAGGAGATGAAAAAGCTCCTCAAACAAAGAACAGGCTCTAAGAGCCTGTAAACATCTTTAAGTCTTTTAACGTAATACATTTGAGAATGAACAGCATAACGACATAAAAACTGCCAAGAAGCATAATTGAAGACAGCGTGGCTATTCTTAAAGAAAACATGGACATAAAATAGGTCTTATGAATATATGTAGTAGTAAGTGCCCCTGCTAAAGCAGCGATGGTCGGCTTAACAACCCAGTTTTTGATATCAACAGGCAGGTCAATATTTTTAAGGACATGCCACAAAAGCATAATGGTTACAAAACCGGATTGAATAAGAAGAGCAAGCACAAATCCTAGAATGCCTTTTAGAGGGACAATGGTGAGGATGATACAGATACAGGTGAGGGACCCTATAACATTTGTTTTGAAGGTCTGCTTCTGCATACCAAGACCATTCATGGTTCCGGTTAAGATATTCTGTAAGTAGAGAAAAGGACAGATAATAGCCAGCAGCTTAAGCAGGGTGCCAACGTCTTCAATGCCATAGCATGAAAGCGCAATTTCTTTAGAGAGTGACAAAAATAAAGCTGTAGCACCGACGCCAATCAATGCTGAAAACTGTATGGCTTTTGAAATAATTTTTTGGAGAGATAAATGATTGTTTCGGGCCATGGCCTCGGAGATCGCAGGGACAAGTACGGTCGATAGAGACATCGTTACCATGGACGGAAAGAATAACAAAGGCAGTGCCATACCACTGAACTTCCCATAAAGTGCAAGGGCGCTGCTGGAATCAAGTCCGTATTTTTGAAGCTGCAGTGGGATCAGTATGTTTTCAAATGATTGAAGCCCAGAAGTTAAAAAACGGTTGGCAGTAATGGGAATAGATAACGTAAGCAGTGTATTAAAGGCAGTATGATAAGCCAGTGTAGCTTTTGTAAACCGGAGCTTGCGTTTTTTAAGTTGGAAAGCAACAAACGCCAAAAGAAATGAAAAGACTTCTCCCATGCACATGCCTAAAACCCCAAGGGCGCATGTAAACTCAATACCTTTTGGAATAAAGAAACCTGCTAAGAAATAAATCACCAGCATTCTGGCTGCCTGTTCAACGATCTGAGCCAGTGCCGAGATGGTCATTTCCTGACGGCCTTGAAAGTAGCCGCGAATACAGCAGGCCACAGACATAAAAGGTATACAGGAAGCAAGTATTTTAAGTGATAAAGCGGTGACTGGTTCATGAATATAATAAGTGGCGATAAAGGGTGCAAGAGTATAAAGGAGAAGTGACAAAACGAAGCTTATTCCTAGAGCAATCACTATAGATACTTTAAGAATTCTTACAGCGTTACTATGTTGGTTGCGGGAAGTCTGTTCGGCAACCATTTTAGAGACAGCAAGAGATATGCCGGCAGAAGATGCAGCCCATAAAAGCATGTAAATAGGGAAGAGAAGCTGATAGAGGCCCATTCCTTCTGCTCCCATAATATTGGACATGTAAACTCTAAAGCCAAAGCCGAGGAGGCGTGTAATCAAACTTGCTATTGTTAAAATCAATGTGCCGGTAATAAGTGATTTTTTTCTCATAGAGGCTCCTTTCAGAATAAGATGAAAATGTGCAGCTAGTACAATTTATGAAGAGTTGTACAAAAATATGAAAATAATCTATAAAAACAAGTAATATTTCACTTTAAAGTTGAGGTGCGGCCCATAATTATATATAATGAGCATGAGGGGTATGTAAATTGGAGGTGAAGTATAGTGGAAATGAAAAACTGGAAACAGATTCTGCTTCCTTACACACAGGCAGTAGAAGAGTTGAAAGTTAAATTCAAGAGCATTCGAAACCATTACATTAGTTTGGACGAATATTCACCCATTGAGTTTGTAACGGGAAGAGTCAAAAAGATATCAAGTATCTTAGAAAAAGCCAAAAAGAAGAATATTCCTTTGGAAGATATAGAAGAAAAGATTGAAGATATAGCAGGTATTCGTATCATGTGCCAGTTTGCAGAAGACATTTACCGTGTAATAGATATTATACGGGCAAGAGATGGCAAAGATCTTTACATTGAAGAAGAAAGAGATTATATTACGAATATAAAAAGCAGCGGATATCGCAGCTACCATATTATTATTAGGTATCCCCTGCAGACAGGCCATGGCGAGAAAATGATCTTTGCAGAAATTCAAATTAGAACATTGGCTATGAATTTTTGGGCTACAATTGAACATTCATTAAGATACAAATATAAGCAGAATATGCCGGTGCAGATTCAAAAAAGGTTAACAAAAGCGGCTGAAGCAGCTTATCAATTAGATCGGGAAATGGCTGAAATTAGAGAGGAAGTCCTAAAATGTCAAGAATCTTTTCAGCTAGAGTCCAATATTATAGGGGATATTTTCAGTAACATTCAAGCCTTAAAAAACAAAAACAATACACAAAGTATGACCGAAGTGTACGAAATGTTTTGGACGCTTTGGGAAGAAGGAGATATGGCCAAGCTTAAAGAATTCAGCGAAAGCCTGCAATTTCCAATATAAAAAAGATAAAGATTAATATAAGGAGGGAAAGGATTTGCCTATTCGAGTTCCTAATGCATTACCAGCGGTAGAAATACTGCAGGAAGAAAATATATTTGTAATGGATGAAAACAGAGCTGTTACCCAAGACATAAGAGAGCTTAAGATTGTTGTTCTGAATCTTATGCCAATCAAACAAGAAACAGAGGTTCAGCTGCTGCGGCTTCTTGGAAATACGCCGCTTCAAATAGATATTACACTACTTAGACCCATTTCTCATGACAGTAAAAATACTTCAAAAAAGCACCTTGAAAACTTTTATGAAACATTTGATCAAATAAAACATTTAAATTTTGACGGCATGATTATAACGGGGGCTCCAGTTGAACAGCTTGAATTTGAAAAAGTTACTTATTGGAGTGAACTTACGGAGATTATGGAATGGTCCAAAAAACATGTGACCTCAACATTTCATATCTGTTGGGGAGCTCAGGCTGGTCTTTACTATCACTACGGCATACAAAAATATCAGTTGACTCAAAAAAAATTCGGAGTGTTTGAACATCACATTGTAAACTTTGAAAAACTACTTCAAGGACTTGATGATATTGTGTATATTCCGCACTCAAGACACAGTGAGATTACGAAAGAAGAAATACTGGCCTGCCCAGACTTGAAGCTTCTTTTGCATTCTGAAGAAGCAGGGGTTGCCCTGGTCACCTCTAAAGATGGTAAGTATATCTTTGCTACAGGGCATGCAGAGTATGATCCTCATACGCTGGGTAAAGAATATATCAGAGATCTGGAAAAAAACCTTCCGATTGATATGCCTCATAATTATTATGTAGATGACCAGGTTGAAAAGGGAACGCTTGTGCGCTGGCGTTCTCATGCCTATATTTTGTTTTTAAATTGGCTGAATTATTATGTATATCAAGTTACACCGTATAATTTGGATGAAATTCGATAAACTAAAAAGGAGTAGCAAATATGATAGAGACAATTCATATTTCAACACCCTCGCGTGATGCAATGATTGATATTACCCATAAGGTGCAGGAATCTGTTCATAAATCTCAAATCAAAAACGGCTATTGTATTATTCATGTGCCGCATACAACAGCAGGACTTACTATTAATGAGAATGCCGATCCAGATGTACAAAGAGACATGCTTTACGCCCTTGATAAGGCTTACCCCTGGAATGGAGATTACAGGCACTTTGAAGGCAATTCAGCAGCGCATATCAAAGCGACTACAGTGGGCTTCAATCAGACAGTACTTATTGAAAGCGGAAAGCTTCTGCTAGGCAGGTGGCAGGGGATTTATTTCTGTGAATTTGATGGTCCAAGGCAAAGACAAGTTTTTATCAGTATACTTGGAGAAAAATAATATTATCATTGTTATAAAACTTAAATATTGGTATAATAATCTAAGGAACTTAAGGAGCTGATTTGATGCAAACTAGGATTAAAGAGTTTCCATTAACATTGGAGGAGGTTAGGGACTTGATGAAAAAAGAGAGTTCTAAAAAAGCTGTCTGGATTACCATTGCAGTAAGTGTTATTTTAATACTTGTTGGCGTGATTATTTGGCTTGCTAAAAAGAGTTGCAAAGACATAGAAGAGCATTATGAATATTTTGATGATGATTATGATGAAGCTGAAGATTATGATGAGTATGACGGCTTTGATGATGATATTTATGACGATGAAGAAGTTGAATACGTTAAAATCAAAGATTTTATGAATTACTCAGAAGATGAAAAAAATGTTGAAGAGCCAAGTGAAGAAGCGCCAAGTGCAGAAGATGAAATGAGCTTTGAAGAACAAGAATAAATAAAAAACAGATGCGAGTACCTTATTTTCTTTTTAAGAGGATAGCGAAGTAATAAAACTATCCACGGGGAAAAGATATTTAGGTTAAGCATCTGTTTTTTTATTCATCTTTTATTCTAAGATTACTTGCCTTTATCCAAGCTGTTAAAAGGGGCACCATTTTGTGTAATTAAGTTTTTAAGTTTTAAAAGTAAAATATCATTTTGTTCGGGTTTTAAAAAGCAAAAACGTATATAGCGGTCACTCAAAAAAGGAAAGGAGCTTGCATCTCGAATTAGAATCCGGTCCTTTATGAGTTCATGCGTTAAATCAAAAGAGGAAATAGAATCTTTAAGCAGTTTAATTAAAACAAAGTTTGCAATAGGTTTAAAAACATGCAGTGATTTAAGCTGAGAGAGTTCGGCATAGATCCGATTGCGTTCTGCAGAAATTAAGCGGTGTGTCTTTTGGATATAGTCTTTATCCGTAAACATAATCTCAGCGCTGAAAGCGGCTAAGCTGTTGATGCTCCAGGGATTTTGAAGCTTAGTAACAGATGCCTTGATGACTTCGTTTTGGCAGATGCTGTAGCCAAATCTAAGTCCAGGTGCAGAAAAAAACTTAGAAATACCGCGAATGATCATAAGATTATCAAATTCCTTTGTTAAAGGAACGGCTGTATAAAGGGCGGGATCATCACAAAATTCAATATAGGTTTCATCTACCATTGTAAAAACCCCCAACCTCTTGGCGGCTTCTAAGATTTGACGAAGATGATCTGCCGTAACACCTGTACCTGTTGGATTGTTAGGATTGCATAAAATCAGCATCGTATATCCGCTAGTCAATGTACTGATTAAATCCTCAGGACTAAGGATAAATGATTCGGCTTCTTTTAGTGGATAGTAGTCGCATGTGCCGCCCAAAAGTACGATTTCTCTTTCATATTCTGAGTAAGTAGGGCCAATAACAAGAGCTTTTTTAGGCTTTAGTGAGTTGATAGCCATAGCAATGAGCTCAGTGGAGCCATTGCCTACAATGATGTGCTCAGGCAGGGTTTGGGAATACTTAGCTGCTGCTTCACGGAGGCTTAAATAATTACGATCAGGATAAGTAGAAATCAGATCAATATTTTCTTTAAGCGCCTCACGAGTTTTTGGTGAGATGCCAAAAGGATTAATATTGCCGCTGAAATCCCAAATTTCTTTTCTTTCTATATGATAGGTACGGGAGACAGCGTCTAGATCCCCACCATGTAAGTAATGCGTACTTTTCATAAGATACCTTCTTTCTAAAGCTTAAATGAACACTAATACTATACTATATTGAGATATTGAAGTCAAAAGCATACAGTATCTAAAAAAACATTTTGTTGATGGGGATCAAGGTGTATAATTAAGATGGGAAGAAAACGTTTACACTACAATAGACGTTTACTATGCAGGACTAATCATAACATAACAAGGAGGGAAAGATGGACTATAAAGAACTAAAAGAACGAGTGATAAAAGAAGAACAACTTTTAAGATTTGATCATTTTTCTAACGAAGATGCTCTTGAAGTCGGCATGCTTCTTATTGAAGAGGCAAAACGAAGAAAGGCTGCCCCTGCGATCGATATTGTAATTAACGGCTATCAAGTATTTAGATATGGATTTGAAGGAACTAATAATCATAATACAATGTGGCTGAAGAGAAAAATGAACACAGTGCAGGTGGTGCATAAGAGTTCGCTTCAAGTTTTTGCTATCCTAAAAGAAACAGGAGAAGATTTGCTAAAAGACTGGTTCCTTGATCCGATGGACTATGCGGCGATGGGCGGGGGATTTCCGATCTATGTTAAAGGAACCGGCATTATAGGCTGTATTGGCGTGTCAGGACTTCCACATCTGCAGGACCATGGTATTATTGTAGATGTACTTTGTAAATATTTAGATATAGTCTTGAATGAGTAGCTTTAGGCTGCTGGTTTTTTAGTCAAGTATCGATACTGAGAGAATATAAGAAACCCCGAGTCAGCTTAGAACCTAATAAAAAACTATATTTTAAATCCGAAATATGCTATACTTAATTTAAACGATCACATAATATGCAGACACAAAGGGGGAACCGTTGTGTCTGTTTTTATGAGATAGAACAGTTCGTCTTGCTGGCAAGAGACCAAGCTTTCCTATCTCACATGCGCGTGCGTTTTTTGCACGCTTTCTTGTGGCACTCTTTTTTATAGATGCGGCGTTTTTGGCAGGGCTGCTTACAAATAGAAGATTTATAGGGGGTGGTCCCTTTGATAGACTGCTTGATGATAAAACATTCAGAGCGCAGTGCTGCGCCATTTAAACTTAGGAGATGAAAGAATGAGGGTAATAATAGCTGAAAAACCTTCTGTAGCTAAAAATATAGCAGATGCACTTAAAATTAAAAAAAGAGCTGATGGATTTTTTGAAGGGGAAGACTACCTTATTACATGGGCTTTTGGGCATCTTTTAGAGTTATATGACGCTAAAGATTATGATGAAAAGCTGAAGTCGTGGCGTCTTGAGTATTTTCCGTTTATTCCAAGCCAGTTTGAGTATAAGGTTAAAGAAAACAAACAGAAAAAAACAGTAGATTTAGGGGCAAAAAAACAGCTAAAATGTATCAAGGAACTTATTTATAGAAAAGATGTAGAAGCGGTGATATCAGCTTGTGACTATGACAGAGAAGGTCAGATTATAGCGGATATTATTTTTGCTTATCTCAAAGTCAAAAAGCCTATCTACAGGCTGCTTTTAAACGAGTGGACTGAAAAAGAAGTGATTAAAGGCCTAGAAAACATCGTTTTAAATAAAGAACTAAAGCCCCTTCAAGATGCAGGGATCAGCAGGCAGCATGCAGATTGGCTGATAGGGATTAATCTCACATCTGTTGCTACACTTAGATATGGCGGAAAAGGCGAACTGCTAAATGTAGGAAGGGTCCTTTTGCCGACTTTAAAATTAATTTATGATAAAGATGTAGAGATAGAGAATTTTAAGCAGGAGCCGTATTATAAGCTTGCTGCTAAGTTTCAAAAAGAATCTGTGTCTTATGAAGGTGTATATACAGAAGACAAAAAAGATAAGTTTGAAGATCAGGCATATCTTGAAAAAATTAGAGTTCAGGTTATAGAAAAAGAAGCTGAGATTACTAAAAAAGAAGTTACAGAAAAAGTAGAATACCCACAGAGTTTATTTAATTTATCTGCGCTCCAAGGGTATATAACCAGCAAATATCAAGGCTTCACGTCTGATAAAGTATTAAATATTGCTCAAAGCTTATATGAAAAAAAGTATATTACTTATCCAAGAACAGCAAGCAGTGTACTGGATGAAAGTCTTGTGGATAAAGCAAGAAGTGTACTTTATGCGCTGAAAAAAGGCCTGCCTTTTGAAGATGAAATACATTTTACAGTTACCAAAAAGGTATTTAACAGCAGCAAAGTAGAGAGCCACAGTGCTATTATTCCTACTTATATTATTCCGAAAGGCCTGTCAGCAGAAGAGGAAAAAGTCTATTTGGCAGTTAGAAACAGATTTATTGCACAGTTTATGCCTCCGGCTAAGATAGAAGAGACAGTGCTTGAGACAACCATTCGAGGGACTCATTATAGATTTATGACCAAAGGTAAAATACTCAAAGTATTAGGTTATAAAAAGGTAGAAGAAGAACAGTCGAAAGATGTGATTTTGCCGAGTGTTGATCAGGGTCTTATATTAAATACTATAGAGGCCCATGTAACAGAGCATAAAACAAAGCCTCCTGCTCCTTATACAGAGAAAACACTCCTAAGGGCAATGGAGACCTGTGGCAGGCAGTTTAAGGAAGAGCAGCAAAAAGAAGATAATGATCTGATGGAAGCTATTCTTAGTGGTTTTAGTATTGGGACCCCGGCAACAAGGGCTGAAACGATTAAGAAATTAAATACAACAGGATACACTGTTATGCAGAAGAAAAACATTAGGTGTACGCCGAAAGGAAGGTACATTATAGAAACCCTGCCGGTTAAGGAACTTATGGACCTGGAATATACAGGCAGGCTCGAGAAAACGCTCCAGGATATTGAAAAAGGAAGTATATTAAAAAATGACTTTTTGGATCATATTAAAAGCTTTGTTTCAGAAGCAGTAAGGGCAATCAAAATGCAGAGAAGCGGAGAACTGCAAAAAGGCAGAGATATGCTTTTATCTAGTGCTGCAGCAAGCAAACAACTGGCTCCAAAGACTAAACAGTCAGAAAAGAAACAAACAGCAGAAAAGAAACAAGCCGCAGATAAAGAAAGAGAAGTTTTAGGCAAATGTCCAGTATGCGGCAGGGATATTGTAGAGGGAACTAAAGGCTTCGGCTGCATGGGATATAAAACAGGGTGCAAGTTTGTGATCTGGAAAGAGGATAAAGAACTTGCTAAGTATCGCAAAAAAGTCACAAAAACTATGGTTAAGACACTTCTCAAAAAGGGGGAAGTACTGATTAAGAATGCAGAACTCAACGAAGGAAATAGCAGAGATTTAATGTTAAAAATAGCTAAAGAATCGGGGGAACTCGTTTGTTATTTCGTCTAAAATGAAGGGTGGATTATCACGGGAATTTGTACGAAATTCTTGACAGGCCCTAGCAAAAGATAGTATGATTAATCTGAAATTCAATTATACTTATGGAGGTAATGGATCATGGCATATTTTATTAATGAAGATTGCATTAACTGTGGTGCTTGCGAAAGTGAATGTCCAGTAAGTTGTATTACTGAAGGAGATTCAAAATATGTAATTGATGCAGCTGAATGTATAGATTGTGGCGCATGTGCAGATGTTTGTCCTGTTAATGCACCAAATCCAGAAGAACAATAAAAATAAATAGAATAAAAGGTGATTTCTTACTTAACAAGGAGTCATCTTTTTTTTATGCCATTTTTCTTCGCTTATATACATAAAAAAACATTTATGTTGAATATTTTATCTAGAAATGGTAAAATCAATAATTGTGGTTAAAATATCAGAAAGTAGGTTCATATACAAATGAGTGATATGAAGATTATTAATATAGCAGTAATAGCCCATGTTGATGCTGGAAAGTCAACATTGGTAGATGCTTTCTTAAGTCAAAGTGGTGTATTTAGAGAAAATGAAGAGCGTGTAGATTGTATTATGGACAGTAATGCCCTAGAGCGAGAAAGAGGGATTACAATCTATTCTAAAAACTGTTCGATCAAATATAAAGACTATAAAATTAACATAGTAGACACGCCGGGGCACAGTGACTTTTCATCTGAAGTGGAAAGGGTTATCCGTACTGTAGATACCGTTATTTTGCTTGTTGATTCTATTGAAGGGCCTATGCCTCAAACAAGATATGTGTTGGATAAATCATTGGAGCTTGGGCTAAAGCCTATTTTAGTTATTAATAAAATAGATAAACCAAATCATAGGGCTGAGGAAGTTGTAGATATGACCTTTGATTTGTTTGTGGATTTAAATGCTGATGATGAGCAGCTTGATTTTCCTATACTGTATGGCATAGGGAAAGAAGGAATCATGCAGTATGAGCTGGATAAAACAAGTGACAACATTATACCGCTTCTAGAGACAATTATTGAAAGAGTTGGAGAATACCCTAAACAAGATGACAAGCCGCTTAAGATGCAGGTGAGCACCTTGGGTTATGATGATTATATAGGAAGACTTGGTATAGGCCGTGTTTACGAAGGTGTCATTCGTGAAGGGCAAGTTGTAGAAGTTGCAGATAATGATGGCATAATCAGACAGGCTAAAATCTCAAAGCTTATGGTTTATGAGGGGCTGAAGCAAGTAGCAGTTAAAGAGGCTTCAAGCGGAGATATTGTCGTTATAGCAGGGATAGCGGATATTTCAATAGGAGAAACAATAGGAGAACTAGGGAAGGTAGATCCTATGGATCCTATTCATATAGAAGAACCTACACTGGCAATGAACTTCTTGGTAAATGATTCGCCTTTTGCAGGAAAAAGCGGAAAGTTTGTAACAACAAGACACATCAAAGACCGCTTGGAAAAAGAGCTGGAAGTTAATGTAGGACTCAAAGTAGAAGCAATGGATACAACGGATGGCTATAAGGTATCAGGAAGAGGAGAACTTCATCTTTCAATCCTTCTTGAAAATATGAGAAGAGAAGGTTATGAAGTTGCTGTTTCCAAACCTGAAGTGCTCATGCACAAGGGAGAAGACGGCAAACTCAAAGAGCCGGTAGAAAGGGTTATTATCAGCCTTCCGGAAGAATATGCAGGGTCGGCTATCGGCAAGCTGAATATGCGTAAGGCAACGATGGTCAGCATGGAGCAGGAAAATGGTTATACCAAAGTTGAATATGTCTGCCCAACCAGAGGACTTTTAGGTTTTAGAAGTGAGCTTATTACAGATTCAAGAGGTGAAGCTACACTTGTCAGAAGACTGGATGGTTATGCAGACTACGTAGGCGAACTTCCTAAAAGATCAAATGGGGCACTTATTGCTGGAGAAACAGGTACAGCTATGGCTTATGGACTAGGAAATATTGCTGAACGTGGAACGCTTTTTATTGACCCAGGAACAGAAGTGTATGAAGGCATGATTATCGGTATGAATTCGCGAAGAGAAGACATGACAGTTAATGCCTGCAAAAATAAAAAGCTTACCAACATGAGAGCGTCAGGTTCAGATGATGCCATTAAACTACCGCCGCCAAGAGTATTTACCTTAGAGTCTGCTCTTGAATTTATAGAAGATGATGAATTAGTAGAAATCACACCTGCTGCGATCCGCCTTAGAAAGCGTCTGCTTTCAGAAGGGGAAAGAATACGGGCAGGCAGAAAAAAATAAATTATATTTCTATTTTAAAATCCTTGAACTTGGGCTTAGGCCCAAGTTCAAGGATTTTTGTGCAAAAAGGATAAGCTTGAAAGATACGTTTATAGGCTTTCGTTACAATAACAGATATAAAAGATTAAAAAGTAAATATTTTCATGTTTTTGCTATAGAATTTTAATTGTTATTTATTGTATTAATATTTATAATACTTGCATAGGATAGGAGAGTAAATTTATACGTTTTATGATGGGTTAAACGTAAATGAATGAGAGGATGTAGGCATGATTAAAATTGGTTTTATTGGGTATGGGAGTATGGGGAGCATGCTGATGAATGCATTTATAAAATCAGGACGCATTCGCCCTGATGAAATAATTGTTTCTACTAAAACAAAAAGTAAGCTTGCTGAGATTAAAAAGCGCTGGGAGAATATCCATATAGCTGAGAATAATTCAGAAGCAGCCCGTGCTGCAAAATACTTATTTATTTGTGTAAAGCCTCTTGAAATCAAAAATATTTTATCAGAAATAAGTATAAATATTGAGCCAGGCACTCATATTATTTCGATTGCAGGCTCAGTGAGTATAAAAATGATAGAGCATTTAACTCCAGCTAAAGTAACAAGACTTATACCAGGTTTAACATCGGAAGTTTTAGAAGGGATTTCTTTGGTGTGTCATAGTGACCGCGTCACGCAGCAAGAAGCAGATTTTGTCGAAACATTACTCGCAGGTATAAGTGAAGTGAAAAAAATAAAGGAAGAAGATTTTGAGCTGACGCCAGTGCTTACGAGCTGTATGCCTGGATTTGTTGCATCTATTTTTAAAGAGCTTATAGATGCATCTACGGGATATAACAGCAATTTGAGCAAAAGTGAAATGGAGTTAATGGTAATGAATACTTTATATGGCACAATTAAATTACTTAAAGAAAGCAATATGACCTTTGAAGAAATGATTCAAAGAGCAGCCACAAAGGGTGGCGTTACAGAAGAAGGAATCAAGGTTTTTCAAAAGGACCTCCCAAATACATTTAACGAAATGTACAGAGTCATTTTGGAAAAAAGAAAAGCAGTAAAAAAACAGATTGAAGCACATTTTTAAAAGGTATAGTACATAAGGAGGAATAGATATGAGAAGAACAATTGCACTGTTATTAGGGGGTTGCATCCTGACTAGCATACCTGGGTGTGTGAGAGAAGAAAAAACAGAGGTGGGTGCACAATTAGCAAGCGAAGCGCAAATATCAAAATATAAGGATGGAACTTACAGTGTGGAAACAAAGCCAGATCACGAAGGTTATTTCACAAAGGCAGAGGTACATATAGAAAAAGGCAGAATTACGTCTATAGATTGGAATATATTTGATACGAATAGAGAGGACAGGATATTTGATGAGACTTATGAAGAGGTCTTTGCGGGCAATGAAAGATATAAGCAGCAATGCAGAGATGATCTGAAGGGCGCAAAAACCTATTCAAGTAAGCTGGTGGAAACACAAGACATTGACGCAGTGGATGCGGTAACAGGGGCAACATGGACTAACTTGAAATTTAAAGAAGCTGCGCAATTAGCTTTAAATGAAGCGGAAGGAGAAAAGTAGTCAAGTAAAAGAAAAATATTTTACAATGTATATTTATGCATAAAATGTGCTTATAATAAATAAATATTTTTAGCCTGTGATACGTTATGTAAACTTAAGAGCAGGAGAAGAGGGAGAACAAAATTTTACGTTATAGTACACACTGTTATAAATCTTTCAAAACACATAAAACGCTGAGTTGACATAAAATTATAATGGCGTGAGTTTTTAATCAAGCTTTACATTGAGTAAATCCTATAAAATGCAGTATAAAAATTTATTAAAAATATTGACACCCTATTATAATGTTGATAGAATACTATTAATCAAGATTTAATATAATTTATTATTAAATTAATACTTATTCATAAATGCAATGAAGGAGAATGACTTTTGGGAGTCAATTTTAGAGAGTTGGCGGGTGGTGGAAGCCAATATTGATCCAAAATGTAAATCACTCTTGAGCAGATCTTCTGAAAAGAATGCTAAGTAAGAAGTTTCCGGAAGCCCCGTTAAAGGCAAGGGTTTGATAGAACCTGATGAGAGGACCGGGGCAGTTTTTTTGTTATAGGTCAAAATGGGTGGTAACGCGTGGAATATTCCTCGTCCCGTTATAGGGATGAGGATTTTTTATATAATTAAGCAAGTATAAATATGCCCCAAGGCATTTATACTGTACTTAATGCCAAGTTTATGCAAAAAGCTAAAGCCTAAGAAAATCCTCATCTTAGGATAGACCTCAATAACAGTAAAGGCTTAGTTTATTAAGAAAGGCTTGCATTATAGAATAAATATTCCCTAAGAAAAGTCAGATGGAATGAGAAAAAGGAGGAATTGTGATGAAGTTATCAGACGTATTAGTACGTTGTTTAGTTGAAGAAAAAGTTGAAGTCGTATTTGGTTATCCAGGAGCTGCAGTACTAGCCGTCTATGAATCACTAAGAAGTTCTTCTTTACATCATGTGCTTGTAAGACAAGAACAAGCAGCTGTGCATAGTGCGAGCGGCTATGCGAGAACAACCGGTAAGGTAGGAGTATGTATTGCAACCTCAGGGCCTGGAGCAACTAATCTAATCACTGGCATAGCAACAGCCTATATGGATTCGATTCCTGTCATTATTATTACTGGACAGGTTAAATCAAGTCTTATTGGAAGAGACGTATTTCAGGAAGTAGATATAACCGGTGCAACAGAGCCTTTTATCAAACATAGCTATTTAGTTAAAAGTGCAAAGGATTTTCCAAGAATCCTCAAAGAAGCTTTTTATATTGCAACAACTGGAAGGCCAGGGCCTGTCCTTATTGATCTCCCTATGGATATTCAGGAAGAACAGATTGAATATCACTATCCAAAAGAAGTTAAGATTAGAGGGTATAAACCAACTATTGAAGGGCACGTTGGTCAAATCAAGAAGATTGCAAAGCTCTTGGAACATAGTAAAAAGCCACTGGTTTGCGTAGGCGGCGGAGTCGTTTTAGGTAATGCTTCAAAAGAGCTTCAAGAGTTCATAGAAAAATCTGATATTCCAGTTGTTCATACACTAATGGGGACAGGGGCATTGCCAACGGCTTCAGAGTATAACTTTGGTATGATAGGTATTCATGGTTACAAACAATCCAACTGGGCGCTTAAGCATGCAGATACGATACTGTTTATCGGGGCACGCATTGCAGACCGTGCAGTTGCAAATACAGGCATATTTAATGAAAATGCCCATATTATTCACATTGATATTGACCCGGCAGAAATTGGCAAGATTACCTCTGCTACCATTCCAATTGTTGGAGACGCTAAAATCATTCTTAAAGGATTAAGTTCAATTATTAAACAAATAGATACTGCGGAATGGCGTGGAAGAATAGCTGATAAAAAGGAAGTTAAAGAAGAAATACACCCTAGTGGGGCCGTTAACCCGAAACTTGTTGTTAGAAAACTTTCCGAAATGCTTAATGATGATGCGATTGTGGCAGCAGATGTAGGGCAAAACCAGTTTTGGACAATGAGGAACGTAGAAATAAAAGGAAACAGAAAGCTGATTTGTTCCGGAGGCTTCGGCACAATGGGGTATTCCCTTCCAGCAGCTATAGGTGCGAGCATCGGAAACCGGGATAAACAGGTAGTCAGCATTCTCGGAGATGGAAGTTTTCAAATGAGCATGTTTGAACTTGGAACACTGATGCAGGAAGAGGTTAAGCCAATCATTATTTTATTTAATAACAGTGGACTTGGTCTTGTAAGGGAACTCCAAAGACGAACAGAACTTAAAGAGCATGGCGTAGCACTTAAAGGCAGTCCAGACTTTGCAGCTATTGCAAGAGCATATGGGATCACAGCCCGTACGATTTTGGATGAGAAAGATGTAGAAGGGGCTTTAAGTGAAGCTTTAACAAGTAACAAGCCTTATTTCTTAGAGTTTATTGTAAATGATAAAGAGTCTACATTATAGAAAAGAGGGAAGAGATGAAAAAGCATGTATTATCAGTACTGGTTGAGAATCATTCAGGGGTACTTAGCCGAATATCCGGGCTATTCAGCAGGCGGGGCTACAATATAGACAGTTTATCTGTAGGAGAAACCGAAGATTCTTCAGTATCCCGTATGACAATTGTTGTAGATGCTGATGAATCTACACTTGAACAAATAAAAAAGCAGCTCAATAAATTAATTGATGTCATTAAAATTGTTGAACTAAGAGAAGATACATCTATTTATAGAGAGCTTGCTCTGATTAAAATTGCAACTGACAAAAGTACAAGAGCAGAAATTATCGAGATAGCCAATATTTTCAGAGCACATATTGTCGATGTGGCAAAAGAGTCTCTGGTTATCGAAGCAACAGGAGATCAAGGCAAAATCAATGCTTTAACCAGTATGCTGGAGCCGTATGGCATTAAAGAAATTATAAGAACAGGCCTCACTGCACTTCAAAGAGGCGAAAAAGAACTTAAAAATTAAACAAACCCCGTTTTAGTAACAGAGTTTGCTTTAATCATAAATGATAACCATTCAATTATAAAAAATATTAGGAGGATTTAAAAATGGCAAAATTATATTATGAAAAGGATTGTAATTTAAACTTATTAAAAGGAAAAACTGTGGCAATTATCGGTTATGGCAGCCAGGGACATGCTCATGCGCTTAACCTGCATGAATCAGGGGTAGATGTTATTGTTGGTTTATATAACGGAAGTCCATCGTGGGCAAAAGCAGAAAAAGCAGGTCTTAAAGTTATGACAGCTGCAGACGCAACAAAAGCTGCTGACCTTATTATGATTCTTGTAAATGATGAAAAACAAGCAGCGCTTTACAAGGAGGATATTGCACCGAACCTTGAAGAAGGCAAAACCCTTGCCTTTGCCCATGGATTTAACATTCACTTTATGCAGATCATACCACCACAAAACGTAAATATTGTAATGATTGCACCTAAAGGACCAGGACACACTGTAAGAAGCCAATTTGAAGAAGGAAGAGGCGTTCCTTGCTTAATCGCAGTTTACCAAGACGCAACAGGCAATGCAAAAGATCTTGCTCTTGCTTATGCAGCAGGTGTTGGCGGCGCTAGAGGCGGTATCTTAGAAACTACTTTCAAAGAAGAAACAGAAACAGACCTTTTCGGTGAACAAGCAGTACTTTGCGGCGGAGTAACAGCACTTATGAAGGCTGGTTTTGAAACTCTTGTAGAAGCTGGATATCAGCCAGAGAGCGCATACTTTGAGTGTGTACATGAAATGAAACTGATCGTAGACCTTATTAATAAAGGTGGATTCAGCTACATGAGATATTCTATTTCTGATACAGCAGAATATGGAGATTACACAGTTGGCCCACGTATTATTACAGAAGAAACTAAAAAAGAAATGAAAAAAGTACTAAGAGAAATCCAAGATGGTACATTTGCTAAAAACTGGATTGTAGAAAACCAATCTAACCGCGCTTACTTTAATGCAATCCGTCGTATTGAAGCAGATCATCAAGTAGAAACAGTAGGAAAATCTTTAAGAAAAATGATGTCATGGGCAACTGAAACAGATAATTAATAAAAATTGAAGGAGATATTTATGGCAAACTTTGTTAAAATTTTTGATACAACTCTTAGAGATGGAGAACAATCACCAGGATGCAGTATGAATTTAGCTGAAAAACTCGAAGTAGCATATCAGCTTGAGAGACTAGGTGTAGATGTAATGGAAGCAGGGTTTGCAATTGCTTCGCCTGGAGATTTTGCATCTGTTAAGTCTATCGCAAAAAACATCAAAAATACGACTGTAGCAAGTTTGGCAAGAGCTCTTACGAAAGATATCGATGCAGCGGCAGAGGCACTTAAAGCGGCAAAATATCCAAGGATACACACCTTTATTGCTACATCAGATATTCATATGCAATACAAGCTTAGAAAATCAAAAGAAGAAGTGCTTGAAACAGCTGTAGAGATGGTAAAGTATGCGAAGAAATTCTGCAGTGACATTGAATTTTCTGCTGAAGATGCTTCAAGAAGCAATCCGGCATTCCTATACCAGATCTTTGAAGCTGTTATCGCGGCGGGAGCTACTGTTATCAATGTTCCTGATACTGTTGGCTACACGTCGCCAGAAGAACTTTCAGCACTTATTAGAAGCATTAAAGAAAATGTTCCAAATATCCATAAGGCAGACATTTCTGTGCACTGTCATAACGACTTAGGCCTTGCCGTTGCTAATTCTTTAGCAGTAGCAAGAGCTGGAGCCAATCAAATCGAATGTACGATTAATGGGATTGGAGAACGTGCAGGAAATGCAGCCTTAGAAGAAATTGTAATGAATCTTAATACCAGAAAAGATTTTTATCAGCTGGAGTGCAAAGTAAATACGAAGGAAATTCATAAATCCAGCAAGCTTCTTAGCAGCATAACAGGGGTAAGGGTTCAGCCAAATAAGGCTATTGTTGGAGAAAATGCCTTTGCTCATGAATCAGGAATTCACCAACACGGTATGCTGGCTAACAAGAGTACTTATGAAATCATGACGCCGGAGTCTATTGGCCTTTCCGAAAATAAGATGGTACTAGGCAAACATTCAGGCAGGCATGCTTTTGAAGATAAGTTAAAATCTATAGGCTATGATTTAGATGGAGAAGCACTTAATGCTGCTTTTGAACAGTTTAAGCTGCTGGCTGATAAGAAAAAAGATGTTACAGACCGAGATATTGAAGCTTTAGTATGCAGAAGAACAGTTCAAATACCAGAAGCCTACAAGCTTGATCGCTTTGTTATTAACTCAGGAAATACCATTACGACGACTTCGTCCATGAGACTTTTAAGCAAAACAGGGCATATCTTAGAAGAAGTTGTATCTTCTTATGACGGGCCGATTGATGCTTCCTATAAAGCCATTGACAAACTTGTTGGCAGGAAGTTTATATTAGAAGATTTTGTCATTAACTCTGTAACTGGCGGAACAGATGCTCAGGGGGAAGTAAACGTTAAAATTAAAAATAAAGACCGCATTTACAATGGGCATGGTGTAAGTATGGACATTGTAGAAGCAAGTATTTTGGCATATATATCTGCTATTAACAACATGCTGTATGATCAGGAAGAAAAAAGGGAGGTATAAAACATGAAATCAATTGCTATCTTAGATTCTACTCTTAGAGATGGAGCGCAGGCTGAAAGTATCTCCTTTTCCGTAGCGGATAAATTAAAAATAGTAAGTACTTTAGATGAGCTTGGTGTCGGCTATATTGAAGCCGGCAATCCTGGCTCAAATCCTAAAGATCTTGAGTTTTTTAAAGAAGTTAAAAAACTTCATTTGAAAACAGCTAAGCTGACTGCCTTTGGGAGTACGAGAAGAAGAAATATCAAAGTAGAAGAAGATAGCAATGTTCAGTCACTCCTTGAAGCTGGGACGCCGGCAGTTGCTATATTCGGCAAAACTTGGGATTTTCATGTAACCGAGATTATTAAAACAACGTTAGATGAAAATCTCAATATGATTTACGATACGATTAAGTTCTTTAAAGATCATGGCAAAGAAGTTATTTTTGATGCGGAGCACTTTTTCGATGGCTACAAAAACAATAGAGAATATGCCCTAAGCGCACTTAAAAAAGCAGAAGAAGCCGGAGCAGACTGCCTGGCGCTTTGTGAAACCAATGGAGGGGCTTTCCCTGATGAGGTTTATGAGATTGTTAAAGATGTCATGGCTCATGTAAAAATTGAAGTGGGCATTCATACCCATGATGATACAGGCATGGGTGTTGCAAACAGTGTGATGGCAGTTCTTGCCGGGGCGACCCATGTACAGGGAACTTTGGTTGGGTTTGGAGAAAGGTGCGGTAATGCCAATCTTTCAACGATTATCCCAAACTTGCAGCTCAAAAGAGATTATAAGTGTATTACAGAGGAAAATCTTCCGAAGCTTACTTCGCTTGCAAGAAGAGTTGCAGAGATTGCTAATGTGTCTGTGAAAGATAATATGCCTTACGTTGGAAAAAGCGCATTTGCCCATAAAGCCGGCATGCATATTGATGGGGTAACAAAAGCATCTACGTCCTTCGAACATGTACCACCGCACAGTGTTGGAAATGAAAGACGATTTTTGATGTCAGAGGTAGCGGGACGCAGTACAATTATTGAAAAAATCCAGCGCATTGCACCTCAGATTACAAAAGACGATGAAGTTACCGGGCAAATTATAAATCGTATTAAAGATTTAGAACATCAAGGCTATCAGTTTGAAGGAGCAGATGGAACGTTTGAACTTTTAGTAAGAAAAGCCCTAGGAAAATATAAGCCGTTCTTTGACCTTGAAGAGTTTAAAATTATTGGTGAAGAACCAAAAGGATCGAAGGGTGTCAGTTCTTCAGCTATTATTAAAGTAAGAGTTGGAGATGAAGTTGAAATGACAGCGGCTGAAGGTGAAGGCCCTGTTAATGCTTTAGACACTGCCCTAAGAAAAGCTTTAGAGATCTTTTATCCTGCACTCAAAGAAGTGCATTTAACAGATTACAAGGTTAGGGTTTTAGATACTAAATCTGCTACCGCAGCAAAAGTTCGAGTGCTTCTTGAATCCACAGACGGAGAAGACTACTGGAGTACTGTGGGAGTCTCAACAGACATTATTGAAGCCAGCTGGATTGCACTTGTAGATTCAATCGAGTATAAACTCATTAAGGATATTGAAAAAAGGTTTAAGGCTTATCTCTAAACTTATTAAGAAAACAACAAACGATGCAGTTTGAAAATATAAACAAAAAATTATCGTAGCTAACGGACTTGTAAATGACATCCGTGAAGGCAAAGAATAAGGGGGAAATAAAAAATGGATTTTAAAATCGTAACCCTTCCTGGGGATGGAATCGGGCCAGATATTACAGCAGAAGCTGTTAAAGTATTAGATAAAGTGGCAAGTGTTTATGGACACACTTTTGACTTTGAAGAAAAATTGATGGGTGGTATTGCTATTGATCTTGCAGGAAATTCATTGCCACAAGATACAATTGATGCATGTAAAGCGGCAGATGCAGTGCTTCTTGGCGCGGTTGGCGGACCTAAATGGGATAACCTGCCAAATGGTGACAGACCTGAAAAAGGACTACTTGGTATCCGGGGGGCGCTTAAACTTTTTGCAAACCTTAGACCAGCAGTGCTTTATCCACAGCTTAAACATGCAAGTCCTCTTAAAGAAGAAATCATTGGCGACAGCCTCGATATTCTCATTGTAAGAGAGCTTACAAGCGGTATTTACTTTGGGGAAAAACAAAAGGTAGTATGCGAAGAAGATGATTCCAAGACTTTCGCTTCTGACCTTGAAAAATACACAGTAGCAGAAATCGAACGCATTCTTAGAGTAGCTTTTGAAGCAGCGATGAAGCGCAGCAAGAAGGTATGCGTTGTAGATAAAGCCAACGTGCTCGAGTCTTCTAGACTTTGGAGAGTTGTGACTGCAAGAGTAGCAGCAGACTATCCAGAAGTAGAGTACAGTCATATGTACGTAGATAATGCAGCTATGCAGCTGGTAGTCAATCCAAAACAATTTGATGTGCTTGTAACTTCTAATATGTTTGGGGACATACTATCTGACGAAGCAAGTATTATTACAGGTTCAATCGGTATGCTGGCTTCAGCGTCTCTTGGAGATGGAACCCTCGGACTTTATGAACCAAGCCACGGAAGTGCTCCGGATATAGCAGGACAAAATAAAGCTAATCCTATTGCAACGATTCTTTCAGCAGCTATGATGCTGAGATATTCATTAAATCTTGAAAAAGAAGCTGAAGCTGTGGAAAATGCAGTAATGGAAGTCCTTGATGCGGGTTATAGAACTGGAGATATCATGAGTGCAGGAATGAAATGCATCGGGACAAAGGAAATGGGACAGTTAATAGCTGATGCAGTTAAATAAATTACTAGAGGAGGAAGAACTTTGAGTAGCAAGGTTATTTATTTAGATGGGAAGTTTGTAAGTGAAGATGAGGCCAAATTATCAGTATTTGACCACGGCGTTTTATATGGAGATGGCGTATTTGAAGGTATAAGAGCCTATAACAGCCGTATTTTTAGATGTGAGGAGCATATAGATAGACTTTATGCAGCAGCTAAGGCCATCATGCTTGACATCCCTATATCCAAACAAGAAATGACAGAAGTTCTTCTAGAAACCTGCAGAAAAAATAATATTAAAGATGGTTATATTCGTTTGGTTGTAACAAGAGGTAAAGGAGACCTTGGACTTAATCCTAAAAACTGCCCTATGCCTTCTATCTTCTGTATTGCAGCTACGATTCAGCTGTATCCGGAAGAAATGTATACAAAAGGGATGCCGATTGTAACAGCAGCTCAAAGACGTAACAAAGCGACCATTGTGGATCCACAGGTTAAATCTTTAAATTATTTAAATAATATTCTGGCTAAAATGGAGGCAAACAGAGCGGGAGTACCAGAGGCTCTTATGCTGAACCATGATGGTATTGTAGCAGAATGTACAGGAGACAATATTTTTATCGTTAAAGATAACGTTATTTATACACCGCCTATTCATGTAGGTATTTTAGATGGTATTACAAGACGTACAGCGATGGAGCTTGGTGAGAAGCTGGGCTACAAAGTTGTCGAAAAAGAGTTTACACTCTTTAATGTGTATAATGCAGATGAATGTTTCTTGACAGGAACAGCCGCAGAAGCTATTCCTGTAACAAGTGTGGATGAAAGAGTCATTGGAAGTGGTTCAGCCGGACCTGTTACAACTGAAATCCTAAAAGCATTCAAGGAATATGCAAATAGTAATGGAACAGATATTTATTAGAACTTTTAGGGGCATTTTATCAAATGCCCTTATGTTTTAATCATAAGGCGTTTGATAAGTGAGGTTATTTAGATAGATCCGCGGGGAATTTTAGAGTTCTCCACTTGCTCGCTTACGTATTTCTAAAAATCTAACCGTTTTTTTCAAATGAACGGTCGAAACTCGCAGATGCAGTTTCACCGCATCATTGCTCAGACAGTCTCCCAAAAACCATTTGAAAAAACCGCTAAGATTTTTTTAACGAAATACTTCAGAGGCAACTTCCGTACTCTAAAATCTCCCCTGCTAGGCTTATCTATATAGATAGCAGATTGATTGATAAAAAAGAACTAAAAACTAAAGAACTAAGACCAAATACTTAAGGGCAAAAGGGTTAAGAACCTAAGCATTTAAGCATTGAGAAATTGCAGAACATGATGATATAAGAACATAAAGACTTATAGAGAAACAACTAATAAGCTTAAGCACTATGGTTTAAGCTATTAGGATATAGAATAATAGAGTTAAAAATCGAAAAGACCAGATTTTAGTTGTTGTATTCAAATTTGTGTCATTTATAATAAGAGATACACTACTGAGATAAAGGAGAGGTTAAAATGAGAAGTGATAGAGTAAAGTTAGGACCAGCAAGAGCGCCACACCGTTCACTTTTTAAGGGAATGGGTTATATAGATGAAGAGATCAATGCACCGCTTATTGGGGTTGTTACGGCTAAAAGTGAAATTGTGCCTGGACATATGCACCTTGATAAGATTACAGAAGCAGTTAAGACAGGAATTCGTATTGCTGGGGGAACACCTATTGAGATTCCAGCTATCGGTGTATGTGATGGCATTGCCATGGGTCATGAGGGAATGCGTTATTCTCTTGTAACGAGAGAGCTTATTGCTGACTCGATTGAATGTATGGCGATTGCGCATGCCTTTGATGCGCTGGTTTTAGTTCCTAACTGTGATAAAATTGTTCCAGGAATGCTGATGGGAGCGGCTAGACTTAATTTGCCTACAGCTGTTATCAGCGGCGGACCGATGCTTGCTGGAAATGTAGCAGGCAATAAGGTGAGTTTGTCTCTTGTTTTTGAAGCAGTAGGCACTCATACAGCAGGCAAGATGACTGATGAAGAACTTTTAGAGTTTGAAGAGCATGCGTGCCCGGGCTGTGGTTCTTGTTCAGGGATGTTTACCGCAAACAGTATGAACTGTATGTGCGAGGTGTTAGGTATTGCGCTTCCAGGAAACGGGGCTGTACCGGCAGTATTTGCTGAGCGTGTAAGACTTGCTAAAAAGACAGGTATTGCTATTATGGATATGCTGAAGAAGGATATTAAGATGAGAGATATCCTTAATGACAAAGCTTTTGAAAACGCTTTAACGGTAGATATGGCCCTTGGCTGCAGTACGAATACGATGCTGCATTTACCGGCAGTGGCTCATGAAGCTGGAGTAAGCATTGACCTGGATATGGCAAACAGTATCAGCAGCAGAACACCGAACCTTTGCAAGCTGGCACCAGCAGGGCCGCACCATATGGAAGACCTGTATTTTGCAGGGGGTGTTATGGCGGCTATGAAAGAATTAACTAAAAAAGATTTATTAAATATAGATCTTATAACCGTAACAGGTAAAACCTTAAAAGAGAATTTAGAGAGCGCTGTGAATAAAAATCCTAATGTTATAAGACCTATTGAAAACCCATACAGCGAAACCGGCGGCATAGCTGTACTTAGAGGTAATCTGGCTGTTGATGCATGTGTTGTAAAGCGTTCAGCTGTAGCACAAGAGATGCTTGTGCATAAAGGCCCTGCAAAAGTATATAACAGTGAAGAAGAAGCTGCTGAAGCGATCAATTCAGGAAACATTCAAAAAGGTGATGTACTTGTTATCCGTTATGAAGGACCAAAAGGCGGACCAGGTATGAGAGAAATGCTTTCACCAACAGCTTCTCTTGCTGGGATGGGACTTGATAAGGATGTTGCACTTATTACTGACGGAAGATTTTCAGGAGCAACCCGAGGGGCTTCAATCGGGCACGTATCACCGGAAGCAGCAGAAGGCGGGCTGATTGCTTTAGTTGAAGATGGGGATATGATCAGTATTAATATGCATGAGTGTACTATATCTTTAGAAGTAGATGAAGAAACCATTGCTAAAAGACGTGAAGCTTGGGTTCAGCCTGAGCCAAAGGTTAAAACAGGTTACTTAGCACGTTATGCAAAACTTGTAACGTCTGCTAATACAGGAGCAATTTTTAAATATTAAGCAGGGGGTAAACGATGAAAATCAATGGATCACAAATACTTATTGAGTGTTTGGCAGAACAAGGAGTAGATACGGTTTTTGGGTATCCAGGGGGAGCGGTACTTAACATATATGATGCGCTTTATAAAAACAGTGATCGCATAAGGCATATTTTAACAGCTCACGAACAAGGGGCTTCCCATGCAGCGGATGGCTATGCCAGAGCTACTGGAAAGGTTGGGGTATGTATTGCAACTTCGGGGCCGGGAGCAACTAATCTGGTAACAGGAATTGCTACTGCTTACATGGATTCAGTGCCAATGGTTGCGATAACTGGAAATGTATCAACCTCACTTTTAGGAAAAGACAGCTTCCAGGAGGTTGATATCTCAGGGATCACAATGCCTATTACAAAGCATAATTATATTGTCAAAGACGTGACTAAACTTGCAGATACCATAAGAGAAGCTTTTTATATTGCAAAATCTGGAAGGCCTGGCCCTGTTCTTATTGATATTCCTAAAGATATTACAGCAGCGATCTGCGAATTCAAGAAAAAAGAAGCAAAAGAAATTGAAAAACAGGTACACACGATAAAGGCAGAGGATTTAGAAAAGGCACTGGCACTTATCAGTAAAAGTGAAAGACCTCTTATTTACAGCGGGGGCGGGGTTATCCGAAGTAATGCCCATGAAGAACTGTTTAAGCTCGCTGAAAAAATTGATTCACCGGTTGCTACATCACTAATGGGGATCGGAGGTTTTCCAGATACACATCCTTACTCAACAGGACTTATCGGCATGCATGGCAGCAAGGCATCTAATCTTGCAGCAACGGAGTGTGATCTGCTCATTGCCCTTGGTGCTAGATTTAGTGACAGAGTTATCAGTGATGTATCCCGTTTTGCGCCTAAAGCAAACATTCTGCATATTGATATTGACCCAGCTGAGGTTGGCAAAAATGTCAGCGCATACAGCGCCGTAATAGGTGACCTTAAGGAAATTCTTACAAAGCTTTTAGAAGTCGTTCCAAAAAATGAACATGCGGATTGGATTCATCAGATTAAATGCTGGAAAGAAGAATTCCATTTTGACTATCAAAGAGATGAGAACTTAAGGCCGCAGTTTATTATGGAGAGCATTTATGAAGAAACTGATGGTGAGGCCATTATTACAACAGAGGTTGGACAGCATCAAATGTGGGCTGCTCAGTTTTATAAATATACAAAGCCAAAGACTTTCTTAAGTTCAGGAGGACTTGGCACAATGGGATATGGTACAGGGGCAAGTATCGGCGCGCAGATCGGCATGCCGGAGTGCCAAGTTGTGCATATTGCAGGGGATGGCTCATTCCGTATGAACTGTAACGAACTGGCAACGATATCCCACTACAACGTTCCTGTTATTATTATTATTATGAATAATTCAACACTTGGAATGGTAAGACAGTGGCAGACAACTTTCTATGAGTCACGATATTCACAGACCACATTAGACCGCGGCCCTGACTTTGCACTTCTGGCTAAGGCTTATGGTATACAAGGCTATGATATTCATACTCAGGAAGCTTTTAAAGAGGCTTTCAAAGAAGCATTAAATGCGCATAGACCAGCAGTCCTTAACTGCCATATCGGAATGGATGAAAAGGTTCTGCCGATGGTAGCACCTGGAGCCGCCATTAATGATTTGATTTTAGAATAATAGTTTAATATAAAAAGAGAACTGCTTATAGTGTTTTTAGAATGTCAGACACTATAAGCAGTTTTTTGTATTTAGTCTACGAGTGATGCAGAGGACTTCCTATAAATGTGGTATTATTTGTTAATGGATTAACAAGAAGAAAAATAAAGATATCAACATCCATTAAATGTAAGTCAGTATGGAAACAAGTTGTATCAAGGGACACAAATACCAAAAAATTCATTGGATTTATTTTTGACAGTATAAATAAGATTAAATTGGAATAGAAAAGCATAGGATTTCCTAAGAATAATGATTGAAAAATAACACAGAAGTTGATAAAATTGAAGTATTATAGAAATCACTAGGATAAGCTGGAGGTAGCTAGTCAATGAAGCGAAATGTACAGCACTTTTATGGATGTTTAGCAGGTGGAGCTATTGGAGACGCATTAGGTGCCCCGGTAGAATTTATGAGTTATGAGAAGATTTTAGAAATCCATGGAGAAGCAGGCATAGGCGGATTGCTGGCTCCTAATGATTGTAAATATGCACGAATTACTGATGATACGCAGATGACATTATTTACAGCAGAAGGTATTATTAGAAGCATAACAAGAGCTAATAAGTTAGGCGTGGAAAAGACAGTCACAGACACTATATCAGCAATTTTCAGGGCATATCTAAGATGGCTGTACACCCAAGGGTTAAAAACGCCTCATTGGACACCGAGTGCCTATGACGGCTGGCTGATTAAGCTGAAGGCGCTGCATGCTTACAGAGACCCTGGGGTAACATGTATTACTACTTTAGGAAAAGGGATAATGGGTACACTAAAAAAACCTATTAATGACAGCAAGGGGTGCGGAGGGATCATGAGAGTGGCACCAATAGGGCTGGCAGAAAGTGAAGAAAACGTGTTTCGTGTAGCCGTGCAGTCAGCGGCAATTACTCATGGGCATCCAACGGGCTATTTGGCAGCAGGAATGTTTGCATCTATTATTCATTATATTATTGAGGGAGCTGAACTTTTAGAAGCAGTTAATAGGTCGCTGGAAAGAGCAAAGCAGGAAGAAAGCTGTGAGGAATGCGTTCAATCGGTGGAAAGAGCAGTTATGCTTGTTGAGGAAGGCAGTCCTTGTTATGAAAAGTTAAAAACCCTTGGACAGGGATTTACTGCCGAAGAAACACTTGCAATTGCTGTTTATGCCGCCTTATCTTATCCAAAAGATTTAAAGAAAGCCCTTTTGCTGGCTGTTAATCATGATGGTGACAGTGACAGTACAGGAGCAGTTACAGGCAATATTTTAGGAGCTTATTTGGGAGCTCATAACATAGAAGAAGAGCTGTTAAATGGCATAGAACTTTCAAGAGAAATAGAGCAGCTCTCTAGTGATTTGTTCATGCAGTATGAAGAAAATGAGACTTGGCTCTGTAAATATCCAGCATGGTAAAAAGACCCCTAAGGGTCTTTTGTTTTAGTTTTCACTCTCATTTAAATCATGAAATATTTTATCTTTAAGATCAAGGGCCCGGTCTTTGATACGTGGTGAGATGCCGGGAGATGTAATAACTGTAGATAAGAATCTTTTAGCTTCCAGAACTTTGCCAAGTCTATAGCCTATATCTGCCAGTATGTACATGACGGTTACTTCATCAAGACCAAACAAAGGAAAGCGTTCAGTCGATAGGGCTTCGTTTAAGCCTTCGTAAGCTCTTTGAATAAAAGACAGTTCTTGAGCTTCATCTCCAAGGTCGCGGTAAAGCCAGGCGATACGCAGTGCAATATAAGCTTGTTCACCTGTTTTGCCTTTTTTAGTAATGCAGGTTAGGAGCGCCATTTTATGTTTATGGATAGCTTCATGAACAGTTGTATATTCCGAATATGGATGTGATTTATAGTTGGCACAAATTTGAGTTTTAATCCATTCTTTTTGTTTGGGAAGAAGACTGTCAAAAGATTTAACAAGCGCTGCATAGCCGCAGTAGGGGCAAACGAGGGCATCATAGAGAAGCGGGTTGACGATAGAATATCTGGTATATAAATCACTATCAATAGAAATAACCTGATTTTTACCAACCTTTATAGTTTTGGCGGCAAAGTTTTTGCTGCAGATCGGGCAGTTGTATGTTTTATCATATAAAGCGTTCTTGAGTGCTTCCATGTTACTTGTATTTTCCATTTAGTCACATCCTTTGAGGGCGAATTGCTGATTAAAAATTCTAGTTTATTATTTTATAAACATTTACTTTATTATATATAAATAAGAGGCAGTATTGCAATGCTGCAAGCGTAACTTTTTAAAATAATGTAAAAGGAGCATAGGAAATGTATAAACTTATGATTGGATTGACAGTAATCTGTGGAAGCCTGCTTTTAAATGGATGTGCAAAGGAAGCTATTCATTCAGCAGATCAGTTAGGGCAGAGTAAAGAGGCTAGCAGCAGTAAAGATGAAATAAGTGATACCAAGCTTGTAGATAAAGGAGAATTTATAGAGGATGTGCCTTTACATGAAGTAATAGATCCCATAGAAGAACGGGTTAAACAAATGAGTCTGGATGAAAAAATAGGGCAGCTTTTTATTATTGATATTCAAACAGATGAGAGCGGAAACCCTGTTACATCAGTTAACGACTATATTAAAGAAAAAATCATAAACTATAAAGTAGGCGGAGTTGTTTTGTTTAAGGCTAACATCCAAACAAAACAGCAGACTAAGGCTCTGATTAAGGACCTTCAAACCCTTTCGGGGATTCCGCTTTTTATAAGCGTAGATGAAGAGGGCGGGATCGTAAGCCGCATTGGGCAAAATCCAAACCTTGTGGAAAAGCCTTTCATGGAAGCTTTCGAAATAGGAAAAACAGGAGATACAACGCTTGCTTACAGCGAAGGGAAAAGAATTGGTGCAGTGCTTAGTGAACTAGGATTTAATCTTAATTTTGCACCAGTTGCTGATATTTATAATAATGAGAGCAATAAGGTCATCGGCAGAAGAAGTTTTGGAACAAAAAAAGAGCAGGTGTCTCCCATGGTCATCAGTTACTCAGAAGGGCTTCTTTCAGAAGATGTTCAGCCAGTTCTCAAACATTTTCCAGGACATGGTAACACAGAAGAAGATTCGCATCTTGGCCTTGCTTATGTGAATAAAACTTCAAAGGAGCTGGAAAAAGAGGAACTTGTACCGTTTTTGGAAGCGCTTCAAAAAGAGATAGATGTTATGATGATGGGGCACCTTATTGTAAAAGATATAGATGATACGTATCCAGCCACTCTTTCAGCTAGATGGTTTGACTATATGAAAACCTTATTTGATACAAACAAAGTGTTGTTTATAACAGATGCCATGAACATGGGGGCTATATCAAAAAATTATGAGCAGGGGGAGGCAGTTGTGATGAGCGTTTTAGCAGGCAATGATCTGATCCTTATGCCTAAGGACATTGAGGAAGCTTCAAAGGCTTTAGGCGATGCCTATGAACAGGGAATATTATCAGATGAGAGATTAAACGAATCGGTAAGAAAAATTTTGTCAAAAAAAGTGGAACGAAAAATACTAGTTATAGAATAAAATATATGTGGGAGATAGGAACATTTTCATAGGATCAGAATAATATATAGCATAGAGTTGTAAAATGGTAGAGTATCCCCTTTTATCAATTTATTGTTTGTTGTAAAACAATGGGCCTCGAACTAATAAAATTTTTAGTAATCTAAAGATAGTCCTGCTCTTAAGCGAACCGGTATCAGGGCAGAAGTCACTAGTAGGTAGTATATTTAAAAGATATATTATTTATTAAGTTCGAAGCTCATTTAATTATATAAATCTCTCAATATATTCAAGTATATTCATAGAGCGTTTCAAATATGAGTGAAATGTGCAGTATTGATTTTACTATTTCATAAAGAGGATAAAGCGTACACCTTTAAATAGGTGCTGCTTGCCTAATGGATAAGCGGATTTCCATTTTTCATAAAAAAAGAGTCTCGAGAGGAGACTCTTTTTTTGATATGTGAAAAAGCACGTTTTCATCTGTGGATCAAGACTGCCAGATGAAAAGGTGATGAGTCGATAATATGTTCAGTAAAAAAAGAAATAAAAAACAATTACCATTTTAAAGGACTTATATTGACAAAAAAAAATCCCGGTGATATGCTGTGTATATAATTCCTACGAATCAACTAGGGATTGGAGGTAAATAAAATGAAATTATCTACAAAAGGAAGATATGGTTTGCAGGCAATGGTAGATCTTGCGGTCTATTCGAAAGATAAACATATTTCTTTAAAAAGTATTGCTGAAAGGCTTTGTATGTCAGAAAACTATCTGGAGCAGCTGATGGCACTCCTTAAAAAAGGCGGATTGGTATCCAGTATAAGAGGCGCTCAAGGCGGTTATTTCTTAGCAAAAGCTGCTGAAGACATTACGATAGGAGACATTTTAAGGGCCTTAGAAGGGTCACTTGCACCAACAGATTGTACCTGTGAAGATAATAAGTATCAATGTTCACTGGATGGGAAGTGTGTGACAAAATCTGTTTGGGAAAAAATTAGGGATAGCATTAATAAAGTCGTAGATAATATTAGTCTGAAACAGCTGATGGAAGAATACGAAAAGATTAATGAAAACGCATCACACATCTATTATATTTAAGTCGCTTATTGTATATAAGCTGATTGAAGGAGCGGAATAATCATGAATAAAATTTATTTAGATAATGCAGCGACTACTCCCGTCAAAAAAGAAGTATTTGAAGCTATGGTTCCATACTTTATGGAAAACTTCGGAAATCCCTCCAGCGTTTATCAACTGGCACAAATCAATAAAAAAGCCATTGATGAAGCGCGCGAAACGATTGCGAGGCATTTAGGGGCAAACACAAACGAGATCTTTTTTACAAGCGGAGGAACAGAATCAGATAACTGGGCAATCAAAGGCATTGCTGAAACTTATAAAAATAAAGGCAATCACATTATTACATCAAAAATTGAACACCATGCCGTGCTTCATACTTGTGAATACTTAGAGAAACAAGGCTATGAGGTTACTTATTTAGATGTAGACAGCGACGGCATAGTGGATCCGGAAGATGTGAAAAAAGCAATAAAAGACACAACCATACTAATTAGTATTATGTACGCGAACAACGAAATAGGTACGATCATGCCTATTGCTGAAATAGGAAAAATTGCAAAAGAGCATCAGATTGCTTTTCATACCGATGCGGTTCAGGCTATTGGACAGGTAAAAATTGATGTCAAAGAGCAAAATATAGATCTTTTATCTTTATCAGGCCACAAAATTAACGGGCCTAAAGGAATAGGTGTTCTTTATATTAAAAGAGGCCTTAAAATCGGTCCCTTTATCCATGGCGGCGCACAAGAGAGAGGCAGACGCTCAGGAACAGAAAATGTACCTGCCATTGTAGGACTCGGAAAAGCTATAGAACTGGCCTATGGCGCGTTTGATGCAAAGATAGCCCGTCTTACTGAGCTTAGAGATAAACTAATAGATGGACTGCTTACTCAGATTCCTTACTGCAAGCTTAACGGACATCCAGTAAAAAGGCTTTCAAATAATGTAAGCGTTGCTGTCGAATTTGTTGAAGGCGAATCGCTGCTGCTGCTTTTAGATATGAATGGTGTAGCAGCTTCCAGCGGATCAGCCTGTACTTCAGGATCTCTTGATCCGTCACATGTACTGTTGGCTTTAGGCATGCCTCATGAAAAGGCCCATGGTTCAGTGCGGTTTACATTAGGTGAATATAATACTGAAAATGAAATAGACTATGTTCTTGAAAAGATGCCTCAGATCGTACAAAGAATGAGAGACATGTCTCCATTATATGAGGAGTTTTTAAAGAGTGCAAAATAATAAAAGATGTGCAAAACGATAAACGTGAGGTGAAGATAATGTATAGTGAAAAAGTAATGGATCATTTTATGAATCCAAGAAATGTTGGAGAAATTGAAGAAGCAAGCGGTGTTGGCACTGTAGGCAATGCAAAATGCGGAGATATTATGAAAGTGTATCTTAAAATAGAAGATGAGATTATAAAAGATGCGAAGTTTAAAACTTTTGGATGCGGCGCTGCTGTAGCAACAAGTTCGATGGCAACAGAACTTGTTATTGGAAAAACCATCGAAGAAGCGCTCAAAATTACGAATAAATCAGTGGCAGAAGCTTTAGATGGACTTCCACCTGTTAAAATGCACTGTTCTCTTCTTGCGGAAGAAGCACTTCACGCGGCTTTATGGGACTACGCACAAAAAAATAATATTGCAATCGAGGGGCTCGAAGAACCTAAGCCGGATATTGATCATCATGATCACACAGAAGGAGCAGGTTGCTGCAATGCCTAATGAATCAAATCAAAAGGATGCAAAACCTAAAGTAGTTGTAGGAATGTCAGGAGGGGTGGACAGCTCTGTTGCCGCCTATCTGCTTGAAGAGCAGGGTTATGATGTTATAGGACTGACCATGCAGATTTGGCAAAAAGACACCGAAGAAGACAGAGATGGCGGATGCTGCGGGCTTTCAGCTGTGGATGATGCCAGAAGGGTCTGTCAAAAGCTTGATATTCCTCACTATGTTATGAATTTTAGAGATGATTTTAAAAAACATGTTATAGACTACTTTCTGGAAGAATATCAAAATGCCAGAACCCCTAATCCTTGTATTGCCTGCAACCGCTATGTTAAATGGGAATCCATGCTGCAAAAGTCACTTCAAATAGGAGCAGATTATATTGCAACTGGTCATTATGCGCGGGTGATAAAAGATGAAGATACTGGAAGATATACTTTGAAACAGTCCAAAACTTTGGCAAAAGATCAAACTTACGCGCTTTATAATCTATCGCAGTATCAGCTCGAACATACGCTGATGCCGCTGGGCGATTATACAAAAGACGAAGTGCGGGAAATAGCCAAAAAAATAGGACTGGCTGTTGCCACTAAGCCAGACAGTCAGGAAATCTGTTTTGTACCTGATAATGACTACGCTTCTTACATCGAAAAGGAAACAGGAAAAAAACCAAAAAAAGGGAATTTCATTACTAAAAAGGGCAGCGTAATCGGGCAGCATAAAGGCATTATTCATTATACTATAGGACAGAGAAAAGGGCTTGGACTTTCTCTGGGAAAGCCCGTTTTTGTAACGAAGATTAATCCGGATGATCATACAGTAGTGATTGGTGATCATGAAGATTTAATGACACATACTGTTTATGCCAATCAGCTTAATTTTATGCCTTTTGAAAAATTAGAAGGCACGCTTAAATGCTCTGCTAAAATCAGATACAGCCATAAGGCAGCGCCCTGCACAATCAAAATGGCCGGAGAAGATATGGTTTTATGTGAGTTTGAAGACAAACAAAGAGCCATAACCCCAGGACAAGCTCTCGTATTCTATGACGGAGATAGAGTCATTGGGGGAGGTACGATTATTTAGCTAAGAGGATCAAAATCAATAAAGAAAGCTTGACTGCTGATAGATCAGCAGTCAAGCTTTCTTTATTGATACATAGTATATTTTATGCAGAATTTTAGACTGAAAGACTTGTTTTTTTGTCGAACTAAGAAGAAACTTATTGCGCTTCGCAAGATGCTCACTGCCAGTTGATACGTGTATAAAAAGACTAAGATTATGTTATTATAACAAGAATAGACACAGGAAAAAATAAACTTTTATCGGTAAAAAATTGAAATAAAACTTCAAATAAATCTTCAAATAAATCTTGTTTATAAAAATAAACGGTGATAAAATGAGTCTGTATGTAAAACTAGCATGGGAGGATTATCATGAATGAAATTGATTGGGTCAAACTAACCCTGAGCTTTTTAGGAGGGTTTGGATTATTTCTATTTGGTATGGAATACTTCGGCGAAGGCTTACAAAAAGCTGCCGGAAATCGCATGAAAAAATTACTTGGGATTTTGACAAATAATAGGTTTTTAGGCGTCTTAGTAGGAGCAGGAGTGACAGCTATCATCCAAAGTTCCTCTGCATCGACTGTTATGGTTGTTGGTTTTGTAAATGCTGGGCTCATGTCTCTTAAGCAGGCAGTAGGGGTTATTATGGGGGCAAACATCGGAACCACTGTAACAGCTTGGATTGTGGCACTAGGAGAATGGACAGCTTACCTTAAACCATCAGTTTTAGCACCAGTGACGATTATTGTCGGCGTTGTTTTTACAATGTTTTCAAAGAAACAGAAGTATAAAAATATCGGGCAGATTTTATTTGGATTTGGGGCGCTGTTTTTAGGCCTTGACATGATGAGCGGCGCAGCAAAGCCACTAAAGGATTTAGATGAAGTAAAGGGGTTGTTTTTAGCTTTAGGTAATCATCCGCTGCTTGGTATACTGGCAGGAACAGTTGTTACAGCTATTATACAAAGTTCATCAGCATCTGTTGCTATTCTTCAGGCTTTGGCAATAGCAGCCTTAGTCCCTTGGAATGCGGCTATTTATATTATTTTAGGACAGAACATAGGAACATGTATTACAGCGATTCTTTCAAGTATCGGAGCTAACAAAAATGCTAAAAGAGCAGCAGCTATCCACTTGATGTTTAATGCCATCGGAACAGCTATTTTTGCCGTAGTTGCCTTTATCAGCTTTGAGTTTCTGTATCCGGAGCTTGGAGCGCAGAATATCGATGTCACACAGATCGGTATCGTTCATACAGCATTTAACTTAGCCTGTACAATTATTCTCTTCCCATTTGCTGGAACACTTGTTTATCTTGCAGAAAAGATAATATCCGGCAAGGAAGAGACATCAGAAGGCGAACTTCAGCATTTGGATGAACGTATTTTAGAAACACCGTCTTTTGCTGTAGGCAATGCGATCAAAGAAGTGGTACGCATGGGAAATATGGCGATTCAAAATGCAAAGGCAGCTATGCAGGCGTTACATGAAAAGGATATGGCTAAAGTTGAAGAAGTGTTTCAAAGAGAAAAGATTATTAATCAGCTTCAGCATGGCATTAATCACTACCTTGTTAAGTTATCGAATGCATCCCTTTCAGAGCAGGAGCACGGAACAATTACAGGACTTTTCCATACTGTAAGTGATATCGAAAGAGTTGGAGATCATGCAGAAAATATCGCGGAGCTCGCAGAGCTTCTTATTAAGCAAAGTCAGGAATTTTCAGATGTGGCATCTCAGGAACTCAAAGAGATTGCAGATATTTCTATAAGATGTTTTGAAATGTCACTTCAAGCTTATGAGTTTGACGATAAAACCATTGCTAAAAAGGCACTTCCGCTTGAACAATCCGTTGATAAAATGGAAGAAATTCTTCGTACAAGACATATCAAGCGTCTGGCTGAAAACAAATGTAATTCAGTTGCAGGTGTCATTTTCTTAGATGTCATCAGCAACTTAGAACGTATATCAGACCATGCATCTAATGTAGCTATGACGATATTAGATGAAAATAAATCTTTAACAACAGAGGATATGGTCCTTCCTTCTGTAGAAAGTTAGAATAAATGAATAAAAGCCATGGGAACAGCTCGGTTAAGGCTGATCTCATGGCTTTTTATTTCTTATTCTATTCGCCTTCTTCTAATTTGATATGAGGAACATACTCGCAAAGTGCACTCATAAAGGCCTCGTAAGCCTCTTGACCTTTCAGCGTCACGCCGCCTAGGACTTTACGGTTATCCATGCAGAGATTTGTCATATATTCTTTATCAAGATTAAGGAGGCTAGTATGATCACGCATCAAGAGGGTTTTAGTTGATCTAATGTCACTGAGCTTAAAAATGCTGTAATGAATAAAAGGCATATGCCCTAAGCGGCGCACTAAAAAGTGAGGGGTAAAGTAAAGATCACCATCATCTTTTTTGAGCTGAATTCTGCAAGCCGGTTCACGAGACATTTCATGATCAAAAAGTGCTGTCTCTTCGGAACTTTTCAAAATTTCTTCAAGATTTTTTCTAAGATGTTTATCGCCTTTTTTATTATTCATCTTGGATGAGAGGACTAAAGTAAAGAGGATAATAACGGCAAAAATAATAATAGGCATAAGTACTTGCGAGATTTCCACGTCTTCTCTTTGTGAGCTGTTAAGAATGGCCATCAGTGCGAAAAAACCAATCACTGCGCCTAGGGTGCCTAAAATGATGGGGAAGTTTTTTTTCCTGGATGCTCTGAATGCATCAAGTTCTTTTTCATGTTCTTCAAGCCATCTTGACATAAAAGTCTCCTTTTCTTATTAACGGATTAATATAACATACGGAGGTACTGTTATAAATAAATTATATAATAATAATATTGTGAATAAAATATATTTTTAAGTAAATAGCGTATTATACTAAAAGTGGATAGTCTATCATGTAAATGTTGTCTATAATTAATTGTTAAATTTATTATAAAGTCATTGCTTAATAAAGAAAAATTGTTTAAAATAAAGATATGGGACGTAAAGTAAATAGGTGGGACGAAATTGTTCCCAAGGAGTATAATGATGCAAAATACAGTAGCTGCATTAGAAAAGTTACTTCCTGAGGCGATCAAATTGTTTAAAGAAAGATACCATCTTTTGCAGACAATATTAGAAAATGAGCCGGTAGGAAGAAGAGGGCTTGCTTCATTACTGGGCATCTCAGAGAGAATTGTAAGAAGAGAAGTTGATCTGCTTGCGGAGCAAGGACTTGTTAACATTTCGAGTTTAGGCATACTCATTACAGTCGAAGGAGAAAAGGTGCTTGATGCACTGTATCTGCCGCTTCAGACCTTAGAAGAGTTTTCGCAGCTTGAAAAAGAAATCAGCCAAATTCTCGATTTAAAACAAGCTATCATTGTAAAAGGGGATGCAGATACCAGTGAAGAGGTCAAAAACAAGCTTGGAAGATCCTGTGCCAGCGTACTTTGTTCGGTATTAAAAAATGATTATACAGTTGCAATAACTGGCGGGACAACTATCTTTAAAATGGTTGAGTCCATGCCGAAGCAGCATTTTGCTTACCGCAATGTAATGATTATACCAGCAAGAGGCAGTGTAGGGAATAAAGCTGAGTTTCAGGCTAATACTGTTGCCGTAGAACTGGCAAAAAAAATAGGAGCAGATTATGAGCTGCTGACAATACCTGATAATTTGAGTAAAGAGTCCATTAGTTTCGTTAAAAACGAACCTCATATACAAAAAATATTGCAAAAAATAGCAAAAACAGATATTATAATATTTGGAATAGGAAATGCCATGAAAATGGCAAATCGGAGAAAAGAACCTAAAGAGGTACTTGAGGTTTTAATGGAAAAGAAGGCTGCAGCAGAAGCTTTCAGACATTATTTTGATGCAAAGGGACAAGTTGTCTATGCGACGCAGTCTATAGGTGTTGCACCAGATATTGCAAGAACCATACCAATAAAAATAGCCGTGGCCGGCGGGGCATCTAAAGCAAGAGCTATCCTGGCTACGAGGGCGCTGCTTAAAAACAGCTATCTTGTACTTGATGAGGCCGCAGCAAGAGCTATACTTAAAACGGCAGAAAATGATGGCCTTCAACCGCTCGGTGCTGAATGAACGCAGAAATGGTAAGGATAATAATCAATCAGCAAGCAAATACTATTTAACAGGGTATCTTATCGCTATGCTCAGTACATACTAGATAATGGCGATTTGAATATAAATAAAATGAACTTTCAAGGAGGAACCAATAATGGCTGTAAAAGTAGCAATTAATGGATTTGGACGTATCGGACGTCTTGCATTTAGACAAATGTTTGGTGCACAAGGATATGAAGTAGTAGCAATCAATGACTTAACAAATGCTAAGACACTGGCACACTTATTAAAATATGACTCAGCTCAAGGCAGATACAACAAAGAAGTAACTGCAACAGAAGATTCTATCGTAGTAGATGGCAAAGAAATCAAAATTTATGCAGAAAGAGATCCTAAAAACTTACCTTGGGGAGATCTTGCGGTAGACGTTGTACTTGAGTGTACAGGTTTCTTCGCAGACAAAACTAAAGCAGAAGCTCATATTACAGCAGGCGCTAAAAAAGTTGTTATTTCAGCTCCAGCTACAGGAGATCTTAAAACTGTAGTATTCAATGTAAACCATGACATTTTAGATGGTTCAGAAACAGTTATCTCTGCTGCTTCTTGTACAACTAACTGTTTAGCTCCTATGGCTAAAGCACTTAACGATTTAGCTGCAGTAGAAAAAGGATTCATGACAACTATTCATGCTTATACAAACGATCAAAACACATTAGACGGCCCACACGGAAAAGGTGACTTAAGACGTGCTAGAGCTGCTGCTGCAAACATCGTTCCAAATACAACAGGAGCTGCTAAAGCTATCGGTCTTGTTATTCCAGAACTTGCTGGTAAATTAGACGGAGCTGCACAGCGTGTACCAGTTATCACAGGATCTGTTACAGAACTTGTAGTAGTTGTTAATGGAAAAGTTTCAAAAGATGATGTTAACGCTGCTATGAAAGCTGCTGCTAATGAATCATTTGGTTACACAGAAGAAGAATTAGTATCTTCAGATATCATCGGTATCACATACGGTTCTTTATTCGATGCAACTCAAACAAAAGTTACAGATCTTGGAGACAAAACTTTAGTTAAAGTTGTTTCTTGGTATGACAACGAAAACTCATACACAAGCCAAATGGTTAGAACAATCAAATTCTTTGCAGAAAACAGTAAATAAGATTTACTGAGCAAATAAGATTTGCTAGGCAAATAATTTGCACCTTAATTAAAAAGATCCATAATGGGTCCGGTCTTGTAGGTTAGACTATAGGACCGGACCTTTTTGATGATAAAAAGCAGTATTTTATTTTGGAAGGAGATTATAAAGATGTTAAATAAGAAAACAGTAGAAAATCTGCAAGACCTTGCTGGCAAAAAAGTACTTGTTCGCTGCGACTTTAACGTACCACTTAAAGATGGCGTGATTCAAAATGAAAATCGTATTGTAGGGGCGCTTCCAACGATTAAAAAATTAATGGAACAAGGGGCTAAAATTATTCTGTGCTCACATCTTGGAAAACCAAAAGGAGAAGCTAAACCAGAGCTTTCACTTGCACCCGTTGCAGAAAGCCTTTCAAAACACTTAGGCGTTAATGTAAAATTTGCTGATGATAATGAAGTAGTTGGGGCAAATGCAAAAGCTATGGCAGCTGATCTTAAAGATGGCGAAGTGATGCTTCTTCAAAACACCCGTTATAGAGCGGAAGAAACAAAATACGGCAAAGACGAAGCAGCAGAAGACTATGCAAAAGAACTTGCAGCACTTTGTGACAACGAAGTATTCGTTAATGATGCATTTGGTACAGCTCACCGTGCACACTGCTCAAATGTTGGCGTGACTAAATTCACTAAAGAAAATGCAGTAGGCTACTTGATGGAAAAAGAAATCAAATTCCTTGGGGAAGCTGTAGAAAACCCAGTACGTCCTTTCGTAGCTATTCTTGGAGGCGCTAAAGTTTCAGATAAAATTAACGTTATCAACAACCTTCTTGAAAAAGTTGATGTACTTATTATCGGTGGTGGAATGGCTTATACATTCCTTAAAGCACAAGGAGAAGAAATCGGAAATTCTCTTCTTGAAGAAGATAAAATGGATTATGCTTTAGAAATGCTTAAAAAAGCTGAAGCTAAAGGCGTTAAACTTTTACTTCCAGTAGACCACGTTATTGGTAAAGAGTTCTCTAACGATACAGAATTCAAAACAGTAGATACAATCGAAGCTGGCTGGTCAGGTTTTGATATTGGACCAAAAACAATTGCACTTTACATGGATGCTTTAAAAGGCGCTAAAACAGTAGTATGGAATGGACCAATGGGTGTATTTGAATTCTCTAACTTTGCAGAAGGTACTTTAAAAGTAGCTGAAGCACTTGCAAACTTAGAAGGTGCAACAACAGTAATCGGCGGAGGAGACTCTGTAAATGCTGTTAAACGTTTAGGTTTTGCAGATAAAATGAGCCATATCTCAACAGGCGGCGGTGCAAGTCTTGAGTTCTTAGAAGGAAAGGAACTTCCAGGGGTAGCAGCAGCTGATAATAAATAATTCAAAGTCTATTTTAATCTCCCACCGAAGCCGGTGGGAGAATTATGAGTTATTCTACTTATACTAAATTATCTAAAGGAGAAAGATCATGCGTAAAAAAATCGTAGCAGGAAATTGGAAAATGAACATGACTCCAGCAAAAGCTGTAAGTCTTATTGAAACATTAAAAGATAAAATTAATGTGACAAATGTAGATGTTGTTGTATGCCCTCCTTTTGTATCACTTCCAGCAGTGCTTGAAGCTGTTAAAGGAACAAACATTGCAGTTGGTGCACAAAATATGTATTTCGAAGAAAATGGTGCTTATACAGGAGAAGTTGCGCCTGATATGCTTGCTGAACTTGGCGTTAAATACGTTATTATCGGTCACTCAGAAAGAAGACAATACTTTGCTGAAACAGATGTAACAGTGAATAAAAAAGTTAAAAAAGCTCTTGAACATAACCTTATACCAATCCTTTGTGTTGGTGAAAGCTTAGACGAAAGAGAACAAGGCATCACAATTGATCTTGTACGTCTTCAAACAAAAATCGCACTTAAAGACGTTTCAGCTGAAGATGCTGAAAAAGTCGTTATTGCTTACGAACCAATCTGGGCAATCGGTACAGGCAGAACAGCAACATCTATGCAGGCAGAAGAAGTATGCAAAGCCATAAGAGAAGTGGTAGCTGAAATCTACAGCCAAGAAGTAGCAGATGCAGTAAGAGTACAATACGGCGGTTCTGTAAACGCTGGTAATGCCAATGAACTCTTTAACATGGGCAATATCGATGGTGGTTTAGTAGGCGGAGCAAGTCTTAAAGAAGAATTTGTTTCTATCGTAAACTACTAAAATTGAAGGAGAAAAACAATGAGCAAACAAACAACGTTATTATTAATACTTGATGGTTTTGGTATTAATGACAGATGTGAAGCTAACGCAATATGCGAAGCTAACAAGCCTCATATTGATCGTATTATGAAACAGTATCCTACTGTAAAAGGTTATGCAAGCGGTATGGCAGTAGGGCTTCCAGATGGGCAAATGGGTAACTCAGAAGTAGGGCATCTGAATATGGGGGCAGGGCGCACGGTATATCAGGAACTTACACGTATTACAAAATCAATCCAAGATGGAGATTTCTTCACGAATGCTGCACTTACTGAGGGTATGCAGCATGCTAAAGAAAAAGGAACTGCTGTTCATCTTTTCGGGCTGCTTTCAGACGGAGGGGTGCACAGTCATATTACTCACCTTTATGCCCTTTTAGAAATGGCTAAAAAGGCAGGACTTACTAAAGTATATGTTCACCTTTTCTTAGATGGACGTGATACACCGCCAACATCCGGCAAAAGTTATGCTGAGGCCCTCACAGCTCAAATCAAAGAAATCGGCGTAGGTGAAATCGCAACTGTATCAGGCCGTTATTATGCAATGGACCGTGACAACAGATGGGACCGCGTTGAAAAAGCTTATGATGCTATTGTAAACGGCAAAGGCAATGAATCCTCAGATGCTGTTTTGGCCATTGCGGATTCCTATGCACAAGATGTAAATGATGAATTTGTTATTCCAACTGTTATTGTGAAAGACGGCCAGCCAGTTGCCAAGGTTTCAGAAAATGATACTGTTATTTTCTTTAATTTCAGACCAGACAGAGCCCGTGAAATCACCCGCGTATTCTGTGATCCAGCGTTTGACGGCTTTGAAAGAGAAAGAATTCCTGTGCATTTTGTAACCTTTACGCAGTATGATATTACCATTCCTAATAAAGAAGTAGCTTTTCTGCCTCAGTCTTTGTCGAATACTTTTGGCGAATACTTGGCTAAATCAGGCAAAACGCAGCTGCGTATTGCAGAAACAGAAAAATACGCCCACGTTACTTTCTTCTTTAACGGCGGGGTTGAAGAACCAAACCAAGGAGAAGAAAGAAAGCTTATACCATCGCCTAAAGTAGCAACTTATGATCTACAGCCTGAAATGAGTGTTTATGAAGTAGCTGATGGGCTTGAAGAAGCTATCCGCTCAGGTAAATATGATATGATCGTTGCCAACTTTGCAAATCCTGATATGGTAGGGCATACAGGGATTATGGAAGCTGCTAAAGCTGCTATTGAAGCAGTTGATAAAGCAGTTGGAAAGGTAATTGGTGCTATCGAAGAAACCGGCGGCCAGGCGTTTATCTGTGCAGACCACGGTAATGCAGAGCAAATGATAGATTATACAAATAATGAGCCATTTACAGCCCATACAATCAATCCAGTACCATTCGTTCTTGTGAATTACAAAGAAGGTGTAACCCTTAAAGAAGGCGGCAAGCTTGCAGACATTGCGCCTACACTTTTAGAGATGATGGGAATGGATCAGCCAGCTGAAATGACTGGAGAATCCTTGCTTCAAAAATAAACTAAATGCAATAAATAGGATAAAAAAACATGTTAAGCTTTATATAAAGTTTAACATGTTTTTTTGTGAACTTATAAAAATATATCTTGATATAATTTTATAGTTGTGTCAACATATACATATAAGTGATCATTTAAATATAACGCGATCATTTTAGAAAAAGTTAAAAATTCAGTAATAACTCAGTGTTTACTGTGCATAAATTAACTTTACTTAGGCAAAAATAGCTTAGAATATAATAGAAATGGGAGGCTTTTGATCATGAAGGGATATGTAGAAATTCTAGATGTATTTGCAAGAGAAGTAATGGACTCCAGAGCAAACCCGACAATAGAAGTTGAAGTTGTTGTTGAAGGCGACTATGTAGGACGCGCTATTGTACCATCAGGGGCATCAACCGGTGAAAGAGAAGCCATTGAGCTTAGAGATGAGGATGCTTCAAGGTATGGCGGCAAAGGGGTTAAAAAAGCAGTAGATAATGTGAATAAGATTATTGCAGAAACGATTATAGGGATGAATGCCATCGATCAAGTAGCTATCGATCAGACAATGATTGAACTTGACGGCACACCCAATAAGTCCAAACTTGGCGCAAATGCCATACTTGGGGTTTCGATGGCTGTTGCCAAAGCAGCTGCAAAAGCACTTAAATTACCACTGTATCAGTATTTAGGAGGCGTTAATGCCAAGGTGCTGCCAGTACCTATGATGAACATTTTAAACGGCGGCAAGCATGCAGATAATACAGTTGACCTTCAAGAATTTATGATCATGCCGGTGGGGGCTGCATCTTTTAGCGAAGCTCTAAAAATGTGTGTTGAAGTTTATCATACACTTAAAAAAGTATTAAATACAAGAGGACTTGCTACAGGCGTAGGTGATGAAGGCGGTTTTGCACCAGACCTTTCAACAGCTGATGAAGTATTATCACTTATTGTAGAAGCTATTCAAAAAGCAGGCTATACGCCAGGAGAACAAATCAGTATTGCACTGGATTCAGCTGCATCTGAACTCTACAACGCGATAAACGGCAAATACTATTTTGAAGGCGAAAGCAAAATGCAAGGCAAACAAATCGTTAGAACTTCAGAAGAAATGGTTGACTACTATGAGCATCTTGTAGAAAAGTTCCCTATTATTTCTATAGAAGACGGTGTTGGCGAAAACGACTGGGAAGGCTGGGCACTTCTTACAAAGAGACTTGGAAAAAGAGTTCAGCTGGTGGGTGATGACCTGTTTGTAACGAATACAGAAATCCTTGAAAAAGGGATCAAACAGCAGATTGGTAACTCTATTCTTATTAAAGTGAACCAAATAGGTACCCTTACAGAAACTTTTAATGCGATCGAAATGGCAAATCGTGCAGGCTATACAGCAGTTGTATCTCACCGCTCCGGAGAATCAGAAGATGCTACAATTGCTGATATTGTTGTAGCTGTTAATGCAGGACAAATCAAAACTGGCGCACCTGCCCGTTCAGACCGAACTGCTAAGTACAATCAGCTGCTTCGCATCGAAGAACAATTAGGAGATATTGCACAATTTAAAGGAAAAAAATCTTTCTTTAATCTTAATAAATAAACCCTATGAAAATACGCATTAAGCCAAAAGCCTGATGCGTATTTTTTAGTCTATCTTTTAAGCTGCCAAACACATTGAATGGCATACTGCATTAATATATTCTTTATAGGTTATAGGTATCAGTATAAGTATGGATTGACTAATTAGTCAATCTGCTGTCATTTATTTGAAATTAAAGGGCAAAATATATAAACTATTATTAATTGTTTTATAATGGCCCTTATTATATAATAAAAAAGGATTAATCAATAAAGATAATTATAAGGGGGTAAAATCAATGAGTGAAGAAAATTTTAACGTTAATAACGACCAAAGAGATGCAATGGATGGCGGCTTTGCCGTAGTCGATAGAGAGAAAATCATAGAAGAAGAAACCAGAGTGATTACGCCATGGTACATGCACTTTATCAATGTATTTTGTGCACCTAGAAAAATGATGGAAGAAAACTTCTATCATGAGCCACCTAAAGGAATTAGTGTAGGTATTGTAGGCACCATTTTATTTACAATCATAATGCTGATATTAACCTATGCTAATCCTCTCATTAAAGAGCAGATGTACGATGCTTTCAGAATGCAGGGGATGGGTGAAGAACTGCTTGCCCAAAGATATGTCATGACACAGCTTGGAATAATCATTGGTGGAATTATTATGGTGTTTATCATAGCTTTAATAACAGCTACAGTGATACAGATTGTTAAACTTATTGTGAAGGATAAAGGGCGATTCGGCTCAATTTATACAGCGGTTTTATTATCTACTATGGTATCAAGTGCAATTACTTGTATTGACCGATTAATTGGTATGTTTATACCAACTGCTAATATAGTACTTGGTCTGCCTATCTTGTTACCAGAAGATATTATGATGACTAATATGCCGCTGGCAGTTGTGTCACAAGTTCTTACCATACCATCTATTGCAGGCATTATTATACTTATTATTGGCTATTCAGTACTCACAAGAGCGAGTATTAAAAAGAGCATAGGCGTTATTCTGAGCGTACAGGTCTTCTTTACCTTGGTAGGGATAGGGATAGCTTACGCTGGTCAAGCTTTTGCGCAAAATATGATGGGTGCAATGTAAGTATTTAGACTTGTACATAAAGTTTATTGCTTTTTCGATGACTCTATGATAAGATAAGGAAAGATGTGTAAAGAATTCAGTTTGAAGGAGGCTTTAAACTATGACCATAGCGAAAATAGTCCTTACTGTAATCTATGTTATTGCAGCACTTGCTATTATTACTGTTGTATTACTGCAAGAAGGTAAATCTGCAGGACTTGGTTCTCTTGGCGGAGGAACAAACGGCAGCAATAACAGTTATTGGGATAAAAACAAAAAACATAGTTTAGAAGGTAAGTTCGAAAGATGGACTAAACTTACAGCAGCGCTATTTATTATTCTTGCAGTAGCACTGATGGTTCTTAACTAAAAAGCGATACACCTTATATCCGTAAGGTGTATTTTTTTTTACTGTTTATTATTTACAGTATAGTCCTGTAATAGTAAATATTCATTTAATTTATCGATGCATAAGAGTCAAAATATGGTATAATATAAGTAAATAAATTTTCACATATGAATTATACTATATATAACTGACTTACTCCAAAAGAAAAGAGATGATCTTATGAGCCTTAATGAAAACCAATCTAAATCTTTAACAAGAAAACAGATCCTTCTGGAGATGATGAAGCATCCAGGTTATGTGCCAATGAAGATTAAAGAAATTATTACCGTACTTCAGGTACCGGCCTCTGACAGGCAAGAACTTGAAGAACTGATGGGTGAGCTTATAAAAGAAGGAAAAGTCATTCGTACCAAAAGAGGCAAGTTTGCCATGCCTCAGACCTTTAACCTTGTTTCGGGGACTTTCCAAGGACACCCAAAAGGCTTTGGATTTTTAATATTAGATGAAGATGAAAAAGATATTTTTATACCCGCTTCCGGCGTTAATGGTGCAATGCACAAAGACAGAGTCATGTGCCGAATTGTTAAGCAGCCTACCTCTGAAAGAAGGGCAGAAGCAGAAGTTATTGAAATCCTGCAAAGAGGACCAGAAAGTTTGGTCGGAACTTATCAGGAAAATGAAAACTTTGGTTTTGTCGTTCCAGATGATCAAAAGTATTCAAGAGATGTATTTGTGCCTAAAAAGCTCTCTAAAGGGGCGGTATCCGGGCATAAAGTACTTGTTCAAATCACCAACTGGGCAGAGGAGCGCAGAAATCCTGAAGGCAAAGTGATATCTATTTTAGGACATGTTAATGACCCAGGGGTAGACATTCTTTCAATTATTTATCAATACGATCTGCCACGGGAATTTCCAAAAGAAGTGATGGATGAAGTTGAGGCGATCCCAGGTGAGATTTCTGAATCCGATAAACGGGGCCGAACAGACTTAAGAGCTGTTCCAATGGTAACTATTGACGGAGAAGACGCTAAAGACTTAGATGATGCTATTTCGCTTGAAAAACTAGATAACGGCATGTACCGATTAGGCGTTCACATTGCTGATGTTACCCATTATGTCAAAGAAAAGCATCCGCTTGACGTTGAAGCATTAGAAAGAGCAACCAGCATTTATCTGGTAGATCGGGTTATACCTATGCTGCCCCATAAACTGAGCAATGGTATTTGCTCTTTAAACGCAGGAGTGGATAGGCTGGCACTGACCTGTATGATGGATATTGACAGTCATGGCAATGTGCAAAGTCATCAGATTATGGAGACTGTCATTCATATTGATGAACGCATGACTTATACCAATGTCAAAAAGATACTGATCGATGAAGATGAAGCCCTTAAAGAACGCTACAAAGACTTTGTGCCTATGTTTGAAACAATGAGAGAGCTGGCTGAAGTTCTGCGTAAAAAACGTATGAAACGGGGTGCAATAGATTTTGACTTTGAAGAAACAAAAGTTATTCTTGATAAAGAGGGTACGCCGATTGAGATTAAACCTTATGACAGAAACGTTGCAACCCGTATTATTGAAGAATTTATGCTCGTTTGCAATGAAACGATAGCGGAAGATTACTTCTGGCAGGAAAAGCCTTTTGTCTATAGAAGCCATGAAGATCCAGATCCTGTGAAGATACAGGCACTGACAGAGTTTATTACGAACTTTGGTTACAAGATTAAAGGAGTCGCTCAAAAAGTACATCCAAAAGATATGCAGAAGGTGCTAGATGACATCAGCGGTAAGCCCGAAGAAAGCATTATCAGCCATTTGCTTCTGCGTTCTATGAAGCAGGCGAGATACACATCAGAATGTAACGGGCACTTTGGTCTTGCTGCCAGGTATTACTGCCACTTTACATCACCGATTAGAAGATATCCTGACCTTCAGATTCACCGCATTATTAAGTACAATCTGCACCATGAGCTGAAAGGCAAAAAAGAAGCCAGCCTCATTGAGCGTATGCCGGATGTTGCAAAGCACTCTTCACTCCGTGAAAGACGGGCAGAGGAAGCAGAAAGAGAAACGATCAAGCTGAAGAAAGTAGAGTATATGGAGCAGTTTATCGGACAAATCTTCCGAGGGGTTGTTACTGGCACCACTTCATGGGGACTTTATGTAGAGCTGCCTAATACAGTAGAAGGGCTTGTTCATGTGAATGAAATGGCTGATGATTACTATATCTATGATGAGCCAGGCCACAGATGGATCGGTGAACATACGAAACAAATCTATCGCCTTGGGGATAAGGTGCATGTGCAGGTCATCAAGACAAATACTATGACCAGATCCATTGACTTTAGATTTGTCAGTGAAGAAGAGTTTAACAAGCAGGAAGAGGCTAAGGAGCAGGAAGAAGTTAAAGAACAGGAAGAATAAAGAACGTATAAGCCAACAGACTTCTAGTATGGAGTTTGTTGGCTTTTTATGTTAGAACCTCCCATTGGCTTTTTTGCAAATTTTGTAGTATAATGCGAACATACAGCCTACATTTGATACTCGAATGCTTAAAGGGGAAAAACATGAAAAAACAAAAAAATAAAAGCAGTAAAAATAGATTCCTAAAAGACGTTATCATCATAACGATTTTGCTTCTTCTTATACTGACAACTATGTTTATAAGACCAAAGCAAAAAGAGGTTGTGGCGGAAGAAGTTCAAAAGCGTGTTGGGATTCCTTATCAGGTTGATCATATTCCACAGTCCAGTAAAAGACCAAAAGTTCATAGAAAGATCAAATATATTGTTATACATAATACAGCTAATCCAGCCAGCACAGCAAAAAATGAAAGAGACTATTTAACCAATCCGGTTAATACCTCCAATACATCATGGCACATTGTCGTGGATGAAAAAGAGATGATAGAAGCTATTCCGCTGACAGAAGTTGCCCACCATGCAGGAACCACGGATGGTAATGAATATGGCATTGGCATCGAAATCTGCGAGTCCGGCAATTATGAACAGGCGGAAGAGCATGCTGTTAAGCTCGTTGCCTATTTGATGAAATACTATAAAATTCCATTATCCAGAGTAACAACCCATCAGGATTTCAGTGGAAAGCCTTGTCCTAGACTCCTTATTGACAGGTGGGATGACTTTTTAAGGCGGGTTGAAGAAAACGATTAGGCTGTTAATAATTAGTAAGGGAATTGGTGGGAAGCCCCCCTCTTGTATTGTCACAGCGCATTTATCCTTTATAATGAAGGTAGGAAGTTATAAAGAAGCAGACATCATGAAGACATCAGGAGGACTATGCGACATGAGAATACATAAACTAACAACTTATTTAGTGATCATTGCTCTATTTTTTGCCATGCTGCCTGTAACAGCTTACAGTGCATCTGATAATAGAATAAGCAGGGTAGTGACAGTCGGAAAAAATGAAATTCTTCAGGGACAGAATGCGCCGCAGCTTATCATAAGCATGAAAGATGAACTGGAGCGTGAGGATACTTTTTATCTTTTGCTTGAAGGAGCCGAATGGGCCGTAGGCAGCGGAATTAATGAAATACTAGGAGAAATATCAGGGGTTCCGGCAAATGTGCCCATGCCGGCTTTGGAAATTCGCAAGCTAAGCACGAGAGAGCTGCAGATAAGAGTTAAAGACGAAGCTGTACCGGCAGGAGCAAGCCTTCGTATACCCATGACAGCCAAAATAACAGGTGAAACGGCAACGGTAAAAATTGATAATAATAATACAACTGTAAGTGCCAATACGTATACCTTTGCTCATACTATGGATTATAGGGGGAAGGTTACGTCCAGAGACGTCAAAACAGCTACAGGAAGCAGCGTTATGGCAGAACTTGTGATAGAAGAGCCTTACGCACAGGCGTTTCATAAAGAAATATTAAAAGGCAGACGTAACAAACTCCAAATCATTTTAAATACCAATGACTACGAATTTGCACCAGATCTTACAAGTCTTGGGGTCCCTCATTTAAAAGGCATCAAAGGATTTGATACTTTAAGCGGAGGGGTGCAGAACCTAAGAAAAATAGATGCACAGACGCTGGAGCTTACACTGCCGGATTTAAGTACGCAGCAGCATACAGGAGGCTTCGTTTTAAGTGGAGTAGGTCTTAAAACAACGCACAATTCACCTGCTCAAGGGAAGATTACAGCTTCAATAGAAGGGGATCTTATTTTTAATACAACGGTTAACGTGCTAGAAGTTACTGATTATGGTATTAGCCTATCTGCGGATTCCAAAGAACAGCTGATAGCAGGAAAATCAAAAACAGTTACTTTCACACTGGAGGAAAAAGTTACGCAGTCTTTAATAAGAGAAAGAAAGACCGATTTCACATTTACAAATGGTGCAAGAGTAAGGCTGAATCAGCAAAACCGGGTTGATGTCACATTAAATGGCACGCAGATGGCCCTTTACCCTATTTTTCATAACAACAAACCCGTAGGTTTTGAAGTGCCGACGCTGCCAGGAACAGCGATGAAGTATAATTTCAATGTGATGCTGGATGTACCAGTCCATGTAGAAGGAACAATCGAGGTTATTGCAGAAGGCAGGTCACTTATTCATACCCTTTCTGAGCCGATTTTAGACGTGAAGGCTCCTGTTAAAGTATCCATTACACCAATGCATCTAAGACTTGGACTCAAAGATCAAGTGGGTGGAAAAATTACGATTACTGAACTTGCTAAGGGAGAAATCAGGCAGGATGCCCTGTTGTTTGTCGAAGTTGAGCCGAATCAAGTACTTTTTACAAAACCGCCGGTGGTACAGGTAACAGCAGGAGATATTAGGCTTGGAACACCAAAGGTTGTTGCAGGGGGATTTGAAATCCCTGTTACCAGAAGGTCCAATACAGCATCTACAATAGAAATCAAAGACTTTACAGTGACAGTGAACCAGATAGCTGCAGAAGGCAGTTACTGGGCCGCTGTAGGGGGAAGCGCACTTTCGGATTTTGCAATATCTGGGGATATTGATCCTGTTTTAAAAAGTAATTTTATGACGATCAGCAAAGAGGGTGCACCTGGTGCTAAAGAACAGGTTACCTTTCGGATTGATCAGTTAACGTATTCGGTGGGCGGTCAGCCGCGTATCATGGATGCTGCGCCTTATATCAGAAATGGGCGTACGATGCTGCCTATCAAATATGTAGCGCTTGCTTTAGGAATCAGCGAAAACAATGTGATGTGGAATCCAACCACCCGCACAGTAACTGTTATTGGAAAAGAGCGGATCGAACTGCAGATTGGAAGTACCATTATGCGAATAGACGGGGTACCAAGACAGATGTCAGCCCCACCGGAAATTACAAACAGCAGAACGTTTGTACCCGTAGCAGAAATAACAAGAGCCCTTGGGGTTGAAACCAAATGGGACTCAGACCTTAGAATGGTAATATTTAATTAATTGAAAATAAGAGTTTATAGATTGCATATCTTTAAGTTTAATTTATTAAAAGGTGCTAGGTGGTGTGAAATCATCCTGAGAAACAAAAGTAGGCACTATAGATGAGGGGGAAGCCAGTTGACAAACATTTTAACTTATTTAAAAGAGCTTAATATGCTATCCATTTTTGTGAGGTTATTACTTGCATGCATCTGCGGAGGGATTATTGGATTTGACAGAATCAAAAAAAGAAGACCGGCAGGACTTAAAACCCATATCCTTGTATGTATCGGCGCAGCGCTTGCTATGATTACCAATCAATATATTCATAATCTTTATGGTCCTATAGCTGATCCGGCAAGACTTGGGGCCCAGGTTATAAGCGGCATCGGGTTTTTGGGGGCTGGAACGATTATCGTAACCGGCAGGCAGCAGGTCAAAGGACTTACAACAGCAGCTGGACTTTGGGCATCGGCTACGATGGGGCTTGCAATAGGTATTGGTTTTTACTCAGCGGCTATTGTTGGATGCGTTTTTATTTTTGTGGTGATGACCGTGGTTCAAAGAATAGATAATCTGATTGTAGCAAAGTCTCCAGTTTTAGAACTTTATGTGGAATTTTTAGATGTTGAACATGTTAAAGCCTTTATTGATCTTATTAAGGTGCATGATATCAAAATTTTGGCGATTCAGCTTTCTGAACCTAGCCGGTATAATTCTCATGGTGTAGGATCACTCCTAACGCTGCAGACGACTCACAATGAGCAGCATGAAGATATTATTACATTGCTTAGTGGCTTAGAGGGAGTCCTAGCGGTAGAAACTGTAGGGTAAGCAGCATATACTAAGGTTAATGTGTTAATCAAAGAATAATAAAGTGAACAAAAAGGATGAGGCGGCTGCTTCATCCTTTTTTGATGCAGTAAAATGTTCTTGTTTTTTATAGAGTTCTTGTTTATGAATTTAGACTAGAGTGAAAAAACTCATAAATAATAATCGTTTTCCATTGATATTAGTTATTTAATATGCTATATTAAAAATATAAAAAATGTCCATAATAAAGAGTATAGATTTTACATCTTTAAATCAATGAATTATTTCAATTTATAGGTGTTGTTCTATAAAAGCAGCATGTAATAGAAACATTTGAAATACACTAGTAATAGTGCAAAGAACTGTAACTTAAATCTCAAATGGTGAATAAATAAAATCATAGAGAATTACGATAAATCATAATATACATGTATTGGAGGAATAAGAATGAAAGTTATTGTTATTGGGTGTACCCATGCGGGGACCGCGGCTGTTGTGAATATCAAAGCACTTTACAAAGACAGTGAAGTGACTGTTTATGAAAGAAATAATAATATCTCCTTTTTATCATGCGGTATAGCCCTTAGTGTAGGCGGCGTGGTAGAAGAGCCGGAAAAGCTTTTTTATAATTCACCGGCAGGACTTGAAAAGCTTGGCGTGGTTACCAAAATGGAACACAGTGTAGAAAATATTGATTTTACAACTAAAACGGTTACCGTTAAAGATTTAAATACCAATGCAGTTTTTGAAGATCATTATGACAAATTAGTGTTAACCCTTGGTTCATGGCCTATTATCCCGCCGATAGAAGGCATCGAGCAGGAAAATATCGTACTTTGCAAAAATTACAACCATGCTCAGGCTATTATTAAGAAAACAGATGAAGTACAGAAAGTTGTTGTGATTGGCGCAGGCTATATCGGCGTAGAACTAGCTGAAGCGTTTGAGATGAAGGGCAAAGAAGTTACACTGATTGATGCGGAAGAGCGTATCATGAGCAAATATTTAGATGATGAGTTTACAGATATTGCGGAGAATGCTTTTATCGACCATGGGGTAAAATTGGCACTAGGTGAAAAAGTTATAAAGTTTGAAGGCAGCGGCGGCAAGGTGAGAGGGGTTGTAACGGATAAAAGCAGTTATGCAGCAGATCTTGTGGTACTTTGCATAGGCTTTCAGCCAAACTCAGCTTTGGTAAAGGGCAAACTCGATACCCTTCCTAATGGGGCTATTATCATTGATGAATATATGAGAACCAGCAAAGAAGATGTTTATGCAGCTGGTGACTGCTGCGTCGTACGTTTTAATCCAGCCGGAGATAACCGCTACATCCCGCTGGCGACTAATGCCGTGAGAATGGGAACTTTGGTGGCTCGGAATTTAGTAAGTCCAACACTGAGATATATGGGCACACAAGCTACATCTGGGATTAAGATTTATGAATACAGCATTGCCTCTACCGGAATGACTGAAGAGGTGGCTAAAACGACTACCGATATGGAGATTGACGCAGTGGTGCTTCAAGACAATTACAGGCCGGAGTTCATGCCAACTTATGAAACAGCCACTCTCAAGCTGGTTTATGACAAAAAGTCAAGACGCGTTCTTGGGGGACAAATTCTTTCTAAGCAGGACTTAACACAGTTTATGAATACTTTATCGGTAGTTGTGCAAAATAATATGACAATAGAGGAACTGGCGATGACAGACTTCTTCTTCCAGCCTCACTTTAATAAGCCTTGGAGCCTTTTGAATGCAGCAGCGCTTAAGGCCCTCTAAAAAGGAGTTGAAATAATGACAGATGGTTTAGATGAAGCAATTAAGGATAAACTGACTAAGGTGTGTATCTGCAAAGGAATCAGCCGAAAGACGATGAAAGATGTGATAAATGGCGGCGCTCATACGCTGGAAGCTGTGCAAAAGGCAACGGGAGCCGGCAGCGGCGGCTGTAAGGGCAACAGATGTACGCCGAAGAT
>CALJNR010000109.1 GCA_937981575.1 uncultured Clostridia bacterium | reverse complement strand
TAAGAGTGTTCATTCCTGTCAGCACATCCTCTTGTAAAATGCGGCCAAACCTTTCTGGTTCTTCAAACATCGGACTGTGGGCGGACTGATAAAAGGTATAAAAGCCTTTCAGCGGAGCCTCGAGATTATGGTAATATGCCTTTGCTTCTATGTAAGAAGCCGTGTAATCATATATGCCTTCACAAAAATAAACAGGAACCTCTAGCTTCTTTACTTCTCTAGTTAAGTCCGTTTCAAGCATCTTATCCCACAGATTAGTAGCTTTATTAGCAAAAATTTTCCCTCGCCATACATTTAACTTTTCACGCAATGTATATTCCGGGCTTTGCATGATCGGCAAAAAAATTCCCGTAACAACTGACTTCATCTTGCGGGTTGTGCCAATCCCCAGACTATGCATCAAATCATCACGCATTAAGCGGTAACCCTGTGGCAAAGTGTCCATCTCCCAGATAGGATACTTCTCAAGCTTTTTCAGCCTTCTTTTATCTCCTGTTACTTTAAACTGATTCTTCATATACTGATAGGCAAGCTTTTCCGATTGAAGCTGCTTTGACACCTGGCTCATGCCAATGTAGGCATAGTAGAGTTCCGGGTCCTTTGCCGCTGCCTGAATGCCAATAAAGGTTCCCCATGAATGCCCCATAAGGTAAATCTTCTCCTGCCTAAAGCGTTTGCGAAGATAGTTAGTTACTTCTGCCGTATCGTCTATCAATTGCCCAACAGTTATCGTTTCAGGTGAAAGATTCTCGTTGTATGATAAGCCTGCCCCCCTCTGATCCCACCAGCAGACAGTAAAATAATTCTCGAGAACTTCTGTATACTTCTGGCTTATTGCATACTCAGGCATAGCAGGACCACCATGTACAAAAAGCAGTACAGGTTTTGTTTTATCCTTCCCTTTGATAAACATGCCCTGCTCTACGCCATTAATGGTGATAAAAATTTTTTCCGATATACTGCCTTCCAAAGGCTTCCCCCTTTCATCTAAAAAAGGTTTAGGCACTCCCTTACTCCCAATAACTAACGCGCCTGCTACCACAACTATGCATACAAATAAGATAGAAAGTATACTTAGTATCATTCGAACGCCCCCTCTCACTAACGATTGAATTAAACCCCGTTTATTTTCTTTATTTATCATTTTTATCTCCATCTATTCAGCCTATCGGCCGCTCATTTTATTTGTTCCAAATAATATCCTCTATCTTTGTTTCCCAGTCCTTATCATAATGGACATTTTTCATCGTTGCTATAGAAGCAAGACCATGTACAGTTGCCCACAAAGCTATGATAGTATCTTCTATTATTTCTTTAGAGAGCTTATCTTTTTCAAACACTCGCAAAGCCGTAGTTCTTAAAAGTTCAAAAGGCTGGAAGTTCTCTGCGGCATCACCCTCTATAGAAAGATTAACCGTCATACAAGGCTGTGAAAATAAAAAATGAAAATAGTGGGGGTGGTTAATAAAAAACATCACATAACTTTTACCCATCTGAACGAGTACGCCGGGATCATTTTGATTAGTATAGGATTGAATGCTGCGCTCCAGATCAGCCATAAACTGCTCCGTTACATAATCCTGCATAGCTTTAAGTAAATCCTCTTTACTTTGAAAATGACTATACGGAGCAGCTTGGCTTACGCCGCATAACGCAGACACTTTTCTTAATGAAAATCGCTTGACTCCCTCCTGATTAATAAGCTCGATGCCTGCCTCAATCAGTGAATTTCTTAAGTCCCCGTGATGATATAATTTGTTTCCCATATATATCCTCCAATCTTAACATTGTTAAGATTATACTATACAATCTTAATGTGGTCAACTTAAACGCGTTAAAATAACTCTACTATCATTCATTATCTATATTTTCAAACCCAAACTTAATCTAGCTGCTTTTTATCTGTAAATCTACTCACCTTGATTTAAATCAAGGCTTTAATGGTATTACAATGCTATAATGACTTATCCAAACTCTCTATCTAAGGAGGAAAACATATGCTAGACTTCAAAAAAGAAAAAGTATCCCTTCGCAAAACCGCATTAATAACCGGAATTGCTCTATTCATGATAGGCCTGTGCGCTGCCTTTTCAGTTGGATTTGTCCACAGCAATCTCATTATAGAAGGTGATACAGCTGCAACACTAAACGCTATAAAAAAATCCATTTTGCTGTTTCGGGCAGGCATATTCGGCTGGCTCATTATCCTCATCTGCAATATTGTCATTTCATGGGGCCTTTATGTATTACTTAAGCCGATAGATGGCAGCCTGTCTTTACTTGGTGGGTTGTTTCGCTTAGCTTACTCTGCCGTTTTAGGAACAGCCATTCTAAACTTAGCATTTATCTCTATTTTACTGAGCCACCACCCATTACTAACCTATCCCGATACCCAGCTGAGCTTTATGATGGTACTGTTTGTTACAGGTTTTGAAAAAATGTGGGCTTTTGGATTAGTTATTTTTGGTATTCATCTCTTTGTCATCGGCCTTATAATAATAAAATTTATTATTTGGTTACAAAACTCCCCGAACTATTCTTCTATGAATAGCTCGAGGAGTTTAATTCTTTTACTGTATATAGGCAGTTCCTAAGCACAAATTAATAATTTTTAGTCTCTCAAGTAAATGTTCATCTGCGAGTTTATTGTTTGAGACAGCCTCATATCCCATCCCCCATAAGTCCCAACTTAATGTTTCAAATCTGGGAAACTGCGGAATATATTGTTTAATATAATAAACTAAATGGTTGACCTCGGCATAATTTTCTGGAGCATCATCCTTCCACTTATCATACAATTCTTTACTCATAAAGCCCTTTAATATTTCAGCTATTTGATAGCGGTAGCGTTCATCCCCCTCATTATATAAGCTGAAATACTCTTTGAGATTTCTTTGCAGCATGTTATACATCAAAATCCCTCCTGAATCTTTCTACATTACTAATAAAATATTCTTTAACTTTCACACTGATATTCTGCCTTTTGTTTTACATTCTCTATCAGCCCATTAATAATCTCTATATCAGATTTTGTTAGAAGCGCACGAATATCTTCTTTATCTTTATCAGAATATCGGCCTATTTTAGTTACAATGATATCTTCTCAGCTTAACGTATAGACTTCTATATTTTGAATTGCCTGAATAGGCACCTAAATCCAAAATATCAATCTCTACTCCTTATTTCTACACTTATAATTAATTATAGCTTTAAATCCAAGCTGAATCAAGAACTGCAATAAGCCCACAGAACTTTTTATATTTAGAGACTTGGTTCCTGGCTCTGCGCTGAATAACCATCATTTCTAACATCCATCATATCGAAGCTGCTGTCTTTTACCTTAACCTTACTGAGTTTCTTAACCGCACCATAAGGCTCTTTTAATGAAAGTTTATCCCCTCTTCCCGAAATAATCCATAATACTTTATACCCTCTCGGGGTAACTCTAAGCTTATCTTCGCCTTTGCCGTCCGTAAAATACACCAGCAAATTGATCTTTTGCTTATTGGCATACTCAAAAACTGGAGTAAACTGAGTCCCTCCCTTTATATGCATTCTATCCTTTATATCCTTTATAGTCTTTACTTTGTAAACCCGCCTAATTTGGTTATCGCATTCTATAATCTTTATATCATGTTTATAATTTTTGACGATATTAAGCACTTCCTTTATAGCCTGTTTAAATTCTTCATCACTGATACTTCCGCTTATATCCAGCGCCACAGCTATTTCCGCTTTGTGGCTTCTTAGTTCACCTCTTAATTCTAACCGCTCAGGCTGTCTGCGGTTTCGCCTTGTTATCGTCTTTCTTTTATTACTTTCAAGTGTTCCCATTAATCTATTAAGGTATAAATGCCAAGGCAGTTCACCCTTACTCTTTTTAAGCGCTGCAATTATGCCTGCCAGATGCGAAGGTACCCCACCCCTTTGGGCATGATCAATAAACCTTTCTGTAAACTCTTTAATCGTCTTTTCATCTACCTCATCAGAATACTCCCAAATATCATGGGTTCTTTCTGCACTATACTCTGTTTCTACAGGAGTATTGTGATCACTATCATCTTCTTCACCCTCGGCATCTTTCCCTTGTAAGTCGCATTCCGTTTGCAGCTTATTTGCATAATATTCAAATGTCTCATAGGGCTCAAGTTTTAGAGCATATTTTACATTTACATGTTCTAAAGTAATCGCATAGGGCGGCAGATCATTCAAATACTGGTTTGCAACGATGTCCATAGCCATATTTCGGACAAGTGTACTATACCTGCCTTTTAATGCTTTTGCTCTTATCAAATGCAAAGATACTACATGATGGATTTCATGCTTAATGGTACTCTCCATTTGTTTGATTCCCAAAGTCAAAAATATAAGGGGATTAAAAGAGATACTATACTTTGCCCCCTTAAAACGTACACTGCTCGGGCTTGCGATATCAAATCTTATCTCCCTCACCATTTGAAATAAAAAATAGCCATAAAAGTTATCTTTTTCTTCCATAAGACTCAGATTCACTTGATCGACAACCCTAAAAAATGCCTCTTCAAATGCCTTAGGCACATGAATTTCAAACTTTTCGGCTCCCCGATTTGCCTGAAACGCCAATGCCCTGTGAACGATTTCATTTGCTTCTTCATAAAGTAATTTAACTTGTTTATCAAAATAACTTTGCATAGGCTATTCCTTTATCAACCGGTAAGATTCAAAATAAGCTTCCACAAAAGCTTCATTTTCCAGTGCATAGTGATAAACTTTCAGATAACTTCTCTTCATCTCCTTCATTATGCCTACCATAAGGTCTACTGGGTATGTCTTTAAAAAGGCAATTAACCTACCTATCTGATCATCCGCTTCCTGCTCATGCCCTTTGAGCTCTGATTCCATCCTTTTCAGGATATTTACAGCCGCCAGGTAAAGCCTTGTATGACTTTCATTCTTTACGTTTTCTCTAACAGCTTCATCCAGCACATCCCCTAAAAAAACATTTTCATAAGCTATCAGCGGATGATAATCTGATTCAATAAAGCTAATAAACTCCTCAGCAATTATTTTACCTACATTGCCTCTTATGACATTTAAAAACACTGCCCGCGGCACCGCATCTTTTTGCTCCTTATAGACTTTATATGTCTTAGAAATTCTTTCATAACTTCTTGGCGTCGCTTGTATATCCTCCTCACTTTTTTTGTGTAAGTATTCAGGAAAGGTTGAAATAAATTCTATCACCTTGGGTTCAATACCTGTATCGATAGCCCACTGCAGCCACGCTGCGGCGTCACTTTCCATAGTCAGCCATACAAATCTATTTTCTTGAGCCGGATCCATATCTACTACCTGATAATCAAAATCCAAACCATACTTATTGGATGGATTCATGGCGGCTAAGATTTTTACACTGTCGTGCAGCGTATACCCGTTAATTTCCCGATTTAAAACTAAATTCATCAGTTCCTGTTGCACCGTGTGCTCACAGCGATTGATTTCGTCTATAAATAAAAGAATAGTTTGCCCTTTGGCTGCTCGTTCATCTATTTCCCGAAGCTTGTTATGCACAGCGTAGATGGTCGTCTTCTTTTCTACCTCATTGCCATCGGCATCATGGACGCGATAAGTTTCTACTGTTGGAAGCCCACCTATTTCTCCTTCTTTAAGTAAGTTGCCGTCAATAACAATTAAGTACCAATTATTTTCCTCAGCGAGTTTCTTTGCCAAAGCAGTTTTTCCTATACCACTTTCACCAACTATCAAAGGGACTTCCCCAGTAGAAATCACTAAATACGCACTTTGTAATGTCTCTATAAAATTCATTTTAAGTCTCCTATATCATCTTTAGCTTTTCATCTACAGCTATCTTTTTAACCGTTTTACTTCCATATTGATCAATAAACATCATCTTATCAATTGGCAGCGTTTTGCTGTTTCGATTGATCACTGCACAGTTTAAAAAGTCTCTTACATATTTTTCTTCCACATCTTCTCTAGATAAAACTTCTTTTAAAACATCCTCTAATTCATCTTTTGATATTTCTCTTTCAATATATTTAGTGACTAAAATATTGACTTTTAAACACTCTAACATCTTAGGCTTGTCTAAATGCGTGATAAATTTAACAGCAGCTTCATTACTTTTAATAGCCATAAGTTCTATAGGAAGACTCGGCAAAGGGATATACCTTAGGGCTTCATAACTTATTCGAACGGCTTCTTCCTGTACCCTTTCATAAGGCGCTTTGATATACTTGAGGGCATCATAGTTTTTTCTGACTGCTAGCAGCTGCAAGGCTTCACTTGGGTCTTCTACATATTGAATAGCCCATCCTGCCTGATCGATTGCTAGTTTTATAACCTCGTCTGTGGGGGTTTTAATATACTGCAAATTGCTCCACCCAGCTTTTACAGCTCGAATCATCATTTCTTCTGTAGGATTATTTATAAATTTAATGGCCCTCGTATTATTATTTAGCGCCAGCTCTTGCAGTTCTCTTGTTGGACTATCTATATATTCTAATAAAAGTCCATCTTTTTTGACAGCCCATAGTTTCATCTCATCGGTCGGATGCTTTATCGTTTTGATACTTGCCGGGTTAATCTTAATGATTTCAATAAGCTTTGATTCTTCCATGATGTGCCTTCCTTATTTGATATTCTAATATGAATCCTTAAGATCATCATAACCTTAGGGAAATAGATAACAATCATTTCATACTGACCTAATGCCTTCTGCTGGTTTCAATTATAACCCATTCTGAACCTATTTTAAATGCACTTCCTATGCTTTTAGCAAAATAGATGATTATCGGATCTGAAGTCCCAACATCAAATACTTTCCAGATTATCACATATCTGTATTACCATCATATACTAATTATTGTAATCATACCGAAAGGAGAAGCAAAATGAGTTATTCAAATAGGAAAAATTCCGAATTTCACACTCACTCTTCTCAAAACAAATATTCGAACGCTAAAGATCAAAATTATAAGCTTCCATACACCAATAGTTACATGGGATATCAATATTTT
>CALJNR010000108.1 GCA_937981575.1 uncultured Clostridia bacterium | reverse complement strand
GAAAATATCATTCCTATAATGCCTAGTCTAAGTTAAATACGAAAAAAATGAGCTAAGCGGTAAGTGTCTTAAATAAGACACTGTCACTTAGCTTATTATAATTATGCCTGCTATTTTGCGCATAATTATATTGGGATATTTGTGAACTAAACCTACACTAAAAATTACAGCTTAAATTAACTTTTAATGGTAGATGAGAAAAGTATCAGAAAAGTCAGCTCACCGCAGTCCAAACTTTAGTGAGCCTATTTTCTGTTTGAGAAGCATATTATTTATTAGCGGCTTAGCTTACTACCTATTATAAATAAATCCGAGCGTTCTACAATATTTTTTGCGTAAGGTGTAGTATTTTCATACATAAGATGTATTTTATACTGCTCCTTTGCCTAAACTGCTGCCTATAGACGCATTTTGCTGCTTTTCTTAGCTAGTTGCATAAAGCTAATAGTTCTCAACCTGCTTATAAAATTCAAATATTATGATATAATAAGTCATATTGCTTATGAAAGGAGCTTCTATTATGGTTTTTGATTGGCTTGAATGGTTGGGGTATCTGGCTTCCTTTATTGTGCTGGTTTCTCTTCTTATGAGTTCTATTATTAAATTAAGATGGATAAACCTGATTGGATCAGGTATTTTCGCACTTTATGGTTTTTTGATCGGCGCACTTCCCGTGGCCTTTATGAATATAGGTATCGGTATCATCAATATCTATTATCTGATAAAGATCTATGGTTCTAAAGAATACTTTAAACTTCTGCCTCTTGTTAATACGTCTCAATACTTTAGTTATTTTTTAGACTTTTACAAAGAGGGCATCCAAAAGTATATTGATCCTTCCAAACTGGATTTAAGTGCTGCAGATATCAGCTTTTATATTCTAAGAAATACCGTACCTGCTGGAGTATTTATAGGTTCAAAACATCAGGAAGGCACCCTAAAAGTCGAACTGGATTTTGTAACCCCTGAGTACAGAGATTTTAAGATCGGCAATTATATTTATGAGACTAGAAAAGATTACTTTTTAGAACATGGTTACACTAAGCTGATTTCCTTTGCATCACAAGAGGGGCATGTCAAGTATCTGAAGAAAATGGGATTTGACGAAGTGCTTCAAGATGGCACTGCCTTATTTATTAAATACCTGACTAAATAAAGTACTCCCCTTCAATTCTAAGGGTTGCCTGCCCTCCGAAAAAGAGCTTGGCTCTACCCTTGTCATCTTGCTTAATCATCATCTTAATGAGGTTAGGGTTTTCAAGATCAGTTCCTTGTTCCAGTGTGATAAGTCCGCCATTCCAAAAGTTGTAGGCTTTTAGAAAATAGCCTAAAGCTGCATTGCCTGAACCTGTTGCTGGGTCTTCCAAATAACCAAAAGGCGCGGTAAAGACTCTGGTTCTATATGTATTGGACTTATCAGCTGTATCATCCGTAAATACAGTAATAACATCCAGATGATGTTTGCTGCAAAATGCTTTAAGCTTATTAAACTCTGGGGTAAGCTCTGTTACATTTTGGAGTTTATTTATAGGTACACACAAGGTTTGATTGCCTGCATTAACAATAGTTATAGGATATACATTATTAATGTACTCAGGCTTTAGATCCAGGGCTTCAGCCATTTCAGCTGCACCGATATTATGCTCAGTAAATACCGGCTCTGGTGCACTGATAAATACTGCGTTATTTGCATCGATTTGATTTTCGACTGTAAGCCTGCCTTTATTCGTCTCAATTTCAAGCGTATGTTCTTCTTTGTGAGATAAAAAGTAATCATACATCAGCGCAATGGTTGCATGCCCACAAAACTGAACTTCTTTTTCAGCTGAAAAGTATCTGATTTTCAGTCCCGCTTCTTGTTTAAATACAAAGGCTGCTTCACAAACAAAGCCTTTCATTTCTCTGGCAATGCGTTGCATCTCTTCCTCACTTATTTTTTTATTTTCCTCCAAATAGATGACAGCTGCCGGATTGCCGCTGGACTTAGCACCTGTAAAGGCATCAATTTTTTTCATTTTAAACTTTGGCATATTCATTTCTCCTTTTTTACTCATTCTCACTTTTTCCTAAATAAGCTATCTTCTTTATTTATTTAGCTTTATACTTCAAGTTCTTTATCCAAAGGTCTAATTAGCTTATACGCTCTCTATTATCTTATTCTCGATATCTCTCTATTTTACACTGCCCTCCTGATAGCTCAAAAGTTCTGAAACTGTCTTAAAAGTATATCCTTGTTCACTTAAGGACTTTACAATCCCCGGAATAGCTTCTAAGGACTGCCTCTCTTCATTATCATACATAATATGTAAAAGGATAATAAAGCCTGGTTTTACGTTCCCCTTCACATGCTCTATGATTTTGTCTGCATCCCCCGCTATTTCTCCGTAGGAGTCAGGCTCAATATCCCACATAATAGTTTTTTTGTTATTTTGCTTCAAATAGTAGGGAAGGAGTAATAGCTTTTTACCGTTAGGCGGTCTAAAATGTATATCCCCTAAGTATCCAGTTTCTCTTATCAGCCTGTCCGTTTCTTCTATTTCTTGCTTAATAAATGCTGGGGATTTAAAAACCATTCTCTTATGAGAGTAGGTATGATTACCTATCTCATGGCCAGCGGCTGCAATGCTTTGGGCCCGTTCCGGATACTCCTGCATCGGCTTGCCATTTAAAAAGAACGTTGCTTTGATCCCTGCTTCATCTAAGACCTTTAAAATCTCATCTGTTTTTTCTGTAGGCCCATCATCAAAGGTAAGCGCAACCACCTTTTCATCCGTATCTACGCTTCGAACGATAGTCCCCATTAGTTGAAACCCCCTGGCATTTGCAAGTTTATAAAGGGAAAAGCTTAACCCTAGGAAAATAACAAAACTAATCCCTATTCCTGTAATTACTTTTATAATTACTTTTTTCATAATCATTCTCCTTTACTTTCAGGCCTCCGAAATGAAGCCATCCGAAATTTCCCTTATAGGACTGATCCTAAATATTTGGCAGCTCTCAAAACCGAAGTCCCCCTGTACACCTTAGCTCTATCTATTCAGGCCATCTCTTTTTTCTGTCATGCTTATTATTTTTTTACATCTTATATTGTACGAGATATCAATACGTAATACAACTTACTTAAAGATGAACGTCATCTAGTATTAAACCCTATAAATAATTCTGACTATTCTTTATTGACAACCTTTTCAAGATACTTCATACTAGAACAAATGTATTTAGGAGGAAAGTAAATGATTAATAGAAAGAAACCCATCAGCCCATTACGTTTTGTAAGCACTCTGCTCAGTATAATACTCGTAGGCAGTTCATTAACCTATGCCCAAACTGCACAAGCTCCCAGTGAAACTATTAAATTAGGACTAATCGTTTCGGAGACCGGCCCGCTTGAAATATATGGCGGCATGGTAAGAGATGGCGCTGACCTTGCAATTGATGAAATTAATGCTTCTGGAGGCATCTTAGGAAAAAAAGTCGAACTTATTACATGCAATGATCAGGGAAGCGTTAAAGAAAGTATCAAAGCCTTCAACAAACTGACAGATAAAGACCAAGTCACCGGCATCATTGGGCCTATGATTTCATCTACTTCCCTCGCCGTAGCCCCTTTGGCTGAGAAAAAAAAGATGCCAATGATTTCACCCACTGCTACTCATCCGGATGTAACAAAGGATTATCCCTACGTCTTTAGAGCCGGCTACCTTGATAAGGATCAGGGCACTGTGATGGCTCAGTTTGCAGCAAACAATCTAAAAGCCAAAACAGCTGCTATCTTATACAACAAAGAGGATGATTTTTCTGCTGTTCTTGCAGTGGCATTTAAATTAGCCTTTGAAAAAGCAGGTGGCAAAGTTGTTCATTACGAAAGCTATACCTCAGAAAAAAAGGACTTCAAAAAGTCCCTAAATACTATTAAAACTAAAAAACCAGCGGTACTCTTCAACCCTGACTACTACGGCAAATCTGGAGAAATTGCAACTCAGGTCAAAGCTATAAATTTCAAGACCATTATGCTCGGCGGCGATGGCTGGGACCCTATCGAAAAAGATTTTGCCAA
>CALJNR010000107.1 GCA_937981575.1 uncultured Clostridia bacterium | reverse complement strand
GTTTAAGCTAAGTTCTATTATCAATTATCCTAATAAAACTTTAGGAAAACGCTACAAGCATAGGCTAAAGGTGATTGAGCAGTACTGCAGCAAATGTAAGAAATGCATCACTCATTGTATGCGGAAGTGCTGGAGTATGAGAGGGGATTTTCCACAGCATGCTAACAGCAATTGTGAGTTTTGTTTTCGCTGCATACACCACTGCCCACAGGAAGCCATCATTTTATCAAAGAAGACACAAAAGAAGCCTAAATTAAATGAAAGCTTTTATAACACTCTAAGAGAAAAGTTAAAAGGATAGGCAGAACGTATTCAGGCAGATGTTAAAGTATTTCTTAAAGATGGAACAGAGGCTCGGTTAGCTTCTGGTACATTCAGATCTTATATCAATTATGGAAATGGAGCGCTTGAAACGATTCATCAGTTTGCGGAACCGATTGACTGTAATCAGATCAGTTATATTGTATTTAATGGGACAAAAGTTGTGATTAATTAAAGTGAATATATAGGGGGGCTATTAATGATTAAGAAAATTAGGGTAAAAGGGATAAAACAAAAAAGAAATTACAATAAGAAAGCTGTTTTGGCACTTAGTACGATCTTTATTTTAATAACATCCTATTGCGCTGTTTTTGCAGCCGAAACGATGAATGCAGTAGATGTGTTTAAAATGGCATTTGGGGATAGAGCCAAATATTTAGGGGAGAATGCTATAATAGTAGAAGCTAAAGACACGCAGCAGGGGATTACATTAAGTGCACTAGCGGTGGCAGCCTATTGACTATACTCAAGTTGCTTATATTTTAGTTAATGATACAAAAGTTATGATTGATTAACAGAATAGGTTATAAAGAGACGAGGTTATTTCCTTTGTAGTTAAAACTTAGGAGATAACCTCATAAAAATTTAAAAATGTAACGTATGTTACCGACTTCCTAATTGATAAGTGTTATCATTAAGACAACAAATAAATAATCCTAAGGAGGAATATTATGGAACAACTTATTAAAAACATAGATTTTTCAAAGGCTCTTGAAATGGAAGCGTTAGTTAGTTATCAGGAAGGGCAGGTTATAAGCAGAACTTTGGCACAAGGAAAAAATTTAAGTATGACAGTATTTGCGTTTGCCAAAGGGGAAGAAATAAGTGCGCATTCATCAAGAGGCGATGCAATGGTTTATATCTTAGACGGTGAGGCAGAAATAACTATAGGCAGTGATACAAACCTTGTTAAAAAGGGTGAAGTCATTGTCATGCCAGCGGGGATCCCTCATGCGTTATTTGCAAAAGAGCAGTTTAAAATGTTCTTGGTTGTAGTTTTTCAGCCATAAAAGTGACAGGCCGCATCAACACAGAAGCTGAGAGCGGCCTTCGATTATACATGGTTAATGAGAATGATTATCTTTATCTGATGAGGAGGGAAAAGGATGAAAAAAGATATACGTTACAAAACAATTGATGGAAGAGGTGAACATGAATCGTTTAGAGACTGCCTGACTCAAGCTGTTAATGAGATTGGACACGGGGAAGGCATTCATGTGATCAAAGACTTTGAGCCGTTTCCGATGTATAAAATGATGGAATCAAAAGGTTTTGATAAGTATGTTGAAAAGATAAGTGATACAGAATACCATGCGTATTTTTATCCGGCTGAATCTGAAGAAGCTATTGAAATGGAAGCTCATTTGAATGTTGATCATGCAAAAGTCAAAAAAATCATTAAGATTAAGCTGGATTTTCTGGAAGGCAGAATCACCCTAGAACAGGCAAAGGCTGAGATGAATGCGTCTTTTAAAGAAGTAACAGCCCAGGAGTTTGCCATTTGTGAGCAGTATCTGCAAAAGTATGGTATTTCAGATGATACCCTTGCAGAACGTATGGAAGAAATCTTAGAAATATTTAAAGATGTATTAGTATCTGACAAACTAGATTTAAAAGAAGGGCATCCTATCCGGACTTATTTGGATGAGACAGATGCGATTAAGGCTGTTCTTAATGATATGCAAAGGCTGCTGCAAAAGAGGTTTATAAAAAATCAGTGGCTTGAGATTTATGAAAAGCTGGATAAAATTAATATCCACTTCAGCAGAAAACAAAATCAGCTATTTGCAGCCCTTGAAAGAAAAGGATTTGATAAACCTTCTAAGGTGATGTGGACTTTAGATAACAATATCAAAGCTATTTTGAAAAAAGCACAAACGTTTCTGGAAGAAAATAAAGATGAAGCATTCCTGGAGCTGCAGCATGAAGTGATTGAGATGATAAAAGACATGATGGTTAAAGAGATCGAAATTCTGTTTCCAACTTCTATGGAGCTTCTTACAGAAGAAGACTTCGTTCTGATGCGAAAGGGCGATGACGAGATCGGGTACTGCCTCATTCCTGACCCTAAACCTTACAAAGGGCAGTCAGAGGCTGGTGAAAACTTAGGGGTTGGAAGTGAATTCATGAGTGACTTGACCCTGCTTCTTAAAAAACATGGTGTTCTGGATCAGAAAAAGCAAGATGATGTTTTAGATGTAAGCCAAGGAAAGCTTACGCTAGAGCAGATTAATCTTATTTTTAAACATCTGCAGGTTGACCTTTCTTATGTCGATGAAAATGAGATAGTTAAGTTTTACAGTGATACCAAGCATAGAGTATTTCCAAGAAGTGCCGGAGTTATTGGACGAAAGGTTCAAAACTGTCATCCAAGAGAAAGTGTAGATACAGTAGAAAGAATTATTAAAGCTTTTAGATCTGGTGAGCAGGATCAAGCTGAGTTTTGGCTTGAGCTGGGCGGCAAGTTTATTTATATCATCTATAATGCTGTAAGAGATGAAGCTGGAAACTTTAGAGGCATTTTGGAAATGATGCAGGATGTGACCCATATAAGAAGTCTTACAGGCAGCCAAAGGTTACTTTCTTGGGATCAAGAAGATAAAGATGGCAGCGAAGCGGTAAAGGTAGAGTCTAAAGATACGTCAGAGGCAAATGCATCTCAAGCACATACATCTCAAGCACATACATCTCAAGCAGATACATCTCAAGCAGATACATCTGCTGCTAAAAATAAGGTGGATGAGAACGCTTATGGTATTGAGCCTAGTACTATTTTAGGAGACATTGTAAAGGTGTATCCTTTTATCAGAGATTACATGCTGGGGCTGTCACCGAAATTCGCTAAATTAAAGAACCCTATCTTATTTAAAACCATGTCTTCAGTAGCAACTTTGGAGATGATCGGTGAAAGAGGCGGACTGGAGATAGAAGATCTTATTAATAAGATAGTAAGTCAAATCGATCTTTATAAGAAAAAAGTATAAAGCGGCGTTGTTTTTTTACTAAAAATGGATTATGCTTAGGGGAGATGACGGTATCATTATGAACTGTACACCCAGCAATTCACTTTCAAATTTTAGTTTCTAAAACTTCTGCTTTGATCCACGAGGACAGAGACAGCGCCATATCTATTTACAGGATACGTATGTCTTTTTAGTCTGCCTTGGCAGATTAAAAAGACTTTTTTATTTAAAACACTTCATTTGAAAGGTGAAAGTGGGCATCTGCCGTCTCAATTTATTTAGAAAGGTGTGCCTGCTATGAATTTAAGATTTACTGCCCAGTCTTTTTTAGAGGCTAAGGTAAAAAAAGAGAAGATTACAATGCTCACAGCCTATGACTACGCCATGGCAAAACTTATTGATGCATGCGGTGTGGAGGCTATCCTAATTGGGGATTCCCTAGGAATGGTCGTTCAGGGGTATGACTCAACTTTAGAAGTTACGCTTGAGGATATGATTTATCACTGCAAAAGCGTGGCTAGGGGAGCTAAACGAGCGATGCTTATTGGAGATATGCCGTTTTTAACTTATCATATCAGCATGACTGAAGCGGTTCGAAATGCCGGGCGGCTGGTTCAGGAAGGAAAGGTCCATGCAGTTAAGCTGGAAGGAGGAAGAGAAAGGGCCGAAACGGTTAAGGCTATTGTAGGTGCGCAGATTCCTGTTATGGGCCATCTGGGGTTGACACCTCAATCCGTTCATGCTCTGGGCGGATTTAAGGTTCAGGGTAAGGATGAAGTAAAAGCGAAAGCATTAATTGAAGATGCACTTATTTTAGAGGAAGCAGGAGTTTTTGCCATTGTCCTGGAAGCTGTTCCAGAAGAGTTAGCTAAGGTTATAACTGAAAAACTTCATATACCGGTTATTGGCATTGGAGCGGGCAGATACTGTGACGGGCAGGTTCTGGTTATTCATGATATGCTGGGGCTTTATAACGATTTTACCCCGAAATTCGTAAAACAATATGCTGATCTTGGAGCATGTGTTAAGGAAGCTGTAGGTCATTATATCAAGGAAGTCAAAAATCAAAGCTTTCCTGAAGAAAAGCATGTTTTTAGCATGGATCATAACCTGGTTAAGATGTTAGACGATGTGCAAGGAGGTTCTTATGAGTTTAATACAAACTGTACAAGACTTAAATCTTTGGTTAGATAACAACGGGCGCCATGGGAAAACCGTAGGCTTTGTTCCAACGATGGGTTATTTACACGAGGGGCACCTGTCGCTTATTAGAAAGGCAAAAGAAGATAATGATATAGTCGTAGTCAGTATTTTTGTCAATCCTACGCAGTTTGCACCGGGAGAAGATTTTAAGGAATATCCGAGGAATCTTGAAAGAGATTATGAACTTTCATGCGAAGCGGGAGCTGATATGGTTTTTCATCCAGAAGTAAGTGAAGTCTACCCGAGCGGAGCTACTACAGCAGTAGAAGTGACTGGCAGCCTCACTAAGACCCTATGCGGACTCTCAAGACCGACACATTTCAAAGGCGTTACTACGGTAGTTACTATTCTGCTGAATATGGTAAGGCCGGACCAGGTTTATTTTGGACAAAAGGATGCTCAGCAGGCGCTCATTATCAAAAAGATGATAAGAGACTTGTGGATGCCGGTTAAAATGATTATCTGCCCTATTGTGAGAGAGGAAGATGGTTTAGCCATGAGCTCCAGAAATGTTTATTTAAACGCAGAAGAAAGAAAACAAGCTTTGAACTTATATAAAAGCCTTCAGGAAGGTGAAAAATTAGTAGAAGAAGGGGTGATCGCAGCTTCGAAAATCGTTCAGGCTGTTAGAATGTACCTTGAAAGGGCTCCCTTGGCAGTGATTGACTATGTTGAACTTTTAGATGCCAATACACTTGAGGCAGTTGCTGAAGTTTATGATGATGTGCTATTAGCGATAGCTGTGAAGTTTGGGAAAACACGGCTCATTGATAATAAAATCCTTAAGTCTAAGGAGGAACGGACATGTTTTTAACGCTTTTTAAATCTAAACTGCACCGCGCTACGGTTACAGAAGCTAATATTGATTATGTAGGAAGTATCACAATCGATCGGTCGCTCCTTGAGGTAGCCAATATTTTGCCAGGTGAAAAAGTTCAAGTTGTGAATCTTAATAACGGAGAACGTTTTGAAACCTATACCATAGAAGGAGAAACAAATAGCGGCATAATCTGCTTAAATGGTGCAGCAGCCCGTCTGGTACAAGTAGGAGATAAGGTGATTATTATTGCTTATGCCATGATGAGTGCTGAGGAAGCCAAGACATTTAAACCGAATGTACTCGTTTTGGATGAAAGTAACCAGGTTATAGAGGTTAAAGACAAGGAAGTTCATGGGAGACTCTAGAAAAATGACGAAAAAAAGGGTTAAATTTAATTTGCAATTTGCTATAAGATCGGATATGATATAAAAATAAGAGACGAAGAAGTCTAAAAGTTTTGATAACTAAAACTTTTAGACTTCTTTTGTATCTTATAGGCATGTAAGCTTTTGGCACGCTTACTTATATGGGGAAGAGCCCTAATGATGAGGTAAGCGTTAGACAGTTTGTTTAGCTAAGAAGGGCAGCCTTACAGGACTTTATTTTTAGAGAATGCAGCTAGGATAAATCAAACAAAGGGGTTTTGAAAATACGCAGCAGATAGAAGACTTAATTGATATATAAGTTAGATTTGAAACGCAGTATAGTTGCTAAATAAGTAGGGTTATTGTATAAAATATATAAAAACTAGTTTGGGTATTAGACATTTTTATATGAATACGTTTATTGTTGAAGAAGAAGTTTATAGTGTAACATTAGGTCATAGATGAGATAAGAATAATGCATTGACAAAGGGGTCTAGCGTCCGGATCAAACGATCAGGATGGTTAGGCCCCTTATGCTTATCTAAAATCTGTATTATCCGGATAAAAAGCAATATTAAAGGCCTGAATCATAAGGTTTAGGAAAATATCAAAGTTTTAAACCTAAAGTAAAATGCAAAATTGCCAGTATCAAAACAAGAGGTAATGCTATTAAAAACAGGGAGGTAAGATGTATGAGACAAGTAGCGATTTATGGAAAAGGCGGAATTGGAAAATCAACAACAACTCAGAACTTAACAGCAGGACTTGGGGAAATGGGAAAAAACATTATGATTGTTGGGTGTGACCCAAAAGCGGACTCAACAAGACTTGTACTTGGAGGTCTTGCGCAAAAGAGTGTACTGGATACCCTCCGTGAAGAAGGCGAAGACGTTGAACTTGAAAACATCTTGAAAACAGGAGCATTTGGCATCAGGTGTGTTGAATCAGGCGGTCCGGAACCTGGGGTTGGCTGTGCAGGGAGAGGGATTATCACTTCCATCAGTATGCTTGAACAGTTAGGGGCTTACACAGATGACTTAGATTACGTATTCTATGACGTTTTAGGGGACGTTGTATGCGGCGGGTTTGCAATGCCGATTCGTGAAGGTAAAGCTCAGGAAATTTATATCGTTGCCAGCGGTGAAATGATGGCTTTATATGCTGCAAACAACATCTGTAAAGGGATTCAGAAATACGCAGCAACAGGCGGCACAAGACTTGGGGGCATCATCTGTAACAGCAGAAAGGTAGACGGAGAAAGAGAACTTCTTGAAGCCTTTGCTAAAGAACTAGGCAGCCAACTTGTTTACTTCGTGCCAAGAGATAACATGGTACAAAGAGCAGAGATTAATAAGAAAACGGTTATTGATTATGATCCGACAGTACCACAGGCTGATGCTTACAGAGGGCTTGCAAATGCAGTAGACAGCAATGATATGTTTGTTATTCCAAAGCCAATGCATCAAGACAGACTAGAAGCCATCTTAATGGAACATGGTATTTTAGATATCTAAAAAGAAGCTTAAACTCTATAAAAATATAAAGCGATGAGGGAGGAAATGAATATGGTAATGATTCGTGCGATTATTAGACCAGAAAAAGTAGCGGCGGTACTTAGTGAACTCGGTGATGCAAGCTTTCCGGCAGTAACAAAAATGGATGTTATGGGTAGAGGTAAGCAAAAAGGGATTAAAGTTGGAGATATGTTTTATGATGAAATTCCAAAAGAAATGCTTTTATTGGTCGTAAAAGATGAAGATAAAGACGATGTGATCAAAATTATCATGCGCGTAGCACGTACAGGAGAAAAAGGAAACTTCGGAGACGGAAGAATTTTCGTAAGTCCAGTTGAAGAAGCTTATACAATCAGCACAGGTAAAAAAGGATTATAAAACATGAGAAGGAGGAAGAGCAATGAAAGAGGTTATGGCCATTATAAGATTAAATAAGGTTAATAAAACCAAAGAAGCTCTTGCATCAGCGGGATTTCCGGCTTTTACCTGTAGGAAAGTATTAGGAAGAGGTAAGAAAAAAGTTGATTTTTCCATGGTAGAGGGCGTTATAGAAGATGGGGTTATTCCAGCTACATCCCTTGGTGAGCATCTTACAGAAGGGGCAAGACTTATCCCGAAGCGGGTTTTCACACTTATTGTAAGTGACGAAGATGTTGAGAAGGTGGTGGATATTATTATAGAGACCAATACAACAGGTAACCCAGGAGATGGCAAGATATTTATTATTCCGATCATGGAGTCTTACCAAGTAAGAAGCGGAGAAGCAGCGACAGATGCGTATTAATCTAAGAAGTTGGAGGTGAAAATCATGAGTAGTATTGAAAAGGTACTTGATAAGTATAGTTCGAAAGTATACAAAAATCGTAAAAAACATATTCTCGAAAAAACAGATGGGGACCAGGAAATAGCAGCTGATGTCAGAACCGTCCCGGGAGTTATGACTAACCGAGGATGCTGCTATGCAGGATGTAAAGGGGTTGTTCTTTCTCCTATTAAGGATGCAGCAGTTATTACCCATGGGCCTATTGGATGTGGCTTTTATACATGGGGAACCCGCCGTCATAAAGCCAGAAAAGATGAAGATACTAAAAGCTTCTTAGAATACTGTTTTTCAACGGATATGCAGGAGGCAGATATTGTATTCGGCGGCGAAAAGAAACTGCGCCAGGCGATCAAAGAAACAGTAGAAATCTTTGATCCAGCCACAATCGTTATTTGTTCAACATGTCCAGTAGGGCTTATCGGGGATGATATCCACGCTATTGCATCAGAAGCTGAAAAGTTGTATGGCAGAAAAGTGATGGCATTCAGCTGTGAAGGTTATAAAGGGGTAAGCCAGTCAGGCGGCCACCACATTGCAAGTAACGGACTTATTAAACATGTTATAGGAACTGGAGACCGGACGCCTAAGAAATTCGCAGTAAATATTTTAGGAGAATATAACATCGGTGGTGACGGATGGGAAATCACAAGGATACTTAAACGAATCGGCTATGATATTGTCTGCTCACTTCCGGGGGATGGCAGCTATGTAGAGATAAAGAGTGCTCATGTAGCTGACTTAAACCTTGTTCAGTGTCATCGTTCCATTAACTACGTTGCAGAAATGATGAAAGAACAATACGGTACAGCATGGCTTAAAGTTAACTTTATCGGGATCGAATCGACGATAGAATCCCTAAGAAATATGGCGAAGTTCTTCGATGACCCAGATCTTACTGCAAAAACAGAAGAGATCATAGCCGATGAAGTAGCAGCCATTATGGATGATATCGGTTATTACAAAACTAAGCTTAAAGGCAAAACAGCAGCACTTTTTGTAGGGGGTTCAAGATCTCATCATTATCAAAAACTATTAAATGACTTAGGTATGGAAACAATACTTGCTGGTTATGAATTTGGCCACAGAGATGACTATGAAGGCCGTGAAGTGATTCCAACCATTAAGCAAGATGGAGACAGCAAAAATATCGAGTCTATCAAAGTAGAAAAGGTGCCTGATAAATATAAAGTTTTCTTATCAGAAGACAGATATGAAAAACTAAAAGAAGAAATTGGCCTTGAGTACTATGGTGGGATGGTTAAAGAAATGAATAATGGTTCAGTTATTGTCGATGACCTTAACCATTTTGAAACAGAAGAATTTTTGAAAATGCTTAAGCCAGATGTATTCTTCTCAGGGATAAAAGATAAATTTGTGGCTCAAAAAGGTGGAACACTCTCCAGGCAGCTACACTCCTATGATTACAGCGGGCCTTATGCAGGTTTTAATGGGGCTGTGAATTTTGCAAGAGATGTAACGATGGGGATTTATACACCGGCATGGGGCTTTGTCAAAGCACCGTGGAAAGTAGAGCCAACATTAGAAGGGCAAGTAGTGGGAGGTGAAGTATAATGCTAGATTTAACACCAAAAGAGTTATCCGAAAGAAGTGCTTTAAGAGTCAATCCAGCTAAAACGTGTCAGCCAGTAGGTGCAATGTATGCGGCGCTCGGGGTACACAAATGTATGCCTCACAGCCATGGTTCACAGGGCTGCTGCTCTTTCCACCGTATGTATCTTACCAGACACTTTAAAGAACCTGCTATTGCAGCAAGCAGTTCCTTTACAGAAGGTTCTTCTGTATTTGGGGGAGGCAGCAACGTCAAAACAGCTGTAAAAAATATATTTGATATGTACAATCCAGATATCATCGCAATCCATACCACCTGCTTAAGTGAAACCATAGGGGATGACCTGAATGCCTTTATTCAAGACATGGATATTCCAGAAGGAAAAATCGTGGTTCACACCAATACCCCAAGCTATGTCGGTTCTCATATCACAGGATTTGGCAACATGATATCAGGATTTATCAAACACTTGGCGAAGTCAAGCAAGCAAAGCAACGGCAAACTCAATATCCTTCCGGGATTTGTGAATCCAGGAGATATGAGAGAAATGAAAAAACTTGCGGATTTTATGGGGGCATCTTATATCATGCTTCCTGATACAAGTGGGGTTTTAGATGCTCCAATGACAGGTAGTTATGAGATGTATCCAAAGGGCGGTACTAAAATCGAAGACATCGTAAGTATGGGAGATAGTGAACTTACCCTTGCTTTAGGCGAACTCACCTGTGAAGCACCAGCAAATGAACTAAAGAGAAAATGCGGCGTCCCATACAGCGCAATGCCTCTTCCGATAGGTATTGAGGCAACTGACGCCTATGTGATGGCTCTATCACACTTTACTAAAAATGAAGTACCTTATGAAATAGAAGAAGAAAGAGGTCAGCTGGTAGATACTATGCTGGATGGGCATCCATACTTTCATAACAAATCAGTTGCCATCTATGGAGATCCGGATACGGTTTTAGGGATTACGGCACTTGTTCTCGAAATGGGCATGATTCCAAAATACGTGATAACAGGTACTCCGGGGGAAACTTTTGTTAAAAAAGCCAATGAACTCTTTGAAAAAGCTGGCGTTATTGGTTGTAAGGCGAAAGCAGCAGGAGACTTGTTTGAACTACATCAATGGATCAAAAATGATTCGGTTGACTTATTAATTGGCGGCACCCATGGCAAACACATTGCAAGAGCCGAAGATATTCCGCTTATAAGAGCAGGGTTCCCGATTATTGACAGATACGTACATTCTTATATGCCTATCGTAGGTTACAAAGGAGCAATGAGACTGGTTGAACTGATTCTAACAGCCCTTATGGACAGACAAGATCGTGACTGCAAAGAAGAAGACATGGAGATGGTAATGTAATGTTTGCTTAAGGCGTCATACCAGGGAGGAAAGCGTACTGCCCCTACCAAGGCAAGCCTAAGCTGCTGCTGGCTTTTCTTCCTGGCGGCATGGAGCCGCTGGGTAAAATGCTAAAAATAAAAAGAGCGAAGGATCTTCGCTAGGTGAGAAAAATGATACTTTGCAAGGTTTCAAAGGACAATAACTACCCTCTGAGTTCTTTGGAGAACCTTGCAAAAAAATTTAAGATAAAAAGGAGTTGAAAGGCATGAAAGGAGTAAATCAAAGTACAACGCTGCTTAAAGAAAGAGAAGATTTTATATATTGTAAGGATGGCTGTCAGACTGACACCTTCAGGTGTGATGCAGAAAGTGTATCGGGGGCCGTAAGTCAGAGAGCCTGTGTGTATTGCGGGGCCCGTGTTGTGCTGAATCCTATTACGGATGCCTTTCATATCGTTCATGGCCCTATAGGCTGTGCAAGCTACACTTGGGACATCAGAGGGAGCCTGACAAGTGGGGAAGAGCTTTATAGGAATAGTTTTTCAACGGATTTGGGGGAACAAGATGTTATCTTTGGCGGCGAAAAGAAGCTGACAGCAGCAATAGATGAAGTTGCTTCACTTTATGCTCCCAAAGTTATATTTGTTTATGCTACATGCATTGTTGGAGTCATTGGAGATGATGTTAAGGCTGTCTGTAAAATGGCAGAGCAAAAACATGGCATAAGGGTAATACCTGTTATGTCACCAGGGTTTGCCGGACACAAATCAGTAGGGTACAAAATGGCTTGTAATGCCATTATGGAGCTTATCGGAACCGAGAAAAGAGAAAAAACTAACCGTATCAATATTTTAGGTGATTTCAATCTTGCAGGAGAAATGTGGATTATAAAGGATTACTTAAATCAAATCGGCATCGATGTGGCGGCTCAAATTACCGGCGATGCCAGCTGTGAGCAGCTGATGGAAGCTGGGAGTGCAGCCCTTAATATTGTGCAGTGCGCAGGGTCTATGACGTACCTTGCAAAACGTATGGAAGAAGAGATGGGTATTCCCTATGTGAAAGTAAGCTTCTTTGGCATAGAAGATACAACGCATTCCTTATTAAGAATAGCCCAGGCACTGGGAAATGAAGAAGCACTAAAAAAAGCAGAAATGCTTTGTGAAATTGAAAAAAACAAGTTGCAGGACTTTTTAAATAAATATCGTAAAAACCTAAAAGGCAAAAAAGCCGCCATTTATGTTGGAGGCGGATTTAAGGCTATTTCACTGATTAAACAGTTTAATGAAATAGGTATTGATACAGTGGTAGTCGGTACACAGACTGGGAAAAAAGATGACTATGAAATCATCAGCCAGCTTGTAAATCCAGGAACAGTTGTACTAGATGATGCAAATCCGGCTGAGCTTGAAACCTTTATGAAACAGAAAGAAGCGGATATTTTGGTTGGTGGGGTCAAAGAAAGACCTTTAGCCTATAAATTAGGTATCGCTTTTTGTGATCATAACCATGAAAGAAAACATCCATTAGCCGGATTTATCGGCGTTAAAAATTTTATTAAAGAAATTAATTTGAGCATGAACAGCCCGGTTTGGGACTATATAAGGAGGGAGAGCCTATGAATAAGCACTTAGTTAATCTGACCACTAATCCATGTAAAATGTGTATGCCAATGGGTGTGATCACTGCCTTTTATGGCATTAATAAGTGTATGAGCATACTTCATGGTTCGCAGGGTTGCAGCACGTATATCAGGCGTCATATGGCAACCCATTATAATGAACCCGTTGACATTGCATCGTCTTCACTTACAGAACATGGCACCGTATATGGCGGAGAAAAGAACTTGATTGCAGGAATCGAGAACCTTATAAAGCTTTATAATCCAGAAGTCATAGGGGTTGCCACAACGTGCCTTGCAGAAACCATTGGAGAAGATATATCCCATATTATTAAGAACTTTTATGAAAAACATCCAGAAAGCACGGTTAAGCTTATTCCTGTACCATCGGGCGGGTATATGGGGACACAATATGAAGGATTTTTTAGAGCACTTTACGGTATTGTAACCCATATCGAGATGGATCAAGAGCCAAATGGAAAAGTCAATATTATAACAGGGCAGCTAAGTCCTGCTGATACCAGATATTTAAAAGCGTTGCTTAGTGCATTTGAAATAGATTATATTTTGCTCCCGGATTTATCAGACAATCTGGACGGCGGGCACTTCGAGAAATACAGCAGACTGCCAAAAGGGGGAACCCCTCTTCAGGATATTTCTAAAATGGCAGGAGCTAAGGCTACAATTGAACTCAGTACCTTTACAGATGAGAGTTATTCCCCGGGAAAATACTTAAATGAAAAGTTTGGTGTGTCTTATATAAGACTGGATCTTCCGGTAGGACTTAGAAGTATGGACGCACTTGTAAAAGCCTTATCCAAAGTCAGCGGCAAACCTGTTCCAAACACTATAAAGGAAGAAAGAGCCAGGTATTTAGATGCAATGATCGATTCTCATAAGTACAATGCTGAGGGTAGGGCAGTCGTTTTTGGAGAACCAGATTTTGTTTATGCAGTTACGAGGCTGTGCAGTGAAAATGGTATCATGCCAGTAGTTGCTGCAACCGGGACTAAGTGCAAAGGCCTGAAAGAAACTCTTAAAAAAGATATTCAGGATGTGGCAGATAGACTATTTATTATAGAGCATATTACTTTTGATGAAGCAGACTTTGAGATGATAGAAAGCTATGCCCTACGCTATCGGGCTAATCTGATGATAGGGAGCTCAGACGGCAGAAGAATTGAAGAAAAACATGGTATACCACTTATAAGATGTGCTTTCCCAGTTCATGACCGAATAGGTGGTCAACGCATCAGAATGCTGGGCTATGAAGGGGGGCTTTTGCTTTTAGACACTATCACTAATGTTTTATTGATGCACAAAGAAGGGGGATTCAGAAAAGAACTCTACTTTAAGTACTATAAAGGCAAAAACAAAGAGCAAAACCTAAAGATTGGGGAACCGTCCCCAAAAGATAGCAGCAAGATTAGGGAACTGTCCCTGATTATTAAGCTTCCGGTGGTGCGGGAAGAAGAAAAGGAACTTACATTGGAAGATAAGAAAAAAACCCACCCTTGCTTTAGCTGCAGCAGCGCTCATAAGTATGCCAGGATTCACCTGCCGATTGCCCCAAAGTGCAATATCAGCTGCAACTACTGTGTCAGAAAGTTTGATTGTCCAAACGAAAGTAGACCTGGGGTGACAACTCAGGTGCTGGAACCAAAAGAAGCCCTTGAGAGATACATACAAGTGAAAAAAGATGTGCCCAATCTGACCGTTGTGGGTATAGCAGGCCCAGGAGATGCCCTTGCAAACTTCGAAAAAACCAAAGAAACGCTGGTGCTTATTAAAGCTTATGATAAAAATGTCACCTTCTGCCTTTCAACTAACGGGCTGATGCTTCCACTGTACGCCAGCGAACTCTTAGATCTTGGAGTCAGCCATGTAACGGTTACAATCAATGCTGTAGATCCTAAAATAGGGGCTGAGATTTATAAAGAAGTCCGTTATTTAGGTACGACATACCGCGGGGAACAGGCTGCAGCGGTGCTGCTTTCCAATCAGCTTGCGGGGCTTAAATATCTGGCAGACCGAGGACTTGTCTGCAAGGTTAATATCGTAACCCTTAAAGGTATCAACGATCACCATATTGAAGAAGTAGTTAAAAAAGTAAAAGCGCTTGGGGCTTCTATAACGAATATTATGCAGATGATTCCGGTGAAGGGCAGCGTGTTTGAAAATATTCCGCTCGTCAGCCATAAAGAGATCATGGCACTGCGCGAAAAGTGCGGCATTCATTTGGAGCAGATGTATCACTGCAAACAATGCAGAGCAGATGCTATCGGTCTTTTAGATAAAGATATTTCTATGCACTATGCAGTGCCGGAAGATAAAAAGGAAGCAGAACTGTCTCCGAAAGGCAAAACAGCTATAAGGTTTGCGGTAGCTTCTAAGAGCGGCATGTTAATAGATGAGCATTTTGGGCATGCCAAGACTTTCTATATTTACGAATATAAAGATGGCAAGTCTGTGTATATCGAGAACAGAGATGTGGATAAATATTGTCGAGGCGCAGAAGACTGCGAGGAAGAACAGGATAAAATAGAGAAAATCTTTAAAACGATACAAGATTGTCAAGGCGTGCTTGCGGTAAGGATTGGCAGTTCTCCTGAAAAGAAACTTATAGATAAAGGCATCAGCGTATTTAAGACTTATGACAGAATTGAAAAAGCAGTACAAGAAGCAGCGCAAAAACTATTATAAGGAGTGAAGAAAATGATAGCACCCAAATATCACGTATTTATCTGTACCAGCTGCAGAATCAATGGTGTGCAGAAAGGCTTCTGCTATGGGAAAGATGCCGTTGGGATTGTTCAGCGTTTTATGGAAGAAATAGAAGATCGGGATCTATCTTCTGAAGTCATGGTAACAAACACAGGATGTTTTGGAATTTGTGATAAAGGGCCTGTAGTAGTCGTTTATCCAGAAGGCATATGGTATGGAAATGTAAGCCCTGATGATGTAGAAGAGATTGTTGATTCTCATTTAGAAAATGGGAAAAAAGTAGAGCGGCTTATGATCTGAAAATTTTAAGTAAGGGTGGGGATGGAATGTTCAAAATGATTGATCGGACGCTGACGGCGATAAAACTGGAAGAGGATTATCCAACTGGCAGTATGCTGGCTGATATGTGTCAGCTGATTTCAAAGCTTGGAGCAGATTATATTGAAATTTCCGTACCCGTACTTAAACGTATAGGGGAGCTGCCAATGGGTCCTAAATATATTTTGAAAGCAGATACAATAGAAGAAATTAAAAAGTATAAGAACTTCGATAGTTATGTGATTAAGTATAAAGAAGACGTGAATATTGAAAATGTAATACATGAGATACAAGTTAACGATGCAAGAGAAATACCAATGCTGAATCGGTATGCACATTTAAAACATGTGCGTATTACAGGACTCGATGAGCTGATGTGCGGTGATTATGCAGCCAGTATGAAAAGGCTTAAAGAACTTTTTGTTGGGACTGTCTGTCTGTGTCCTCAAAACAGTTACTTCTGCGCAACAGCACTGGCACTTGAATGGCTGCTTAGCGGAGGCAAAAGTATTGCCGTAAGCTTTGTGGGCATTGGCGGCTACGCGGTTTTAGAAGAAATACTGATGGCAGCTAAGGTGATCATGCATAAGAAGATCAAGGTGGACCTCAGTATTCTGCCGGAGGTGACCAAGCTTTATGAGACTATTACAAACAGGAGGGTGAAATATAATAAACCGATCCTGGGAGATAACATCTTCGCAGTAGAAGCAGGCATTCATGCAGATGGTATTAACAAAAACCCGCTGACTTACGAGCCTTATGATCCGGAAACGGTGGGCAAGGTGAGAAAAATAGTAGTCGGCAAACATTCCGGAACCAGCGCAATTAAAATTAAGCTCAAAGAAAAAGGGGCTAATCTGCCGGATAAAATGGTAGATAAAATATTAGAAAATGTGAAAGAGCAAAGCGTTATCAAAAAACGAAGTCTTACAGATACAGAATTTATTCATATTGTTAAGGAGGTGATTGCCAGTGAAAAGCAAAAAATATATTGTTGATACAACCCTCAGAGACGGCGAACAAAGTGCTGGCATTGCCTTTAATACAAAAGACAAGGTAAAACTTGCAAAGCTTATGGATGAGATAGGTATTTATCAGATAGAAGCTGGGATACCAGCCATAGGAAAAGTTGAAAAGGAAGCGATTATAAAGATTATGGCAAACCGCAAAAATGCGCTGATCTCTGCCTGGAACAGAATGAACATCTCGGATATACAGCATTCCATGGAATGTGAACCGGATATTATTCATATCAGCGCGCCGGTATCTTACGTTCAAATCTATTCTAAACTCAGAAAAAATAAGCAGTGGCTGAGGCATAATCTGCTGGATTGTGTGCAGTATGCCATAGATAAAGGTTACCAAGTAACAGTAGGTTTTGAAGATGCCTCGAGAGCCGATATATCCTTTATTATAAGTCTAGGGGTTATGCTAAAAGAAGCGGGAGTCTCCTGCATTCGCTATGCAGATACGGTGGGAGTACTCACCCCTCACAATGTTTCGGATGTTACAAAGTCTATCAGCAGGTATACAGATATGGACGTTGAAATCCACGTGCACAATGATTTTGGCATGGCCGTTGCAAATTCTTTGGAAGCTGCAAAAAATGGAGCTAAATATATAGACTGTACTTTTCTAGGCATAGGAGAAAGAGCGGGGAATTGTGATTTTGTTAAGTTTGTGAAATCCAGCGAAAGCATTTTCGACTGCGGCATTGATAAAAAACGAGCATTGGAAGTGCAAAAAGAGGTGTATCATTTGATAAAAGATAGATAAAAGCCGAACGAAAAAATGATATTGACAATTAATGTACGGTAAAATATAATAAGCATAAGAATTTTAATATAATAAGTCGAATGAAATAGAATAAAAAATAGTCTTATCCTGAAATAGAGATAAGGCTTTTTGATTTGATAGCCAAGACATTGCAGCAAAAAAACGAAGAATTCTTTATAGTGTTCGTTATATAAAGAAGAAAGTCCTTTCAGATAAAGTGCAGTAAATATCCAAACAATAGCTTGCATCTACTCATCTAATAAGATGATTCAAATAAAAAACTATAATAAAAATATTGGAGGATGTTATGAAAAAGATACTACTTAAAGCTGGTGCGTTACTTATGACAGGTATGCTTGTATTAGCAGGCTGTGCACCAAAAGCAGCTGAAGGCGGAAATGCAGCAAAAACAGAGAAGTCAGCAAAAGTTGGTTTTATTTATGTTGGACCTACAGGAGATGGCGGATGGAGCTATGCGCATGATCAGGGAAGAAAATACCTGGAAGAACAATTAGGTGTAGAAACGATTATCAAAGAATCAGTTCCAGAAACACAAGAAGTTGAAAAAGTAGCAGCAGATATGATAGACCAGGGCTGCAATGTTATTTTTGCAACATCATTCGGTTATATGGATTACATAGAAAAAATGTCAAAAGAATACCCAGAAGTTAAGTTTTTCCACTGCTCTGGTTATAAAACAACAGAAAACATGACAGCTTATTTCGGAAGAGTTTATCAAGCCCGTTACCTTTCAGGAATTGTAGCTGGTATGCAGACTAAAACAAATAAAATTGGTTATGTAGCAGCTTTCCCTATTCCAGAAGTTATTAGAGGAATCAATGCCTTTACTTTAGGCGCACAGTCAGTAAATCCTGATGTTAAAGTTCAGGTAACATGGACGAACACATGGTATGATCCAGCAAAAGAAAAAGATGCAGCTGTTGCACTTCTTGACACAGGCGCTGATATCATTGCTCAGCATCAAGATACAGCAGGTCCTCAGCAGGCAGCTGAAGAAAGAGGCGTGTGGGCTGTAGGTTATAATTCAGATATGTCTTCTTTTGCACCAAAAGCAAATCTTACAAGTGCAGTATGGAACTGGGGCCCTTACTATGTTCAAGCGGTTCAGTCAGTAATAGATGGAACTTACAAATCAGAGTCTTACTGGAAAGGCTTAGATGCAGGAATCGTAGATTTATCTCCACTTACAGCTAATGCTCCAGAAGGCGCACAAGCTAAAGTAGATGAAGCTAAAAAAGCTATTTTAGACGGTACATTAAATCCTTTTGCAGGACCAATCAAAGACCAAAGCGGTGCTGAGAAAGTTGCAGCTGGAAGTGCTATGACAGATGAAGAAATGCTTTCATTTGACTGGTTTGTAGAAGGCGTAGAAGGCGAAATTAAATAATTATTTAGGGGAGCTGTGCTATGAGAGAGTCAGTGATGGTAGAATTAAAGCAAATAACAAAAACCTTTGGAACTGTTTTAGCTAATGAAAACGTAGACCTGGTCGTTCAAAAGGGAGAAATACACGCTCTCTTAGGCGAAAATGGTGCAGGAAAAAGTACCCTTGTGAACATGCTGTCAGGAATTTATAGTCCTGATAGCGGTTCTATTTTTATAAGGGGAAAACAAATGAACTTCAGTTCACCCAAAGCATCTATTGCTTGTGGTATTGGGATGGTACACCAGCACTTTAAGCTGGTAGACAGGCTTACTGCTAAAGAAAATATTATTGCCGGCAGCGGGGGAAGCCTATTTGTATCCGGCAAAGAGATTGATAACAAAATTATGAAGCTCTGTGAAAAGTATGATTTGACCGTTGAACTCTCAAAACGCGTTCAGGATATGTCGGTTGGCGAAAAACAGATGCTTGAGATCATCAAAGTGCTTTATAGAGGAGCAGATATTCTAATCCTTGATGAACCCACGGCGGTTCTTACACCTCAGGAAGTAGAAAGACTCTTTAATATAGTAGGGCGCATGAAAAAAGAAGGCTGTGCTGTTATTATTATCACCCATAAACTTGGTGAGGTGATGACACTTTGTGATAAAGTAACTGTTCTTAGAAGAGGCAAAAATGTTAAGACTTTAGAAATCAGAAATACTAACCCAAAAGTACTTACCGAGCTTATGGTAGGCGGCAGTGTGGATCTTGAAATTCAAAGAATTCAAACAGAAAATAAACATCCCATTTATGAAATCAAAAATATTACCGTTATGAATTCAGAAGGGGTAAAAGCCCTGGATGATGTAAGTTTTACAATGTATACTTCAGAAATACTTGGGGTTGCAGCAGTAGCCGGAAGCGGACAAAAAGAGCTTTGCGAAGCTTTGTTTGGTCTTTTGAAGCTTAAAGAAGGCGAATTGGTCTTTAAAGGCGAAAACATTTCAGGTAAAACGCCTAGAGAAATCTATAAAAAAGGAATCAGCATGAGCTCAGTACCTGAGGACAGATTAGGAATGGGGCTTGTTGGAAGCATGGATATCGTTGATAACCTGCTTTTAAAAGAGTATTATACGCAAAAAGGTTTATTTGTGAACCGTAAAAGCTTAAAAGCTAAAGCAAAAGAATTAGTTGAAAGATTGCAGGTGAGTACGCCAGGTATTCATCACCCTGTAAGACAGCTCTCAGGAGGCAATATTCAAAAAGTATTATTAGGAAGAGAAATTTATTTAGACCCAGATGTTCTTATTACTTCTTATCCGGTAAGAGGGCTGGACATTGGAGCTACTTATCAAATATATGATTTGTTGAACGAACAAAAACAAAAAGGTGTAGCTGTTTTGTTTGTTGGAGAAGACTTAGATGTGCTTTTGAATCTCAGTGACCGTATCATGGTTTTGTGTGATGGCAGGATCATGGGCATTGTAGATGCGAAAGACGTAACAAAAGAAGAAATTGGGATGATGATGGCAGGGCAGACACTGGAAATGGTTAAAAATCAAGGAGGCATATATGGTGAGAGTAAGAGTAGTTAAAGCAAAAGAATCCAGCAGAAATAAAAAGCTTCTTATTCAAAGTATAGCTATTATAGCAGCGCTTGTCATTACAGGGGCGTTTATACTTGCCATAGGACATAATCCCATTAATGTCTATGCATCTATGATCGAAGGGTCTTTTGGAAGCACCTATAGATTAAGAGAAACCATTATCAAAGCGGTGCCGCTGCTTATTGCAGCCCTAGGAATAGCGGTAGCTTTTCGAATGAAATTCTGGAACATCGGAGCTGAAGGGCAGATTCTTATGGGGGCCTTTGGAGCAAGCTTCTTTGCGCTTAAGTTTTCTGAGGTGCCAAGGCCACTTTTACTCCTTATCATGATGGCCGCAGCTGCTATGTGCGGAGGCCTTTGGGCACTCGTTCCAGGGTATCTCAAGGCAAAGTGGGGGACTAACGAATCGATTGTTACGCTCATGATGAATTATATAGCCCTTAAATGGATTGTATATTTACAGTATGGCCCATGGAAAGACAAGTCGGCACAAGGCTTTCCTAAGATTGCTAACTTTGCAGACAATGCCATTTTGCCTAAAGTTTTTGGGGTACATATGGGCTGGATCATAGCACTTGTTTTAGTTGTTGTGATTCATGTGTTTATTAATTATACAAAAAAAGGGTATGAGATTGTCGTATTTGGAGAAAGCGAAAATACAGCAAGATATGCAGGAATGGATGTCAAAAAGATTATTCTGCTTGCAACGCTGCTAAGCGGAGGGATTGCTGGCCTTGTAGGGATGATTCAGGCTTCAGCAGTAAGCAATACCCTGAATATGCAGGTGGCAGGAGGGGCTGGTTACACAGCGATCATCATTGCATGGCTTTCGGGACTCAGTGCTCCTTGGATGGTTATTGTAGCAGGGCTTTTTGCTGTTTTAACCCAAGGAGGGTCTTACATTCAGACGGCTTATCAGATTCCACAGTCTGCAGCCGATATTATCCAGGCACTTATTTTGTTCTGCGTTCTCGGCAGTCAGTTTTTTATGCAGTATAAAATTGTATTTGATTTTTCAAGCGTTAAGACAGGCACGGCTAAAATAGAAATGGGACAAGGGGGAGAAGCACGTGGAAATTAGTTTATTTTTATCAGCAGCGGTAATTGCAGGAACTCCTTTGTTATTTGCCACCCTTGGGGGCATTATGAATGAGAAAGTAGGCAATTTGAACCTTGGGGTAGAGGGAATGATGCTTATGGGTGCTATAGCGGGTTTTACAGTGGGCTTTCAGACTAACAATCCAGTGCTGGCACTTATAGGGGCTGGAGTTGTTGGAGCTATTGGGGCATTCATCTATGCTGTATTAACAGTGTCCCTAAGAGCTAATCAAGTCGTTACAGGACTTGCCCTCACTATTTTCGGCACGGGATTCTCAGCGTTTCTTGGACAAAATATGGTAGGGAAAATCATTTCAGATGGGATGAAAGCAAAGTTTGCACCTGTGCGTATTCCACTTCTTAGTCAAATACCTATTATTGGAGAACCTCTTTTTAATCAGAGTCCCTTTGTGTATCTGGGCTATATAAGTGCCATCTTGTTGCTTTTATATTTTACATATACAAGCTTTGGGCTGAATGCCAGAATGGTAGGGGAAAATCCAGCAGCTGCAGATGCTGCAGGGATTAATGTTGAGCTTTATAAATATATTCATATTTTAATAGGCGGTGCATTCTGCGGACTTGGCGGTGCATTTCTATCTTTAGTTTATGTTCCGGCATGGCAGGAAGGGATCACTGCAGGCAGGGGATGGATTGCTGTAGCCCTTGTTATTTTTGCAGGATGGAATCCTTTAAAGGCCGTTATAGGGGGTATCTTATTTGGAGGGCTTGATATACTGGGGTTCAGACTCCAGGGGGCAGGGCTTAATGTGAATCAGTTCTTTTTAGATATGGTGCCTTATGTGGTGACTATTGTCGTATTAGTAGCTGCAGGCGTTAAGAAAAACAGCTTAAATGCCCCTCCAAAGGGCCTTGGAAATGCTTACTTTAGAGAAGAAAGATAATGAGTGCCAAATAGGAAGGGATACAGCGATGCAGTTATTAAAAGATAAAATCATTAGTGAAGGAATAGTAAAAGCAGGGGGCGTACTAAAGGTAGACAGTTTTTTGAACCATCAGATCGATATTGCTCTCTACAATGAAATGGGTAAGGAATTTGCAAGACTTTTTAAAGAGCAGGAAGTAACTAAAATTCTTACTATAGAAGCATCAGGAATAGGCATCGCGTGTATTGCAGCGCAATATTTTAACGTTCCTGTAGTTTTTGCAAAAAAGATGCAGTCCAAAAACTTGGACGGAGATATTTATACCAGTGAAGTTGAGTCCTTCACCCATGGTAAGACCTATACAATAAGAGTATCTAAAAAGTTTATCAGCAGTGAAGACAAAGTGCTTATCATAGATGACTTTTTAGCAAACGGCAAAGCTCTAGTAGGGCTTATCGACATTCTAGAACAAGCCGGTGCGACCCTTATAGGTGCTGGTATAGCCATAGAAAAAGGGTTTCAAGAAGGCGGAAAACTTCTAAGAGAAAAAGGCATCAACATTCAGTCACTGGCTATTGTCAAAGAGATGGATGAAAATAGGATTGTATTTGAATAAAGACATGAAAGACATGGAGCCGTTTCGAAACCACTGAGAAACATCACCTAAATATTGGGAAAAACTTTCGAAACAAGCTAAAACCATAGAGAAAAACCCCCTGATTTGATACGATAGAGTTGCCGAGACAATATCATAGATACGGGGGTTTTTCCATGCCCAAAGACAAAGATATGCAGTTAAGCACCTATTCAATATGATACTATAAAATTCCAGAAAGTCATATGCTAAAGCTTATAAATCATGCTGTAGACTTTAGCCTTATCAACAAGCTTTTAGAGAAAGCACAAAGTTATTTACACTCCAGACAAACGAAACATCTCTGTGTCTTCCTAAGAGCACTGACATTTACTAAACAGCTAGAAATGTTAGTGCCCTTATTTTATTTTAAATGATTCTCAATAGTCTTATTGTAGGAAAAATCATACGCTGCTCGATACCCTATATAACAAACTAGTACTATTGTTATTATAATCATAATTATTATGTATATTTTACCTTTTTCAAGCACCAGAAACAACTCCCTCATGTACTTAAAACCTACTTTTTATTAAAATGATCTTCCGCCACCGCCGTGTGTTGTTCCACCAGGGCCCCATTGACCATTTTTAATTTCATTTTCTGCTTGCTTTTGACCATTTTTATATCCAGCATATGTTGCCCCGCCAATTAATGCAGCTCCTACTATAACTGCTCCAACAACAAGAAGAGAGACTCCTTCTATATCTATTCAATCATCGCTTCGTAAATCAAAAATCTGTACTCACAAACTTTATTCATGTCTGTGTTTATAAGAACTCTCCTTTATCATACATGATTCAGAAGTTTTTGAAACCATTTTTTCCTAATATGTAGCCTTTTCATACATAAGATGTATCAATGATGACTTCCAGGATAAAGTATTGCTATTTAAAAACATGGGGACGTTTCGGCTGTTCGCTTTTTTACAGTAATCTTAACATCAGGTATCTTTTACATTCCTCTTATGGACAAGAAAATAAAAAGAGATTAATTAAAGAGTTGAAAAGACTGCAAGTTTTTTATAAATAAGATAAGATTAGCACCCTTTAGTAGTGTATAGGAGATTGAGTAAAAGAGCAGTTTTTAAAAAGTTCTGAATACATATCTCAGGGTTAAAAACAAATAATATTAAAGGAAAAAGTCAAAATATTGCATAAGGTAATTGTAAATTTATTGTATAATACTCTAAATGAACGAATCTTGGCAAATGTTCTAAAATAATGGTAAACCTACAGACGTATCATCCACAATAGGGCTGCCTAATATTATGGGTATGTATGATAAAGACTTAATGATTAAAGATAATAAAATTAAAGGGGAGTGTAGATGGAATCAGTTATAAAAATAGAACATATTAATAAGGAATTCAAAATTCTAAAAAAAAGGGAAGGACTTAAGGGAAGTATTAAAGATTTGTTTTCAAGAGATTATAGCACATTAAAGGCTGTTAACGATATTAGTATGGAAATTATGCCTGGTGAAATGGTAGGTTATTTAGGCCCTAATGGAGCAGGAAAATCTACCACTATTAAAATGATGACAGGTATTTTAAAACCCACCAGTGGAAAAATTATTGTTAATGGAAAAGTCCCTTATACAAACAGAACGCAAAATGCAGAAGACATAGGGGTTGTATTTGGTCAAAGGACACAGCTTTGGTGGGCACTGCCTGTAATAGAGTCTTTTAATATTTTAAAGGAAATTTACCGTATTGATAAAAAGACTTATCAAGATAACTTGGAGTATTTTGATGCTTTAATTGGTGCCGGTGAACTTTATCAAAAAACGGTAAGGCAAATGTCCCTGGGGCAAAGAACCTTGTGTGACATATTGGCTTCGTTTTTACATAATCCAAGCGTTGTTTTCTTAGATGAACCTACTATTGGGTTAGATGTGTCTATGAAAAGCAAAATACGTGAATTGATTCGTGCATTAAATAAAGAAAAGGGCACGACAGTTATCCTTACGACTCATGATATGGGGGATGTAGATGCACTCTGCAGCCGGATTGTTATTATAGATAAAGGGAAAATGATTTATGATAATAGCATTGAAAAATTACGGAGTTTTTTTGGAGACTATAGAACAGTCAAATTAAAGTTTAATAAAAAGGAAGAGGTAATGCAAACTGAGGCATTAGAAAAAGAGGCAGAGGACCTGCAAAGCTTTTTAAAAAGCCAATTTAAAGGGGCAAAGAGCTTATCTGCCAGTGTAGATGATAAATGGATTAGTGTACTCTTAAAAGAAGATGAAGTACATATGATGAAAGTTATTAACTGTATTCAAGAAAAGAAAAAAATTAGAGACATGACACTTGAAGAAATATCAACAGAAAGTGTGATCAAAAAGATCTATGAAGGAGACATACAATGAGTGAAACAAGGCCCTCCTTTGTTCGAAAGTATTTAGCGTTAACCAAAGCGAGTATGATGGAAAGCTTAGCTTTTCGTACAAGTATCTTTGTAACAATTTTAGGAAACTTAGTCTACTTAATTATGATTTACTTCTTATGGCAGGCTATTTACGCTTCAAGCCCAACCCCAATTGTTAATGGCATGACCTTTTATGATACAATGGTTTATCTTGTACTAGCAGCTGCGATGTTTAACTTTTTAGAATGCTTTATTGTATGGAGCCTAGGCAGAGATTTTCAGTCAGGACAGATTGTTGTCAGCTTAACTAAGCCTATAGATTATCAAGTATTTACTTTCTTTGCAGTTTTAGGACAATATATAATGGCGTTTTTAACAACTTTTCTTCCTACGTTTATTATTGTGTGCCTAATGACAAAAGGTGGAGTGCCTTTAGGTATAAACTTGATTTTCCTTGTGATAAGCATGGTGTTTTCTGTGATTATTAACTTTTGTGTAGACTTTTTTGTGGGGGTTATCTGTTTTTATACTCAAAGTATATGGGGTATCAATGTTATGAAAGAAGTTGTCGTAGCGCTTTTGTCAGGAGCAGCGATACCATTAGCATTTTTCCCAGCAGTCTTAAGAAAGATTATTCGTTTCTTGCCCTTTCATGCTATTTACAATACGCCCCTTCAGATTCTTACAGATGAATCTCTTACACTAACAAATTATCTTGAAATGCTCATCAATCAAGTTTTCTGGGTAGTGTTAATGATAGGCATAACCCGTATATTTTGGAATGCTTCTAAAAAGTTTATTACTGTAAATGGGGGATGATAAAATGGAAAAACAAAATAAATCCTTAAAAAAAGGATTACGCTTTTATATGCATCTTTATAGGATGATACTGATACAAGATTTAAAAAGTAAAATGAGCTACCGAGCAGATTTTATCATCTCAACTATAGGAATGATTTTAACTAACCTATCAGGCTTTGCAGCTTTTTGGATTCTATTTAGAAATTTCCCAAGTATTAAGGGATGGAGCTATCATGAAATATTATTTTTATATGGGTTTTCTCTACTAGCCATAACGCCAGTTCAATGTTTTTTTGATAACAATTGGAGTATTTATAGAATGGTTTATACAGGGGATTTTATTAAATATTGCTTTAGGCCTGTTAACTTGTTCTTCTATTTTATTTCTGAAGTATTTGACATCAAAGGAGTAGGACAGTTTATATTTGGAGTCGGAGTTCTAGCCTATGCATGGAATAAATTGAGGATTCCATGTACGCCCATATATTTATTTGTACTGCTTATGAGTGTATTATCTGCTTCGTTATTTATGATTAGCCTAATGAATTTAGCAGCTGCTACAGGCTTTTGGATCATGGGTTCAGCCTATGTTATGATATTTGCTTTTAAATTTAAGGACTATGCGAGATACCCCATTACAATATTTAATCCTGTTTTTCGTTTTATTTTTACCTTTATTATTCCTATAGCCTTCGTAGCATACTACCCAAGTTTATTTTTAGTAAGGGCTGATGAAGTTCCGCTCCTCACTTATTTATCGCCTATCTTGGGAATAATGTTCTTTTATTTGAGTTATAAAGTATGGATGAAAGGGGCGATGAGTTATTCAGGGACCGGGTCTTGACAGACAGAGAGAATGAGGACATGGGGGGGACGCTTAGGTTGTCTTCATATTCTGCCGGTAATATTTTAAAGGAATAGGGGATCTGATGGCACGGATGGCAAGAATAAAGAGTAGAACAGGGATATACCATATTATGCTAAGAGAATTGATAAGTGGAATATCTTCTTAGACGATGAAGATAGAATAAAATTAATAGAAAAGCTGATGCAGGCAAAAGAAATTGTTGGATTTAGGCTATAGGAATAAAGAAATCCGCTTGACTACTTAGAAGGTAGTCAAGCGGATTTCTTTATTAGTTCGTCATATTATCTATGTGTCTGCATCAGTTGCGAATTAAATAATCAAATGCGCCCAAGGCTGCGGTGGCACCTGAGCCCATGGCGATAATAATCTGCTTGTAGGGGTTGGTCGTACAGTCTCCGGCGGCAAATACACCGGGGATGTTTGTAGCACCGTGGCTGTCTACGATAATTTCGCCAAATCGATTGCGGTCCACCGTTCCCTCCAGCCAATCGGTATTAGGAATAAGACCAATCAGAATAAACACACCTTGAAGTTCGATATGATGAATAGCACCCGTATCTCGCTGGATATAGGTAATGCCATCTACTTTATTGGTACCAGTAATTTCTTGAGTCTGAACGTTCTTTAAGACAGTGACATTAGGGAGACTGTAAAGACGCTCTTGGAGCACTGCATCAGCTTTAAGCTCAGGAAGAAACTCAAGGACAGTGACATGGTTTACGATGCCTGCAAGGTCAATGGCTGCTTCAATGCCCGAATTACCACCGCCGACTACAGCCACATGTTTGCCTTTAAAGAGCGGGCCATCACAATGGGGGCAGTAGGCGATGCCTTTGTTTTTGAACTCTGCCTCACCGGGCACACCAATGTTGCGCCAGCGTGCGCCCGTTGAAAGGATTACGGTTTTACTTTTTAAGATTGCCCCATTTTCCAGTTCAACTTCAATCATATCCTTTTTGGCTAGATGCGTAACACGCTGAAGATTCATTACATCAACATCATAGGCTTTAACATGCCCATCAAGGCTTGCTGCAAGTTTCGGCCCTTCTGTATAATTAACGCTGATAAAGTTCTCGATGCCTAAAGTATCCGCAACCTGCCCGCCGAAACGGTCAGCCACAAGGCCTGTTCGGATGCCTTTGCGTGCGGCATAGATTGCGGCACTGGCACCGGCAGGGCCGCCGCCTACAACGAGTACATCATAGGGATCTTTGCCCGCAAATGTTGAAGCATCGGGCACATTGCCGAGTTTAGTCAGAATCTCCTCAAGTGAGCTGCGGCCGCTTAGGAAAAACTCCCCGTTTAGGTATACAGCTGGAACAGCCATTATGTTTTTGCTTTCTACTTCTTCTTTGAAAATGCCTCCGTCAATCATTGTATGAGTGATGCCGGGATTAAGCAAGCTCATGAGGTTAAGTGCTTGCACAACGTCGGGACAATTATGACAGCTGAGGCTGATGTAAGATTCAAAATGATAGGTTCCCTTAATACTCTTTATCTGATCAATAATAGACTGTTCAACTTTGGGAGCTCTTCCGCTTACCTGCAAAAGAGCGAGTACCAATGAAGTGAATTCGTGTCCGAGGGGGATACCTGCAAAGGTAACGCCTGTATCTTCTCCTATGCGGTTTATACTAAAGCTTGGGGTTCTAGGAAGCTGTGCTTCTTCTAAAGTGATTTTAGAAGACATTTCAGTTAGTTCCTTGACGAGAGCCATCATATCCTGGGAGACACTGTCCGAGTTGACACTTACCTTAAGGCGTACATTGCCTTCCATGAGCTCAAGGTATTGATTTAATTGAGCCTTTATATCTGCGTCTAGTATCATAGATCACGCTCCTTAAATCTTGCCTACAAGATCAAGATGAGGTTTGAGTGTTGCACTACCTTCTTGCCATTTTGCAGGGCAAACTTCACCTGGATGACTGCGTACATACTGTGCGGCTTTAATTTTATTAACAAGTGTACTTGCATCACGGCCGATACCACCGGCATTTATTTCAACAGCTTGGATAATGCCATCTGGATCAATAATGAAAGTACCACGGTCAGCAAGTCCTGCGGATTCGATGAGCACATCAAAGTTGCGGGAAAGTGTTTGAGAAGGATCACCTACCATAATATAAGTAATTTTGCCGATTGTTTCTGAACTGTCGTGCCATGCCTTATGAGTAAAGTGTGTATCTGTTGAAACGGAATATACTTCCGCACCAAGACCTTTTAAAGTTTCGTAATAATTTTGTAAATCTTCGAGCTCAGTTGGGCATACAAATGTAAAGTC
>CALJNR010000106.1 GCA_937981575.1 uncultured Clostridia bacterium | reverse complement strand
GACGTTAGCTGATATTATTCAACTATGTTTTTATATCGCAGATAAGTTTAAAGCAAAGGGAAGGTAACAATATTGAGTGTGAAATTATACTTTATTATAGTTTTGGTGTTAGTATCTATCAGTTTAGTTGGATGTTCAAATAAAGAGATTAATTATGAGAGTATGGCACAACATAAAGATTTATTTGAGGAAACAGAGCATGGGAGTATAAATATGACTTTTGCATTGCTAAATGGAGATGATATACGTACTTTTCATACAAAACCAGGTAAAAAATATGATTTCAACTATACCTATTTAATAACAGAAGGGTTTATTGCATTACAGTTTAGGGATTCGGAAGACAATGTTCTAGATGAGATTTTATTGTCAGCAGAAGAATATAAATCGGAAAAGTTAAAATTAGAGAGTGAACATGACGGCGCAGTAAATATGGATGAATTCGGTAGTATGAGAACTATAATAAGTAAAGATAATGAAATCAAGATTGTGATTAGTGGAAAAGATGCAAAAGGGAAACTACATATTAAGTGGTAAATGTAGATAGTGTATTATTATGGATATTTCCGTTAAATAACACCAGCTAACAATGTATCTCCGTTCGCTGCGCACACCTCTTCACTGGGTGCAAGCACCGCTACGAAGAAGGGCGCTGTGGGTACAATTCAGAGGCGTCGGAGATACGGAGACGTTAACTGACATTATCCTGGGATATTGAAAGGCTATTTCAACAATGAAATTATGATGATACTAAGAAGGATTGAGGAAGTTTTTTTATGATTATTCGAGAAGCACAGTTGAATGATTTAAAAACGATTGTACAATTAAAAATTAGGATGTTTCAAGATGCGGGACTAGAAAATTTGTTGTCAGATGACTGTGATGAGAGTATCTATAATAGGTATATGGAATTATATAGCAAAAGACTTGCTGTTCATTATTTAATTGAAATTGATCATATTATAGTTGCTGTAGCGGGAGGCTTTTTGAAAGATGACATACCATATTGCTTCTATAAGATAAAGAAGTATGGTTTCATTGGTGATATGTATACAAGAAGTGAATATCGACGAAGAGGATACAGCACTATTTTATTTAATAGAGTTTTACAATGGTTAAAGGCTCAAGGAGTAAAGCAGATACAGTTATTAGCTTCTGAAGATGGGCGACATATGTATGAAAAAGCTGGATTTAGTGTTAATAATAGCAATATGATATTAACTATAGAATAAATTTGAATTCAGTTATTGCTAGGGTTCGGATAACATCAGCTAACAATGCACTCAAGTTCGCTTTGGCTGCTTAGGGTCATACTTTTTTAGCAGCTGAAGCCAAAGCACATTCATCAGCCTAAGATAAGAGCTATCTAAGGCTGATGAACGTCTTGAGTGCGAGGACGTTGTATGACATTGCGCGCTAGGCTATAGATATAAAATACAATAACAATTTATGAGGAGTTTTATGATGAAAGATAAAATAATTGAAGAAATGAAGGAGATTTTTAAGGAAATTCCATATGGAATAGAGCACACTCTAAAAGTACTTGAAAATGCTGAGATAATAATGGAAGGTGAAGGAGTTTGTGATGAAGAAAAAGAAAAAATATCTTTAGTAGTAATACTACATGATGCAGGGGCTCCAGAAGCCTTACGTAAACATGGGTCAATTGATGGTATTTATCAAGAAATTGAAGGTCCTAAAATAGCAAAAAAAATATTAGAAAAGTATGACAGAGATGTATGCGATATAGATAGGATTTGTTTTATTATTGGAAATCATCATACTCCATCTAAAATTGATGGTCTTGATTTTCAAATTCAATGGGAGGCAGATTTGTTAGAGAATTTATCTACTATGGATATAAAGACAGAAGGCGAAAAAATCAAGAAATGTATTGAAGAAAACTTTAGAACAGAAACAGGGAAAAAGATAGCCTTTGAACGTTATATTAAGTTAATGTAACTTAAATTTATAGAGATAGGTGATTTCCGCGCGCAACATCATATAACAATGCACTCAAGTTCGCTTTGCCTGTTTTGGGTCATGCCTTGGAAGAAGCAAAGCACATTCCTCAGCCTAAGATAGGAGCTATCTAAGGCTGAGGAACGTCTTGAGTGCGGGGACGTTATACGTAATTCTAGGTTAACGTTATGATAATATATGCTTTTTAGAATATATTTGGGAGGGGCATTATAGAATAAGGCAAAAAGTGTAGTTAATGGCTAATTATATTTTGATAGAGAATCAGAAGATAATGAGCTTGGAGGAAGGTTGATTATGGAGGTCTTTGAATAATATGCGAGAATCATGAAAGGTGTAGGAATAGATATAAAGACTGCCTTAGAGTGGTGAGGAAATGAGAAAAGGAAAAGCAATATATTGGAGAGTGAAAAACTCATTAATGCTATAAAATTAGTAGGAGGACCCAGTGTGAGAAAGAATAGCAAAAGTCTATTATTAGTTATGTTATTATGTACAATAATGATATTAATGCAATCTACTGCAGTCTTGGCAAATTCTGCACGGTTACCATCATTAGTTATACTAGTAAACAATCCACCAGCAGATCTTTCGATTGTAGCAATGTTTAATGAAAATCAGGAAGAAGCAGTAGTGCAACGGGTTGCGTGGGAAGGATATTACGGTTTTTATCCAGAACTTATCCAAGTTAATGGTAAATATACATTCAAAGTTACTACAAACGGGGAGTGCTTTGAATGCATAATTGATACACCCTTGCAGCGATATGACAACGTATTTACTTTGAACATATCTGACCGAAAACTTACGCCTGGTACATACCCGCTTCGTAGTGCGCTCTTAATATTTACTCGATTACTACTTACGCTTTTACTTGAAGGTATCATTTTTTGGTTTTGTGGTTTTAGAAAAAAGAGAAGTTGGATTATATTTCTTTATATCAATCTTGTTACGCAGGGGATCTTGAATATTTGGTTAAATAGTGCAGGGCCAATACGACTGTTAAACTATTTAATTTTAGGTTTAATCATTGGAGAGTTTTTTGTGTTTTTGACTGAAATGATTGCGTTCCCTATTCTCATTAAGGAACATGGAAAAATGCGTAGTTTCATTTATGCTTTTATCGCAAATTTCATAAGTCTAATTGCTGGGGGATATATTCTTTCAATTTTACCGGTGTAGATAAGATAATTGAAATATATTCATTAACCTTAGTTGATATATCAATTAATATCGTATTCTTGTTTTATTACAAGAGAAAAGCAACTATTGCTAAATTAAGAGGCCACCAGCATAGGAGCTAAAACTACGTATAACAATGCACTCAAGTTCGCTTTGGCTACTTAGGGTCACCCCTTTTTAGAAGTTGTAGCCAAAGCACATTCCTCAGCCTAAGATAAGAGCTATCTAAGGCTGATGAGCGTCTTGCGTGCGAGGACGTTATACGCAATAATTTACTATGCAATATAGTGTAGATATAAAGAGGAGAAAATCATGTTACCAGTAGAAGAATTACTAAATAATATAGTTTTAGGATATAAAAGAATATTGAATGACAATTTAGTAGGAATATATTTACATGGTTCACTAGTAATGAATTGTTTTAATCCGAAAAAAAGTGATATCGACTTTTTAGTAGTAGTAAAAGAAAAAATTAGTTTTGTTAAGATGAGAGAATTAATTGATATTCTTTTAAAGTATGATGGAGATAGCACACAAAAGGGATTTGAGATGAGTATAATACTTGAAAAAGAAGCTAAGAATTTTCGATATCCAACACCATTTCTGTTGCATTATTCTAATTTTCACAAAGAAAAGTATTTAAAAGATAGTCAGTATATATGTGGTGGCTTTGAAGATACAGATTTAGCTGCACATATGATGATTACAAGAGAATTTGGAAAATGTCTATATGGAGAGAATATTAATCAAGTATTTGGACTAATACCAAAGAAATATTATGTTGAATCGATTATTTGCGATATTGAAGGAGCGAAGGAAGAAATATCCGAAAACCCTACATATTACATACTTAATTTATGTCGAGTACTGTATTATTTGAAAGAAGAAGTTATAAGTTCCAAAAAGCAAGGTGGTATGTGGGCGCTGAAAAGTATTCCAGATAAATATAAAGAAGTGGTTGAATTAGCTTTGCAAAATTATAGTATAGACAAAGAACTCAATTGTTGGAACAATGATAGAATTGATAATTTTGTTGGGTACATGTTAAAAGAGATTAAACATTTTCTTTTAGCATCTGATTCCGTGAATTACTACGTATAACAATGCACTCAAGTTCGCTTTGGCTGGTTAGAGATACTCCTTTTAGAAGTTGAAGCCAAAGCACATTCTTAAGCCTAAGATAAGAGCTATCTAAGGCTGAGGAACGTCTTGAGTGCGAGGACGTTAGGCGAAATAGCAAATTTAAGCATTGGGAGGGCTCTACTATGGAATTAAATGAAAAACAATTATGGTATAAGGAAGCACGTTCATTAAAATATTTTCTACATCGGCAATTTGTGCACTTGCTTACATTGTTAGTATTAGTTCCTATCACATGGTCTTTTGCAGCTCCAGTTATGGGCGATCATTCTTGGTTGGGCATTAAGGATATTACATGGTTTTGGTTAGCAGTAGGGGTGCCCATTATTCACCAGGTAGTAGTGTGGATTGTTTTTCGTTTGCAGTTAGGTTGGGCTACTCTATCTAAAATATTTGGTGACTTCGATTTATTTGTTTGGGCTTTGTTTTTTTTACCTTTTCTGTTAGCTCGTGTTATTAGTCTTGTAGGCTTGGCTTATGTAAATTCAAGTACTCTTGTTCTTCCAGATAAATTAGCAATCACTCTTGCTTTCTTTTTGATAATCCCAGCTATTTATACTCTTTGGTCAGTTATTAAATATTTTGGATTGATTAGAGCATTAGGGGCTGATCATTTTCGGATTTCTTATAGGAAAATGCCTTTAGTAAAGAAAGGAATTTTTAAGTGGAATAGTAATTCTATGTATTCTTTTGCATTTCTTATATTAGCGGCTATTGCATTATTGTTAGGTTCTCAAGCAGCATTAAGTGTAGCATTATTTCAACATGTTTATATCTGGGTACATTATTTTTGTACAGAGAAACCTGATGTGGAGATTATTTATAGTATTAAAGATTGCAGGGACACTTAGATGTTACCCCGCCTAACAATGCACTCAAGTTCGCTTTGGCTGCTTGGGGCAGTACCTTTTTAGCAACTGAAGCCAAAGCACATTCCACAGCCTAAGATAAGAGCTATCTAAGGCTGAGAAACGTCTTGAGTGTGGGGACGTTAGGCGACAATTTAGGTAACTAATACACAAAAGGAGAAGAAATAGATGCTTATTTTCCTAGGAGTTTTTATTATCATTAATAGTATTGTTTCAATCATAATCAATTATAAGAAGTATCAAGTGTCTTGACTTCTCGGCTGTTCATGCGTATTTTTATGGTTTTGTCTTTGGGATTTTCAGAACAGGGGACCTAATTTTTTAGGCTTCATTTCGTCATCTCTTTTCTATGCACACAATAAATGCAAAGGTGTGAAATTGAAAAAAGACATAATCTTCGTAATCATACGATAGTATGATATACTGCGATTATGGTGTGTATTTATATAATACGTTATTTTAACGAATATATTGGAGGAACTTATGCAACAAATAGCAGAAGCAATTGTAAACAGATATTATGGGACAAATTCGCAAAAAATCACGTCAATGGGCGGCGGTTGGTACGGCCGTGTTTTTTTGGCGGAAATGACCGCCGAACCGACTAAAGTAATTATTAAGATACATCTTTTTCCAAGCCATGCTGAAAAAGAGGCTTGTCAACTAGAGAAATTGGCAACTCATGCAACCTTAAAAATGCCGGATGTGTTTTTTGTTCACAAGGCAACCCCTGATATACCATACGATGTTATCATTATGGAATATATTCCAGGGTTTAATGCCGGCAACTATAATCTTTTTGAAATAGAAGAAAAAAACCGAGTTGCAATTGCTGAACAGATAGTAGACAACCTGCTTTCCTACCACAATGTGATTAACCCTGATGGATTTGGCGAAATTGGGGCAAACTCTTTTGAGCCAGACTGGAAAAAATACTACAAAATAAAAGCTGATGATGCATTATCAAAGGGTGAGTGGCTCTATGACAGTGGAAAAATCGACGATGTTATTTTTTCTATGATACGAAAAGCTCACGAACATTATGATAGGATATTTTATTTACCTATTAAGGAAGCGCGTTTAATCCATGGCGACTACAACCCATGGAATATACTGCTTGATGAAAACTTGACGCATGTAAGTGCTGTAATCGACCCACTTAACTGCTGCTTTGCGGATTCTGAAATGGACTTGTATCAACTTAATCATGCTAACGGTAAGGATTATAAATTGCTGGATATTTATGCTTCCAAGTTTCCTTTAAGTGAAAACTTTTCGTTGAAATTAAGTTTTTATGAGCTGTTTGAACATATAATACATATATATGATACCAATGTAGAGATAGATTATCCATTTATGGTGGCTCTAGCAAAAGAGCTGGAACAACAGATGCAAAATTTCGGGTTGTTGTAATAGCGGATAATAAACATTCGCCTGTGCAGCTTATTTACTATCAGGAAACGCAAGAAAACAAATATGGCACATACAAAAGCATACCCTTTGGCTCTGTGCTGAAAGGTGTGCATTTCTATGTAATCATCTTAATAACTGTTAAACATTAGTAAAACATTAAATCATCGCCTAACAATGCACTCAAGTTCGCTTTGGCTTGAAAAGATAGCCAAAGCACATTCCTCATCCTAAGATAAGAGCTATCTAAGGCTGAGAAACGTCTTGAGTACGGAGACGTTAGCTGAAAAGTCATGTTTTATATAGAGATAGCTCCGGTGAAAGATTAATAGGAGTAAGTCATCATGGTAGAATATTGTTCATTATTTTTTTGCAATTTGGATACTATAAGATTATACACAAATTTTAAAATATGAAAGAGGTGTGTCAGCATGAATGACAAAAAAGATGTTTTAGATAATGGTCCTTTTTTTCATGGTACTAAAGCAGAGCTAAAAATTGGAGATTTACTAGAACCACAACACTTGTCAAATTACCAAGATAAAAAATCTAACTATATATATTTTACTGCAACTTTAAATGCCGCTAAATGGGGTGCTGAATTAGCGACATCTAACTTAAAAGAAAGAATTTATATTGTAGAACCATTAGGTGAATTTGAAAATGACCCGAACCTAACTGATAAAAGATTTCCTGGAAATCCAACACGTTCTTATAGGTCTAAATCTCCTTTGAAAATAATAGCTGAATTAGGTTTATGGGAACGACATTCTGATGAAGAAATAAATCATATGCTTTCATCTTTAAAAAAATTAAGTGATGAAGGAAAAAATATAATATACGATTAATCCATAAATATACAACTCACAACATTGCAAGGCAATTGGTGAGACATTTTGGGTGAACTGATAGGACTGAAGGGGGAAATATCGAATCAGAAAAGTGGTAAACATGATTCATCAGCTAACAAAATATCCAAAGCACATTTCTTCACCAAACCAAGTCTGGCTAGGCTCAGAAACGTCTTGAATGCGGAACGTTAGCTGACAGATAATACTTGTGTCTATAGCAAATCTTTATAGTTTTGATAAGAAGACAGAACTCGCAGCACGCTTACTGTTTTTGAGTTCTCGTCTGGTCGGTAGAATATAATGTAATTGTCAATGATAAGTATTCTAATGCCTTTCAATCGAAGTTGAGCATACTTAGGTATAGTCCCTTTGAATGGGAAATCTAAAAGAATACTTATAGAACTTTGAAATTTCTCAATTAAATTATAAGCTGCAATAGGATTATCTTCGGCAATATAATTAATGATATTGTCGATATCAGACTCAAATGTTGGTGTATAGAAGATTGAGTAGTTATTCGACATGATATTTGCTCTTAAGTTTATCAAACAATTCATCATGTGGAATTGTAGCGACA